>NZ_OZ253945.1:3640000-4283260 GCF_965267305.1 Hyphococcus sp. | reverse complement strand
AACATGGAAGCGATGGCAATGTCGGCGAGACCGAAGGGACCGGCAAGGAACCCTTCTTCCGGCGCGACGCTTTCGAGATAGTCCATCACCTCCGCGACGCCATTTGCGATGTTGTCGTCATAGGCGGCTTCGTCGAACGGCTCTTTAAAGACGCGCGGGCGCACGAGCTTCGCGGCGAAGCCTTTCCAGATGAAAACCTCGCCCATGCGGGTGTCGGAATATTCCTCGAACCACCGTGCCTTCGCCCGCGCCTCCGGCGTCCCTGGCAGCGCTGAAGGCTGCGGCCAGCGTTCCTCAATATACTGGGCGATGACGGAAGAGTCGGTAAGCACAACGTCGCCGTCGATAAAGACCGGCACCCGCCGCAGAGGCGACATCTTAGAAAATCGTTCGTCGCCATAAAACGGCGTGATCGGATCGACGGCGAAATCGACGCCTTTCATGACGAGCAGCGCCAGGACTTTCTTGACGAAAGGCGAGACCGGAGATCCGGTGATCTGGACCATCAGTAAAGCCCGCCCGTGCGCGCGTCAGTCATCAGGCGTTTCATTTCCTTCACAGATTCCGCCAATCCCATGAAGACTGCCTCGCCTACCAGGAAGTGGCCAATATTCAATTCGACGATCTGAGGGATTGCGGCGACAGGCTGCACATTGAGGAAAGTCAGGCCATGACCCGCATGGACTTCAAGCCCGATGGAATCGGCGAGCTCTGCGGCGGCGCGAATCTTTTCAAGCTCGGCTTTGTATAACGCCGGCTCTGTTTTCAGCGTCGCCTCATAATAGGCGCCGGTGTGAATTTCGATCACCGGCGCGCCGGCGGATTTCGCCGCGTGAATCTGTTCCGCCTCCGGATCGACAAACAGCGATACGCGAATGCCCGCATCGGTCAGCTCGCGAACGAAGGGCGCGATGAAATTATGCTGCCCCGCGACGTCGAGCCCGCCTTCGGTCGTTCGCTCGTTCCTGTTTTCCGGCACGATGCAGCAGGCGTGCGGCTGCACTTCGGTGCAGAGCTTCAGCATCTCCGCCGTCGACGCCATTTCAAAATTAAGCGGCAGGCCGATCTCTTCTTTCAGGCGGCGCATGTCGCCGTCGCGAATGTGGCGCCGGTCTTCGCGCAAATGCGCCGTGATGCCGTCGGCCCCCGCCCCTTCCACCAGCAGCGCGGCGCGCACGGGATCGGGATGCGGGCCGCCGCGCGCATTCCGGATCGTCGCTACATGGTCGATATTGACGCCAAGGCGCAGCGGTTTTTTTTCGGTCATTGGCTGATCCCGCGGCTGCCGGGCTTCACCGCCGGCGTGCCTTTCAGATGCGGCGGAAGATTGTCCGGCTCCCACGCCTCGACCTTGATTTCAGCGAGCGGAATGACCGGCGCGCCGATCTCCGCCTTGCCTGCCGACCGGTCCACGAGACAGCCGAGCGCCAGAACCTCACCGCCGGCTTTTTTCACCGCGGTGATCGCCTCGCGCGCGGAAAGCCCTGTGGAGACGATGTCCTCGACGACGACGACCCGCGCGCCCTTTTCGATGGAAAAGCCGCGGCGCAACTGAAACTCGCCGTCAACGCGTTCCAGAAACATGAACGGGACTTTCAGGTGCCTTGCTGTTTCATAACCATAGATGATCGCGCCCATGGCCGGCGAAATCACATAGTCGATGTCTTCCAACTGGCCCGCGATCTTTTCCGCCAGCGCGCGGCAGAGCTTTTCGGCGCGGTCCGGATACATGGAGACGATGGACTTGTTGAGATAGGTGTCCGAATGGAGGCCCGACGACAGGATGAAATGACCTTTCATCAGCGCGCCGGCCTCCTCGAATTCTTTCAGCGCGTCAAAGTTCGTCATGGTCTCCGGCTCCTGTGCGTTCGGCGTTGATGACATGGGGGCTGGCGCGCAATCCGGCGAGCATTTGCGTAAGCTGACGCGCGTCCTTCACCTCCACATCCATGATGAAGTCGATGAATTCCCGCGAGCGGTTCTGCAGACGGATATTGGCGATCGATACGCCATAGCGCGCGATAATTCCCGCAATTTCGGAAAGAACGCCGACGCCGTTCATCACCGTCGTCGTGATGCGCGTGAATGCGGTCGCCGCTTCTTCGCGGTCGCGCCATTTGAGATCGATCCAGCGCTCCTGCGGCGGATCTTCCTCGGCGAGGGTTTCGCAATAGATGGTGTGGACCTTGATCGAGCCGTCATTCTGGCGAATGCCGACAATACGCTCGCCCGGCAGCGGCGTGCAGCAGCGCGCCATTTTCACCGGCGCGCCCGGCGTCAAGCCGGCGATGGCCATGCGCGGGCGGAACGCCTGCAGGGATGCGGCGCGGATTTCGCTGTCGCTTTCAACGGACGCGCCGGGATAAACCGCCTCGACAAGGTTGGCGACGGGAAGATCTCCCTTGCCAATGGCGACCAGCACGTCTTCGACGGAATCCTTGCCCAGACGTTTCAAAGCTTCGCGCACGCCTTTGAGCGAAAATTCAAGATGGGCGCCGGTGAATACGCTTTCCGCAATAGAGCGTCCGAGCGCCACATGATCCTCGTGCTGCATCTTCTTGATGCGGCGGCGGATCGCGCTTCTCGTCTTGCCCATGACGGCGATGCTCTCCCATTCCGCCGGCACGGGCGCATGGTCAGAGCGCAGAATTTCAACGACGTCGCCATTGTTGAGCGCCGTGCGCAACGGGCGCTGCACGCCGTTGATCTTGGCGCCGATGCAACTGTCGCCCACATCGGTGTGAACGCCATAGGCGAAATCGAGGGGCGTCGCGCCTTTTGGCAGCGCGATGACGCGGCCCTTGGGCGTGAAACAGAAAACCTGATCCTGAAAGAGTTCGAGTTTGGCGTATTGCAGCGCCTCGTCCGGATCTTCGCCGGACTGAAACATTTCGACGAGACGGCGCGGCGTTTCATAAGGATCGTACTGGCCGCGGGTGACGATCTCCACGGTCGACTCGCCTGCGCCGACGCTCGCATCCTTATACTGCCAATGCGCGGCGACGCCGCGTTCGGCGGTCTCGTGCATTTCATAGGTGCGAATCTGGATTTCGATGCGCTGGCGGCGCCCGTCTGGCGATGGCGGACCGATCACCGCAGTGTGGATGGAGCGGTAATTGTTGGGTTTCGGCGCGGAGATGTAATCGTCGAATTCGGTGGGGATCATCCGCCAGTTCGAATGAATGACGCCGAGCGCCGCGTAACAGTCTTCCGGTTTATCGACGAGAACGCGAAAAGCATAAATGTCCGCCAGTTCGTCGAAGGAGACGTTCTTTTGCGTCATCTTCCGCCAGATGGAGTAAGGCCGCTTTTCACGGCTCGTCACCTGCGCCTTGAGGCCGGCGGCGGCCAGTTTATCGCGCAGCACATTCGCCAGTTCGAGAACGCTGCTCAGCGTCGTTTTCTGCAGATCCTCAAGACGGCTTGAAATCGTGGCGTGCGCTTCGGGGCTCAGTTCCCGATAGGAGATATCCTCGAGTTCTTCACGGAAACGCTGCACGCCGATGCGCCCGGCCAGGGGCGCATAGATGTCCATGGTTTCGCGGGCGATGCGCTGGCGCTTTTCCGGTTTTTCGATGTAGTGGAGCGTGCGCATATTGTGCAGGCGGTCGGCGAGCTTGACGAGGAGAACGCGCACATCGTCCGCCATCGCCATCACCAGCTTGCGGAAATTTTCCGCCTGCTTCGAGGCTTCGCTTCTGAGCTCGATCTGGGAAAGCTTGGTGACCCCGTCCACCAGCCGAGCGATCTCGTCGCCGAAGAGCTTCCTGATGTCATCGACCGTCGCGTCGGTGTCTTCGACAACATCATGAAGAAGCGCCGTCGCCACCGTCGCCGGGTCTGCACGCAAACTGGTGAGGATCGCCGCCACCGCCAGCGGATGGGAGAAATAGGGATCGCCCGAGGCGCGCGTCTGTCCGCCATGGGCCTTCATGGCGTAGACATAAGCCTTGTTCAGGAGATCTTCGTCCGCATCCGGATCATACGCCTTGACCCGATCCACAAGTTCGACCTGACGGATAAAGCCGATAGGTTGGCGCGAGGGAGCGGGCGCCGCGGTCTGCTGCTCGCTGTTGGTTTCTTCCGCCCTCAGATGATCCGTCATAGTCCGCCGGCTGTCACTTTACCAAGCGCCGGCGGGCGCCGCTGTTCAACAGGGCAGTCGGGAACCGCCGGCCAAAACCGATTAGCCCTTCGGCAGGGTCTGCGGCGTCGTCATGCCCGCAGCCTGGATGGCTTTGAGATATTCGTCTTCGCTCATCTTATCGAATTCCGGCGCATCGGCTTTTTCCGGCGCGGCTTCGGAGTCTTCGCTCTCATCGAGCTCGACCTGTTTCTGCAGCGAGGACACGAGATCTTCTTCAACAGCGTCCGGCTTCAATTCGCCGTCGGCGATTTCACGCAGGGCGACGACCGGGTTCTTGTCATTGTCGCGGTCAACGAGAAGCGGCGCCCCAGACGAAAGAACGCGGGCGCGATGCGCGGCGAGAAGCACGAGATCGAAACGGTTCGTGACTTTATCGACGCAATCTTCAACGGTGACGCGGGCCATAGACTCTCCAGATCGGTAAATTCATCGTATAAAATTCTGGCGCTCCGGTCCGGGAACCGGTGCGAGCCTCCTGCCATATCGCCAGTAGCGCCATGAAATCAAGCGCTGCAGCGCAAAAAACCGCTGAAATTACGCGATTTTACGAACTCCGCTGGCGTCGGTGGCTGCGAGCAGCTCCGTCGCCGTCTCCCCTGTCACCGGGTGCCGCCAGCCCGGCGCGATCTCGGCCACCGGCGCCAGCACGAAGGCCCGGTCCCGAAGCCGCGGATGGGGCAGCACCGGTCCTTGCCCATCCTCAGCCATAAGGATGTCATGATAGGCCAGAAGATCGAGATCGAGCGTGCGCGGGGCGTTGCGCTCCGACCGACGGCGTCCGAACCCGGCCTCAATGGCGTGGAGCGCGGCGAGCAGCGCTTCCGGGCCCATATCGGTCTCAATCTCCGCGGCGGCGTTGATGAAGGGCGGATCGGCCGGATCGGGCCAGGCCGGCGTTTCATACAGGGAGGAGACGCGTTTAAGGTGCGACATTCGGCTGATTGCCTTAAACGCCTTTAAAACAATATCTTGCGAATCATGGCCGCAAAAATGCAGATTGGAGCCAGCGGCGATTAAAATCATTTATATCTCAAATGGATATCGCACGAGAAGCGGCGTTACTAAACTTCACATTGGACCGATAGGATTATGACCAAGTTTCTGGGCCTGCGCGAGCAGGAAAAGACCGCGTTTTTCATCGACGGCGCAAATCTTTACAAGGCCGCCCGTAATCTGGGTTTCGATATTGATTACAAGAGCTTGCTGGCGAAAGCGCAGGACGGATGCCAGCTCATTCGCGCCTCCTATTACACCGCCATTCAGGAAGACAGGGATCAGGATTACTCTCCGCTCCGCCCCCTCGTCGACTGGCTCGACTACAATGGCTACACGATGGTGACGAAGACCACGCGCGAGTTCACCGACGCGCAAGGGCGCAAGCGCTTCAAAGGCTCCACCGATGTGGAGCTTGTGGTCGATATGATGCTTCTCGCAGACCGGCTCGACCATCTGATCCTCTTTTCCGGCAATGGCGATTTCCGCCGGGTGATCGAGGCGATCCAGGCGAAAGGCGTCCGGGTGACCGTGGTCTCCACGGTGAAATCCTCGCCGCCCATGGCTTCCGACGAGCTGCGCCGACAGGCGGATACGTTCATCGACCTCGCCGATCTCGAAAAAGTCATCGGCCGCAGCGGCGGCCCGGCCCGCAAGCCGAAGCCAGCGGCGGATTATGACGACGACTTCGAGGATGAATACGAAGACGATTACGAAGACGTCGATTAATCGCCCGTGGCTGCCTCCAAGCGCGCGAAAACGGACGAGCCTGTTCCCGCCGAGCCCCCTGCCGATTGCGGCCTGTGCCCGAGGCTTGTCTCGTTCCGCGCGGAGAACCGCGAAGCCTATCCCGATTATTTCAACGGCGCGGCGCCTTCCTTCGGCGATCCGAAAGCAAGGCTGCTTATTGTCGGCCTGGCGCCCGGCCTTCACGGCGCGAACCGCACGGCGCGGCCTTTCACGGGCGATTACGCCGGCGATCTTCTTTATGCGACGCTCGGGAAATTCGGTTTTTCCGAAGGCGACTACGATGCGCGCCCCGATGACGGGTTGAGGCTCAAAGGCGCGATGATCACCAACGCCGTCAGATGCGTGCCCCCGCAGAACAAACCCGTCGGCGCGGAAATCAAAACCTGCCGGCAGTTTCTGACGGCGCGGATCGAAGCCCTGCCGGACCTTGAGGCCATTCTCTGTCTCGGCCGCATTTCCCACGATTCCACGCTGGCCGCTCTCGGCATCAAAGCCAAGGACGCGCCTTTCGCCCATGGCGCAGAACATGACGCGGGCGGCGGCGTCTCTGTGTTCGACAGCTATCACTGTTCGCGATACAATACGAACACCCGGCGCCTGACGCCGGAAATGTTTGAGTCCGTGTTCGCGGCGATTCGCGCCAAATTCGATAAGTGCGTCGGCTAAAGCTGACAAAAGCAGCGGGAAACGCCTATCAGAAATTCGGCCCAAGGAGCCGTGATGACGCGAAACTGGGGACTGCCGCCACGCTCGGGGAACCGGGCCTTTCTCGACGCCAAGACAGCGAAACCGATCATGACGCTGTTTGTGAGCGCCGTTTTCGGCGTCATCGGCGCGTCTGTCGCCGTCATCAGCTTTGCCGACGCCCGCATGTACGCCGCCAGCCTCTTTCACGGGATCAGTCTCATCCCCGCTGTCGTCGCCGCCGGTTTCGGGTGCTGGATGTATGTGTGGCTTGCGCGGCCGCGCTTCGCCGCGCAGCTTTCAGGCCGCGGCGACGCCTTTTCAAAACTCCTGCGGTTTTACGCCAAGGCGGCGCTCGGGCTCGGGCTCCTGCTGCTCGCAGGCAAACTTTCAGAGGCGATCGATCCGAAACACATTTCGATTCTGCTGCTCTGCATTTCCGGAGGGGCCGGGGCCGCAGCGGCGTTCCAGACCGTCCTCACCTTCGTTCCTCATTACGAAGAAGACGCCGGAGAAAACGGCAAGATTTAAAAGCCGCCGTCAATCCGCCAGTTCATAACCCTTGAACATCTTCCGGAGTTCGGTCTTCAGCACTTTCCCAGTGGCGCCGATGGGAATCTCCTTCACGAACTCCACCGCATCGGGCCAGGCGATCTTGTCGAGCTTCGGTTTCAGGAATTCCTTGATCTCTTCGGCGCTGGGGTCTTGCCCGTGTTTCTTGACGACAATGAGCAGCGGCCGCTCCTGCCATTTCGGATGATGCACGCCGATGACGCCGGCCTGCGCGACACCCGGATGCAGCATCGCCGCATTCTCGATGTCGATGGACGACACCCACTCCCCGCCGGTCTTGATAACGTCTTTGGAGCGATCGGTGATCTGCATGTAGCCGTCTTCATCGATGATCGCCACATCGCCGGTGTCGAACCAGCCGTCAGCGGTGAGCGTCGGTTTATCGGTCTTATAGTATTCGCCGATAATCCAGGGCCCTCGCACCTGCAGATGTCCGTCGGACTCGCCGTCATTAGGGAGGATATGGCCTTCCGCATCGACGAGGCGCATATCGACGAAGGGAAGCGCCCGGCCCGCCTTCAGCTTGTACGGAATCTGTTCGTCGAAGGGCAGCGCCTTCACCTCCGGCGGAAGCACGTTGACCGTGCCGATGGGCGACATTTCGGTCATGCCCCAGCCCTGACGAAGTTCGACGCCGTATTTTGCAAAGCCGCGGATCAATGCTTCCGGCAAGGCCGATCCGCCGCACATGCCGGCCTTCAGATAGGGAAGCTCCTTGCCCGTCTGTTCGAGATATTGCAGCAGCCCGAGCCAGACGGTCGGCACGCCGGCGCTGTAGGTGACTTTCTCGCTGTCGAGCAGTTCGTAGAGCCCCTCGCCGTCAAGGCGCGGCCCTGGAAACACCTGCTTCACACCCGTCATCAGCGACGAATAAGGCGTGTTCCACGCATTCACATGGAACATCGGCACCACCGGCAACAGCACATCGCCTTCGGTCAATCCAAGCGACGACGGCAGGCAGGCCGCAAAGGATTGCAGGACAAGGGCGCGGTGCGAATAGAGAACGCCTTTGGGATCGCCCGTCGTGCCTGACGTATAGCACATGGTGACGGCGGTGTTCTCGTCGAATTCCGGCCACTCGAAATCCTCTGCATGGTCGGCGATGAAATCATCGTAAATCAGCGCGCCCTCGCCCGCCTCGCCGGCGTTCTCGCTGTTGGAAAGGACGCCGTAATGCTTCACCGTTTTCAAATGGGGTTTCAGCGCAGCGACCAGCGGCGCGAAGGTCGTGTCGTAGAAGAGAATAGAGTCTTCCGCATGATTGATGACGAAGGCCGCATTCTCCGGACCGAGCCGGGGATTAACGGTGTGCAGAACCGCGCCAAGACCGCCGACAGCGTAATAAAGCTCGAACTGGCGGTAGGTGTTCCAGCCGATGACGCCGACGCGGTCGCCTTTCTTGACGCCGAGGCCGGCAAGCGCATTGGCGAGTTTCGCGATCCGTTTGGCCGAATCGGCGATCGTGTAGCGATGGACAGGGCCTTCCACAGTGCGCGTAACGATTTCCGTTTTCCGGTAATTGCGCACCGCGTGTTTGAGGATCTCGGTCGTCAAGAGCGGCCGGTCCATCATCAATCCCATCATCGACTTGTTTCCTTCCTTGCGGCTTGTTTTCCCGCCATAAAATCCGGTCTTGGACGCCGGGTCAAATGGTTGACGCTGCTGGTCAGGCGGATTTGTGCTGTTTTATGAGGGCGTCGAGGATGTCGCGCTGGCGCTCCGGGCCTGGAAAGTCCTCTCCGATCCACGTCTTCTCCGTTCCAGCGAGAATAGCGGAAACGGCGGGACCGGGCGCGACGCCCGCTTTCACCACATCCTTGCCCGAAATAGAGAGGACCGGCGCATCGAAACGATCAATCCGGTCCTTCAGACTTGCATAGTCGTCCGCGGAAATGTCTCCACGCGCGGCGGCGAGAAGGCCGGCATCGCCGAGCCCGTCCTTGCCAAGGCGATAGATCAGCTCACGGACTTTATGATCGCTCAGTGACGGCGCGACCGCGGCAAGATTTATGACGGCGTTTGAACGCACCGCCTTTTCCGCATTGGAAAGGCGCAGGGCCGATCCGATGCCCTGCCCCCTTTCGCCGTATAACGCCGCCAGCATCAAGGGCGCCGGGGCGCCCGGGTCGATGTTCTTCATTCGCGCAGCGGCGGCGAGGTCAGGTTTTTGCGGCCAGACTTGGTCAAGAACGCCGGTTTGCGCCATCGCTTCCAGCGCAAAAGCGGCGCGCGGCAAACAGAGAATGCCCGTCATTTCCGCGCCGATGCGTTCGGCGGAAAGCTGGCCCATGCCATCCTTCAACGCCGCGCAGGCTGCGAGCCCGGCGGCGTCGAATGTTTCGCAGAACCGCGCCGAGAACCGGAAGAACCGAAGGATGCGCAAATAGTCTTCGCGGATGCGCGCTTCCGGCTCGCCGATGAAGCGGACGATTTTCTTCGCCGCATCGTCAACGCCGCCGACGGGATCGTAAAGTTTTCCGTCCGGCGTCAGGTAAATCGCGTTCACGGTGAAATCGCGCCGACCCGCGTCGATCGCCCAGTCGCGGGTGAAAGCGACCGTGGCGCGGCGCCCGTCCGTCGAGACATCGGCGCGAAGGGTCGTCACCTCCACGCCTTTGTGATCGGCGATGGCCGTCACGGTGCCATGATCGATGCCCGTGGGCGCGACACCGAGCCCGGCGGCTTTCAACGCCGCGGTCGCTTTATCAGGCGTCAGGACGGTCGCCACGTCGAAATCTTTAGGCGCGACCCCAAGCAGGCTGTCGCGCACGCAGCCGCCCACATAGCGCGCAGAGCCCGCTTCCGCCGTTTCAAGCGCGGCGATCACGCGCTTCAGATGCGGCGCGTCGAGCCACGAAAAATGCGCGCGCTGTTCCGGCGCCAGGTCCTTGAGGGCTTCCTTGTAAGGAGAGCCGCTCATGCGGCGTCCTCATCCTGCAGCGTTTCCGCGAAAGACCGCAGAATGCCGGCGGTGAGACCCCAGATGTGATAGCGGCCATAGGGCGCCGCATACATTTTGTAGGGAACGCCCTCAAGCGAGCGCTCCTCGGTGATGTGGTTCGCCAGATCGGCGACGAAATCGAGCGGGATTTCAAAAATCTCGTCGACTTCGCGCGGACATGGGCGCAAGGGCGCAGACGGATCCACAAGACCGATCACCGGCGTCACCGAAAAACCGAGCCCGCCCTGGTGAATGCCGAGCGAGCCGATGACCTGAACCGCCTCAGGAGGAATATTCACTTCCTCATGGGCCTCGCGCAGCGCAGTGTCGATGGGGGTCTTGTCTTCCGGATGCGTCTTGCCGCCGGGAAAGCTGATCTGGCCCGCATGAGACGGCATGGTCGAGGAACGCACCGTCATGATGACGCGCATGCCCTCCTCGCGCGCGATGAGCGGCACCAGAACGGCGGCGTCCTTGCGTTTGGCGCTCCAGCGTTTTTCAAACAGCTTGTCGCCCACAAGATGCGGATTGATTTCGCTGAAAAGTTCGCGCACGCGCGCAGCGGTCGCATGGCTGAGATTGCGCTCGATCCGCGCGCGCCAATCCTCCACCGCTGTCGCACTCTTCGCCATCGCCGGCCTATTCGTATATGTCGCTTGCAGGACCGAAGGGAAAGAAGACGCCGCCCGAACGGACGCCGAACATCTCCTCGCCGTCTATGTCGCGGGTTTCGCCAAGCGCCACAAGGTCATAATAAACCGCCCGGGCGATGCGCGCCTCAAGCCCGGCTCGCACATCGATGTAAGGCGCGCATTCGCCGGTTTCAGGGTCCTTGCGGAAGACCAGCCGGTGGTCCGGTCCCGCCGCCGCCTCATCGCCGAGATTGGTGGTGAAAACGAGACTTTGTTCCTCGCCCTCGCCTTCCCGGCGCATCAGGACGGCGACAAAGGGCGCATCCTCGACCTCGATCTCCATCTTCTCGACGGGTGTCACGAGAAAAAACTTGTCGCCTTCGCGCCGGAGCACCGTAGAGAAAAGTCTCACCAGCCGCGCGCGGCCGATAGGCGTTCCTTCATGCACCCAGGTTCCGTCCCGCTTGATGACGAGATCGATCTCGCCGCAAAATTCCGGGTTCCATTTCTCGACCGGCGGCAGACCTTTTTTTCCGGCGCCTTCAAGCTCGGCGGCGTATCGCATGAGATCAGTCATAAAACAAAGCCGGCGCTGTAATTGTTACAGCGCCGGCCCCTCTTTTATTTCAGCGCCTGTCGCCGCAAATGCGGCGGCTTACTGGCAAGTCAGGCAGCGCGCATAGGCTGCGTTCGGGTCGTTGAACTCGGCGAAGAACTCCGCCTGCTGCTCGGCGGCGCGCACGATCTTCGCGACTGCGCCTTCCGCATGATGCTGCTTTTCGCCGCCGAGTTTCGCGACCATGGTTTCAGAGAGATTGCGCATGAACATCTCGAAGGTCGTGCGCTTTTCTTTCATGTCGACGACGTCGTATTTTTCGAGGCCGGCGAGGCTCGCCGCCGCGGCAATGGCGTCGTCATAAGTGCCGAGCTTGTCCACGAGTTTCAACTCCAGCGCTTTTTCCCCGATCCAGACGCGGCCCTGCCCAACAGAGTCCACATAGGTCTTGTCGAGATTGCGGCCTTCGCCGACGATCGTAAGGAAGCGGTCGTAGCCGTTTTCCGTCGATTGCTGGATGATGTCCGCCGCGCTCGCCGGAAGCGGGCCGATGCCGGTCGCCAGGATCGGCGCAAGGTCGGTCGTGCCGACGCCGTCAACATACACGCCGATTTCGGCGGCGGTGTTTTCGAAGGTGTTGAAGTAACCGAAAATCCCGATGGAGCCGGTGATGGTCGTGGGCGACGCCCAGATTTCATCAGCCGCCGCCGAAATCCAGTAGCCGCCGGACGCCGCCAGCGAGCCCATGGAGGCGACCACCGGCTTGCCGGCCGCCTTGATCGCGAGAATCTCGTCGCGGATGATGTCGGAGGCGAAGGCCGATCCGCCGGGGCTGTCGACGCGCAGGACGACGGCTTTGATCTTGTCGTCTTCGCGCGCTTTGCGGAGCTGCGCGGCGATGGTGTCACCGCCGGCGGCGCGGCCCGTGGGCGCTTCGCCGTCGATGATCGTCCCCGCCGCGGTGATGACGACCACATTGGGATCGCTGCCGTCCGCCGGTTTGTCGACCGAGGCCAGGTAACGCATGTAGCTGACTTTTTTGAACGACTTCCCGTCCTTGTCCGCGCCGAAAGCCGCTTTGAGTTTGTCGTTCATTTCGGCGCGCGACAGGAGCTCGTCCACGAGCCCCGCTTTCAGCGCCGCTTTGCCGAGATCGCCATCGACGGTTTCCAGGAGCGCGCCGAGATTGTTGGCGTAGTCCTCGACCGCGCCGGATTGAAGGCCGCGGGCCTTTTCAACCGACGAGGCGTAATCGCGCCACAACACGCTCAGATAGCCAATATTGGCTTCTTTGGCTTCCGGCGACATGTCGTCCCGGAGGAACGGCTCCACCGCCGACTTGAACGTGCCGACGCGGAAGACGTGGCTGGTGATCTTCAGTTTTTCCAAGAGGCTCTTCACATAAGTGCCGTAAGAGCCGTAGCCGTAGATGAAGAGATTGCCGTAATCGTTCATGTAGATCTCGTCGGCGTTGGCCGCGAGAAGATACTGATCCTGGCTGTAGTAATCGCCGACGGCGATCACCTTCTTGCCGCTCTCTTTAAACTTGGCGATTTCCGCCGAAATGTAATGCAGCTTTGAGGCGCTGGACGGCGACGCGCCGAGGGCGCCGAGGTCAAGGACAAGGCCCTTGATCCGCTTGTCGTCCTTGGCGGCGCGGATGACGCGCACCAGATCGTGCACTTCGATCTGGGTGGGCTCGCTGACGCCATAAGCTTCCTGACGCAGAACCTCGAGGGGGTTCACATCCTCGGCAAGCTCCACCAGAACCCCGTTGGGGTCGAGCACCAGGGCCGCATCGTCAGGAATGGAGACCGAAACCTTCTCATCGCTGCCCGCGATGCCGTTGGTCACCTCGACCATGACGCCGACAATGAGGATCAAGACGATGAGGCCGATGAGCCCTTGCAGCATCAAAAGCATGCCAATAATCAGCTTGGCGAAGCCCTTGATGAATCCCCAGACCGAAAAATGCGACTCGTGTTCAGACACAGAGGTCCCCTTTACGCTCCCGGCGACAGCGCCGGCTCTACGGAAACGCCCCAAATGGCGTTCCCTCTCAATTCACCGTCAACAACGCTTTTTAAGCGCCAATTATGACGATCGCCCCGCAAAATCCGCGCACGAAACCCTCGCGACGCGCAGTTTGCGGCATGGTAATGACATCGGGCGCAAACCCGCAAGGGGCAAGAGTTTTTCGACCATCCGAGCGGTTTCCTTGCCAAGCAGTTCTTTAACCCTCGCCAAGCCATGCTATCTCAATATTTGACCTCGAATCGCCGCGGCCAAGCCCCACGACGGAAATTGGCCCTCAACATCACGCGAGCCCCATGACCGACAGCCAGCCTGACCAGGATATCCTCCGGAAATTTGATGAGATTTCGGTAAAATTCGGGCGCGCGAGGACAGCCCTCGGAAAGGTCGTTTTCGGCCAGGAAGAGGTGATCGACCTCACCCTTGCGACACTTGCCGCAGGGGGCCACGGGCTTCTGGTGGGAGCGCCGGGGCTCGCCAAGACCCTCCTCGTCACCTCCATCGGCGATCTCATGGGCCTCTCGGCCAAGCGGGTGCAGTTTACGCCCGATCTGATGCCGGGCGACGTCCTCGGCTCCGAGGTTTTAGAGGAAAGCGCCGAGGGGCGGCGGGAATTCCGTTTCATTCCGGGACCCGTTTTCTGCCAGCTCCTGATGGCCGACGAGATCAACCGGGCCTCTCCCCGGACCCAGTCGGCCCTCCTTCAGGCCATGCAGGAGCATCATGTGACCGTCGCCGGGGCGCGGCATGACCTCCCCGTCCCGTTCCACGTTCTCGCGACCCAGAACCCCATCGAGCAAGAAGGGACCTACCCCCTCCCGGAAGCCCAGCTCGACCGCTTCCTCCTCGAAATCGACGTCAATTATCCCGACCTTGAAGCCGAGCGGAAAATGCTCGCCGCAACGACAGGGGCCGAGACGGCGCATGTCGATTCCGTCATGACCGCTGAAGATCTGATGGCGGCGCAAAAGCTTGTGCGACAGATGCCCATCGGCGAGCAGGTGGTGGAGACGATCCTCAAAATCACCCGCGCTGCGCGTCCGACCGATGACGCAAAAGAGCGCGTCCGGAAGTTCGTCGCTTGGGGACCGGGGCCTCGCGCCAGCCAGGCCTTCTCGCTCGCCGCACGGGCGCTGGCGCTCATCGACGGACGCCATGCGCCATCGCTCGACGATGTGAAACGGCTCGCCGGGCCTGTGCTGCGTCACCGCATGGCGCTCAATTTCGCGGCGAGATCGGAAGGTCTGACCACGGACGATTTCATCAGGGAATTGGTCGCGGGGGCGTAAGAGAGTTTGGAGAAGCCGCGCCGCATGTCAGATAAATCCTCGGAAACGCTCGCCGTCCGCCATGAAGCGGAAAGCGCGGCGGCGCTGTTCCCGCCCATGCTGCTCGAAGCCGAGCGCATGGCGCAGGCGGTGAGCGCGGGACTGCATGGGCGCAGACGCGCCGGGCCCGGCGAAACCTTCTGGCAGCATCGGCCCTATGCGTTCGGCGATCCCGTCTCCATGATCGACTGGCGCCAGTCGGCGCGCGCCGCAGACCGGCTTTATGTGCGCCAGAACGAGTGGGAGGCCGCCGCCGCCGCCTATCTCTGGCGCGATCCGTCGCACTCTCTCAATTACGCTTCGCAAACCTCGTTGCCGACGAAACGCCGCCGCGCCGATACGCTGCTGGCGGCGCTCACGATTCTTTTGTCGCAGGCCGGCGAGCGCATCGGGGTCCTCGGCGAAGAACGAAGGCCGTTTCAGGGACGCACGGCGCCCGAACGCATGCTTGAAGCCCTCCATATCGGCGAGTTTAACGACAAGGACGGCGCGCCGCCCATCGCGCACGTCCCCGCCGGCGCGCGCGTCGTCATGGCGAGCGATTTCTTCACTGCGCCTGAAACCATTGAGCGCGCTGTCGCGAGCCTCGCGGGCAGCGGCGCCCATGGCGTGCTCCTGCAAATCTGCGATCCGGCGGAAGAAGACTTCCCCTTCGAAGGCCGCGTCGAGTTCCGCGATCTTGAAAGCAAGGACCGGCTAATCTTCGGCCAGACATCTTCTCTCGCCGACGCCTATAAAACGAAATTCGCCGCCCATCGCGGCGCCCTCGAAGCTATCGCGCAGAAAAGCGGGTGGTCGTTTTTCGTTCACCGCACAGACCGCGCGCCGCAGACGGCGCTCCTCTCGCTTTTCACCGCGCTCGCCGACATGCGCGCCTGGAAGGCGTAGCCATGGGGGCGCTCAGCTTCACATCGCCGCTGATCCTTCTGGGGCTCCTCGCCCTGCCGCTGATCTGGCTCCTCTTGCGCGCGACGCCGCCATCGCCCAAGCGCGAGAATTTTCCCGCGTTTATCATTCTGCGGCAGTTGAAGACGGCGGAAGAAACGCCGGACCGCACGCCATGGTGGCTGCTCTTGATGCGGCTCCTCCTTGCGGCGCTGATTATTCTGGGGCTCGCCGGGCCGGTGTTGAACGCGCCCGCCCCCGGCGCACAGACGGGGCCCATGCTCGTCGTCATCGACAATAGCTGGGCGGCGGCGCAGCACTGGCGCACGAGGCAAGACGCACTACGCGAGGCCGCCGCGGAAGCCGCGCAATCAGACCGGCAGGTTTTCATTTTGACGACCGCGCCGGAACTGGCGCCCGCGCTGCTCGAACCCATGAGCGCCGAAGCGGCGAGCGCCTATGCAGATGCGATGACGCCGTCGCCTTTCGCCGCTGACCGAAGTGTAGCGGCGGCGCGGCTTACCGAGCTCGACCGTTATTTTACGTCAGGCGCGGAAATCCGCTGGCTGTCTGACGGGCTTGCCGGCGATGCCGACGCCGCGCTTGCCGAAGCGTTGTCCCGACGCGGGGAGCTTACGGTTTTCAACGATGCGCGAGCGCCGAAATATCTGTTGCGTCCCCTTCCCGCCGCGGAAAACGCCCTCGCCTATCGGGTCGAACGTCTCGATGCGAGCGCCGAGGCCGAAGGCGCCGTTTCGGCGACGGCGCGCGACGGCCGCGAGCTGGCGCGTTCCGACTTCGAGTTCGCCGCCGGGGAGACAACGCGCGACGTCACCTTGAACCTGCCGCTGGCGCTGGCGAACGAGCTTTCCATCACTCGCATCGAAGGCGTTTCCTCCGCCGGGGCCGTGCGTCTCGCCGACGCTCGCGACCGGCGCGCGCTGATCGGTCTTGCGAGGAATGTGGACAGCGCCCGCGTCGATCTTCTGAAAGGCGATCATTACATCCGCGAAGCGCTTGAGCCCTATGCGTCTTTCCTCGAAGGCGACCTGTCGATGCTGCTGGAGGCGGATGTCTCGGTGATCGTGCTCGACGATGTGGGGCGGCTGCGCGCCCAGGAAAGCGAAGCCCTTGCCGATTGGGTGGAACGCGGCGGCGTTCTTGTCCGCTTCGCCGGCCCCGTCATGGCCGAGGCCGCGCAGGACCGCGAACCCGATCTCATCCCCGCCCCCTTGCGCGGCGGCGGCCGCGCCTTCGGGGGCGCCCTCACCTGGGACACGCCGCAGCATCTCGACGCCTTCCCGCCCGAAAGCCCCTTCGCTGGGCTCGAAGTTCCAGGTGACGTTCTCATCAAGCGTCAGGTGCTCGCCGAACCCGGCGGCGAAACGACGGAGCGCACCTGGGCGCGCCTGAAAGACGGCACCCCCCTCGTCACCGGCGCGCGGCAGGGCAAGGGCGTCATCGCACTCTTTCATGTGACGGCGACGCCCGACTGGTCGGACCTGCCGCTCTCCGGCCTTTTCATCGATATGCTCCGCAGACTGACGTTTCTGTCAGCGCTCGGTCCTGAATCCGCCGATGACGGCGAGGATGCGCGTTATGCGCCGTTGAGGATGCTCACAGGTCAGGGCCGCATGACCCGGCCCGATGACGGCGCGCGCGCGCTCACCGCGGCGGAACTGGCGCTTGCGCCTTCACCAGAGCGCGCGCCGGGCTTTTATGGCGCGCCGGAAGCGCCGCTTGCCCTGAACGCCGTTCCCGCAGACGCGCCCTTTGCGCCGCTGTCGGTCCCGGGCGTTTCTCTTGCGCCTTATGTCGCCGCGCCGCCGGTTTCTTTAAGTCCGCCGCTGATCGTTATCGCCCTGTTGCTCCTTCTCGCTGACGGCGTCCTCGCCCTGCTGATCAGCGGCCGTCTAAACTGGCGGCCCGCCGCCGCGGCGATGCTGGCGCTGGGACTCATGACCGCGCCGGCGGAACGCGCCTTCGCACAGCCGCTCGACGCGCCCATCGAGGAAAAAATCGCGGAAGCCGCGCTGACCACCCGCCTCGCCTATATCGCCACCGGCGATTCCTCCATCGATACGCTCGCCGAACAGGGCCTCGCCGCGTTGAGCCGCGAGCTTTACCGGCGCACCGCAATCGAACCGGCGCCGCCCGAACGTATCGATCCCGATACGGACGATCTGTCGGTCTATTCCTTCCTCTACTGGCCGATTGCGCCGGGCGCCGAGACGCCCTCCGATGCGGCGCTAGCGAATATCGAGAATTTCATGCGCTTCGGCGGGCTTCTCCTCATCGACACGCGCGACGACGAGCGCGCCGTCGGCGCCGGATCGACGCCCGAGGGTCAGGCCCTGCAACGCATCCTCGGGGCGCTCGACATTCCGCCGCTCCGGCCAGTCGATGAAAACCATGTCCTGACGCGCTCCTTTTATCTCCTCAACTCGCTTTACGGGCGCAACAACAACAATCCGGTGTGGGTCGAGGCGGACTCGAGCGGCTCCAATGACGGCGTCACCGCGATCATCATTGGCGGGCGTGACTGGGCCGGCGCCTGGGCGGCGGACAGTTTTGGCCGTCCCATGCGGCCCATGGGTACAGGCGGCCCGCGCGGGCGCGAATTCGCCTACCGCGCCGGGGTCAATATGGTGATGGTGGCCTTCACCGGGAACTATAAATCCGATCAGGTGCACACGCCGATCCTTCTGGAGCGGCTCGGCAAGTGACGGCGCTTCCCTTCAACATCGTGCTCGATCCGATGCTGCCCCTGTGGGCGCTAATCGCCGCTGCGCTTGCGGGCGCGGCGTTCGCCATCCTGTCGCTATTGCGCAACTGGAAAAGCGGGATCGCGCGCGCCATCGCCATCGCCGCGCTGCTCGTCATGCTTTCAGGGCCCATGATCCGCGAGGCGGAGACGACGTCTCTCAGCGACATTGCACTCATCCTCGTCGATGAAAGCGCAAGCCAATCGCTCGATGACCGAGATTTGGTGACCGAAGACGCTGCAGAAAAACTCGTTACGCGCATCGAAGCGCTCGAAGGCGTCGAGACGGAAGTGATCCGCTTCGCCGGCGAAGAAGAAACCCTTACGGTCAACGCCATTCGCCAGGCCATCGCCGACACGCCGCGCCAGCGCCTCGGCGCCGTCTTCGTCGTCACCGACGGACAGGCGGCGGATGCGGACGAAGCGGCGAGCGCCATTAATGTCGACGCGCCGGTGCATATTCTCACCACCGGCGCTGCAACCGAATCCGACCGCAAGATCACCCTCGTCAACGCCCCGCGTTACGGCATCGTGCGCCAGCCGGTGCGCGTCACCTTCCGCATCGACGATCTCGGCCCCGAAGGAACGGCGCTCGCCGACGCCCGCCCGCCCATGGTCGTCTTGCGCATGGACGGCGAGGAAATTCTTCGCGAGGCGGTGCCCGTCGGAGCGGAGGCCGGCTTCGACGTGCCGCTGACAAGGCCCGGCCAGACCATCATCGAGCTTGAAGTCGCAGAACGTCCCGGCGAACTGACGACGCGCAACAACATCGCGGTCCTTCCCATCACCGCCGTGCGCGACCGCTTGCGCGTGCTGTTGATCTCAGGCGAACCGCATCCGGGCGAGCGCGTCTGGCGCAATCTCTTAAAGTCTGACCCGGCCGTCGATCTCGTACACTTCACCATCCTTCGTCCCATAGACAAGAATGACGGCACGCCGGTCGATGAGTTGGCGCTCATCCCTTTCCCGCAGGACGAGCTTTTCATCGACAAGCTCGATGAGTTCGACTTGCTGATTTTCGACCGCTACGCCTATCGCGGCGTCCTGTCGTCTTTCCACTTCGACAACATCGCGCGCTTTGTCGACAATGGCGGCGCGGTCCTGATCGCGTCGGGCCCCGAATATAACGGGCCTTTAAGCCTCGCGAACCGGCGCAATCTCACCTTCATCCTACCCGCCTTGCCCGCGGGAACGGCCGTCGAACAAACCTACCGGCCGGAGGTGACCGATCTCGGCCAGCGCCATCCCGTGACCGCCGATCTTCCCGATCCCGATATCTGGGGCCGATGGCTGCGCGTGATGCCGGTGACGAAAATCCGCGGCGAAACCTTGATGACCGGTCCCGGCGAGGCGCCGCTCCTCATTCTCGACCGGATCGGCGAAGGTCGGGTGGGTCTTTTCCTTTCCGATCATGTGTGGCTATGGGCGCGCGGCTTTGACGGCGGCGGTCCCCATGCAGAGCTTCTGCGGCGCATCGCCCACTGGCTGATGAAGGAGCCGGAGCTCGAGGAAGAAGCGCTCTCCCTGCGCGAGGAAAACGGCGACCTCGTAATCGAACGGCGCACCATCGAGGAAGAAGCGCCGGGGATGACGCTCACCCAGCCCGACGGCGAGACGTCCGAACTGGCGCTCGAAGAAGCGGAACCTGGACGTTTCACATCCCGTCTCAGCAATCCGCCCCGCGGGCTTTACCGCGCCGCCTCGGGCGAACTTTTCGCCATCGGCGTCATCGGCCTCGAGGCGGCGCCGGAGTTTCAGGACGTCATCTCAACGTCAAAGCTTCTCGAACCTCTGGCGGAGGAAACCGGCGGCGGCCATTTCGCTATCCGTGAAGGGAACGGCGCCGCGCTTCCTGAACTGCGCCGCATTCGCAGCGGCAATGCCGACCGCGCCGGCGTGTCCTGGGCCGGGATCGTGGAGCGCCGGGCGGAGCGAGTTGAAACAGTCAAGGATGCGCCGCTCGCGCCCGCGCCTTTCTGGTTGTTGATCATCGCCATTGCGCTGCTAGCCGCCTGGGGGCTAGAGGGCGGGCGCTTTCAGCGCAAAGCCTTAGACGGTTAATCCAAATCAACCCTCTTATCCCTTCCCGCATTCACAAAATTTACCCAATTGTTTAACGGCGCTTAAGGGCGGCCTGTCCTAATCTGGCGCGAAAATCAGTCATGCCTGAGGGAGTTTTCGCGTGGCGTTTGCACTCAATAAAAACGGCGGGGGCCAGGAAAAAAAACGCAGCCCGCTGGCCGGCTGGCTCGGCAAGAAGAACGATCAGAATGCGGATGAAATGCCGGCGATGGACGTCGCCGGCGGACTTGACCGCGCGCTCAGAAACCGCCGGGCTGTGATCGAGGAAAATCACCACGACGCACAGGAAAACCCGGTACGCGATGCGCTGGCCGCCATTGAGGCTGCGCTCTACGCCATCGACCGGGTGCGCGACATTCTCGAACAGGCCTGCGAAGTCGCGCTTTCCGCAAAAGACGTGGACGAGGCAGGCGGGCGCGCCCTCCTCGCGGAGAGCTATGACGAGCTCAGGCTTTCCATCAACGAAGCCCTTGAAAAGATCGACCCGCGCGCCGCTGTGCTGATCGGCAAGGGCCAGCGTCATATCGACGTGACGCTCGCCGGGCGCGCGCGTTATTCGGTGTCGCCTTTCCGTCTGGATGTCAGCGAAAAAGGTCTCGACCTGCCGCCGCCGGCGGACGCGTTCGCCACCTATGAGGAAATCGACGATATTCTCGACCACCTCGACAAGGCGCTGGGAAAAGCCGACCGCGCCGCCGCGAGCTATTGCCGCGACGCGCAGTATCTCATTGCGCGCATGAAGGCCGATCTGGCGAACGACGCCGCCTGATTGAGCCCTTTAAAGAACGTGGATGCAGGTTTCGCCGATGGAGGGACGCGAGACCCGCACTTCCGCGAGGCCGGGAAAGCGCGGCTTTAGTTTCGCCGCCGCCCATTTGCAGATGTTTTCGAGCGTCGGGCGCTCAAGTCCTTCGACCTCATTCAACAGGCGATGATCGAGCGCGTCATGAAGCTCCTGCAGCGCTTCGCCCACATCGCCGAAATCGACGACCCAGCCGGTTTCAGCCTGCGGTTCGCCCTCGATCACGACTTCCAGCGTGAAGGAATGACCGTGGAGGCGCGCGTAAGGACGCGCATCCGGATCGTGATCCAGATAGTGCGCGGCGTCGAAACTCATCGACTTGACGATGCGCATGGGGTTCGTCCTCTTCACTCTCTTTTCGCCGGCGCCTCAAGGAATGCCCAACAGCTTGTGGGTCTGAAGGCTGAGGCGCCATTGCGGATGGGTCCGGCAATACTCAATCGCGGCGGCGGTTTCCGCCTCGCGCGAGGGCCCGTCCATAGGCTGCAAAAAGAAAAAGTCAAATGCGAGGGCCTCAAACGCCTCAGGCGGCGCATCCGCCTGATGGTAAACGAGCTTCAGTTCCTGTCCCGCCCGCTGGACCAAGGGCGCCGTCGATTTCGGGCTGACGCAGATCCAGTCGATCCCCTTCGGCGCGGCGATGGTGCCATTGGTCTCCACCGCAATTTCGAAACCCGCCTCATGGAGCGCGCCGATCAGCGGCGCATCGAGCTGCAACAGCGGTTCGCCCCCCGTGCAGACCACATAGGGCCGTCCCGTTTTCATGTCAGGCCAATGACCGGCCGCAGCTTTGGCGAGGCTTTGAGCATCCGTAAATTTGCCGCCCCCCGGCCCGTCGGTTCCGACAAAATCCGTGTCGCAGAAGGTGCAGACCGCTTTCTCCCGATCGCGCTCAAGCCCGGACCAAAGGTTGCAGCCTGCAAACCGCAGGAACACAGCCGGGCGTCCGGCCTGCGCGCCCTCGCCCTGCAGCGTGTAATAGATTTCTTTGACGGCGTAGCTCATGGGGCGGGTTTTAGGGGAAAGCCTCGGCTGCACCTAGCGTCAGAGATGAAAAAAAGAGCTTTCAAGTTGACTAAGTCCTGCAAATGGGGACGATCAGCTTCGGGGCAACTTTATTTGCGAGTACTGCGTAAATGACCGGGCAAAAGTCTTGGGGATCGGGTTTCGTTGCTTTCTTCATTTTGCTTACCGCCGCAGGGTGCGGCGGCGGCGGGAATAATGCGCCGGCGCCGACAACACCGCCCCCGCCTCCGCCTGCCATTACGGGTCCGACCTGGACCGCCGGCGTTTATGAAGACGCAAGCCGTTTCAAAGACCGCTGCGAAACGGTGCGTACCGGCCTCGATCTCGAGGGCAACCCGTATCCGGACCGCGCCGGGTCGACGCTGGAAGAGAATTTCTGGCTGCGGTCATGGACCCACGAAACCTATCTCTGGAATGACGAGGTCACCGACCGCAATCCGGCGAACTACTCGAACCCGATTGCTTATTTCGATGTCCTCAAGACCAACGCGACAACGCCGTCGGGCAAGGATAAGGACGATTTCCATTTCAGCCAGCCGACGGAAGAATTCCTGCGCGAAAGAAACTCGACGCCCACGGCCGAATATGGCGCATCCCTGATCGCCTATTCCGTGACGCCGCCGCGGGATTTCCGGGTGATCTATACGGAGCCCGGAACGCCCGCCTCCGACCTTGTGATGGGCGTTCCCAATCTTATTCGCGGAACGAAAATTCTTGAGGTGGACGGCGTCGATCTGGTGAACGCCGACACGGATGCGGAGATCGAAATCCTCAATGACGGGCTTTTCCCCGCAACAGCGGGCGAAATGCACAGCTTCGTCGTGCAGGACCCGGGCGCCGTGGGAACCCGCACCATCATGATGATTTCGGAAAATCTCGCCCCGCCCGCGGTGAACCGCACGGCGATCATCAACACCCCGACAGGCGATGTGGGCTATGTGCTGGTCAACACGTTCAGCCCCTTTGCATCGGAAAAAGACATCCGCGACGCCATCGCCGATATGGCGACGGCCGGCGTTTCCGACCTTGTCCTCGACCTTCGCTACAATGGCGGCGGGCTGCTCGCGATCTCTGCGCAGCTTGGCTTTATGGTTGCGGGATCGGCGCAGACGAACGGCAAGGTCTTCGAGCGACTGCGCTTTAATGACGACGCCAACGGCGTCAATCCGGTGACCGGCGAGACGAATAACTCATCGCCTTTCTACAGCACGGGGCTTGGCTTTTCCGTGCCGGACGGCGCGCCCTTGCCGAGCCTTGATCTCGGCCGCGTCTTCATTCTGTCGACCGACTGGACATGCAGCGCCAGCGAGGCGGTCATCAACGGCCTGCGCGGCGTCGACGTCGAGGTCATTCTCATCGGCCGCACCACCTGCGGCAAGCCCTACGGATTTTACCCCGAGGACAATTGCGGCGAGACCTACTACACAATTCAATTTCAGGGCGTGAACGAAAAAGACTTCGGCGATTACACGGATGGTTTCGTTCCTGCGAATTCGAGCGCGACCTTCGGCGTCAAACTGCCGGGCTGCGTCGTCGACGACGATCTTGACCATGAGCTTGGCGACGAAACGGAAGCGATGCTCGCCGCCGCCCTGCAATATCGCGAATTCGCGACCTGCCCGGCGCCGCCGCCTTTCGCGATTACGGCGAAATCGGTCGAGACGCCCATCGACGTGATGCCGGGCATGCGCATGATGCAGAAAAATCGCGATATGAGGATGCCCGGGGAATGATGCGCATTGTCCCGGGGCTGCTCGCCACCGCAATACTGACTGGCGGCTGCGAGACCGTCGCCACGCAGACGCCTGCGGTTCTTGAGCGCGCAGACGCGGAAACGCTGGACCGGGTCAAATCGGTGCTCGCCGGCGCCGTCGGGCGCGCGACGATCGAACTCGGCGCCGGCGATCTCACACAGAGCTCGACGGTCTCCGTGCTGCCCCCGCCGCTCTCTCCCCGCGAAGATCGCAGCATGGCTGCGCCGGTTCTCTTCGACATTATGCTGATGGGCGAAGACTGCTATCTTGTGAGAAGGGATAGCGGCGAAAGCTTTCGGCTTCCCGTCGCCTGCCGCGCAGCGCAATAGACTAATTTGCCCTTCCGCCGAGATGCAGCTTCCCGACAACGTCGAACAGGAACGCCGCCGATAATCCGAACAGCAAGAGCCCGTTGGACGCAGCCGCGCCCGACAATAACCGCCACTCCTCAGGCAACAGCACATCGCCGAAACCGAGCGTCGTAAACGACGCGCCGGAGAAATAGAGCGCCGTCTCCCATGTCTCGAACATGCCGAAATAGTGAAACACCGATGCCCACATGCCGATCTCGAGCGTGTGCGCGAACATCAGCCAAAGGACCAGAAGAACGAGGACGGCCGTGTCCCGCAGAAACCGCACCGCGCCGCGCGTGCGGGTTTTAAGAACGCGGAACACCGCCGCCGCCGCCGCAACGAAAACGCCATGCACGAAAGTCGTCGCCGAGATGACAGCGGCGTTGATCAAAAGCTGATGAAAAATGCCGGCGCTTTCCATGACATCCTCGCCCTTTCTTCCTAACAGGAGTCGAGCCGGGAAATCTATTTCGCCTGTTTGACGGCTTTTGTGATGAGTTTGAGGCGGCCATTGGCGCGCTTGATCGCCTCGTCAAGCTGCTTGAGCGTGTCGGCGACGTCAGACGCTTCCGCCTCTTCGGCTTCCAGAAGCTCCTTGGCGGCTTTCAGTTCGGCGGCGAGCGCCGCAAGCCCGTCCTCGTCCGGCTTCAGCCGCGGCGCGGCGCCGCCAGCTTCTTCCGCATTGCCCCGGGCCATCATGCCGCCGACCAGCGCGCCGAGAACGAAACCCGCCAGTCCCAGCGGCCATCCCACGGCGATCATCTGCATCAACGCGTCCATACTCTTCTAGTCTAGCCCTTGCTTGGGCGGGTCGCACCCTGAAGCGGCGCCGGCCATGCCCGTTTCAGGGCAGATGGAAGCAAGGGACGGGCCAGTTGTGTCTCAGAATAGCAAAACCGCCCGCAAGGCGAGCGGGCGGCGGTGCATTATCCTTAATGGGACAGGCGCAGGTTGTTAACGCGGCGCCATGACCATCATGATCTGGCGGCCTTCCATCTTCGGGTATTGCTCGACCTTCGCAATCTCGTCGAAGTCGTCCTGCACGCGCTTCAAAAGATCCGCGCCGCGGTCCTGGTGCGCCATTTCCCGGCCGCGAAATCTGAGCGTCACCTTGACCTTGTCGCCTTCCTCAAAGAAGCGCTTCATCGCCTTGACCTTCACCTGATAGTCGTGGTCGTCGATGTTCGGCCGCATCTTGATCTCTTTGATCTCAACGACTTTCTGCTTCTTCTTGGCTTCCGCCTTTTTCTTCTGCTGCTGGTATTTGAATTTGCCGTAATCGAGGATCTTGCACACCGGCGGCGTCGTCTGGGGCGACACTTCCACAAGATCGAGGCCGGCTTCGGCGGCGATGGCGATGGCTTCGCGGGTTTTTACGACCCCGCGTTTTTCCCCGGTGTGGTCGATCAGAAGGACCTGGGGGACGTCGATTTCATCATTGATGCGCGGGCCGTCGGATTTAGACGGGGCGGCGGCAAAAGGCTTGCGTGCTATGGACTTCTCTCCATCAGTTGCTAACAAAAAAATCTCTGCGCCCATTTCGGTGAGAAACGGTTAACCGTAATCCCAAAATGCGACAGAAGGGCGGATATATAAGCGTTTTCGGGCCCATATCAACGGGCCTGGGCCGACAAAGGCGCGCCTTCATCGAAATCCACAAGCCCCATATTGTTGAGGGTGCGCCACACAAAGACCGGGTCGACTTCGCCGAGCCCAGCCCCTTTGACGCCCTCCGGGGCGGTCATGGTGACCACATGCCGGCCGGTTGTCTCGAACGGGTCTTTCGGAGACCGGATCACCACCCCCTCGCAGCCGACGCTCAAGGCGAGCTGCATTTCCTCGGCGTTGTCGCTGACGAAAAACAGCGCCTCGCGGGCGAGCGCCGCTAATTGGAGGTGATCGGTTTTGCCGGTGAGGTCCACGAGCTGAGGCGCGTCGTGGGAAATCTCGTCGCCGAAATTGTGAAGCGACTTCGCCCCGGCCAGCACCGGCATGACTCCCGCGCGTGACATCTCCTTGGCGAGCCCGGCATAGCCTGATGCGCTCCAGCGCCGCTCCGGCGCCTCGCCTGGCAGAAGAAGCCCGAAGGGGCCGGAAATCCCGTACCAGCTCGGCTGCATGTTGGCGCTGTCCTTGCGCGCCGTCACAGCCCAGGACAGGTCGGGCAGTCTTTCGCTGACCGAAAGCCCGGCGGTTTCCGCCAAGCGGTCGAGGCTCGGCGGCTTGGGCGCCGCGCCTTTCGACGGCTTGCCCGCAGGTTCGGCGGAAAACCATTTCGGTCCGAACATGCCGAGCGCGCCTTTGAGCCGGCGCGCGGCGTCATCGCCGGAAAGATCATAGACCTTTTCAAACTTCGCGGATTTCAGCTGACGCACGAAATCCTTGCGCGCCTCAGAGTCGCGCATGTTCGGCATGCCGGCGACCTGATCGAAATAAGGAGACGCGCGCGCAATGCGCTGCAGCCCCGGCGTCGTCAGGAGGCTGATCTTTGCATGAGGATGCGCCTGACGGATCGCCTCAAACGCGGCGTCCGCTGCAACGAACCCCGTCAGCCCGTCGGTTTTAATGACCAGAATGTTTGAATTTTTGCGCCCTAACATGCCGCCCCGTTACGCCCTTTCCGCCAGCAATGCGCGATAAGTCCCGATGGTCGCGTCGCACATCGCCGCCGAAGAAAAAAGGCTCGATACGCGCTCGCGCGCTTTTTCTCCCATCACCCGCCGCGCCGTATAGCTCATGGTTGCGACAGTTTCGATCGTCCGCGCCAAAACTTTCGCATCGCCCGGCGCCGCCAAAAATCCAGTCTCGCGATGGACGACCGTTTCGCGCGCGCCGCCATGATCTGCGGCGATGACGGGCTTCGCCATTGCGCCCGCTTCGACCGCGACGCGGCCGAACGCTTCCGGCTCCGTCGACGGCGACAAAACCGCATCCGCCCACGCGTAAGCTGTGGGCATGTCGGCGCAATCGCCAACGAAATGGATCATGCTGCGGACCCCGGACTCTTCAACCACCGTGCGCAGGCGCCGCTCATATGCGTCCCGGCCTTGCGCACCCCCACAAAAAACTAGCGTCAAAGCGGGGATTTGGCCAGTGGCGCCGGGCCTTTCCCGGCGCGCCATCAGGGCCGAAATAGCCGCGACCGCCGTTTCATGCCCCTTCCAGGCGGTCAGCCGCGCGGGCAGCAAAAGCTTGAAGCCTGGGTTTTCCCCAATCCCCCATTGGGCCGCGAGCGCATTAACCCTGTCTGCGGAAATCTTTTTCGGATCAAAGAGATCGATATCAACCCCGCGGGGAATGACGGCAATGCGGTTCGCGTCGAGAGCGCCGAGGCCGGCGATCCGGTCCGCTGTGAAGTGAGAATTGGCGATCACCCGGTCCCCCCGCAACATGGAGGAATTGTAAAATCGCTTTACCGGTCCCGCCGCCTTGTAGGCCCCATGATAGGTGGTGACGAAGGGGGTGCCGGTGCGCCGCGCCGCCCAGCAGGCGCTCCAAGCCGGAGCCCGTGAGCGGGCGTGCAGGATGTCGACCTTTTCGCGGGCGATGATATCCGACAATAGGCTGGCGTTCATCCACATGGTCAGCGGGTTTTTAGAGGCGGCGGCCCCCCGAATAATCTCCCCGCCTGCATTGCGGATCGCTTCCTCGAGCCGTCCTCCCTCCGTGAACACCAGCGCCCGCCCGCCATTTCTGATGACGGCGTCCGCGATTTCCAGCGTCGTACGCTCGGCGCCCCCCGCATTGAGGCGGGGCACGACCTGTAAAACGGTTTTCTCAAAGCGCGTCATGGGGCCGCGATCATAGCCCTGTTCTTCCTGCCGGAAAGCCAATTGACGCAACTCTCCGGCGCACGTCATCTACCCTATCATGTCCCGCATTCCGCAGCACCCGGATCCATGGCCCGAAGGCGCGGCGATCTATCAGATCTATCCGCGCAGTTTCCGCGATTCCAACAGCGACGGCGTCGGCGATCTCAACGGCATTTCGGAAAAACTGGATTATGTCGCAAGTCTCGGGGTCGACGCGATCTGGCTGTCGCCATTCTTCACCTCGCCCATGCGCGACTTCGGCTATGACGTCGCTGATTATTGCGATGTGGACCCGCTTTTCGGAACGCTATCCGATTTCGATGCGCTGATTGAAAAGGCGCACAGGTTAGGCCTCAAGATTATCATCGATCAGGTTTATTCGCATACTTCCGATCAACATCCATGGTTCCAAGAAAGCCGTCAGGATCGCACCAACGCCAAAGCCGACTGGTATGTCTGGGCTGATCCGAAACCGGACGGGTCGCCGCCCAATAACTGGATGTCCGTTTTCGGCGGCGTTTCATGGGAATGGGATGCGCGGCGCGGGCAATATTACCTGCATAATTTTCTCGTCAGCCAGCCCGACCTTAATGTGCACAACGCCGAGGTCCAGGATGCGCTGCTGAAGGTGACGCGCTTCTGGCTTGATCGCGGCGTCGACGGCTTCCGTCTCGATGCGCTGAACTTCGCCATGCACGACCCGCAATTGCGTGACAATCCGCCCGCGAAATACGGCGCGAAGAAACCGTCGCGCCCGTTCGACTTTCAGGATCACCTCTACAACCAGTCGCACGCCGATATTCCGAAATTTCTCGAACGCATTCGGGCAGTCACGGACGAATACCCGAACATCTTCACCGTCGCGGAAGTGGTCGGACCGCACCCGCTCGATGAAATGAAAGCCTTCACAGCGGGCGACAAACATCTCACCACCGCCTATAATTTCGATTTTCTCTATGCGGACGACCTGACGCCGGGGCTTGTGAAACGCTCCCTCTCCAGCTGGCCGGGCGGCCCGAGCGAAGCGCTGCCCTCATGGGCCTTCTCCAACCATGACGCGCCGCGCTGCATCTCGCGCTGGGCTGACGGCGTGGACCCAAAACAGGCGGCGAAACTCTACCTCCTGCTGCTGCTCAGCCTTCGTGGATATGTCTTTCTCTATCAGGGCGAAGAGCTGGGCCTGCCCCAGGCGGACGTGCCTTTCGAGGCGCTGCAGGACCCTGAAGCCATCGCAAACTGGCCGGCGACGCTCGGCCGCGACGGGGCGCGAACGCCCATGCCGTGGGAAAAAGCGGCGAAGTGGGGGGGATTTTCCAGCGGCGTCCCCCAAAATCCCCCATGGTTGCCCATGGACGCCCGTCACCTCCCGCTCGCCGCCGGCGTTCAGGAAAAGGACAAAGGCTCCGTTCTCAATTTCACCCGCGCCGCCCTCAGGCTACGGCGAGACAGCCCCGCCCTTCGCAGCGGCGATCTCTGCTTTCTGGATGCGCCAGAAGATGTGCTCGCTTTCAGCCGCACTCACGGCGAAGAACGATTGATTTGCGTTTTAAATTTCGGCCGCAAGGATTGCGCCATGCCCGATGCTTTGACGCCAGCGCACGATGTGCTCCTTAGCGCCGCATACGATCAAGCGTCGCCCAGAACCCTGCCCGGCCTTTCCGGCTTTATCGCCAAAAGCGCCCCTTAACGACGCCCGGCAGTTGGCCTTCGCGCCGGATGCCGCCATATAGGCGAGCGGGGCAAATGAAGGATGCGCGGTGAAGACCGTTCTCATCACCGGAGCGGCCGGTTTTATCGGCTTTCATACGGCGGCGCGGCTGGCGCAGGCCGGATGGCGCGTCGTCGGCGCCGACAATTTCAACGATTACTACGATCCTGCGCTGAAGCGCGCCCGCGTCAAGGAACTGGGCGATGCGGCGAAGGTCCATGAGATCGACATCGCCGACGCCGAAGCGTTTTCAAAGCTCGTGCAGGAAACCGCGCCCGAGGTCGTCATCCATCTCGCGGCGCAAGCGGGCGTGCGCTACTCCCTCGAAAACCCGTTCGCTTATGCGCGCTCGAACCTCACTGGCCACCTGTCGGTGCTCGAAGCCTGCCGGCATGCGAAGGGCCTCTCCCATCTCATCTACGCCTCGTCGAGCTCGGTCTATGGCGGCAATACGAAGACGCCCTTTAGCGAAACGGATCTCGTGGACGCGCCCGTCTCGCTCTACGCCGCAACGAAACGCGCCGACGAACTGATGAGCTCGACCTATGCGCATCTTTACGGCCTCCAACAGATCGGTCTGCGCTTTTTCACCGTTTACGGGCCATGGGGCCGCCCGGACATGGCCTATTGGACGTTTACGGACAAAATCCTCAAAGGCGAGCCTATCCCCGTCTATAATCACGGCGACATGCGCCGGGACTTCACCTATGTGGACGACGTCACCAAGGCGATCGAACGCATGGCGGAGCGCGCGCCGGATTTTTCCGGCGAGGATCGCCCGCACCGGCTTTACAATATCGGCAACCATACGCCCGTGCCGCTGATGGATTTCATCGCCGCACTCGAAGAGGCGCTTGGAAAAAAAGCTGTCAAAGACATGCAGCCCATGCAGCCCGGCGACGTGAAAGAAACCTATGCCGATGTGGCGCGCCTCGCCGCCGATTACGGTTTCAATCCATCAACGCCCATCGAAGAAGGCCTCAAACGCTTCGCCGAGTGGCGGCGTGCTTATGCGCGCTATTAAGGCCCGCCCTTCCCTTTCCGGGACGCCCGTAATATACTGAAAAACAAGGGATTTTATTCCCTTTGTGAATAGAGGCATTCCCGGAAAGAACGGCGGCGCATGACGGCTCAATACGATGCGATCATTATTGGCGGGGGCCATAACGGCCTGGTTTGCGGCTTTTATCTCGCAAAGGCCGGGCGGCGCGTTCTGATCCTCGAAAAGCGCGGCATTGTCGGCGGCGCGGCGGTGACGGAGGAGTTTCACCCCGGCTTTCGCAATTCGGTCGCCAGCTATTCGGTGAGCCTTCTCAATCCGAAGATCATTCGCGAGATGGAGCTTGAGCGCCACCGGCTGAAAGTCGTCATTCGCCCCGCCTCCTATTTTGCGCCTGCGCTCGATGGCGGACATCTGCTGCTCGGGCGCGACGACAAACAGAACATCGAAACCATTCGCAGGTTGTCGCCGAAGGATGCAGAGGCCTATCCCGCCTATCACGAGCGTCTTGATCGTCTCGTCGATCTCTTCCGCTCGACGCTGCTCGAAACGCCGCCCAATCTCGGCGGCGGCGTGCGTGACATGTTCTCCGCGGCGATGCTGGCGAAACGCGCGCACAAGCTCGGCATCGAAGGCCAGCGCGATCTGATCGATCTTTTCGGCAAGAGCGCCGGCGAAATTCTCGACAACTGGTTCGAACTCGATTGCATCAAGGGCATTCTCGGCTTCGACGCCATCACCGGCGCCTATTGCAGCCCTTACACACCGGGTTCGGCCTATGTCCTCTTGCATCACGTCTTCGGCGAGGTGAACGGCGTCCAGGGCGCATGGGGCCACGCCATCGGCGGCATGGGCGCGATCACGCAGGCCATGGCCGCGGCGGTCAGGGAAGCCGGCGCCGAGATCCGCACCGACGCGCCGGTGAAAGAAGTCATCCTCGAAAACGATCGCGCCGCGGGCGTCGTCCTCGAAGACGGAACGCCGGTCCGCGCGAAGGTCGTGGCATCGAATATTCATCCGCAATTGCTTTATGGCAAGCTCATCCCCGAAGACGCCCTCGACGAAGAATTCGCCGAGCGCATCCGCAACTGGCGCTCAGGCTCCGGCGTCTTCCGGATGAATGTGGCGCTTTCCGAACTGCCGAATTTTACGACGCTTCCCTCGAACGGCGTCGGCATCCATCACAAGGCGAGCATCATGATCGCGCCGAGCCTCGATTATCTCGACACGGCCTATACGGATGCGCGCCGCCATGGCTGGGCGAAAAAGCCGGTCATCGAGATGCACATTCCGTCGACCATCGACGACACGCTGGCGCCCGAGGGGCAACATGTCGCCAGCATGTTCTGCCAGCATTTCGCGCCGGAACTGCCCAACGGAAAAAGCTGGGACGATCATCGCGACGAAGTCGCCGATCTCATCATCGACACGATCAACGATTATGCGCCGAACTTCAAATCTTCGGTCATCGGGCGCATGGCGCTGTCTCCGCTCGACCTCGAGCGCAAGCTGTCTCTGGTCGGCGGCGATATCTTCCACGGACAGCTTGGCGTCGATCAGCTTTTCAGCGCCCGGCCGGTGCTCGGCTACGCCGATTATCGCGGACCGTTCAAAGGGCTTTACATGTGCGGCTCGTCCGCGCATCCGGGTGGCGGGGTCACCGGCCTCCCCGGCCATAACGCTGCGCGGGAAATTCTGCGCGATATCGGAAAGGGGCGCGGGCCACAGATGCGCGCGGCCGCGCTTTGAAGCGTCTTCTGCACAGACTGATTTTTCTGGCGCTGGTTCTCGCGCCCGGCGCCGCGCACGCCATCGATCTGACCCGCGTTCGCGTGACGCATCTCGACAACGGCCTGACGCTGCTCATTCTCGAAGAGCCCGCGTTTCCCGTCGTCAGCGTGCAGATGGCCTACAAGACCGGCGGGCGCGACGACCCGGAAGGGCGCATGGGGCTCGCGCATTTCTTCGAGCACATGGCCTTCCGCTCGTCGAAAAACTTTCCGGGCACATCGCTTGCCGGCGACATTTACGCCGTGGGCGGCGAATGGCACGGCTATACCTGGATCGATCACATCACCTTTTTCGCCACCGCACCGAAGGATGATCTCGATCTTCTATTGCGTATCGAAGCGGACCGGCTCGGGCGGCTGACGCTCGACCCCGATGACGTCGATGCCGAAACCGGCGCCGTGATCGCCGAGATGAACGGTTACGCCAACGACCCCTCGACCATTCTTTTCGACGCGACCATGGGCGCGGCGTTTCAGGTTCACCCCTATCGCAAGAACACCATCGGCTTTGAGGGCGATGTCGAAGCAATCACCCATGAGGACATTGTCGAGTTCTACGAAAAGCGAATCGGGCCCAAAACCGCTGTCCTCGCCGTGGCGGGCGACGTCGACGCCGACGCGGTCGAACAACAGGTCAAAAAGCTTTTCGGGAAAATCAAAAAGGACGCGCAACCGCAACTGCCGCCCCTGAGTGAACCGGATTATCAGGGCGAAAAGCGCATACGCCTTGAAGGCGCCGTCGATTGGAAACTCTTCCGCATCGCCTATCCCGCGCCCGCCGCCTCCCGCGAAGACTATCCCGCGTTCCTTGTGTTGCAGGCGCTGGCCGGCGCCTCGAGCGGCGTCTCGTTTCTCCAAAACGACTGGGGAACCCCTGTCAATGAAGGATCGGCGCTCTCCGGGATCACCGACGATTTGCGGACATGGTTCATTCCGACGGCGCAGCGTTATGTCTTTCTCATCGCCGGATCGGCAGACGCCAAGACTGACGAAGCGGAGATTGAAAGCGCTATACAGCGTGCGCTTGAGAGCCTTGCTGCATCACCGGCAGGTGCGGAGCGTTTAAATGCTGCAAAAGCTTCGGTGCAACGCGAACTTGTCTTCGATGTTGAAACCACAGAAGACGCAGCGCATCAGCTTGCCTTTTTCGAAGCCATCGGCGCCCTCGATCAATTGCTTTCTTTGAAAGAGAATATCGAAGCGGTGACCGCCGCGGATATTCAGCGCGTCGCGAAAACCTATCTCGACGCCGACCGCCGCGCCGTCGGCTGGTTCGTTCCCGACACCGATGGCGCGCCCGCGCCGATCGCCAGCGCGACAACGATTGCCGCCGCCCCGGCGCGCGCAGGCGAACCCGTCACCACCGACAAAGCGGACAGCCGCTTCGCCGACACTGAGGGCGACATTATCGTCATCCCTTCGTCTCTCTCGCCAACCGTTTCCCTGCGGGCCGTGTTGCCGGGGCTTTATGAGTGCAGCCTTTGCCTCGCCAACGATCCCGCGCCGGGAATAACGTCGCTGGCCGCAAAAGGTCTGCCGCCGGAGCTCGATGTGATGATGCGTGACATGCAAGCCGGTATCGCAAAGGCTGAGCCGCTATTGCAGGCCCCCTCGCAAAGCGCCGACCCCTATACAAGACTCGAAGAGATTTTCGCGGACCGCTTTCAGACCGCGCCGTCAGCGCAGCAAGCCCAGCCCGCCTTTATCGCCGTCGCCGGCCCAATCGATCCCGCGGATGCGTCGCCAGCCCTTGAACATCGTTTCGGCGCGCCAAACGACGCCATGCCGGAACTTTCGCTTTCGCCATCCCAAGGCGACCTGCAGATCCACATCCCGGAAGACAAGGCGCAAACCGCGCTCGGCTACATGGCTGCGGCTCCGGCGCTTGACGATGAACAAGCCCTCCCCTGGCGCCTAGCGCTTTACATGTTCGCCCACGGGTATGGCGGGCGGCTCGGCGAGGAAGCGATCTCCAAGCAAGGCCTCGCCTATTACATCAGCGCGGACTATCGCGGCGCCTCTAATCGTTTTGGGGGCGCAGGACTAATCACCCTCAATATCGGCGTCGATCCGGCAAAGCAGCAGGCCTTGCTTGAGACCCTGAAAGCCGAACTCGCGCGCTTCGTGTCACAGCCGCCTGACGAGGCCGAACTCGCCGAGGCCAAACGCCACCTCATCGGCCGCAAGATCAGCGCGGCCCAGAGCAATGAGGAAATCACCGCGGCGATCGCCCGCGACTGGGCGGGACCCGGCTTAACCACGATTGAGGCGTTTGCTGAAGCGGTAAACGCCGTCACCTTGGACGAGGTGCGCGGCGTTCTGCCCGCTTTCGCCGGGGGCGATTTCGTCGTCATCTCGGCAGGCGCCGAAACCCGTGATAGACTGCCATCCGAAACCCGTTCCAACGGAGAGTAATCCATGAGCGAAACAGCCAAACGCCATTCCAAACCGGTGCTGGTCGCAGACCAGGACGCGCAAAGCCTGCCGGCCTGGACCTATTACGATCGGGATTTCTTCGAACTGGAGCGGGAGAAGATTTTCCTCCCCGCATGGCATCTCGTGGGCCATGAAAACGACCTGAAGGAGACGGGCGATTACCTCACCTTCAAGATGTATAACGAGATCGCCTTTGTCGTGCGCGGCAAGGACGGCGTCCTGCGCGGCTTTCACAATGTCTGCCGCCACCGCGCGGCGCGCATGGTCGACGGCGATCACGGCAATTGCGGGCGTAGCCTCGTCTGCCCCTATCACGCCTGGACCTATCAGCTTGACGGGACGCTGACCGGCGTTCCCTATCTCGATCAGTATGAGAATTTCGACAAGGCCGACCATGGCCTGACGCCGGTCGAAGTGGATAGTTTCGCCGGTTTTGTTTTCCTGCGCTTCGTTCCGGGCGGGCAATCGCTGAGCGAGTATATGGCGCCGGTGGCGGAAGAATTTGAACTCTACAAGACAAAAGACATGAAGCCGCTGCGGCATGTGGGCAACCGCCTGCGCGAGGTGAACTGGAAAAACGCCACTGACAATTATGTGGACGCGCTGCACATCCCCATCGCCCATGACGGTCTGCACGGCCTTTTGGGCTCCAGCTACAAGCTGACCATCGACCGCGATGTGCACAAAATATTCAGTCAGGTGGAAACGAAGCAGATGGCGATGTGGTCGAACCGCGCTTATCGCCAGATCCTTCCGCATGTGGATCACCTGCCCGAAGACCGCCAGCATATGTGGACCTATTACAAGCTGTGGCCGAACCTGATGTTCGATTTTTATGCTGACCAGATCGACTTCATGCAGTTCATTCCGCTGACGCCAACCAGCTGCATCCTCCGCGAAAACGCCTATGCGCTTGATGACGACAGGCGCGAAATGAAGGCGGCGCGCTATCTCAACATCCGCATCAACCGCAATGTGAACCGAGAGGACAAGGACCTGATTGAGCGCGTGCAGGCGGGCATGGGGTCCATGACCTTTGCGCAAGGCCCGCTCGGCAAGTCTGAAATCTGCCTCAGGCATTTCGCAAAACAGATGCGCGAAGCGATCCCGGTGGCGAAGTCCCGGGAAAAACCCTCAGCGGACAAGATACGGGAAGCGTTTGACGCCTGACTTTAAACAGCGGCGCCTTCGGGCGCCGTTTTCTTTTCGCGGACCAGCGCAATGCCGAAAAACCCGTAAAGGATCGCCAGCGTCGGGTTCAGCAAATTCATGAACGCGTAAGGCAGATAGTCGAGCGTCGGCACGCCGAGCGCCCCCGCCATGAACACGCCGCAGGTCGTCCACGGAACGAGCGCCGACGTCATGGTGCCGGCGTCCTCGACCGTGCGCGAAAGATTGACGGGTTTCAGCCCGCGTTTTTGATATTCCTTCACATACATGCGGCCCGGGATGATGATCGCCATATATTGCGTCGCGGAGAAAATGTTCATGGCGATGGCGCTGAACACTGTTGCGGTCACCAACGAACCGACGCCGCGAATGCGTTTGAGCAAGGGCGCGGTCAGGCGCTCCAGCAATCCCGTCGCCTCCATGGAGGCGGCGAAACTCAAAGCCGCAATCACCATCCAGATGATGGTCATCATGCTCGCCATGCCGCCGCGGGTTAAAAGGCGGTCGAGTTCCGCAATGCCGAGGCTCGATTGAAAACCGGTCGAAAGCGCCTGCCACACGCCTTTCACCATGGCGGCGGCGTATGGGAGTTCGCTCGCGGGATCTGCGAAGACGCGCACGATCTCCGGCTGGCTGACGACTGCAACGAGCCCGCCCAGAAGCGCGCCCGCAGCGATGGTCGGATAAGGCGGAAATTTGCAAATCGCGAGACCGAAGACCGCGACAAGCGGCAGCATAGTGAGCGGCCCTAGATCGTAAGCGGCTTTCAGCGTGTCACGCGTTTGCGCGATTGTCTCGACCGGCGCGACCTCCCCACTCTGCGACAAGGAAAAGCCCGCGAAGATGATCGTTGCAATGATCAGCGACGGAATGGTCGTCGTCAGCATGTGCCGCACATGTTCGAAAAGGTTCACACCCACCACCGCCGCCGCAAGGTTCGTTGAATCGGACAGCGGCGAAAGCTTGTCGCCGAAATAGGAACCGCCAACGACAGCGCCCGCGGTGATCGCAGGCGACAGCCCCATGATCGTCGCGGCGCCCACAAGCGCGAGGCCGACCGTCCCCGCCGTCGTCCATGATGAACCGATGGAAACGGAAACGCAGGCGCAGATGATCGCCGCCGCCGGATAAAACCATTGCGGGCTGATGAGGCCGAGCCCGTAATAGATCATCGCCGGCGCGGTGCCCGACATCATCCACGTTCCGATGAGGGCGCCGACAGCAAGAAGAATGAGCGACGCCGGAATGGCGCGCGATACTGAATGCACCACCGCTTCTTCGAGCGCTGACCACTTCATGCCGTAGCAAAGACCGATGATGTTGGCGGCGCCGGCCGCAATCAGCAACACAATCTGCGCCGGCCCGCCGGCGGAGGCGTCGCCAAAAAGCCAGACGGCCATGCCCATGAGGCCGATGAGCACGAACGCCGGAATAAGCGCGATGGCGAATGGAACTTCTTTCGTCATGCGACGCTCCTCTTTCCGTGCGTCCTAGCGGCGCTTCTCGAACTCCCGGCGGGCTTTTTTGAGATTGGCGAGAACGGCGGCGCGCTCTTCATCCGTATTGTAGGAGCCCTCCTCCGCGACCCCAATCAACTTGTCGATCCAGGCGATGAAATGGTCGGCGGCATCACGCGAGCGAACCGGCTTGCCGCCCACCGTCACATAGATCGGCGACGTGGTCGCAAAGGGGTAATTGTCGAGCACATAAGGCGACGCGGTTTTCGAATAAGCCCGCAAGGTCACCCAGGCGCTCTCGTCAATCGTCACCTCGCCCTCAAACGAAGCGGACGCGCCTTCGCCGGAAACCGGAATGGACTGTGCGACTTCTCCATTGACGATGAGATCGAGGGAATCGACCGCCGCAATCGACGACAGGGCCGCCTTGAACGTCAGAGTCGCGCCGGCACTTCGTTTAAGTTCGGCACCCGGCCCGGCGCCGTCGAGTGTCAGCATGACCAGCGGCCCATTCGTGGCGATCGAGTTTCCGGCTTTCAGCCCTGCAAGCCAGGCCGCGACTTCTTGTTCCGGGGATTCGGAATCCGCCGCTTTCACCAGCGTGCGGTTCTGCCCCAGCGGCCCGCGCAGCGATGAATAATTCGTCATGGCGTCGGTGCCGCCGGCCGCTGGAATTTTGAGCCCCGTGTTCAGCAGCTTGTGCCAGACGCTTTCGGTGATCAGCGGATCGGCGAAGCCGACAATCTCCAGATAATCGAGCTTGCCAAGCACGGCGTTGACGGGAAGCGCATGAGACAGTTTGCGATCCGAAGTCGGTTCCGGCGCCGGCGGATCGAAGGGATGGACGTAGCCGACAAGCGCGCCTTGATCATGGGCGATATCGGCGACCGTGGGATTATCCGGGAAATAACTGTGCAGCGCGGTTTTCGGATAGGCGACATAATCGCCGAGCAGGTAATGGTCCTTCAGGCCGAGCAGCCCCATATGGCCCCAAAGGCTCGTATGATATTCCTGCGCATGCAGGATCGTCGCATCCGTTCCTTCCGGATTGAACGGCTCCGGCGTGAAATAGTCGATGTCGGGAATCCGCTGCTCTTTGTTGACGATCAGGTTGAAGACAAGGTCGAGGTCTTCCGCATCCGCCTGCTTCGCTAGTTTCTCCGGCGTCATGCGATAGATGCCGCCATAGTTCATGTGGACATGCACATCGCCGGAGCGCCAGCCGTCTAAGGCGTCCGCATTCGGCAAGAATTCCGGTGTAACGGTTTCAACGCTGGTTTTTCCCTTGGCGACAGCAACGGATGCTTCAACCACTTCATGGCGAAAGCCGCGCCAGACTGTAATCTTCGCTACGCCCACAGGCGCAATGACGAACGCTTCGCCGTCTGTGTGGAAATACGTTGTCTCGGCGGGCGCTTTTGCGCGGTCGTAGTAATCATCGGCATGGATCATAGCGCCGTCGGGCGCGTAATACCGGCCGTCCGCGCCGATAATTGAAATGCGCGCTGGCGTCGCGTCGCCGTTTTCATCCTCTATGCGCAATTGCAGCGACCCCATCCCTTCAGCGTAACGTTTGTCTTCGATAGTCAGTTTTTCTCTGGCGCCGCCGGTCATGTCCTGAATGACGATCTCGCCGGTTCCGCTTTCATTGGAGACATAGGCAATGCGCTTGCCGTCAGGGGACCAGCGCGCCGCGTCGATGTCGAACTCGCCATAAGAAAACGCCAGCGGATAGCCGCCGGGCTCCGCATAGGTGATCCAGAGCTGGTGCCACTGACGTCTTTCGAAGGACGAATAGGCGATGCGTTTTCCGTCCGGCGACCAGTCGGGCCGCGCCCGCCAGGCGGTTTCTTCATTGATCAGCATTTCGGCAGGCGCCGACAGGTCGACAGGCTGGCGGTAAAGCGCGCCTGTGCCGTAGCCGATTTCCGGATTTGCGATGAAGGTCAGAGATTTTCCGTCAGGCGACCATGAAGGGCTCAATTCGTGATCGATCTGCGAATAATAATAGCGCGGCGTGTCGCTTGTGCGCTCTTCCAGCCAGCGCTTGCTGTTCCAGGCGCCGCTTTCTGCTGACGCAATGGCGATATGGAAATGGCCAGTTTCGTCCGTCGTGACATAGGCGATGCGCTTGCCGTCCGGCGACCAGCGCGGGTCGAGATTGACGGCGCCGTTGTCCGTCACCTTCGTTTCGCGGCCGGAGCGCAAATCGCGAATGACGATTTCGTAGGCATCATTAAGATAGCGCGTGAAAACGACGCGGCGCCCGTCCGCCGAGACATCCGGCTGGTAATCGTAGCCGCCCCCGGTTGTGAGCTGGTGCGCGGTCTCGTCCCCGATGCGCTGGCGCCAGAGACGTCCTTGCATGGAATAAACGAGGCTTTTCCCGTCCGCCGTCCAGTCGAGGGATGACGGCCCGCTGGTCAGATGCGGGACATACATCTCGCGCCAGTAATAATTATGGGGAACCTCGACCTGTTTCATCACCGGCTCGCGGCCTTCTGCGCCCGCGGGACCCGTGGCGAAAAGTACAAGCGCAATCGCGGAGGTGAGTATGCGGATCATGAAGAGCTCTCCTTCTTCGGATCGTCATTGGCGGCGACGGGAAGGCGCGGCTTCCAGGCGAAATTCTCCGCGAGGCCGTCGAAAGGTTCGCCCTCAAGGAAAAAGATGCGGTCTTCTTTTGCTTCGCGAAAACCGATGCGCTTGTAGAACCGCGCCGCTGCGGCATTCGACCGGTCTGCGGCGAGCCTGAGATAAACCGCGCCGTCATTGCGCGCGCGCTTCAGCACCGCATTGATGAGGCGGCGCCCGACGCCGGCGCCCTGCTGGTCGGGCGTCACATAGATGTCCTGAATGTAAACGCCGCGCCGGCCGCGCCAGGTGGAGAACTCGCTGAAATAAACGGCAAGCCCGACGGGCGCGCCTTTGAACTCGGCAATCAACGCACGAAAATCCGGATGCGGACCGAACCCATGCGCCCGGACTTCCTCTTCCGACAATACCTCGATGTCCGGGCGGCCAGTCTCGCGCGCCAGCGCCGCGATCATGTCGCGAATCGCAGCGGCGTCTTCGGGTTCCGCCTCCCGGATGAGGATGTCTTTCGCCATATTTCAGAAGTTGACCTTGTTCCGGCCCTTCAAGGCAAGAAGGGATCGCGTTTCTTCGGGACTTGCCGTTTCGAGCCCCAGATCCTCGACGATCCGGCGGATTTTCGCCACCTGCTGGGCGTTCGATTCGGCGAGAACGCCCGGCGCAATGGTGAGATTGTCCTCCAATCCCACACGCACATTGCCGCCCATTATGGCGCCCATGGCCGCCATCGCCATCTGTTTCCCGCCGGCGGCGAGAACGGAGAAATGATACTCGCAAGGAATGACGCGGTCGGCACAATTCTTCATGGCGACGAGATTTTCGGGGCTTGCTCCCGCGCCGCCAAGCACGCCCAGCACAAACTGTATATAGAGCGGCGCCTTGATCAATCCACGCTTCACATAATAGCCCAGCGTTTCGATCTGACCGAGATCGTAGCACTCGAACTCGAACTTAGCGCCGCGCTGTTCACCGAGGTCTTCGAGAATCGTCTCAATATCCTCAAACGTATTCTTGAACACCGTCCGCCGTGTGGCGTCGAGAAGCTCCGGCTCCCAATTATGTTTCCATGCGGAATATTTATCGAGCATGGGAAAGGTGCCGAAATTCATCGAGCCCATATTGAGCGAGCACATTTCGGGCGCCATCTCCCGCGCCGGCGCAAGGCGCGCATCGAGGGGCATCACCGAGCTGCCGCCGGTCGAAATATTGACGATAGCGTCGGTTTCTTTTGCGATCTTTTCGAGGAAAGGCCGGAAATGGCCCGGCTCCGCGCTGGGCCTGCCCGTCTCCGGATCGCGGGCGTGAAGGTGAATGATCGCCGCCCCCGCCCGCGCCGCCTCGATGGAGGCCTCGGCGATCTCGTCCGCCGTCACGGGGAGCGCGCTACTCATGGTCGGGGTATGAATAGATCCTGTCACCGCACAGGTGATAATGACCTTTCGGGCCGAATTTCCGCGATTTTGTTCTGGCAAAGCGCCGTTTGATGAATTTTTCATATTGCCTGATCGCACCCTTTTCAGGCATTCTGTCAATCAATGGAGAGCTTTTCAATTATAGTATAAGGGAATGAAGTTATGACGCCGGGGCACGATCCCGCCTTTACGCGCGACGAGGAAGACCTCGCCTGGCGGCTTGACTGGAACCTCCTGCGCTCCTTCATGGTCATCATGGATGTGGGCAGCATCACCGAGGCGGCGCGGCGCCTCGATTTGAAACAGCCCACTGTTTCCAATGCGCTGCGGCGCCTTGAGGAAACGCTCGGCCGGCGCCTCATCGATCGCGGGCCGCGCAGTTTCGAACCGACAGCGCACGGTCAGGCGCTTTACGAACAAGTGACGCAGATGTTCGGCTCCATCGAACGTCTCACCGCCATTCTCGAAGAAGAGATGGACGATGTCTCGGGCACCGTTTCCATCGCCATGGCGACCCATGTGACGACGCCGCTTGTGGATGAAACGCTGACCCAGTTCCAGCAGCGCTATCCCAACACGACGATTTCCATCACGGTGAACTCAAGCCGCAACATCGTCGACATGATTCGCGCCAAGCGCTGCGGCATCGGGGTGTGTCTTGTTCGCGAACAGGACCCGGCGCTCGATTATCATCATCTGTTCCGGGAATATTTCGGTTTCTTCTGCGGTCCCCCGCATCGGCTGTTTGGACGCTCCGATCTGACCGTCGAGGATCTGCGCGGCGAGCGCAGCGTCTCTTTCGACACAGACCGTATCGAAGACGTCTTGCGGCCCGTCGCCATGCTGCGCGAAGGAGCGGCCTTCGCCTGGCCGCCCGCCGGCGTTTCCAACAATCTCGAGGAAGTGCGGCGCATGACCATTGCGGGGCTCGGCGTGGCGGCCCTGCCCGTTCACGTCGTGGAGCGCGATGTGCGCGACGGACTTTTATGGCGGCTGCCGCCTTATGACGGCGCGCCGGAGATCGACATTTTTGCAATCACCAATCCCGAAACCCATCTCAATCGCGCCGAGCAGGAGTTCGTCAACATGCTGATGGAGCGCATCGAGGCGACGCCGCTTTCCGAACGCGTCTACGGCGCAGGCGGTCCGGTCGCGCCGAAACAATCGGCCCACGCCTGAGATCAAAAGAGCTCTTATGCCGTCTGCAGCGGAAAGCGTATTCAAGTGGTCGCCGGACTCGCCGTCGCATCTGTTCTATCAGACCGGCGGCCGGCGTCCTTTCATCGCCCGCGCCAAGGGCGTTTACATCTGGGACGATCAGGGACGGCGTTTCCTCGACGGCTCGTCGGGCGCCATGGTCTCCAATATAGGCCACGGAAACGAGCAGGTGCTCGAAGCCATGCGTGCGCAGATGAATGCGACGACATTCGGCTACCGCCTGCATTTCGAAAATGAACCGGCCGAGCGGCTCGCTTCGGTGTTGTCGAAACTGTCGCCGACAGGGCTCGACCGCGTGTTCTTCGCGTCCGGCGGATCGGAGGCGGTTGAAAGCTGCATCAAGCTGGCGCGGCAATATGCGATAGCGAAAGGGGAAACGAAACGCACGCAGGTGATTTCGCGCTTCCCTTCCTATCACGGCTCCACCTTCGGCGCGCTGTCGGTCACCGGCTACGGGCCGCTCAACGATCCGTTCGCGCCGATGATCCGCGAAATGCCGAAAATTCCGGCGCCCAGAGCCTATCTCGACCGCGACAATTTAAGCGACGATGCGCGAGGCCATCGCTACGCCAATATGCTGCGCGACAAGATCGAAGAGCTAGGGCCGGAAAACGTCCTCGCCTTCATCATGGAACCCATCGGGGGCGCCTCGACCGGCGCGCTGGTGGCGCCGGACCGCTATTACCAGCGCATCCGCGACATCTGCGACGAATACGGCGTCTTGCTTATCTATGACGAGGTGATGACCGGCGTCGGGCGAACGGGAACCTTCCTCGCCGCCGAACACTGGGGCCAATCGCCGGACATCATCGCGCTCTCCAAAGGTTTAGGCGCCGGTTACGTGCCATTGGGCGCGATGATCGCCCGGCGCGATATTGTCGACGCCGTCGTCGCGGGCGGCGGTTTCATGCATGGCTACACCTATGCGGGCAATCCCCTCGCCTGCGCCGCCGGGCTCGCGGTCATCAGGGAAATCTTCGATACGGATCTGATGGCGAACACGACGCGCATCGGCGCGCTTCTGAAGTCGCGCCTCGAAGGACTGATGGCGGAGTTTCCTTTTATCGGCGACGTACGCGGCAAGGGCCTTCTTCTCGCCTTCGAACTTGTCGGCGATCGCGAGACCATGGCGCCGCTTGCAAAAGAATTGAACGCCTTCGCCAAGCTCGTTGAATACGCCTATGAGGAACAGCTCATCATCTATTCGCGGCGCACGCGGGGCGGCTATGAAGGTGATCACTTCCTCGTCTGTCCGCCCATGGTCGCAAATGAAGATCATGTCGATGAGATCATCGAAAAACTGACCAAGGCGCTGCGCCGTCTCGCCGCCGAGCTGAAACTTCCCGTCAATGGATAGATCATGAAAGCCGTTCTGGCCGAAGAAGAGCAGAAGCGTCATTATCCGCCCTCTTATCTGGTGAACGGCGTCATGCAGCCCAACCCGGAACGGCCCGAACGCATCGCCATGCTGCTTCAGGGCGCAAAGGACGCCGGTTGCGAGATCGTGCGGCCCAAAAATTACGGCGCAGAACCCATCCTCGCCGCGCAGACGCAGCGTTACTTGACCTTCCTTGAGCGCGCGCATGAACGCTGGTCGCGCATCAAGGGCGCGTCGGAGGCAGTGACGCCGAACATTCATCCGATCTGTCGCCGCGGTTATCCGGACTCCGTCGTCGCGCAGGCCGGCTGGCACATGATCGACGCCTCGGCCCCGGTCTCCGCCGACACATGGGAGAGCGCGCAATGGAGCGCCTGGACCGCCGCCCATGCTGCAGAGCTTGTGTTGTCAGGCGAGAACGCCGCCTACGCCCTCTGCCGCCCGCCGGGCCATCACGCTGGCGCCGAAACAGCGGGCGGGTTCTGTTATCTCAGCAACTCCGCCATCGCCGCCTGCGCGTTGCGTAAGGCGCATGATCGCGTCGCCATCATCGATGTTGACCTCCATCATGGCAACGGCACACAGGATATTTTCTATGAGCGCGGCGACGTGCTGACGGTTTCGATCCACGCCGATCCGGTGCGGTTTTACCCGTTCTTCTGGGGCTATGCCGACGAGGCCGGCGACGGCGCGGGCGCAGGATGCAATCTCAACGTGCCACTGCCGCGCGGGAGCGATGACGCGGCCTTCATGGAAGCCTTGTCGGCGGCGCTCAAAAAAGTTCAGTCATTCAAACCCGACGCCCTCGTCATCGCGCTCGGCCTCGACGCCTATGAAGGCGACCCCATCGCCGGTCTCGCGGTCACCACCGGCGGTTTTGCCCGCATTGGCGAGGCCATTGGCGCCGCGCTGAAGCTACCCACCGTCATCGTTCAGGAAGGCGGCTATCCCTGCGATGAACTCAAAAGCAATCTTTCCTCATTTCTCGGCGGATATGAGAGCCGCCGCTAATCCAAGAGGGGGCTTAATGCGCCTGATCCATCTCGCAGCTTGTCTGTGCATCGTCACGCCAGCGATGGCGCAGGAAAAATCGCCGCTTAGCGTCGAGGACATTCACAACATCGCGGATGTGGCCGAACCGGTTTTTTCTCCCGACGGAAACCACATCGCCTATTCGCTCTCGACCCATAATCTGAAAATCGACGCCACGGTCAGCGATCTCTGGCGTGTGTCATGGGAAGGCGATGAGAAACAACTCACCGACACGCCGGAAATCAGCGAATGGGCGCCCGCCTATGGCGGCGACATCATCGCTTATCTCAGTGACGGAACCGAGAACGAAGAAACGCAAATTTTCGTCATGCCCGCCAATGGCGGCAAGGCCCGGCAAGCGACCAACATCAAGGGCGGCGTTTCGGAATTCGCACTCTCCCCTGATGGAAAAACAATCATCGCTGCGGCGGAGGTCGGGCCTTCCGTCGGCGCCGACCCGGAAAAACCGCAACCCATCGTTATTACCCGGTTCAAATTCAAGGATGACGGGCGCGGCTATATTGACGACCGGCGCATTCACCTTTTTCGCGTCGACGTCGTCACTGGCGAAACCGAACAGATCACCGAAGGCGACCGGGACTATTATTCGCCGACTTTCTCGCCCGACGGTTCTGCGATCGCTTATGTCGCGAAAGATCGCGGCCGTGAGGACCGTCACGCAGATTACGACGTCTTTATCATGGCGTCGGTGAAAGGCGCGAATCCGCGCAAGGTTTCCAATTATGACGGCGCCGACGGCGACCCTTCGACCTGGTCACGACCGCAATGGTCGCCGGACGGCGCGAAACTTCTCTGGCTGCAGATGGGCGCCGACAAATGGATTTATTACACACCCTTCGAGCTTACCGTCGCGGATCTCGAAACGGGAGACGTCAAACCGCTGGCGCGCATCGACCGCTGGTTCTATTCGCCGCATTGGGGTGAGGATTCGAAGACCGTTTACGCGCTCATCGAACAGGACCGCGACACCTGGGCCGCGAAGATCGATGTCGAGAGCGAAGAGATAACCTACCTTACGGAAGGCCCGCGTTACGCCTTCGATCTTGCCGTCGCACCGAATGGACGCGTCGCGGTTCTCGACGGCGATGCGAGCGAGCCTTACCAGCTCGCCGCCATCGACCAGGGCCGCCGCGCGCTGACAACGCATAATGACTGGCTGAAAGAGCGCCGTCTCGCCGAGACGCGCGACGTTTCCTTCAAAAGCGGCAAGCACGAAATTCACGGCATTCTGATGCTGCCGCTTGGGTTTGAGGAAGGGAAGCAATATCCCCTTATCGCCCGGCTTCATGGCGGCCCGGTTTACCAGTTCAGCCATGAGTTCATGTTCGACTGGCAAGTCTACGCAGCGAATGGCTACGCAGTGCTTGCGGTCAATCCGCGCGGCTCGTCGGGACGCGGTTTCGACTTCGCCAAAGCCATCTATGCCGACTGGGGCAATGTCGATGCGAAAGACATTTCCGCCGGGCTCGATCATGTCATCGAAATGGGCGTCGCCGACCCGAACCGCATCGGCGTCGGCGGCTGGAGCTATGGCGGCATCCTCACCAATTACATGATCGCCAGCGACAAACGCATCAAGGCCGCGATCAGCGGCGCCGGCATGTCGAACTTTCTCGCCGGCTATGGCGCCGACCAATATATGTTCGAATATGAAATGGAGCTTGGCCTGCCCTGGCGCGACAGGAAGGCGTTCGAGCGGGTGAGTTATCCGTTCTTCGAGGCGGACAAGATTACGGCGGCGACGCTGTTCCAATGCGCAAGCGCCGACGAAAATGTTCCGTGCATCGGCTCGGAGCAGATGTATCTGGCGCTGCGCTCGCTCGAACGCGACACGGAGCTTGTCATTTATCCCGGCGAAGATCATGGGCTCACCCGGCCGAGTTTCCTGGCCGACCGTATGCAGCGAAATCTCGACTGGTACGGCGAATATTTGAAAGCGGAATAGCTACTCCGCCAGGCGCCCATATTGTTTGAGAACAGCGCGCAAGGCTTCGTGGTCGATGGCCTTGGCGTAATGTCCCTCATTGCCCGTCATGTCGCGCGCCGCGACCATGGCGTTGACAACAGCTTCCTCTGTCGCGTTCGCCGTCGCCAAAAACAACGGATCAAGCGCGCCATTGTCAAGTCTCGAGAGGCGCCAGAGAGCGCCGTCGCCCTTATCCATCTCTGCGGTAGAAAAGGCGATGAAAATATCGCCGGAACCGTTGCCGGCATAACTGCCCATACGCCCCAGTCCTAATGCAGCGCGCTTGGCGATGCGTTTCAATTGCTGCGGCAACAATGGGGCGTCTGTCGCAATCACGATAATGATGGAGCCCGATTCAGCGGCGGTCGGATCGTCTTCCGAGAAAATACGGTCATTGCGCAGGTGCTGGCCGACCGGAACGCCCGCGATGCGCAAAGGATCGCGCATCCCGTAATTCGCCTGCACCAGCACGCCAATCGTATAGCCGCCGGCGCGGCGCGATGAAGTGCCGATGCCGCATTTGAATTCGTGACAGATCATGCCTGTGCCGCCGCCCACATTGCCCTCGGCTACCGGGCCCGCCTTCGCTTTATCCAGCGCTGCGGCCACATGTTTTTCTTTTACATGAAAGCCGTTGATGTCATTGAGATCGCCGTCCCAGGTTTCTGCAACCACGGGCAGCGACCACCAATAGCCGCTCGCGTCGGGGCCTGCCTGCTTGATGCGCCATTTGATGACGCCTTCATGAACGGCGCCGACGCTGTGGGTGTTGGTGATCATCACCGGCCCTTCAAGAAAGCCGGACTCTTCGATCCAGTGCGCCCCAGTCATCTCGCCATTGCCGTTGAGTGAGAAAACCCCTGCGAAGACGTCCTTGTCCAGCGTCTTTTCACCGCGCGGCAGGATCGCCGTGACGCCCGTGCGGACCGCGTGACCGCCGCGCAGATCCTTGATGATGGTTTTGTGACCCACCGTCACGCCCTCGACATCAGTGATCGCGTTGAGCGGACCCGGCGTTCCGTCGAAAGGCACGCCAAGATCGCGCGCCCGCGGCGCGGTTTGGGCGGCGGCGAAAGAAAGCTGCGCCAGCGCGGCGGCAAGAATGACGAGTTTTTTCATAAGGCCTCTATTCACAATGGATTTCGCGGCCGCCCTTGATGACGCCCTTGACGTCCGAAAGGATGGAAATGTCTTCAAGCGGATCGCCCTCGACCGCGATCATGTCTGCGTAGCGTCCCGCCGAGATCGCGCCCGTGTCTTTTTCCCAGTCGAGCAGCTCCGCCGAATGCAACGTCGCAGACTGGATCGCCTGCATGGGGCTCATGCCGTAACGCACCATGTAAGGCATCTGTTTCGCATTATCCCCATGCGGATAAACGCCGCTGTCGGTGCCATAGGCGATCTTGACGCCCATCTGCACGGCTTTGCGGAACACCTCGCGCTGCGTGTCGGTGGTGTCGCGGTTTTTTTGCATGGTTTCTTCTGGCCAGTGTTCGCGCGCGCCGACTTCGTTGATGTAATCGCCATTATAAATATCTGCGACAAGGAACACGCCGCGAGATTTCATCATCCGTAGCGCCTCGTCATCCAAGAGCGAGCCATGTTCGATGGAAGCGGCGCCGGCGCGCACCGCCATCTTCGCACCTTCGGCGCCGTGAGCATGAGCCGTCACGTTCTTCCCGTATTTTTTCGCCTCATCGACGATCGCCCGCATTTCCGCTTCGGAAAGCTCCGGCAATCCCGGATCGGTGCCGACGGTGAGAACGGCGCCGGTGGCGATCATTTTCAAAAGGTCCACACGGTGCTGCAGGAACTCACGCGCTTTCTGCCGCGCGTCTTCCGGCCCGCGCACAATCCCTCGCATCATGTCCTCCGGCGCCTTCGCGTCATAAGCGAGACCAGTGATGGCGCCGCCGCCGCCGGGGATGGTGAAATAACCGCCGGCGACCGCCATGCGCGGCCCTTCGACCCAGCCCTTGTTGATCGCATCGCGCAACGCAACATCGGTGAAGGCGCGCCACGATCCCACATCGCGCACCGTCGTAAAGCCGGCGCACAGTGTTGTCTTCGCATTGCCTGCGCCTGCGAGAACGTCTTCTGCGCCGGTCGTCAGCAGGGGATCGATAATACCGCCCTGAATGTCGCCGACGAGATGAGAGTGCATATCGGCAAGCCCCGGCAATACGGTGTAGCCGGACCAGTCGATCACCTTGGCGCCCGAAGGCGGCGCGTCATAGGGCGCAACCGAAACGACGCGGCCTTCCTCCACGCGAATCAACTGATCCGTGAGAACGGTCCCCTTTTCTACGTCAATGAGACGGCCTGCGCGGATGAAGGCGTTTTCCTCTGCTCCGGCAGCCATAGATGATGAGAATGCGGCGATAGCGGCCAGCGTGGCGAAACCGGTCCGGCGGATGTCAAAAAGCGTCAAACGAAAGCCCTCCCTTTGCGCGGCGAATTCACGCTATAGTCTCACAATCCTACGCCGTTGACGCGCCGCCGGGCAAGCGGACGGCGCCTTGCAGAAAAGGACTTTCCATGCGTTCCTTATCCCTCTCCGCTCTTTCGCTTTTCGTCAGCGCCCTTCCTTTCGCCGCCGCAGCGCAGGATGCGCCGCTGACGCCGCCGGAACTCACCGCAAAAACGATAGACCTTCTCGGCAAGACGATTGCGATCGAATCCGTCGAAGGCAAAGGCAAGGTGCCGGCCGTCGCGGAGCTGATCTCCGCAGAATTGCAAAAAGGCGGTTTCGCGAAAGACGACATCGTCATTGAGCGTCATGGTGAAACGGCGACGCTGGTGGCGACCTACAAAGGGACCGGCGAAAAAGGCCCGATCCTTCTCTCGGCGCATATGGATGTAGTCGGCGCCAATCCCGAAGACTGGACGCGCGATCCGTTCACGATGGTGGAGGAAGACGGATTTTTGTTCGGGCGCGGCGTCACCGACAACAAGTTCGGCATGGTGATGATGGTCCAAACCTTGATCAGGTTGAAACAGGAGGGCTTCACGCCGAACCGCGATCTTGTGCTTGCGCTCTCGGGCGATGAAGAGACCACGATGGCGACGACGATGATCCTCGCGGATGCTCTTGAGGGCGCGGACATCGTCCTCAACAGCGACGGGGGCGGCGGCGGCCTTGGCGAAGACGGCGAACCCGTCGCCTATTATCTGCAAGGTGCTGAGAAAACCTACGCCGACTACACTGTCACCTTCACCAATGCAGGCGGCCATTCGAGCCTGCCGCGCAAGGACAATGCGATCTACGATCTCGCCAAGGCGGCGCTCAACATTTCCAATTACGAATTCCCGGTGATGTGGAGCGACATCACGCTCGAAAGCTTCCGTCAGGCGGCGGCGCAGACCGAAGGCGAACTCGGCAAGGCCATGGCCGATTTCGCCGCCAACCCGAAGGACAAAAAGGCGATCAAAATTCTCTCGGAACGTCCGGAATATGTGGGCCAGTTGCGCACCACCTGCGTCGCGACGCAGCTCGATGGCGGACACGCGCCCAACGCCTTGCCGCAGCGCGCGGAGATGAACGTCAACTGCCGCATCTTCCCCGGCGTCGATCCCGCGGAGGTTGAGGCGAAGCTTGTCGAGCTTATCGACAATCCGGACGCGACCGTCGAACTCGCCGACGAGGTGCATTATTCCGACGCCTCGCCCTTGCGCGACGATGTGGTGGCTGCGGTGAGAAAGGCCGTCGACAAGCGCTATCCGGGCCTTCCCATCGTGCCGGAAATGTCCGCGGGCGCTTCCGACAGTCTTCACTTCCGCGCGCATGGGATCGACAGCTACGGCGTTTCCGGCATTTTCATGAAGCCTTCGGACATGTACGCCCACGGCCTTAATGAGCGCGTGCCGGTGGCTGCGGTCGATGGCGCGCTTGATCACTGGCATACGCTGCTGACGGCGCTCGCCAGCGGCGAATGATCACTCGCCGCTCCGGCTATTTTGCCAGCGGGTGAAAAGATAAACCGGCAGCCCGGCGAAGAGCAGCGCGACGCCCCAGGCGACGGCTTCTCCGCCGGCGCCATAGATGGTCCAGATGGCGTAAAGCGCCGCCGCAACCCCGGCGCTCAGCAGGAGAAATGACGATTTCAACCGCCCGTCGAACTGGAGCTTCAAGGCGGAGAGCGCGCTGGCGAAGAACATGAACAACGACGCCGTCGTCGACAATAAGACGACGAAGGTGAACGCCTCCGTCATGGACTTCGAATAATTGAGCATGACGATGGTGGTGAGCAGCAGGCTCGAGACCACATGCGCCCTCACCGGCAGGCCGCGCGCCGATTCTTTCGCAAGCCAGCGCGGAAAGACGCCGCCCTTCGCCATGGCGTAAGGGAGCTCGCCCTGAATCATGATCCAGCCATTGAGCGCGCCGAACCCGCTGATGGCGGCGAAAAGCGCGATCAGTTGACCGCCGCCGGTATTGAGATAGGTGCTGACGAAATCGGCGAAGGGCGCGTTCGACGCCGCCACTTCGTCAGCAGGCAGAAGAAGAATGACCGCCGAACAGGAAAAGAGATAGACGATCCCAGCGAGGATCATGCCGGTCATGGTGGCGCGGGGAATGGTTTTCGACGGGTTCTCCACATGCTCGGCCGGCACGGTCGCGGACTCAAGGCCGAGCAGCGCCCAGAGCGTTAAGGTCGCCGCCGCCGTGATGCTCGCGATTTTCAGATCGGCGAAACCCTCGAACGCTGGAAGAGACGCAGGCGTGTCGCCGCCGCCGGACAACACGAACCCAGCCAGCAGGATGACGGCGATCAAAGGCATGACTTTCAAGACTGTCGTCACCAGCTGCACAGATCCGGCGATAAAGGCGCCGCGGCAATTGATGGCGGTCAGAACCCAGATCGCGCCGCAGGTAATGACGGCGTGTAGCCCAGTCGTCTCTGCGATCTCGGGAAAGAACACACTGAGATAACTGACGGCGCCGGTCGCCACCGCGGCGTTGCCGACCCAGATGGAAATCCAGTAGCTCCACGCCACCATGAAAGCCGGCGCCTGACCGAACGCTTCACTCGCATAAGCATAAGGACCGCCCGCCTTTGGAAATGCCCGCGCCATGGCTGCGAAGACCGCCGCGAGACAGATCCCCCCGGCGATGGTCATGATCCAGCCCACGACCGCGCTCCAGCCGAAGGGCGCCAGCGCGGCGGGAAGAAGAAAAACCCCGGAGCCGATCATATTGCCGACAACGAGCGCCGTCGCCATCCAGAAACCGAGGGGCTTGTCGCGCTTGGCGGGCTTTCCTGAATCAGTCAACGGCGGTTCCTCATTCTCTTATGTGTCGCAACTGTGAGACTGCGCCGACGCAGCCCAATCGCCAAACAAAAAAGCCGGCGTGAGCTTTCACGCCGGCTTTTATTTTCGTTTTATCCTATCCGCCTCAGAAGTCTTTTCCGAAGCGAACGCCAATGGTGCGCGGCTGGTTGACGCCGTATTGCACGCGCGATCCACAGACGCCGCAGGCGACAAAGTTGATGATATTCGCGCGTTCGTCGAAAGCATTGTTGATGAAAGCGACGAGCTCCCAATCTTCCTGACGAATGCCGGCGCTGAAGTCAGCGATCACATAACCCGACTGAGGACCAAGTGTTGCGATATCTGCATCGGTCAGGCCCGCCGCGGATTCGGTCTGACCGCTCACAGACCCTTGCAGATGCGCCTGGAATTGACCGAGATCGAATTCATAGCGCGCCGTGAGCGTTCCTTTGAAGTCTGGCACGACCGGCAGGCGACGGCCTTCGGGCGCCTGCGGCGGAGTCGTTTCATCGACATCCGGCGTCGATGGATCGTCCACCGCCTGCGGGCAGACGAGCGCAGGACCGCCCGTATTGATATCGAAATAGCCGCAATAATCGGCGGCGAGTTTTGCATCGATCACGGAAACGGCGCCGTTGATGGTGAAACCGTCAACAGGCACCAGGGTGATGTCGGTTTCAAACCCTTTGATTTTCGCCTGCGCGGCGTTCTGAATTTCCGTCAGACCGTTCTGGCCAAGCAGCGGGAACTGAAAGTCGTTCCACTTCTGGTCGAACACAGCCGCGTTCAGAATCACGCGGTTATCCGCCCAAGCTGTCTTGAAGCCAAGCTCAAGATTGCGCAGATCGTCAGCAAGATACGGCGGGAGCGTGCCGCGACGGTTCACGCCGCCGGGCCGGAAGCCGGTGGAGTATGTGAAATAGACCATCTTGTCGTCGTCGATGTCGTAGGTGAGCCCGAGTTTGTGGGTCTCTCCCGTATCTTTCACCGTGCGGTCGAGGTTCGTGCAGGGCGAATCCGGCACGATAGGAGGACCGAAACACGCAGCCTCGCCGGTTCGGCTTGAGAAGTTGGCGCTGTACCCAAAGAAACCTTGTAAGGAGTTCTTAAACCGGTAGCCGCGGACGCCGCCGATAAAGGTCAGGCTGTCAGTGATGTCGAATTCGACTTCAGTGAAGATTGCGAGGTCGCGATCGACCCGCTTCTGCTCCGTCAGCCAGATCGTGTCCGGATGGTCGGTTACTTCAAATAGCGACGTCAGGTTTTCCACCACATACTGCTGATGGATGAAGTGGCGCTGATGGTTCTGGAAAAATCCGACGACGGCGCGAACGCGCTTGTCCTGCGGGGTCGAGAACCGCAGTTCGTTCGAATACTTCATGAAGCTGTCGTCGCCCTGATAGGTCTGGGACGGATCGACGAGATTGTACATGTCGTCGTAGAAGTAAGCGCCGTAGCCATAGAGCACGTCGTAAAAATACGCGTAATCCGTGTAGTCATTGAACGAGTCAATCTGGCGCTTGAGATAGGCGCCGGCATAGGTCACGTCGAAGCTGCCGACTTTGCCTTCAACGGTTAGCGCCGCCTGGAAGAAACGGTCTTCGTTGAGCTCGTCATAAAAACGCCCAACATTCAGATCGCCGAGCTGCGGGTCAAAAGAATTACGCGCATCGAAATTCGACTTCTGGCCAAGGAGCGTCGGCGTAATGGTCCAGTTTTCATCAAGATCGATTTTGAGCGCCACCCGGGCGCCGAAGGTCTCGCCGTCGTTGAAATCATCTTCTACAAGCGCGGCGTTCGTCTTGGTGATCCCCGACGATGGGAAGGTGCGGCTGTCAAGCACGTTGTCAATGAAGCCGGCGTCCTTCTTATACCAACCGACGATGCGCAGCGCTGCGTTGTCGCTGACGGGCTGGTTCCAGTAGCCTTCAAACTGATAGCCAACTTCGCCGTCTGAGACGGTGTTGACCTCAACATCCACGCCGCCTTCGGTCTCGCCGATCTTGGGCTTATTAGTGATAATTCTGAGCGTGCCGGACTGAGAGCTCGCGCCGAACAGCGTGCCTTGCGGCCCAGCAAGAGCCTCGACCCGTTCGATGTCGTAGATGTGCAGCGGTAGGAATCCGAGAATGGTCGTCACCGGCTGTTCGTCGAGATAGACGCCGACGGACGGCAGCGAAGCCGAATGGTTGCCGTCGCCGCCGGAAACGACGCCGCGCATATAGACCGTTGTTAGGTTCGGCGCAGTGGACTGAAAAGAAACCGAGGGAAGATACTTCGCGTAATCTTCAAAGGAGGAGACTTCGAGTTCTTCAAGTCTCTCTGTGCCAATTGCGATGATGGAAATCGGCACGTCCTGAATGTTCTGCTCACGCTTCTGCGCCGTCACGACGATCGTATCGCGGTCGCTTTGCGCCATCGCGGCGCCCGTCACGCCGGTCCACATGGAAGACGCCAGCAGCGCCGTTTTCATCATCGGGCGGGAGCCCAGGAGGTTCAGCCTCAAGGTCGCTTTGTTCATCTTGTCACCACTTAATATGAGCGATCCAAAGGATCGCAGCCCTGTCCCTGCGGCGCCCCCAGGCCCCGGCCGCAAGAATCCTCATATGTGACGGTATGATGAACCGGCGTCTCGCCGCAATCGGCCTGCGGCAAGCCGAGCCATAAACATGGCGAGTGTTGCCAATCCGCGCCTATGGATTGGATGAATATAGCTATTTCATCAGTCTGGTGAATGTTTTCATTCTTGAGGGGCGGCGGGATATGCCGTAAGGACATTCCCCAACGCTGTCTTCAGCTCTCCCAGCCAGGGCTCGTAATTCACCCACTGGTCGACCCCGCTCTTGTAAATGGGCTGGCGGACCTGTTCGGAGCTCGCGGTCCGGACCGCTCGCTCGGTCTGGTGGAAGTTGAGGCAGGCTTCTTCGAAAGGCAGACTGCAGTAATCAAGGAGCGCCCGGATCTGGGTCTCCGGGTCCGCGACCATTTCTTCGTAAATCACCCGATGAACAACGCCGGGCGCGATCTCATCGAAATGCTGCATCAGGAGAACATAATCGCGATAATACCGCCCAATGCGTTCAAGACCATAGGAGAACCCCTGCCCCTTCGCAAAATGCTGTTTGAAGCCGGAAAAACAGCAGGCCAGCGGATGGCGGCGCGCATCGATGATTTTCGCATTCGGCAAAATAAGATGGATGAGGCCCACATGCATGAAGTTGTTGGGCATCTTGTCAATGAAAAACGGTTTATCAGTTTTCCGCTGAATGCGAGTCCGTTCGAGATATTCCTCGCCGAGGGCCTTCAACTGATCGTCTGAAAGTTCGGCGATAATTTCAGGATAGCGCGATTCCTCGCTGCGTTTCGCTTTCCCGCCGAGGCGCTTGACGATGGCGATGATATCCGGAAGCTCCATCGTGCCTTCGACCTGGCTGTGGCTGGAAAGAATCTGTTCCAGCAGCGTCGAGCCGGCCCGCGGCATGCCGACAATGAAAATCGGATCGGGTTTTTCGCAGCCCTTGCCTTTTTTTGCAGCGATCAACGCCGGCGTCAGCACGGCTTTCGAGCGCTCAAGGCGCAGAGCCATCTCGTCTTCGTCGTAAACGATCTGGCTTTGCCGGATGGCGTTGCCACGTTCGTAATGACGGAAAGAGGCTTCATATTCTTTCGCATCTTCAAGCGCCTTGCCAAGTGCAAAATGTAGATGCAGCCGGTCATCATCCTCGATATCGGCGCGTTGAAGTTGCGCGCGCATGTCAGCGATATTGGCGTCATCGAACCTGAAAGTCTTCAGGTTGGCGAGACTCCAATAGGCTTCGCCAAGGCTGGGCTGGAGTTCGATGCTTTTCTGATAAGCGTCAATCGACTCGGGCGTTCGCCCCACGGTCTTGAGCGCATGTCCGTAGCTCATCCAAGCCTTCGGCTGTTTCGGATACTCCTTCAACAAGGCGCCGTAGCTTTCGATCGCCTTTTCATATTCGCCGACGCGCACCAGCGCTGACGAATAGAGCGTGCGATAGTTGGGATTCTTCGGATCGTTTTCGAGGAGTGTCTCCGCTTCTCTATAGGCTTCTTCCGCTTTCCCGAGACGCAGTTCAATAATGGCAAGGTTATGCCGGGCCGCCGTAAAGCTCGGCGCCAATTCGACGCAGCGCAAAAGCAGATTCTCCGCATCCTGATAGCGCCCGATGCGCGCGGCGAGTTCCGCGAGCATGCGGATCGCGGCGACATCGGTCGGATGCTGTTTGAGATAGGTTTTCAAGAGCCGCTCGGCGATCGGAATGTCGTTGCGCGCGAGCGCATCGGCGGCCTCGAGAAGCCGCGGGTCTTTCGCCGCCGTTTTGATGTGGCGCATATAGGCGCGGTCGGCGCCCGCCTCGTCCCCCGCCATGGTTAACTGATCGCCCAGTGCGCGCCAGGCGCTGGCGAGACCCGGATCGAGGCTCAAGGCGCGTTCAAGCGAGCGGATCGCGGCCTGCCCTTGCCCTAGCGCGCCATAGGCGAGGCCCATTTCATGATGGGCCGGAGCAAAACCCGCATCCTCCGCGATCATCTCTTGAAGCTGTTCCAGCGCGCCTTTCGCATCGCCCTGCCGCCGTGTCGCCGCCGCGAGCAAAACGCGCGCATCGCGCTGTCCCGGAATGGCGGCGAGGATCGCCCTCGCCTGTTCAGCGGCGTGTTTCGGCGACTTTTCAAGCAGCATCGCCCCCTGTTTCAGGGCGTCGGCGAGATTGCCGGAGCTGCGTTCCTGTGCGGCGTCAGTGATGCTCATGCGACTTCCGTTTCCGGAAAAGCTTAGAGGGCGGAAAATACTCCCGCAACTCTTCGCCGGCCGGATTAACCTTAGGCCGCAAGCGGCCCCCGCGCATCCTTGAGAATTTCGCGCGCCGCATTGCGCCCGGGCAGACCAGTGACGCCGCCGCCGGGGTGCGCCCCCGCCCCGCAATGATAGAGCCGTTTCAGGGCGCCGCGATAATCGCCAAACCCGAGCGCCGGCCGCGCCGCCCACATCTGATCGAGGGTCATGGCGCCATGCATGATGTCGCCGCCGATCAGGCCGAATTTGTCTTCGAGGTCCTGCGGCGTCAGCACCATCCGTCCGAGAACGGACGCTTTGAAATTCGGCGCATATTCATTGACCGTCGCAATGGCGAGATCGGCGACCTCGTCGCGATGATCCGCCCAGGACTTGCCATCGGGGAGTTCCGGCGCAAATTGCTGACAGAAAAGGCTCGCCACATGTTGTCCCGCTGGCGCGAGGCTGTCGTCCACCGTCGACGGGATCAGCATTTCGACGATGGGTTTGCGCGACCAGCCATATTGTTTGGCGTCGGTGAAGGCGCGGTCCATGTAATCGAGGGTCGGCGCGATGATGATGCCCGACTGGAGATGCTCGCCCGCTTCCGGCAAGCAGGTGAATTTCGGCAGTTCCGACAGCGCCACATTCATGCGCAAGGTGCCGGAACCGCAGCGCCAGCCATCCATGCGGCGCTTGAATTCCGGATCGAGTGCGTCCGCCGGGGTCAGCCGCCCGTAAAGCAGCTTCGGGTTGACGTTGGCGACGACCCGTGTCGCCGCGATCTCCTCCCCGCTTTCAAGGAGAACGCCGACCGCCTCGCCGTCATCGACCAACACCGATTTCACCGGCGCGTCGGTGGTGATCTCGACGCCCACGGACTCGCAGGCCTTTTTCATCGCCTGGGTGATTGCGCCCATGCCGCCGACCGCATGGCCCCAGGCGCCCTTGACGCCGTTCACCTCGCCGAAGACGTGATGCAGCAACACATAGGCCGAGCCGGGCGTGTCGGGGCTGGCATAATTGCCGACCACCGCATCGAAGCCGAAGACCGCCTTCACCGGATCGGAATCGAACCACGCATCGAGGAATGTCCGCGCGTTTTTGGTGAAGAGGTCGAGAATGTCCTGATGCAACTGCAGATCGCCCTTCGCAGCCGGCCATAACTGCGAGGCCGCCGAAAGCGCCGCTTTCAACTTGTTTTTCGGGTTGGGCGGGGTCTGCATGGAGACATGGCGCAACACATCCGCCACCGCCTCGAGCCGGTCGTAATAAGCGGGCAAGCGCTCGGCGTCGGCGTTGGAGAATTTGCGGAACTCTGCCTGTGTCTTTTCAAGACCGCCGCCGGCTTTAAGGTAGCGGCCGTCTTCAGTGGGCAGGAAATTCGAGACCGGCCGGTTGATGACTTTGAGGCCTAGCGCTTCGAGCTCCATGTCGCGAATGACGACAGGGTTCAAAAGGCTCACCGTGTAGCTCGCGACAGAATTCCTGAAGCCGGGGTGAAACTCTTCAGTCACCGCCGCGCCGCCGACAACGCCGCGCCGCTCACAGACCCGGACCGAAAGCCCCGCCCGCGCCAGATAAAAAGCGCAGGCGAGCCCGTTATGTCCGCCGCCGATCAGCACCGCATCATATTTGCCCGCCATAAATCCTGCCTGTCTTTCGAAAAAGGAAACGCCAAGGGGTATCGCCGCTCAGCAAGAAAGGCAATCTCCAGGGCGGACGCATTCTCCTCGGAATGTTGACATTGCTTGGATTTCTGACGGTCTTCCAAGAAACCCAACGGCTCAGCGCTGAAACTAAGTTTTGCCGCCCGCATGCGAACAGTTCGACACTGCTCACTCGGCATTGGCGAGCGCAGAAAGAAAATAGACTCCATAAACCTTACAGAGATCAGGCAGAGCCCTAGCCGCAGGAACGCCGCCTCGCCTTGGCGCAACATATTGAATGACCAGTCAGCAGCGAACCATCGATGTATCTGCTGTGTCCAGTGCGGGGCGGCGGCGCTCCCTATAGCGGCAGGCCGGCATAGTTCTCGGCGATGGCGCGGCGGGCGGCTTCGGACGACGCAACATAATCGAGTTCGGCGACCTGAATGCGCCGGTCGAAGGCGCCGTCCGTCGGGAAGCGATGCATCAGCATCGTCAACTGCCAGGAGAAGCGCTCCGATTTCCAGACCCGCGCCAGCGCTTTTTCCGAATAGGCGGCGACCGCGTCATGATCGTTTTTCGCAAACCATGCGATGAGCGCGCGCGAAAGATAGCGCACATCCGACGCCGCAAGGTTGAGCCCCTTGGCGCCGGTCGGCGGCACGATATGTGCAGCGTCACCCGCGAGAAGCAAAGAGCCGTGGCGCATCGGCTCGAACACGAAGGAGCGCAAGGGCGCGATGGATTTTTCGAGCGCCGGTCCGCGGACCACATTCTGCGCAGCCTCCTGCGGCAGCCGGAGGCAAAGCTCGTCCCATAATCGGTCGTCGGGCCAGTCTTCTACTTTTTCGGTCAGCGGCACCTGAATGTAATACCGGCTGCGCGTCGGCGAGCGCATGGATGCCAGCGCAAAGCCGCGCTCGTGATTGGCGTAAATCAGTTCGTGATTGCAGGGCGGCACGTCGGAAAGAATGCCGAGCCAGCCGAACGGATAAACCTTTTCAAACTCCTGGCCCGCGGCAGCCGGAACCGCCTTGCGGGACGGCCCGTGATAACCGTCGCACCCCGCGATGAAGCGCGCGTCGATGCGATGCTCGGCGCCGTCCTTGCGATAGGTGATGTAAGGCGCGTCGGTTTCGATGTCATGAAGAGTCGTTTCGTCCGCCTGCCAGACGATCTCGAGACCGCGCGACGGCGCTGCGTCAATGAGATCTTTCGTCAGTTCGGTCTGGCCGTAGACCATCACATGCCTGCCGACGAGCGACTTGAGATCAATGCGGATAAGGCGTTCGCCGTCAGCGAGATTGAAGCCTTCATGGGGCAGGCCCTCCGCGCGCATGCGGTCGGCGATGTCGAGGTCTTCGAGAATGTCCGTCGTCACGGTTTCAAGGACGCCGGCGCGGATGCGCGACAGTACATGATCCTTGGTCTGACGTTCGACGATGACCGCGTCGAGACCGGCCTGGCGCAGAAGATGGCCAAGCATCAATCCAGACGGCCCTGCGCCGATAATGGCGACCTGAGTTTTCATTCGCGGATCCTCCGGCGGCATTGGTCTTTTGTTCTTCGGATTGCATATTACGGGCGCAAAACTGCGCCAGAAATGGACGATCCGGCAAATTTATTGTATTTTCCAGGCATGCCCCAACCGCATGACAAGGTCGCCGCCGCGCCTGCCCGCTTCGCTCTTTATGGTGAGCTGCCGGGCGCATCCGAGCTCGAACTCATCCATATCGAAGACATCAGGTCCCGGGCCCGGCTCTATGACTGGACCATCACGCCCCATTCGCATCGCGATATGTGGCAGTTCATCCATGTGGCGAAGGGCGGCGCGGAAGCGACCCTTGAGGACGCGCGCATCGCTCTCGCCCCTCGCAGCGTCCTCGCCATTCCCGACGGCGTCGTGCACGGCTTCGCCTTCGAGGAGGACACGCTGGGCTGGGTCCTGTCTACCGAGACTCGCCTGTTTGAGACCGCCGCCTTCGCGCCCCTTCGCGGGCTCCTCGCCGGCCGCGGTTTCGGCGTGACGAAGCTCGACCTCTCTGCTGCGGAAAACCGGGACCTCAGTTTCCTTTTTTCCCGCCTGCATGAGGAATTCGTCGAGGCGCGCGAAGGACGCGCTCTGATGCTCGACAGCCTGACGAGCGCCCTTCTCGTCCTCATGCTGCGCAATGCGCCGGGCAAGTCCGGCCCCGGGGTCGCCGCGCCGGAGGGCGCGCGTCTCGCGGCAGGGTTTCGCGATCTCGTCAATAAGCGTTTCCGCGAACATTGGAGCATAGACCGCTACGCCGAAGCCCTCGCCGTCAGCCAATCGCAGCTCTCGCGCACGATCCGGCGGGCCACGGGCCAGTCTCCGGCGGCGATCATCAACGCAAGGCTGCTGCTCGAAGCGCAGCGCAACCTTCATTACACCGAGGCTACGGCGGCTCAGATCGGCTTCGATCTCGGCTTCCAAGATCCGGCTTACTTCTCGCGTTTTTTCAAGCGGCTGACCGGCGTCACCCCGCGCCGCTACCGGCTCGAAAGCCGGCGCAACGGCTGATCAGGCGCCGGCTGCGGCTTTCGCTGCAGCAGTCTCGCGCAGGGCCGTCTTCAGGACCTTGCCGGCGCCATTGCGCGGCAGCGCATCGATCTGCGAATAATGTTTCGGTATTTTGTAGCGCGCGACACTCTCATGCAGCGCCTTCTGAATATCGGCGAGGTCGATCTTGGCGCCGTCATGAGGAACCCAGAAGAGATAGCCAACCTCGCCCCATTTCTCATCGGGTACGCCGACCACGGCTGCTTCCTTGACGCCGTTAACGCCCGCGACCACGGCTTCGATCTCCGCCGGATAGACGTTTTCACCGCCGGAAATGAACATGTCCTTGCGCCGGTCGACGAGCCAGTAAAAGCCTTCATCGTTCATGCGCGCGATGTCGCCGGTTCGGAACCAGCCGTCTTCGGTGAAAGCCTCCTTCGTTTCCTTCTCGCGGCGCCAGTAGCCTTGCGTGATGTTGTCGCCTTTGAGAACAAGTTCGCCCGCTTCGCCAACTGCTATGTCGGCGCCGTCCGCATCGACGATGCGCGCCTTGATCCGCGGCGTCGCGACGCCGACCGATCCCGCATGGCGATTGATGATCTCCGGGTCGACGGGCATGCCGAACACGGTTCCCGCCTCGCTCATGCCGAACCCGTCGACCACGGGAATTCCATCGCCAAGCCAGGCGCGGATATTCGCCGCGGGGTGCGGCGCGCCGCCGGTGAAGAGCGCCGTCAGCCCGCGAAGTTTATCCGGATCGTAATCGGGATGCGCGCGCAGCACCTGCGCCATCTGCGGCACGCCGAAATAATGCGTAACCTTCAACGCCGGATCGGCGAGCCGCGCCAGCGTGCGCTCGGGAATGAAGCCGTCGGAGATCAAGAGGGAGCCGCCGCGCATCATCGGCGGGCGGACATTCGTTATGAGTCCGATGATATGAAACATCGGCGAATCGCAGAGGAAGACGCTGGTTTCATTCACGGCGCCGAGGATCGAGAAGTTGATCGCCGTTTCAGCGAGGTTGCGTTCGCTGAGAAGCGCGCCTTTCGGCTTTCCCGACGTGCCCGACGTGTAAAGGATGAGCGACGGCTTTTCGCGGCCGATGAGGCCGCCGCAAAAAGGCGCCGCCGCGACGATCTCCTTGCGGAATGCGCTCATGGGGACGCCGTCGAACACCGCGTTTTCGAGGTCTTCCCCTTCGACGAGCAAGGCCGGATCCGCATCCTCGATCAGCCCCTCAAGCTCATGCACAGCGAGCCGCCAGTTGAGCGGGACATAGATCGCCCCGAGCCGCGCGCAGGCGAGATGCAGCATGACGAGCTCGGCGCAGTTCTTCGACAGCGACGCGACGCGGTCGCCCGCCGTCACACCGCGCGAAGCAAGCGCGCCGGCGCAGCGCGCGACGGCGCCGTCGAATTCGGCGTAGGTCCAGCGGCGGTCCGTCGTCAGGTCCGCCACTGCAAGCGCGCCGGGACGAAGACGCGCCTGCATGCCGAGATCGTCAACGGGCGCAGCCATGAGCGGCCCCCTTCGCTACTTCTTCTGCTTCGAGGTGTCGTAGGAGCCGAGGCCCGGCTTGTAGGTCTTGTCGTCGAGGAATTGCTTCATGCCTTCCTTGCGCGCCTCGCCGTCGAAATAGTTTAAGGCCTCCTGGGCGCGGATGAGATAATCCTCGGCGTTCTCATACGTCATCTCGCCGACCCGGCGCATGGCGTCCTTCGTCGCTTTCAGCGTCCACGGATTTTTCTCGAGCAGCTTCTTCGCGACTTCCGCAACGCGCGCTTTCAATTTGTCCGCCGGCAAGGCTTCGTTGACGAGCCCGGCTTCCGCCGCTTCCCTGCCGGTCAAATTCTCGCCCAGCATGGCGTGATACATCGCCTTCCTGAACGGCATCAGCTCGAACGCCACTTTCGTCGCGCCGCCGCCCGGCAGGATGCCCCAGTTCACTTCCGACAGGCCGAACTGCGCCTCTTCATCCGCATACGCCAGATCGCAGGCGTAAAGCGGGCCGTAACCGCCGCCGAAGCACCAGCCATTGACCATGGCGATGGTCGGTTTCTGATACCAGCGCAGGCGCTTCCACCATGTATAGGCCTCGCGCTGCGCGCCGCGCGTGCCGGCGAGCCCTTGCGCTTCGGTCTCGCGGAAATATTCCTTGAGGTCCATGCCCGCCGACCACGCCGTCCCTTCGCCGGTCAGGACGAGCACGCCGACATTGTCGTCGAACTCCAGTTTATCGAGCACCCGCAACATCTGCCGGTTGAGTTTCGGGCTCATGCAGTTGCGCTTCTCCGGGCGGTTGAACTTCACCCACGCAACACGGTCCACAACCTCATAGGCCACGGTCTCTTCTTCAGGGCGGTCGGTCACTGTGATGTCTCCAGAATTCTGATTGTATAAGGGTTAGATCGGAAAATGGCCGGCTTCGGTTTCGATGGTGATCCAGCGCAGTTCCGTAAAGCTGTCGATTCCCGCCTTGCCGCCGAAGCGGCCATAACCCGACGCGCCGACGCCGCCGAACGGCATCTGCGCCTCGTCATGAACGGTTGGGCCGTTGACGTGACAGATGCCCGAATGGATTTTGCGCGCCACTTTAAGCCCGCGCGCCGTATCGCGGGTGAAGACTGCGGCGGAGAGCCCGTATTCCGAATCATTGGCGAGGCGAATGGCGTCGGCTTCGTCCTTCGCACGGATGATCCCGACCACGGGGCCGAAGCTTTCATCGCGGTAGATTTTCATCTCCGCGGTCACGCCGTCGACCACGGTCGCCGGCATCAGCACGCTCTCCGCCTTGCCGCCGGTGAGGATCTTCGCCCCTTTAGACGCCGCGTCTTCGATCAACGCATTCACATTCTTCACGGTCTTCTGGTCGACGACCGCGCCGAGCGGTGTCTTGCCTTCGCGCGGATCGCCGGTCGCAAGGGATTTCGCTTTCGCGGCGAATTTTTCTGCAAACTTATCCGCCACCGCATCGACGACGATGATCCGCTCCGTAGACATGCAGATCTGGCCCTGATTCATGAAGGCGCCGAACGCCGCCGCCTTCACCGCTTCGTCGAGATCCGCGTCTTCGAGCACGATCAGCGGCGCCTTGCCGCCAAGCTCGAGAAGCACCGGCTTCAGATGCTCCGCCGCACGCTTCGCGATAATCTTGCCCACCGCGGTCGAGCCGGTGAAATTGATGCGCTTCACGGCAGGGTGATCGATCAGCGCGCCGACCACGTCTGCGGCGTCTTCGGGCGCATTGGTGACCACATTGACGACGCCGTCAGGGAAACCAGCCTCAGCGAATGCCTCGACAATCAGCGCATGAGTGCGCGGACAGCTTTCGGAAGCTTTGAGAATAACCGAGTTGCCGCAAGCGAGCGGAACCGCAATCGCGCGCACGCCGAGAATGATCGGCGCGTTCCACGGCGCGATGCCGAGAATGACGCCGACCGGTTCTTTCAGCGCCATGGCGAGACAGCCCGGCTTGTCGGAAGGAATGACTTCTCCGCTGATCTGCGTCGTGATCGCCGCCGCCTCGCGCACCATGGACGCCGCGAGCATCAGGTTGAACCGCGCCCAGCCTTCGGTCGCGCCGATCTCGCCCATCATGGCGTCGACGAACTTGTCCGCCCGCGCCTCAAGCGCCGCCGCCGCTTTCATCAGGACGGCTCTACGGGCGTTCGGCCCCATGGCCGCCCAGGCGGGAAAGGCCGCCGCCGCGCGCTCCGCCACGGCCGGCACATCTCCGGCTTTCATGGCGAGCGCCTTGCTCGCCGTCTCGCCGGTAAGCGGATTTTTGCGTTCGAATTCCATGGTTTCCTCCCTTTGGGACATTATTGCTATAATCCATAGCATTCTTGATTGCGATGAACAATAGCATTAGCGTAGCGGGATGAGCGAAATCCGCGAACCGGCTCTCGTCGAGCCTCTGGAAAAATTTCTCGGCTATCAGCTGCGGCGTGTTTCTGCGGCGTCGATGGCGCATCTCGCCAACGCCATGTCGGCGCAGAGCCTTTCGCCAGCCGCTGGCACGGTGCTCTTAATGATCGAAGCGAACCCCGGCGAGACCCAGGCCCGGATCGGCCGGGCGCTCGCGATCCAGCGCGCGAACATCGCGCCCCTGATCGCGCGCCTCGAAAATGACGGTCTTATCGACCGCACGGTCAGCGATGGGCGTTCTTACGGCCTCGCCTGCACGCCGAAAGGAGCAGCGGTCGCGAAAACCATCAGACGGATCATGGCTAATCATGAGGCCGACCTTTTCGGCGCTTTGAGCGCCGGGGAGCAGGAACAATTGCTCGATCTTCTCATCAAGGCGCGCCGCGCCTTCGCCACGCAAGGCGAAAGCTGACTTCAGTAGTCAACGAAGATATCGGCGCGCCGGCGCGAGGCTTCCGGAATGTCGCCTGTCCCTTCCGTCGTTACCGGCTCTGGATTGAATGCGGTGCGTATGCTGATGAGTTCCGCCGGAACGCCCATGCGGCGCAGCGCCTCCGCCACCGTTTCCGCGCGCGCCTTGGCGATCTCTTCCTTTTCGACAAATACGCCGCCGGCAACCTCATAGGGCTCGCGCACCGCATAACCGGTCACAGTGACTTTCTTCGGCGAGGACGAGACGATGTGGTTGGCGGCGTCGTCCATCAGGTAATCATCAAGCTGATAGACAAGGAAATCCCGATTATAGTCGAAGAAGAGGTTGAAGGTCACATCTTCATGCGGCGGTTCAGGCGGCTTGCGCGGAATATAGAGCGGCTGAACCGTCCGCCCAGGAAGGCGGAATTTCACGCCGGGATAATCTTCCGCCGGCAGGACACGGCGCACGCAAGCACGGTCGCGCAGAAGCGAAAGCCGCATGGGATTGAGCACGACGCCGCCGCAAGTGTCCGCAGCCCCCTCCTCCACATACCCTTCGACCAGCACGCCGAAATTCCAGTCGGGCTTCGTCGGTGCACGCGAAACGTCATAGACGATCCCGGTCTCCGGGTCTGTCGCGAGCCAGCATCCGGATTTGATGCCGTCGTCGGTGTCGCGATAGACCGGACAAGCTGCGAACGCTTTCAACTCGCCGGTCTCAGCCAGTGCGCCGGAAACAACCGCTGACGCGAAAAAAATTGCTGCCGCCGCAGTCTTCATAGGGCGCTCATCAGGTTCACGAGGTCCTGTTTTTCCTGTTCGGTGTAGCCGATATTGTAGCGCCGCTCGTAGAACTCGATAACTTCGCGCAAGTCTGCGGCGGAGCCGTTCGAGAAATAAGGCGGGCGCGCCGCCAGGCCGCGCATGGACTGCAGGGTGATCTTTCCGACATCGGCGCAGCGCCCTGTTGTCAGCGCAAAACCGGGATCGTAGGTCAGGATTTCGCGGCCGAGATGCGGATGCGGCTCGCCCGTGCAGGTCACGCGAAACAGCGGCAGATGCGGCGCCGGATCGGCGTAAGGCGCGTTCACCGTGCCGAGATCGACCTGGCCCGGCGCCACGTCATTACCCATGGCGCTCATATTGTGACAAAAGACGCAAGAGTTTCGCACCGGATTGCCGAACCCGATCGGCGAGTTAATGCCCGCCGAATCCGAAATCAAAAACGTCTTTTCGCGGAAAATCCGCGCGCCGCGCGCGACCGAGCGCCGGAATTCAAGCGTCTTTTCGTCGGCGTCTTTCTCCGCCGCCGCGTTCTCCCACGGCTGGAATTCGCTCCAGACCGGCCTCGTGTCTCCGCCCAGAAGGCCCGGTGTCGAGTTTTCAAGCATTTTCGGCCCGCCCGTCGCGCCGGCCGCCTCAAGATCCCCCCCGGCCGCGCTCACCTGCTGCGCGGCGTAAATGCGCAATTCAAAGTCGAGAATTTCCTTGAGATCATCCGCTGACATATCCTCGACCATTTGCAGATGGGTCGCCGACGCCTCTGTCATCTGCGCATTCAGCGTGATGGCGCGCCCATCCGCCATAAGGTTGCCGGAAAGCCGCTCGCCGGTTTCCGGATCGAGAGGCAGCGGCAGCCCCTGTTTCGGATCGAACGGAAACCCGACGGCGGTCAGATATTTCATATTCGCAACAGGACGCGGACGGCGATAAACAGAAATTGCGCCTTGCTGCTTGCGCGCATCGAAACGCTTCGGCGAGTTGCAGCCGTAAGGATCGCGCACAATCTCGATCCTGAATTCCGGTTTCCGCGCGGCGCCAACCGTGCCTTGCGGCGGCCAGGGCCGTTCGATGCGAATGAGGCCGTAATCGAGCAGCAGCGAATGAGAGTCGCGTTCCCCTTGCGGAAGGTCAGGACAGTTCGATCCGTCGAAAGCAGCGAACAGGGGATCGGTTCCGTTCGTCTCGCGCCAGCGGTCTCGCGCCGTTTCAACACTGAGGCTCATTGAGTCCGCTGGTTGATGACAGGTGACGCAGGCGCGCCCGTCGGCGCCGAAAGGTTCGAAAAAGGCGTGGCCTTTCGTCTCCATTGGCCCGCCGGTCACCAGCGTGCGCAATTCGCCATGTTCGTTTTCGTAATTGAGCGAGCGCGGGAACACCCGGCCCTCGCCCGGAGACCACCAGCGCGGCGGCTCCTCGCCGCTTTCGGGCGCTGCGGAGCCGCTTTCCAGCGCATACCCGACGCCGGCGATCAGCGCTCCGCCGGCGATCAGCGCGCCTATTACGCCGCGTTTGTGCAAAATTCCTCCGTTCGCCGCCGTTTTCTCGATTTTTTGCTGTCGGCTTCAAAAAGCATAACCGGGGCGCACAGGATTGCAAGCGCTTACATTGTGGGTTAGAGACGACGGGAAAAACATAAAGGACGGAGGAAAAATGGGCGGCGTCGTGCTGGCGACCGGCGACATCGCGCCGGATCGCGACAATCCGGATGAATGTTTCGCCGCGACGGCTTCGTTACTGCAGGGCGCCGACCTTGTGTTCGGACAACTGGAAACGAGTTTCGCCGATCATGGCGTTCGCCTGCCGCAGACGCGTCACGCCGTCCTGTCGACGCCGAAGGCCGCCGCAGCCGTCGGGAAAGCCGGCTACACTGTTATTTCCTGCGCCGGCAATCACTGTCTCGACTGGGGACCGGACGCGCTTCGCGCCACCATCGCCAATCTCAACAAAAGCGGCGTCGCCGTCATCGGCGCGGGCGAGAACATCGCCGCCGCGCGCAAGCCGCATATTCATGTCATGCCGGATGGCACGCGCATAGCGATGCTCGCCTATTGCTCGATCCTGCCGCACTCCTTCTGGGCGGAAGAGAACAGGCCTGGTTGCGTCCCGATGCGCGCCCATACGGTGTATGAACAAGTCGAGCATGACCAACCCGGAACGCCCGCACGCATTCACACCTACCCGCACCGCGAAGACCTCGCCGCCATGGAAGCCGATATTCGCGCGGCGAAAAAGGAAGCCGATCTCGTCCTCGTTTCCCAGCATTGGGGCATTCACTTTGTGCGCGCCGTCATCGCCGATTATCAGCGCGACGTCGCGCGCGCCTGCATCGCGGCGGGCGCCGACGCCATCTTCGGCCACCACGCCCATATCCTCAAAGGCGCAGAAGTGATCGACGGCAAGCCGGTGTTCTATTCGCTGTGCAATTTCGCGACCGATTTGCGCATGACGCCGGAACATGCGGCGCGCAAGAGCTTCAAGGAAATCCAGGTGCTCGCCGAGAAATGGGAGCCGAATTTCGACAGCCTTTACAACTTCCCGGAGGCTTCGAAACGCTCGATCATCGCCCGGCTGGAGATCAGCGACGGCCGCATTACCGAAGCCGGCTACCTGCCGCTCTATATCGAGGACGACGCGGTGCCGAGGGTCGTTGACCGGGACGATCCGCGCTTTATGGAGGTTGCGGATTACATGAAAGCGGTGACTGAGGAAGCGGGCCTCAACGCGCAATATTCGGTCCGCGACGGGCGCGTCGTCATTGAAGGAGTTCGCTGATGCGTCTTACCGCGCCCATCGAGTTGATGCTGTTTCTCTATTTCATCACCTATCTCCCCAATATCATCGCCACGAAACTTGTCACCAGCCTTCCCCATGAAGGCTTCGGGCGCGCGCTTACCGGCCTCGAAACATTGCCTTCGACGCTCATCATGAACCTTGTGATGACGTATTTGTTCATCTGGCTTTCCGGCTGGCATCGCGAAGCGAATGCGACGCAGATCGGCGGCAGGCGCATTCCGATCCCCACGAAATACACCCTCCTCTCCGGCTTCGGCACGGCGCTCATTCTGTTCACCGTGCCGCTTTCCTTCACTTTCGAGGGCGTCAGCATTCCCTACATCCAGCTTCTGATGCGCGGCGACATTCTCATCATCGCGCCGCTGGTAGATCTGGCTTTTGGGCGCAAGGTGCGCTGGTGGAGCTGGACCGCGCTGGTCATGGTTTTCATCGCCCTCGCCTTCGTCATTCAGCAGAAGGGCGAGCTCGGCCTGCCGCCGCTCGCCATCGCCACCGTTGTGCTTTACACGCTCGGTTATTTCGTGCGTCTCGCGGTCATGACCAAAGTCTCGAAATCCGGCGATCCGGCGTCGATCAAGAAATATTTCGTCGAGGAAAAGGTAGTCGCGCTGCCCTTGTCGGTGCTCGCCCTCGCCGCGCTTTCGCTGAGCGGCCTCGGCTCGCAGGCGGGACAGCTCGAATTCGGATTTATCGAAGTGTGGACCGACCCAGTGATCCTGCCGCTTGTCTTCATCGCCGGAACCCTGACGATCGTTTCGATCTTCGCGGCGATCATTCTTCTCGATGCGCGAGAAAATACTTACTGCGTGCCGCTCGAACGCTCGGCCAGCCTGCTGGCTGGTGTGATCGGCGCTTACATTCTCTCGCTCGGTTGGGGGCTCAAGGCGCCGACGGGTTCTGAAATTTTCGGCGCCTTCATCCTCATCGCCGCCATCGCGCTGTTATCGCTCGCGCCGCGCTTCGATCGCAAGATGAATGCGGCGCGGGCGGAAGCGCAATAAGCAATCCTCAAGCGCTGTCCCGCGCAATCAGCCGGAAACCGACGTCAATTGTACGGTTTTTAATGTCCTCGCCGAGGGCGCGCTGACGCATGGCCGCGATCGCCTCGCGCGCAATGCGCGCGCCGTCGACATCGATAGTCGTAATGGTGGGCCGCATTTCGCCCGCGAGCGAGCTGTTGCCAAAACCAACCACGGCGATGTCGTCCGGCACTTTGAGCCCGCAGGACATGGCTTCGACCATGACGCCCTGGGCCAGTGAGTCGGAGCCGCAGACGATGACATCCGGCCGCGGATCGAGCCGCCGAATCTTGGCGAACGCCGCCCGCGCGCTGCCGAAATGCACGGGCGCTTCAACGTCGTCCTCGGTGACCGGCGCGCCGCCCGCGGCCGCCCACTCAGCGATGAGGCCGTCGCGGCGTTCGCGCGCGCGCGCCGTCGATGGCGTTAAGAGATGCGGATGAAGATAGCCGCGCGAATGGATGAAACGGGCGATGTCGACGCCGACGGCGCGGTGCGAAAAGCCGACGGCGAGATCGATGGGATTTTCCGGCAGTCCCCAGATTTCGATAACCGTGGTGCTGCTCCGCTGCAGAAGGCCCCGCAACTCCTCATCTTCAAGAATGCCGGTGAGAATGATCGCGTCGGCGCGGCGCGCGAGCGCCGCCTTGATGAGCGATTCGAGCCGGATGTCCGCCGTGCCGGTCAGCCCGAGCATGACGACGATGCCCTCGGTATAAAGCTGCTCGACCATGGCTTCGATAGTCTGACCGAAAATCGAATTGGAAAGATGCGGCACCAAGGCGGCGACCAGCCGGCTGCGATTCGACGCAAGGCCGCCCGCGAGAAGATTCGGCACATAGCCGATCTCCGCGACGGCCGCCCGGATCTTCTCCGCAGTCGCCGCAGCGACGACGTCCGGGTTATTGAAAAACCGTGAAACCGTTGCAGTCGAAACGCCGGCACGCGCCGCCACCTCGTCCAGCCGTGCCGATCTGCCGGGAGAATTCGTCATTTACCCTATCCATTTGCCATTGCTGAGTTTTAGCATGAAAATAAGTATAGCGAGTTTCTTGCAAGCGCTTTCATTCAGGCCTATTTTGTCGCTATGAGAGATGATTTCGATCCCCTGGCGCCGGAAACCTTCGACAGCCCCCATGAGGACTATCGGCGGCTCCGCAAGGAATGCCCCGTGGCCCACAGCAGCGCCTGGGGCGGATTCTGGGCGTATATGAAACACGCTGACGTGTGCGCCGCAGCATCGGACTCGTCGACCTACATCACCTCGAAACAGAACGTCATCCCGAAGGTTGCTTTCACCGGGCGCCGCCCGCCCCTGCATCTCGACCCGCCCGAACACACGCCCTATCGCCGTGCGCTGGCGCCGCTTCTGACCGAAAAGAAGGTTGCGCGTCTTGAACCTGTGATCGCTTCGCTTTGCGACGAGCTTCTCGAAAAAATGATTGCTAAAGGCGGCGGCGATCTTTGTGCGGAATATTCCGCGCATGTGCCGATCGTCACCTTCTCGCACTGGATGAACCTGCCGGCCGACCAAATCGCCGAGCTCGCCGAAACCGGCCGCACATATAATATCGCCGTTCAATCGAACGACATGGAGACCACCAAGCAATCCAGTCTGAAGCTTTACGATATGGCGCGCGCGCTGCTTAAGGCGCGCAAGGAAGCGCCGCTCGACCCGGCTCTCGATGCGACAACCGCGCTTCTTGAAGCGCGCTACGAAGGAGAGCCCCTGCCGGAGGATCTGATCGTCGGAACCATCCGCCAGGTGCTTGTGGTCGGGATTATCGCGCCGACCGTCACTTTCGGCGCCGTCGGCGTTCACCTCGCCCGCGACCGCGCGCTGCAAACGAAACTTCGGGAGCAACCTGATCTTATTCCTGAGGCGATTGAGGAATTTCTGCGCCTTTACACTCCCTATCGCGGTTTCGCCCGCACAGCGACGGAGGATGTCTGCAAATACGGGCGCACCATCAAGGCAGGCGAGCCGATTGCGCTTGTCTACGCCTCCGCCAATCGAGACGAAGAAGTTTTCGAGGCGCCGGACGAGTTCCGGCTTGGGCGCGAGAACATGAAGGACTCGCTCGCCTTCGGCCGCGGCGTGCATTCCTGCGTTGGGGCGCCTCTCGCCCGGCTTCAGATGAAAGTCGCGCTCGAGCGGTTGCTGGCGAAGACCAAAGGCTTCTCACTTGCAGGAGAACCGGTGCAGACGCGTTTTCCGGAGATTGGCGCGCTGAAAGCGCCGCTGGCGTTTGAGTAGAAACGCTGCAGCTCAAACTCCAGACAGATTAGTCGATCAAAGTTCGCGTTCGAGGACCGGATCAGCGACGCATTCGAACGACGCCGCATCATCGGGATCGCCCTCGCGATAGCGCGCGCTTTTCGGAAAGGCGCAGAGCGGACGGCTGAACGCCTTCTCGCCGTCATTGATCTTGGTCGCGACGATCCGCTCGGGCGCGTCGCCCTGCTCAACCCACGCGACAAGCGCGCGCAACATGTCGTGCTCGGCATCTTCAACCGGGGGCGGTTTCATGAAGCCGCCAAAATCGTCCGCTCCCGGACCGCCGCTGCAATGATAGACGCCGGGCGCCATGAACAGCCGCATGAAGTCGGAGACATCGCCGCCCAATTCATTACGCACCGACGTCACATAATCGATGGTCTGCTGCGCCAGCACCGAAGAATCCCACCAGCCATGATAAAGAATGATCTTGCCGCCGCGGTCGCGAAACGCCGCCACCTCCGGATTGTCGGCGCGCATGTCCGGCATCAGCTTGTGCAGCGCTGCGACATCTTCGCTGACCCGAAACCCTTGCGGATCCCAGTGCGGGTCGTTGTGCACGCCCTGCCCGAACATTTCGAGGATCAGCGAAGGCGCGGGGCCAGGACGGGCACGCAAGCCCGCGAGCAGGCCCTTGTCGACGGCCTTCCCGTTCTCGTCTTTGAGCGGCGCATAGATAGCCTTGGCCATATCGACCTGCCCGTCTGTCAGGCATGAATTTGTTTTATCGGCTTCGCAACGCAAGTCCGCGAACTCAAACCAGCAGGCTTTCGGATTTTCCACCAGGCCGTCTTCAAGACCGTCATGCCGGTCGCAAACCGCCGTGACATGGTCCTCGACAAGCTGCCAGTCATCGTTGGTCAGCGCCCCGTCGGGATTTTCCTGCTGGCGCAGCGCTGTGACGAGATGGCGTGCAGAGAGAATGGGATTGTTCGGTCCCGGCGCGCCGGAGATGACGCCGTCATAATCGGATGGATAGAGCTGCATTTCTTTCAGCGCCTGGCGCCCGCCGCCGGAACAGCCGATGAAGTAGGAATACTCCGCCTCATTCCCGTAATAGGCGGATATGATTTTCTTGGCGGCGACAGCGGTCAGATGCTGCGCGCGATGGGTGAAATCCTCCGCCTTTTTCGCATCGAGCATCCAGCCCGCATCTTCAAACTTGTGACCGGCGTCCGTGGTGGCGCCGGCGAAACCGAGCTTCAACCCCCGCGCCATGTCCATATAGTTGAAATGACCGGCGCTGCCGCCCACGCCTGCGCCGAGCATGCGTCCCGTCCAGGCGTCTTTTTGCGGCAGCCATATCTCGAAGCCGATATTGCCTTCGATCGATCCTTCAACGCGGCAGAAAGGCTCTTCGACTCTGATTTCGCCGCGCCCGAATGGATGCCGAATCGTCCAGACAGGGTCCGGTTCAACTGCTGTCGCCCCGGCAATTTCTACATCCGCAAGCTTTATCTCTTTCAATTCTTCGCAAGCAACCTTCCTGTCTTCCGCCAGCGCAGCGCCGGCGAACAAAAAAAAGGCGCCCCCCGCCGCAACGTATGCTGCGGCAAGGGGGCGCTTCCGGGAAGAACCTGGCGACACTTAGAAACGCTGGGTCAGCGTGAAGGAGACAAGACGTCCGATTGGGTCGGCCGACTGCGCGTCATAGCCGAAGGTCGTGTTTACATAGGGCGGATCCTGATCGAACAGGTTGCGCACATCGACAGCTGCCGTGAGGCCGAAGTCGAATTCGTAACCGAGATACGCGTCAACAGTCGTATAGGCGTCGACGCTCTCGGCCGGCATGACCGAATTGTTCAGATAGCCGCTCAGATGGTTGACGGTCAGCAGCGCGCGAACCGAACCCGGGCTCCAGCCGACGCCGCCTTGAAAGCGGAATTTCTGGCTGTTGTTGATGGTGTTGAGGACATCGGTCAGCGGCTCGCCCGGCGCCACAGCGGTTTCAAGCTTGGTCAGGTAGGACCCATTGAAGTAGAAATCGAAGTCCTCGTAGTTGTAGCCGACATTGAAGTCGATGCCGCTGGTATCGGTGACGCCGAGATTCTGGCGGCGGCCGTCAGCGATGAAGGTCACGCTCGCAGCATTGATCGGAGAGTTGATTGGCGCGCCCGAATTGATAAGCGCGTCTATCTCCGCCGCCGTCGGGTTGAGATTGACGTAAGGCGCATAGATCGGATTGGTGAGCAGCCCCGGCGTCCCGCGCAGCGCAAGGATCTGATTGGTGTAATGGATCGACCAGAAGGTCGCGCCGACGGTCAGGCCATCCACATAGGCGGGCTGATAATCGAAACCAACTGACCAGGTTTCCGCTTCCTCTGGCTGAAGATCAGGATTGCCGCCAGCGATCCCAATGCCGAAGCGAAGCCCGGTTGGCGCGCTTGGGTCCGGCAGCGTGTCGCCATAAAGGCCGGCGCCCGCGCCGCGGGTGAAAATTTCCGCGAAGGTCGGCGCACGGAAGGACGTGCCCCAGCTGCCTTTGATCGCCAGCGATTCGACGGGCTCCCAGGTCAGGCCGAATTTCGGATTAAAGGTCGAACCGAAATTCGAATAGCTTTCATAGCGGCCGGCGATCGAGAGATTGAGCGTCTCGACGCCCGGCATCGCATTCGACGCGCCGACGAGCGGCACATAGAGCTCGTAGAAGCCGGCTTTGACGTTGCGAGAACCCGCTTCGACAACATGGATAGACGCTGCGGAAGAGCCGATTTCGAGATCGGTCGACAGCCCCTCTTCGCGATATTCGCCGCCCACGGCGAGACGAACATCGCCGCCCGGGATTGCGAAAAGCGATCCGTCGAACTGAAGGTTGAAGACATCGAGATCGGATTCGCCCTGGATCACGAACAGGCGGTCGCGAATGGCCGCGAGCGTCGCCGGATTGTTCGGTCCGCCGAAGACGTTCAGCGCCGTCGCGGGGTTTGTATCCGCGGCGGCGGCGTTGAGCGCGCCTGAGTTCACGCCAAAGCGCCGGTCAACAAGATCTTCCGAATGACCGTGGGAATAATAGAACTCGCCGCGCCAGTCGGCGAAGAGGTCCGCCTCAATGCCGCCGGTAATGCTGTAGACTTCACCGAAGCCGTCATTCTCCGAAATACCGGCTTCCGGAATGAGGGAGTAGCCGACGGTGACCGACGTCGCCATCGGATCGGGAGAAACGAAATAGGGGTTGGTGTTCGGAACAACAACCTGGAAGCTCTCTCCCGGCGCACCGCCATTGCCGCGCAGGGTGAAGCTGCGTTTGTAATAATAACCATCCGCGAAAAGACGCACGCGTTCGCCAAGATCCTGACTCGCCGCCACCGTGACGACGTTGCGCTTTTGCGAAGGAATGATCGAGTTGTCCTGCTCGGTGGCGCAGCGATTGACTGTACCTGGCGCGAGATCGCCGACATTCGCGGGCGTTACGCCGCCTTCAGGGATCGCATAGGACGTGCCGTTCACATAAAGCGTGCCCGGCGAACAATCCGTGGAGCGCAGATCGCGTCCGCCGAATTCCGTAAGATCATTGCGATACCAGTCGCGGTCCGATCCTTCGAGCACGGAGTTTTCCGTATGCTCTGCGGCGATCATGATCCGGCCTGTATCCCAGCTTTGGCCCAGGATGCCGGCCACCTGCCACTCGTCATAACCGCCGTCTGCGAAACCATAGCGGCCGCGCACCTCGACGCCTTCAAAATTCTTGCGCAGGTTGAAGTTCACAACGCCTGCAACGGCGTCCGAGCCGTAGATGGCGGAGGCGCCGTCGGCGATTACTTCCACCCGGTCGATAGCGATCGACGGAATGACTGACGGATCGGTGAACTGGCCTTGGGTGCCCGCTGCAGGCATGCGCCGGCCTTCGACAAGCAAAAGCGTCGAGAGGACGCCGATGCCGCGCAGGTTGATGCCCGCCCCGCGCGTAACGTTTGCGGCGCCGTTCTGCGCCGAGCCGCCATTGGGGTTGGGCCCGAGGGAAACGACCTGCGGCAGGCGGCGGAGAAGATCCGCCGTTGATGTCGTCGGCGTCGTCGAAATCTCATCCTGACCGATGGCGATCACGTCCGATCCGACCGGGTCGATGCCGCGAATGCGGCTCCCCGTCACGATGACGGTGTCGCTCGAAGCGGTGGCGGTTTCGTCGCCGTCCTGCGCCTGAGCCGTCCCTGTAAGCGCCATCATCACGCCTGCGGCGCAGCCGGCCATGAGCGCTGGCTTTAGGCTGAAGCCGCGAATCAAAACGGTATTGTGAGCAGTTGATCTCATTGAACCCTCCCAAATGTTATTTTGTATTTTTTCGCAATATGTCGCAGGATGACGCCTTATGCAAGCGCTTACACGCGAGAATTTCGGATCGGAGGCATTTTTTTCCGCGGCTCGGGTCCGCAATTAAAAAGAGGAGGAACATCATGACGGGATCCAGACGACGCCTGGCCATGGCGGCAATATTAGGCCTTTTGAGCGCAGCCGGATGCGGCGAGGAAGCCGGAAGCCAGGAACCCCAAGGGCGGACGGTGCCGGAACAGTCAATGGACGCGTTGCGCGCAAAGCGCGACGCGATTCCCGATAGCAAAGGAACTGGCCCCTTCCCCGCCCTGAAAGAAGAAGACCCGGGGCTCGCCGATCATGTAATTTACCGCCCTGCCGATCTTTCCTCCGTCAGCGGACAAAAGCTCGGTCTTTATATCTGGGGCAATGGCGGCTGCAGCAGCGACGGGGCTTCTGCGCGCCTCCATCTCCTTGAGGTCGCGTCGCACGGCTATCTTGCGATTGCTGCGGGTCGAATCCGCAGCGGCCCCGGCGCAACTGCGCCGCAAATTCCATCTGGCCGAGGACCTGTCGGCGATCCGCCGCGATTGCCGGCGCCGCAAACCTATTATGAAAGTCTGATCGAAGCGATCGACTGGGCGCTCGCCGAAAACGCACGCGAGGACAGTCCCTATTATGGCCTCATTGATTCTGACGCTATCGCCGTGTCGGGACACAGCTGCGGCGGACTGCAAGCCATCCAAGCTGGCGGCGATCCGCGCGTTGCAACGGCCGTCGTCATGTATAGCGGCGTTTTCGCGGACGGCAGCAACCCTATCGAAGGCATGACCGTATCAAAAGAGCTGCTCGACGAGATCGATGGGCCGATGCTTTACATCCTCGGCGGGCCGGATGACGTCGCTTATCCAAACGGCATGGATGACTTCGCAAAGATCGATCATATCCCCGTCGCAGTCGCCAATATCGGCGTCGGTCACGGCGGCACTTTCTGGGAACCGAATGGCGGCAAGGCGGCGCAGGTCGTTGTTGACTGGCTCGACTGGATCTTGCGCGGCGATGAAGATGCGAGCGCGACGTTTACTGGGGACGATTGCCGCCTTTGCACGGATCCTGACTGGACTTTCGAAAAGAAAAAGATCGACTGAACGAATGCCGCCGTCCTGCATGTCGCAGGGCGGCGCGCCCTTTTACTCCGGCAATCCTTCGCATGCGCCGCCCCTGAAACAGGGCCGCTGCATCGGCATCGGCTGATAATCCGTAAACGTCTTTTCATCAGGTTCCGGCCAGGCGCCGGTTTGAATGCGCTCGGCGATCATGGCGATAGAGATCAGGAGTTCGTCCGGGGTGAAATTGCAATGCCCCGGAGCGTCGATCCACAGGCTCTTCACCATATCCTCGCCAGAGTTAGCTTGCGCCGCATCGGCGTAAACGCCCTGCAGCGCCGGGGACGTCATCCCGTCTCCGACGCGCTGCACGGCAAGCAACGGAACGCGCGGCGCCGCAGTCGGCGTGTAATTGTCGAGCATGTACTGCACATGTTCCGCCTGCGCTGTAATTCTCTCGCCTTCATTGAGCCGCTTCAGGTCGCTCTCAAGCTCAAGGCCTGCTTCTGCGTAGAGCGCTTCGATGAATTCGCGCCGCCCCGTCCTGTCGAGCTGCGCGGCGTAGTCGACGCTGTCGTTCCAGGAAAAAACGCCGCCGGCGCGTTTTTCCTGGTCGGTGCGTGGCAGAAAGACGCCCATGGGCAGCGCGTGCGCCATCTGCTCCTCCTGCGCCCAGATATCATCATCGGCGGGCTTCGGAGATTTCGCGTCGGTCCAGCCGGGCAGCCCTGCGAGCACGGCTGCGAGCGCGACCCGCGCCCGCCCCTCCCTCGTCTCACGCGCAGAAGCAAGCACCGCCTGAACCCGGCGCAGATTTTCAAGGTCATCATCGACATCAACGAGATGAATATCCGACTGCGGCGCGACAAGGATCTTGAACGCGTAGGCGCCGTCGAGCGCCATGTTCATCATGCCGACGGCGCCGCCCATGGAGCTGCATAGGGAAAGGCCGCCATCAAGGCCAGACTCTTCATCCTCGGCGAGCGCCGTCGTCACGAGCCCGCCCATGGACATGCCCCAGCCGATCACCGTTTCGGGCGCCGAAAACTTTTCTGAAAACGCGTCGATGGTCGCCGCCTGATCGGGAACGGCGTCCTCAAGCGCCCAGCCGCCGGAGGCATAAGAAGAGCCGGCAAGCGCATATCCTTTCGCAAGCAGCGCGTCAGCGACCGATGACGGCGCATATTCCGCCGCTCTCAAGGTCGGATTGTAGCCATGACTCCAGAGCAGGAGCACGCCGTTCCAGTCAGACGGTACAGCGGCCGCCCACTCGGCGCCGCTATCGAGCACGCCGGCCGCGTGGTCCACGATTTCCTGTTCTTGGGCGCTGACGCAGGCCGGCGCCGCCATGATCGCCGCCGCAGCCAGCAATAGCCGTCTCGACATGTTCGTTTTCATATTTTCATGCCCTCAATATGCTTTTGACTTTTATGGCCATTCAGGCCGCGAAAGACCGACGCAAATAACGCGCCCGCATCAGCGCTGCTTTCGATATCGATGATTTCCCGCGCGAGCGTCGCGGCGGCTTCAGCATTGAGCGGCGATGCACAAGACGCGCACTCAATAAACTTAGCAACAAGCTCATCCTCTGACATAGGATTAGCGTGATGTCCCTTTGGCGTATGGGTTTCCGCTTCGAACACTGCGCCATTCCTTAGCGTCACGCGTAAAGCACCGGAGGATGCGTTATTGCGGCCCCAGTCAGCGCGCTTTTCAGGGTGAACGAGCGCCGCAATAGCGAGCACCGCCTCATCGGCAAGCGAGATTTCGTCGAAATCCAGGAGCGAAACGCGGTCTCTCGTAAAGGCGAGGCCCAGCGTGAACGGAATGCTGAACTTGGCGCCGATGAAAGTCGACGGCGCCCGTTTGGCGTAGAGCGGCGCAATCAGCATCTCCTGCACTGCGCCAACCGGGGCGTCGATGCGTACGATATCGCGCCAATGAAATCGGTGCGCCAATTTCAGGTTCATCGCGAGTTCGATATAAGCATGCGTCCCGCGGCAGGACGGCCACGGTTTGAAGCTGATTTCTTCGATCAGAAAGTGTTCGCCAACGCCATCGGTCAACATATCAGCATCGTAGCGACCGTCTGCATAGAGCTGGAAAAAGCCCGCGTCTCCTTCTAGCGGGCGCTCGAATCCGCGGACACCGTCCGCCGCAAGCAGGACAGACGTCACCGCGGCGCGCGCGCCGAACGCCTCCCTTACTGCGCGGACATGACTGCCGGCGCTGTGCTTTATTTCTCCAGGCGCCGTCGTCTGGCACAGGGTCAACGATAGCGCATCGCGCAACTGTTCAGGCGTGAGCCGCGCAATGCGTCCGGCCGCAACCGTCGCGCCGAAGGCGCCGAAAATCGGCGGCGGATACCAGCCATTCACCTCCAACGGCTGCTGAACTGACAGTGCAAGCCGGCATGCCGCTTCGCAGCCGAGCGCGACGGCCGCGAGAAACTCTGCGCCGGTAACCCCACCCACAGCCTGCGCCATTGCAATCGCCGCGGGGATCGCCGCGGCGTTCGGATGGCAGGGCGCGCGTTCAAAGACGTCTTCATAGTCGAGCGCATGGGCGAGCGCGCCATTGGCGAACGCCGCCATTGCAGGCGAGGCTTCGCCGCCGCCAAAGAGCGAGCATGATCCCGCATCGCTGCGCGCCAACTTCAGAAAGGCCTGCGTCTCCGGCGACAGGGCAGCGGCGGCGGCAATAGTTCCTGTCGCGTCGAGGATCGCCAGCGCAGCGGCGCGACGTGTCTTTTCCGGCAGGGTGGATGCGTCAACATCGCAGAGACGACGGCAAAATACATCGGAGAGCCCCTGCGCCTCGGCGTTTTGGGCGCCCACGTCGAATGTTGGTTCGTGCTTCATGAGCAGCCGCTAATTATCTTGAAGCCGACGCGTATTGCGCGCTCCGATGTGAGAACGCGCGTGCCGGGCAGCCCTTCATTGTCGAGCGTGTTGCGCAAGGCGGGGCTATGTAGCGCGAATCGCGCCCTGACCTCCGCTTTGTCGCCTTCATGATCCGGCTTTCCCTATTGGCTTCAACGGGGCGTTGTAACAGTTTAAGATCAAGTTTGAAAGCGCTTACATTTTCTCATGGCTACGGCTTTAATTCCAGCGATCGCGAGCGTGACGAAGGCGATTGGCCTTGATCCGCATCAAAAATGGCCGCGCGCTATGTTTCCGCCCAGCTTGTCATCTCCAAACGTGTCGGTCTGGATAACGAAGCCGCCGCGGCGTTCCGTGCGCTTCTGGAAATTTGAATTTGCGCCGCAGCAAAGAAACTAGCGCCGAACTCTCTGGCGCCGATCATAATAATTGTGGGTGCAGACATGTGAAGCGAACAGTCTCCCTGCGCTTCCTTGTCCCCTGATCATGACTAACCGTAATTCTAACTTCGCCAGAATATCCACGCCCCCAGCACGACGAAAAGCACGATGCCCGCGATAAAGATGGCGCGTTCATGGCGCTCGATGAAATCCCGCGCCCGGGAGCCGATCAGCATCACAAGGCCCGCAAGCGCCATGTAGCGGAGACCTCGAGAGAGTGAGACCGCAGCGAGGAAGACCGGCAATGAAACCCCGACGGCGCCGGCCGCCGCCGTTCCCACCTGAAACGGAAACGGTGTGACTCCGACCAGAAACAGCGAGGTGAAGGCGTTTTCCTCGAGATCCGCGCTCGCTTGCTCGTAATCCTGCTCAACCTCCAGAAACCGGAACAAAGGCTCGGCCACCGGCTCCAGCAAAAATGCGCCGGCGCCGTACAGAAGCAAGCCGCCCAAAACATTCCCGGCCAGCAGCCACAGGGCGATCAGCCAAGCCCGGCCATGGCGCGCCGCCATCATGGGAATGAACAAAGGCTCCATCGGAAAAACAACGAATGATCCTTCAAGGAAGCCGAGAACGCCGGCCGCAGGCCCCGTCCATTTCTTCTCTTCGGAAAGCGATCTCAGAAAGCCTGACACCCTGCGAGCCCTATTTAACGAAGTCGAGCACGCTGCCGGTGATGGACTGGCGCAGATCGTCATAACCTTTCCAGGGATCGGATTTGAGATGCGCCAGCCGCGCGCCGATGTTGTCGAGCGTATAGGCGTTTGCAGCCTCGACCTTCGCAAGTTCCCGCCATGAAACGGGCGTCGCTACGGGCGCGCCGGGACGGGCGCGCAGGGAGTAAGGCGCCACCGCCGTCGCCCCGCGTTCATTGCGCAGCCAGTCGATGAAGATTTTGCCCTTTCGCGCCGACTTGGACGCCTTGGCGATGTAACGCTCCGGCGACGCGTCGGCGAGTTTCTGCGCAAGGCCCTTGGCGAATGTCTTCACATCCGGCCAGTCGCGGCGCCGCTCCACCGGCGCAATGACATGAACGCCCTTGCCCCCGGTCAGCAGGACGAAGGATTCGAGGCCCGCCGCTTTCAGAACGTCGCGCAGTTCGAGCGCGGCGTCCTTCACCGTTGAAAAGGAAACGCCCTCCGCCGGATCGAGATCGAACACCACCCGTTCGGGGCGCTCGATACGATCGGCGCGGGCGCCCCAGACATGAAGCTCGAGCGCCCCGATCTGCGCCGCGGCGACGAGACCCTTTACGTCATCGATCATGAGATAACGCGCCGTCTTGCCGTTCTTTTCCTCGATTTCGACTGATTTGAGCTCTTTCGGGACGGAGGCGCCGTGATGTTTCTGAAAGAAGCATTCGTCTTCGCGGCCCGCCGGACAGCGCACGAGACTCAAAGGACGGCCTTTCAGATATTTCAGCATCCGCTCGGCGTTATTGGCGTAATATTCCGCAACCTGACGCTTCGTGGCGCCCTGCCCTGGATACATGACGCGATCCGGATGCGTGAGCCGCACGCCTTTGACTTCTGTCGCCTCGCCCTTGTCATCGCGGGCCATGAGCGTCACCTCTTCTGCCGGTTTGTCCTCGCGCAGGCCCAGGAAACTCGGATGGCGCAGCCTGCCGTCGGATGTCTTTTCCGTATAGGCGATCTGCGCCACCAGTTTTGGCGTCACCCAGACAGCGCTTTGCTTCGCATCCGCCGGCGTTGTTTCATAGGGACTTGTCTTGCGTGTCAGCGGCCGCATTTTATCGCATAACTTTTCAAACGCCGCCTCGTCGAAGCCTGTCCCCACCCGGCCGCGATAGACAAGCTTGCCGCCGGCATATTCGCCAAGCAGCAGCGACGAAAACGGGCGGCCGCGCTTGTTCGACTTGCGGTAGCCTGCGATGACAAACTCGTCATTGCCGACGCATTTCGATTTAATCCACGCCGTCCCCCGCCCCGACCGGTAAGACGCGTCTTTCTTCTTCGAGATGATGCCTTCGAGATGCATGGCGCAGGCCTTGCGGATCACCTCGTCGCCTTTGCCTTCAATGTGGTCGCTGTAGAACAGCGGCGGACCTGCGGCCTCTATCAGTGGCTTTAATAGCTCTTTGCGCTTGCGCAGCGGTTCCCCGGAAATGTTATCGCCATTGAGATAAAGAAGGTCGAAAGCGTAATATCGCAGATCCGCCGCCTCATCCTCGCCTGCATTCTGGAGGAGACCGAACCGGCTGCGCCCCTTCTTGTCGACAGCGACAAGCTCTCCGTCGATCGCGGCGCTTTCCACGTCGAGCTCGGCAAGCGCTTCCGCGATCGTCGGATAGCGATGGGTCCAGTCCTTTTCATTCCGCGTCATCAGCCTGACCGACCCGTCCTCGATTAGCGCCTGCATGCGATAGCCGTCATATTTGAGTTCATGCAGCCATCCGTCTCCCTCGGGGGGATCGTCGCGCAAAGTCGCAAGCTGGGGCGGCGTGAATTTCAATTTAAGGGAATTCTTCCGCGCGGTTTTCCTTGTTGCAGCTTTACGCGCAGCCGTCTTTCGCGGCTTGGCGGCGTAGCTCTTTCCCTTTTTATAGCCCTCCCCTTCATCGGCGATGGTTTCCATATCGCGTTTCGTTTTAACGCTCTTGGTCCATGTCTTTGTGGGATCGCCGTCGTCGACCGCCTCGTCGTCCCGTTCCTTGACCAGCAGCCAATTTTCGCGCTTTTCGCCTTTTTTCTTTTTCATGCGGATGAGCGCGAACCCGCCTTTGAGGCGCTCTCCTTTGAGCATGAATTTGAGCGCGCCTTTTTTTAGACCCTCATGGGGGTCTTCTTTTGGCTCCCATTCTCCCCGGTCCCACAGCATCACCGTGCCGGCGCCATAGCCTTCGGGGATCACGCCTTCAAAGCCGCCGTAATCCACGGGGTGATCTTCGGTGCGCACGGCGAGGCGCTTGTCAGCAGGATCGAGGCTCGGCCCCTTGGTCACCGCCCAGCTTTTCAGGACGCCGTCGAGTTCGAGACGAAAATCATAATGCAAGCGGCGCGCATCATGCTTCTGGATGATGTATAGCGCGCCCTTGCTTTTCTTGCGCGCACCCTTCGGCTCCGGCGTCGTGCGGAAATCGCGCTTGGAGTTATATTCCTTTAAGAGATCCTGCGCGCCCGCCATGGCCGGCCTCAGCTCGCCTTTCGCTTCGCGGTGGTTTTCCTGGCGGTTTTCGTCGACTTCCGCCGCGGCGACGATTTCTTCTTGTCCTTGTAGACGCTTTTCTTGAGCGCATCCATGAGGTCGATGACATTGTCGCCGGAGGCGATTTCTTCATCGCTCGCCGCCGTTACCTTGCCTTTTTTGCGTTTCTCGTCGATCAACTCGCGCATGGCGCTCGCATATTGCGATTTGAACGCATCGGCGTCAAAGGGCGCGCTTTTACGCTCCACGAGTTCCAGCGCCAAATCCAGCATTTCTTCGTCGGGTTCGATTTCCGGGATGTGGCGGAAGATTTCATCGCTTTCGCGGATTTCCTCCGCATAGCGCAATGTTTCAAGCAGCAGCCCGTCGCCGCAGGGTCGGATCGCCACGATATAGTCGCGGCCGCGAACCGCCATCTGGCCTAGGCCCGTTTTGCCCGCCTCGCGCAAAGCGTCGCGGATCACCGCAAAGCCTTCCTCCGCCACTTCATTGCCTTCGGGAACCGCATAATAAGGCTTATTGAAATAACGCGGATCGATCTCGCACTGATCCACAAACTGGACAAGGTCGATGGTGTGCTTGCTTTCAATCTTCACCTCTTCGAGTTCATCCGGCTCGAGAATGACATACTCGTCCTTCGCCACTTCGAAACCCTTGACGATTTCATCCGTGTCCACCGGACCGACGCCGGGCGCCGTTTTCTGATACCGTATGCGCTTGCCGGAGGGCTTGTGGATCTGGTGCAAAAACAAACGCCCCGACGATGTCGAGGCCGAATAAAGTTCAATCCCAATAGAGACGAGGGAAAGGCGCAAATGGCCTTTCCAATACGCACGAGCCGCCATGGAAATCTCCTTCACGAGGAAACATCTTTCACGGCCCGCTGGTTCCACATCACCGAACATCGTGATTTTGAAACTACTTTCACAGACATGCCCGACGTCCTGACGTCAGCATTTCCCACCGCCACGCCTCCGGGGCGAGTGTTGTCCGCAAATCGCCGTGGCGATCGGGCGAAGACGCCCGACATCGAACCGGATGATCAGGGTCTCGTCAGCTATGTTGCTTTATGCAACAATCATTGCGATTGAGACGCGAGAAAGAACGCCCGCATCTCTTTTGCAAGAAATTCCGGCTTTTCTTCGGGCAGCAGGTGTCCCGCATCCGGTATGATCCCGCCCTGTGCGTCGTCTGTGATAAATGACATCTGCTCATGGGTCACCGGCACGCCATACTGGCCGCCCCAGGCCATCACCGGCACATTGAGCCCCTTTTCGCCGATCGCGCGAAGCTGTCTCGCGGTTTCAAATGTCGCGCGGTACCAGCCCACGCTGCCGGAGACGCCATTCTCAGCGCGCAGGCTGTCCGCATAAACTTTCCGGTCTGCTGCCGTGACGGCCTCCGGGTTCGGCGCATGCATCAAGGGCACGATCCAGTCGACGAAGGCCTGTTCCTTACCGCTGATCAGGAGTTCGGGCAGGCCCGGCGCCGTATTGAAGCCGAAATGCCAATAGCCGCCATAAGTCTCTTCGCGATAGACCGTAAACTGATCGAGATTATATCCGACTAATGGTTCATCGAGATAGGTGAGCGAGATCGTTTCGCCCGGATAGGTTCCGGCGAAAGCGAGCGCCACGAGGGCGCCCATATCATGGCCCACAATATGCGCGCGGCTCTTGCCGAAATGATTTAGAATTCCTTTGACGTCGCCAGCCATATTGACGGCGTCATATCCGCCCTCCGGCTTGTCGCTTTTCCCATAGCCGCGCATATCCGGCACAATGACAAACCAGTTGTCGGCAAGTTTTGGGGCGAGTTTTCGCCATGTATGTGCCGTTCCCATCCACCCATGCATCAGCACAACGGCTTCATTCGTCTCTGATCCGTATGTTTTTACGTTGTATTGTACGCCATTCGTCTCAATCAGACTGACATGGTCGGCGCCGGCCCCTTTTGCGTGGGCTGAGAAAAACAAACAAAGGACAATAGCGACGAATGATGATTTCAGCATCTTTAGCTCCCAAGGCAGAAAAACGTCTTTGATCTACTCACGCGGCAAGTTCGCCATGATATATTCAACAGCCCACTGAACGCCGCCGCCATGCTCAAGGATAATGGGATAGAGACGCTGATATTCCGGCGCGCTGTTATCCGGGCACCACTCGGCTGTCACGGCAAACCAGGTCATGGGCACGGCGCCGCGCTGTTCCATTCTAGCGCAGGCGCGGTCATGGGATTCAGCGCTCAGACCGCCGGACGCATCGGCGACGAAATACACCTCATAACCGGCGGCGAGAGCGGAGACTGTCGTTTGTGCAAGGCAGACCTCTGTCCACAACCCCGCCATGACGAGCTTTTTGCGCCCGGTTTTTTCGACAGCGGCGACGAAGCGTTCGTCTGACCACGCATTTGTATTATTTCGGTCTATAGGATTGCTCTCGGGAAAGACTGCCGTAAGGCCTTTGAAGAGCGGGTCTCTGAGCGGCCCAGACTCGCCGTTTATCGTTGTGAGAACCGTCGGAACGCCAAGCGCCTTTGCCGATTTCGCGAGGGCCATGACATTGTTCGTCAACACTTCCGGCGAAATTGAATTTACGGGGAAAGCGACCCAGGGTTGATGATCGATGAGACAAAGCGTCGAATTCTCAATCGTGAGTTCATTGATCGAATGCATTTTTTCGCCCTTTTTTCTTCAATCGCTCAGAATGACGGACTTAAGCGGCCCATCTCGCCGCTGGCGTAGCGTCTTTTGGCCTCATTTAAACGCGTCGAGGTCGTCATTGCGAAGGGACCGCCGAAGAGAAATTCTTGATTGAGAGGCGTCCCGCCACCGACCAGGGCGCGCACGCCTCCCTGTCCCGCCATGAGGGAAATCGAGTCTCCCGTTTGGGAAAACAGGATCGACGAGACCGGCGCAACCGCTTTGTCTTCATGCAGAACGGAACCCTCGCGGATAAAGGCCCAGGCGCTTGATCCTTCTTTGAGGTTCAGGCGGATGGCGGCGCCAGGTTCTGCCGCAACATCAACCAGAAACACATCGTGCCGGGTTTGCATAAGACCGCCGGCACAACCATTGACCTCGCCGCAAATGACCTTTCCAGTCCAGCCATCCGCATTGAGGACCGGCGTTTTCGATGCTGTCACATGAAAGGCTTCCGGCGTCGACATTTCCTCAGCTTCTGAAAGCTTCACGAATATCTGAAACCCGGTGCAAATCACGCCAGGCTCTGCGGGCGTTTCTTCGTGCATCATGCCCGACCCCGCCTGTGTCCAATGCGTGTCGCCCGGATCAATCCGCGCATGATCTCCAAGATTGTCCCGGTTGATGAAGCTGCCTTCGCTCTCCGGCGTCATATAGCTGACGGCCGAAAATCCCGCATGCGGATGTGGCGGGAAGACCGGTTCGCTCATATGAAACAGCGTTACATCCATGAACGGGTCCAAGTGGGCGTGCCTCAACCCGTACATCTCAAAACCGGGGGCGGGCTGCGCCTTTTGCAGTTCAATGATCTGGTTTGCAGTCTTCTCTTTCACCGGCGCACTCCTGGGCTTGAGGGGAAGCATGTCGTGTTTGCCTGGACCTGCGCCGTGATCGGCGTTTAGCGACGCCAGCAGCTTCTATCGAAGTTGCAATTTTCGAACAAGAAAGCAAAAATGGCATAGATGTTCCATAAACGGGCGCTTTATGTTTGATCTCAATCTCCTACGGACATTTGTCGCGGTTTCAGAATCTCGCCGGATATCAGCGGCGGCGGAGCTTTTGCGCGTGCCCAAGTCTACGGTCAGCCGCCATATCGCAAAGCTAGAAGACGACCTGAATATCCGGCTGTTCGACAGAATGAAGGACGGCTTTGATCTAACGCCTCAAGGCCAGCGTTTGTATCAACGCGTGTCATCTTCTGTACACGATCTTTCTATCGACGCGCCGCAATTCGGAAATATCGAGCGGCATGGGCGCGTCAGCATTCATTCTCCAACCGTCTATGGAGATGGGGTGCTGAAACCCCTCATTGTTGAGTATCTTGAAAGCCGGCCGGACTGCTCTGTCGATGTGGTATTTGCAGACCGGTTCGCCTTGCCGAATCTCGACGAATATGATCTCGGATTTTTCATTGGAATGTCGCCGGGACGAGATGTCGACTTATGGCCTGTAGGGTTCGCCGAAGCAAAGCTCTACGCCTCGCCGGCGCTGCTGGGCGATGACGATCCCCCGAAGACGGCGGCCGATCTGAAAAACTGGCCTTTGGCGTCTTCTGAATGCGAGCCTGGTTTGACGGGACGGCTCGCACTTTCGTCATCCAAAGGGGAAAGTGTTCTCACCGGTCCGGTGCGTCTTAGAAGTTCGAATCCGCTTTTATTGCTTGAAGCAGCGCTTGCCGGCGTCGCCATTACAAGGCTTCCGACATTTTACGCCGAAGACGCCGTCAAGATGGGCTGCCTCATTCCAATTCTTCCGAACATGTCGGTTGACAGACACGCCGTGACGATCGCCCGTTCGAAACGCAATAAAAATCCGATTGCAACCGATTTTGCCGAGTTTGCTGCGAGCGCTTTGTCGGCTGGATGAAACAATTGTTTGCGTTGCTTTCGCCGGCAACCCGCGCGACCCTCAATCAAGGCGACGCTCGCGGGGTGTGACTTTCGCATACAACCGAAACTATCATCCTCTCCGAAGCGAAAACTTGCCGTTACTCCTACAAAAATTATTTTTTTGAGCGCCAGAGAATAGCCGGCGGCCGCAGGAAGGATTGGAGGCGTCAAGAGACGCTAGAGACGCTTATGGGCTTACGCAAAGCGGATGTTTGGAGCGGGTAGCGGGCTCGAATATCGCCCAACACCCCAATGAAATCAATTACTTATCCTATCCGTGTACGGATTTTGTTACACAAAATGCATGCGTTTTGTTACACAAAACCCATCCAAAACCGGGTCTAACCGCCCCTTTCCGGCACCATATACCAACCCCACCCGGAAGTCTCAATTTCTATATCCTCAAGCCTCAACCTCCGGAGGAAAATCAATGGACCACAACCAAGGCAGGCATGCGTTTCGGGCTCTTTCTTACTAGGCCGGTGTGGCATCCCAATCAGCAATTCGGTGCTTGCCTTACTCCATCATTGAACCGGAACGAAGGCGTCGATTTCCGCTTTTAGGACCTGCAATCGCAACCGGTCGGTCAAGCTTGCCGACTCGATCAGGGGTTTCAGGAAAGAAGCCAGGTCCGAAGCGCTTGTGAAAAGTTGTCCAACATCTGCGTAATTTTCACAATGTCACCTCAGGGGCCCAAAACCGTGACCATGTTCATGTCACACGTTCATCCGGAAGAGGCTCGCATCAAGGCAGTGAACAAACGAATCTCGGGCGGGCGTTCAGCAATTATACGGGTTGCTGATTAGCTCGTGCTTGGGAGCCGACAGTAGGCAAATCGCTATGCTGGCGAATGCTTACTGCCTGCACCAAACATTTTCTGCGTCGCCGGCTGGCGACCTAGCTGCCATCTAGATGCTTCATGTAAGCTCGCCCGTTCCATGAACCGGAAATCACCCTAATGAGCTGCTGCCGACGATATCGATCGCCTGTCAGAGCAAGAAAGTCCTCCGCCGAGAAGTTCCGCTCAACCGCGACATTCGCAATCGTCCGAAGCAGTCGCCCCTCGAACGACCAATCCCACCAATCGGACGATACCAGGAACTGGGATAGCCGCGATCGCTTTTCATAGCCGATCGCGCCTGATATGAGACGCTCATATAGTGGGTCGAAAGCAACCGACAACAGTCTCGCTGCGCCCGCTGTTTTTGTTGAAAGCGCTCTTAGCACAAAAAATATGTGCACTGAATCGGTCTTCTTTTGATCGAGCCGCCCGAGCGAGCGAGACCATGCGGCCGCCCACGCATCCTCTCCAGAGGAGCTGTCGGCCGCCGGGAAACTGGGGGGTACGATTTTAGTGAATTGGTGTATGAGCTGTTTGTGCAACGGCGTAGAGCTGTTGCTTAGCTGCATGCCAATGAATTCTTCCTGTTTAGGATGGCGCCGCAACGCCTCGGCGATGAATTTCATACTGACGTCTGCAAGCTCAGCGGAGGCTGGCAATAGAGCGCGAAGCACGGTTGCCGGATCAAATGCGTTGCACACCGCATCAACGAGGTCGGTTCTTTGAGCGCTCGCGATCGCGGCCAAAATCGACTTCTTCAAGGATGCGACCTTGATCCGTTCCAAATAAACCTCTGGAGCGGGACTGATGTCGGCGCGCCAGATCTGAGGCGAAGAAAGCACGTCAGGGCGATGCTCATAGATCGCCCTTGCGACGTTTTCGCTGTCGCGCATGGCCATGAGCGCATCTTCGTTGGAAAGGTCCGCAATAATCGCGCCCGCCCGACTCTGTAGGCAGCTCGGACTACTGGGCCCGACAACAATATCCGGATCAATATCCCAATACCGCCTCGCCAGTGCTTGACAGTGTGGGCCGTCCAAAGCCGCCACTTCGTCGTCGAGATGCGGCAGGATGGCCATTAGCGCCTGGGCGTTAAGCGAAGGAGCGATGCGGATCGCTTCGCCGATGGCGGTCTTTCGCAGCAGCCGTCCCTCGCTCGCCGACAGTCTGTGCGACACGTAGTCTAATGTCTTTTCAATAGCGGCGATCTGGTCGCTCTTTTCGCGTTCAGAATAGAGATCGCACAACTCTGCGAAACGCAGTCTGCCTCCGCTGATATCTCCGCCAGCGCGCCGCAGAAAAGCACGAAACACCTTGTCCGGCGATATGAGATCATTAACGCATACGTCGAGCCAGCTGTGAGCAAGCACCAAATTCGAAGGGTCAGAGTCCGCCCGCCTCGTCAGCGGCGTTGAGAGAAACTGCACATCGAATTTGCGCTCGCTTGTAGATCGATCTTTCGCAGTCAATGAGCAAAAACTGAAGCTGCGACGCAAACGCGGCCATTGCTGACTCCACAATGCGAGCAACGTGGCCTCCGCCATGGCGTGATCGTCAACACTCAGCAGAATATTAGAGTCCGGCTCGGTATAGAGACGCCCAGCGAGCCGTCGTGCGAGTTGAACGTCAATGGCGTTATCAAGTAGGGAGCGAACCGGCTCAAAGAGAATTCGCCCATCATAAGCGAGCAAGGGATGCTGCGCGCGCGGTCTTCTGAAAAGCGCCAGCAGTTGGCGAAGGTCTTCAACCTCCGCCAAATCCGTGAATGATATCAGCAAGCAATGAGTCCAGACGCACCCTGGTCTAGGCATCTCCGGCGCTGTCCAAGTCCGGGAAAAAACGTAATACCCGTCATCAGGGAGCGGGTATCCGGTGAGATATCCGTCGTCCGGAATCGCGCTAGCGTCCGCCGATCTGTCGCTCAACTGCAAAACCGCGTGTTTGCTCCGGGAGGTTAACGTTCTTGACGCAGACAAGAGGCGATGTCCGCCGTCATAGCCAAGAATAGCCTGATCGAATTCAATGGGTTTGTGACGCGCATTCATGAAATCAGCCAGACAAGAGGCGCGGTTAAGTCATGACTGACGGACGCGCCGCTAACCAATTTAATGCGCGCGGAGGCCTTTTCCAGCTCTAGGAGACCCTTCAGATGGTCAGGGAGATTGCCGACATGGCTCTCCTCGACATACTCGCCTCCTTGTGCGCTTACGCCGTAAAATCGATAATTGAACCCATGGTCTGAACGGCGAAGATACTGATCGAGCAGCGGCATCCGACGCTTCACGAACTCGGCTGGACTCTTGGCGTCCTCAACGACGTCCCATGCCGAGACGAAGATCGCGAGTTTGTCGTTCCCAGCAGTCGGCAGGCTGTGCGCGAGCGTTTGCAGAATATCGACTATCTTAACTTGATCTGGCGAATCATCCGCTGACCACGCTTTCACGGGCCCGGTCGGCGCTGCAGTCGCGTCGCCCGCGGGAAGCGCCGCCATCATTTCAGCTTCGGTGGCTAGCATGTCCGCGAGCGGCAGGGGCGACTTCATGCTTTCAGGCCTCAAGAACAAGAGCGTTCCCGAGCGCGTTGACAGGTGATCCGCGATGGTCTGATCGCAGTCTCGCGTCGCCCAGAGCCTATCGAAGGTTTCGCCAGAATGATCCGGAAACAGAAGCTGCAATGAGACGCCAGCCTCGTGCGTCAAATCAATACCGATAGTGCGCGCCACGCCTACGGTTCGAGGCTGGCGCTTACCCTCCAACCAGCGCTTGCGAATTGTGTTCACATACTCATAATCGCCGAAGGTTAAACCGTTTAGCTTCAGCTCAGTGCTGACCTCTCCGGATTGGACGAGATGCCACAGCGCAGCCAGGAAAGTCGTTTTCCCCGAACTGGGCAAGCCGCATACGACAAGAGAAGAACTCGCGCCGCCTGTCATGATGGCGCTCCACATCGAACCATATCAAAGGCGCGTGCTCCGTGCGGAAGAGCCGTCGGCACATAAGGCGCCGCCGAAAGCGAGCCGCCGAACCAGCTGGAGATAAGGCCTTCCACGCCATATCCCTTCGGGTGCGCTTCGTTCTTCGGACGTGCGGCGATCTTATGGGCGTCTGTCGCCGCAAAGATCGCATTTAGGTTTCGTACGCGCTCAAGGAGGGCGTTAAACTCTTTGTGGATTCGGGCGCTCTCGTGATTAACGTCGACTTGGTCGAGCTTCGTGAGAATAAGATTCACGCGAACTACGCTCGGCAGGCACTTAGATAGCGCGAGCGTTTGCAGGAGTTGATGACACTCGCTTGCAGCCGCTGCGCGCCGCGCCGGATCGCAAAGGCGTTCTCCGTCAATAAGGACATTGAGGATGTCCGCGCGCATGAGCTCAAGGCAGTTCTTTGCCCGTTCTGGCGTGTCCATGACCTCGCGGTACGTTTCTCCCCAGCGGTCCGCAAGCAGCAAATCGAGAGGGTTTCCGTCCCGAAGCGCGAGTCTCAAATGAAAAAATGACGGATCTTCGGAGAACTCGGTCCTCGGCTCCGAAAGGTCGGGCGCTTTGGACGTCGCGCGCACGCGATGACAAATTTTCTCGAACGCCATGAGCGTATCCGAGCCGGCGAACTCCAACGAATCATATTTTCCGTATTGTAGGGCGTCGTAAATTTCCGCAATGAGGCAAGTCTTACCTGCCTCGGCCGACCCAGCGAAAGCGATGATCGGTGCCTTGCGGCATTTCATTAGCCGAGACGCCGCTGCAACGGAAAGGCTTGACTCGCCGCCGATATGAAAAAGCGCGGGCTCGATCGACTCGGGGTGCTCCTCGACATCGGTTTGCGGTTGATCGTCCTCTTCCGTCACAGCCTGATCGATCGATTTAAGGTGTGGACATTCGGACAGCTCGTTTCCTTCTACGCACCGGCCCGATTCGGCGTACTTGCATGAAGCGTTTGTACATACGAAAATTGAAGTCGCGTCGCTCATTGAACGGATCCGAATGCGTCGAGGACGAGACGCTCTTGATAGAAGAGGTGCGTGATATCGAGAGCGCTGCGTTGGCTGGATCCATCGATCTTTGTTATGGCCTCCCAATGCGCCGACCATGCATTGGACTCTGGAGACTGAAGGCGCTGAGCGATCCCGAAGTGTAAGGGAGTACGAGTTGTTGCATCAGCAATGCTGATCTTGCGTAGCCACGCGACATCACATGCATTGATTGCATCGGCGATGGATAGTTTTAGAGCGGCGCTCAGCCCGGCTTTTAACAATAGCCCATGAATCGCTGCGGGCGCAGGTTCGAATTGCGTTCGGTTCGCCGCCTCAACAGCTGCCAGCAAGCAACTGTCTGCGGCGTTCATTTCGGAGAACATTTTTCCGGTCGTCTCCGACTGTCCATTCGACGCCCACCACAGAAGGTCCAGCTCTTCGTCTTGAACTTCCAGCAGAGCCATCAGCGCCGTGCGTTCGTTGCGGGCTTGCCGCGCGATCGCTCCAATCGTTTTGGCGGTCTTGGCCGCCACCTTTCCCATGACAGTTCTGAATTGATCAAGTGCGGCTGGATTGACGTCGTCTGCTATGCAGTCGGCGAAATCCAACGGCGGAACGTAGGACTTGGGCTCATCAGGCAAGGGCGAGCGCTCTCGGACAAGACGCCCTTGCAGACGCATGGCGGATTCTGCGCGAGAAAGTAGGTCGGTTTTCGACTGCGCTGAAACTGCGCCGCCCGCAAGCGCTGAATATATGAGCGTCGCCGTCCAGCCGGCCAATTCATCCTGTGTTTGCTTATCGAGAACGACTGCAAGAACAATTTCAGCGAGCAATGTCAGTTCTTCAGTGTTGCCCTGTTGTAGAAAATTCGGGTCCGTCTCAGTGAAAGGCGCCCGCAACAGTTCCCCGCCCTCAGATTCCACTGCCCCCGGGCGGCGCAAAAACACGTCCACCAATTTTCCGCATCCTTTGTAATCGATGCCCTCTAGGAGCTTCGCTACGCCGGCCCAACGGTTTTTAATTCGACTAGGATCCTCGCCCAAATCTACCTGTGAGTACCAGAGCGCGAAATCTCGGTGTTGCGGCATGGTTGTCATCTAGCAGGCCTCTTTTTCTGCAATCGCGGCCTCAAGCTCTTTGAGGCGGTTTTGCTGCGAAAGCTCCACAAGAGCCTTCCGATACGTCATGATTTCTTGTGCGTTCGCCTCGGCGGAAACCGTAACGCCAAGGTTTGTGAGTATGATCCGCCGCTGGCGAGCTGAAAGTTCCCAAAAACGATAAATCAGATCGCGGATGTTCGGCGCCGCGAGCGTCGGCGCTTCTTCATCTTTTTCCTCTTTTGCGCCCAAAGTTCCCTCTCCCGTTGTTAGAGCGTCGGCGCCCGGACCGGAGTCGTGATTGTTGTCGCCATGGATCTGAATATTATGGCAGAACCGAGGTTCGGAGGTCGCGATGTCGATTTTCGGGATGAAGCCGTTGGGATTTGATTGCCAACGGAACTGCCGCACGATAATTTCCACGTCGCGCTTTCCCTCCCCGTCGAGCGGCGTGATTTCGATGAAGTTATAGGCGGGCTCCCATCCTTTCTCATGGCGTTCGGGATTTACAGATCCTGCCGAAAAAACGATGGGTCCGTTTGCATGCCGGTCCACTCTTTGAACATGCCTGTGCCCGAACATGACAATGTTGGGCGCGCCTAACAGGCGCATCTCAATATCATCATGATCGGACATCCATCCTGGCGGGTGATGCGCCATCACCAAATTCACGGCGCCCGGATCCTTCGATACGTTGAGTTGCAAGGGACTGACGTAGAGTTCTCCTTGTTTGTCATCTTGGTTGACGCCGGAAATTATCGTGGAATTGAGGCCGTGGAGAATAACGACAGTTCTGCTGTCGATTCGCAGCGTGTGTTTCCATCTAGGGTCTGGACCCATAAAATGATTTGCGGGATTTGCGAAGCGTGATTCAACGGCTCCGACAGGAGAGTGTTGATGAGCAATCATTTTTTCTGGCTGACGAAGGAACAGTTCGCAAAGATCAAGCCGCATCTGCCGACGGATACGCGCGGCGTCGCGCGGGTTGATGACCGGCGGGTGATCTCCGGGATTGTGCATGTTTTGAAATCCGGCGGGCGCTGGCCGGATGCGCCGCGCGATCAGTATGGGCCGCACAAGACGCTCTACAACCGCTTTGTGCGCTGGGCCGAGAAAGGCGTGTGGGGCGATCTGTTTCAGGCGCTGGCGCAAGCCGGCGGTCCGCCGGCGCAGGTTTTGATCGACTCAACGGCGGTTCGCGCGCACCGCTCGGCGGCTGGCGGCAAAGGGGGGAGAAAAACCAGGCGGTCGGTCGCTCGCGCGGCGGGCGCACGACAAAAATCCATGCGTTAACGGATCAATTGTGCAGGCCGATCGCTTTCATCCTCACTGGCGGGCATGTTCCCGACTGCATCGCGGCCGAAACCCTGCTGCCCATGGCGCCTGCCGAAACGGTCGTCCTTCACGGCGACAAAGGTTATGACAGCGACAAGCTCCGCCGCCAAATCGAAGCGCAAGGCGCCGCGCCGAACATCCCGCCGAAATCGAACCGCCGATACAAACCCGGCTTCTCGCCCGCGCTCTACAAGAACCGCAACGCGGTCGAGCGCTCCTTCTGCCGCCTCAAGGACTTCCGGCGCATCGCCACCCGCTACGACAAGCTCGCACGGAACTTCCTCGCCGCCGTTCAGCTCACAGCCACCATCTGCTACTGGTTATGAGTCTGGACCCTAAGTCGACCCGGGTAGGTTTGGCAGTCGTATTTCGCAGCGAAGAAATTGTACTCAGCTATCGCGGCGAACAGATGCTTAGCGCTATCCTTAAGCGCGAGCTGCGCCTTGAGTTCCGCTTCGCGCGCATCATTGTCGCCCGCTAGAGAAATGGCTCGAACGGCGTTCCGCGCGTTGCCGGCCTTTTTATAGATTGAGCGATCTACGTCGTGATTGCCTGGAACTACGTAGATGCGGCGCTTGTTGCATCCGACGGCCACCGCCAGCGTTTCAAGCCACTTAGTCGCCGCGTTATACTCCGCCGCGATTCCTTTGAAGGCTATGTCGCCGGTTACAAGTATTGCGTCCACATCGCCCAGGTCGGGAATTTGGGCGGCGGCGTGGGCGACGAGTTCATTCCGGAAGTAAAGCTCCGGGTCTTCGTCAGTATGACAGAGAGGATCTTTGAAATGAATGTCAGATATATGCAAAAGCAACAATTCGCTCTCCACTATTTCACGAATATGCCTGTCACTGGACTATTTAAGGGTAAGGGTCGATTCGCTCCAGATAAAATCTGATGCGGCGTTGATTTTATGGTGTTTTTCCGTTCGACGACAGAATTGGGGTGGCTCGGCGACGCGCTTCGCCTCAAGTCTCGCAGTGACACTTGATCCGAGCCCACATAGAGGCCTGTCGCTCTCGCACATCCGGTAAAATCAGGGCTCATAAATTACGCTTCGGGATAGAGCTTCGGAAACAGCGTTTCCAGCGCGTCCGCAGGAAATCGCAACGAGACAGGTGTCTTTGGGGATTCCGACGCTAAGAGTCCCAGCGATACGACATCATTTAACACACGTCGCGCCGTCCTCTCTGGCAGCCCCGTAATTCGTTGCGCCTCGCCGCGATCAAACTGGCCGCGAAGCATTGCTTCGTGCAACAGCGCGAAGGCTTCCGGTTTCAGATCGTCATTCTGCTCGACGATGCGCTTGAGACGGCGGCTTAAATTTTCAAGGTCGAACAGCTCCGACATGAACGCAACCTGATCGAGGCACACGCGCAAGAACCACCGCGTAAAATCGACTAAGGCGCGAAGCGACAAGTTGCCTCTCCCGTCCAGATCGCCCTGACGCGGCGTATCGGCATAATCCATCATCTGTTTATAGTCTGTTCGGCTTTCGAGCCCGCGCGCGAGCCCTCGCGAAATCGACCAAAGCCCATGGGCGCCGACACCTGCTTTCGCCGCCATGGCGTGACTCATCAAGCGGCTAACGCGGCCATTGCCGTCCGGAAACGGGTGTATGTAGTTCAAACGATGGTGAGCGCTCGCCATCGCCATGACGCGAGACGCTTGCCCTAAGTTTTCGAAGCGGAAGCGGCGCGCAAAGTATTCCATGAAATCGGCGACGCGATGACTCGACGGCGGCACATGACGGCCGACCGAAACGTCATGCTCAGGTTTTGATCGCCATTCGCCGGGGACCATGAGGAACTCGGCATGATCGCTTTTAATCCGAAGCATCTCTTCGGGCGCGTCGCGATAGAATTCGAGATGGAGCCATCTGATAAAGTCGACCGACGCCGGCTCTTGTATGGCGCCCTCGGCGGCGAGGCGATCGATCTCCGCCTGTACGCGGACATGGGCGGCGGCTTCGAGCTGGAGATTGCGCCTGCCCTCATTGGCGTCAAGATCGCCCGCGAGCGCACGTTCGATATCGCGAGGGCGTGTGTCATGGCCTTCGATAAGGTTGGAGTAATAGGTGTTCATCAACCGCACGAGCGACGCGAGATTCGCGGCCGTCTGCGGATGCAGTTTGGCGCCGAGGACAGCCGACTTGGCGGCGAGTTCGGCCACAAGATCGGCGATCTCCGCAGGAGCGTCTTCAAGCCTTGCGGGCTCGATCCGGCCGGGCGCTTCAATGAGTTCATTGGCCGATGTCATGGCCCGTCTACCTTCAGTATTTTCAAGCTTCTTTTCGGCCGTTCGATAAGATTTGGCCGATTCGTTGGCCGATCTTATGCCCAAAAGCAATCAGGCGGCAATGGCCGATTTTACAGAAGAATATGTAATTGTTTTATATGATATTTTCTTACTTTATGACGAATTTTGGCCGGTCCATTGGCCGATCTTGAGCCTAATGCCGCCGCTCAGGTTCACCGGCCATGAGACAGAAATATTCCCGCTCGGGAAGATTCCTGGGCCCCAAGCGCGATCAGATCAGAAACATTCCCGAACGGGAATATTTTCCGGCGGGGATAAACCGGACCCGCCGGTCAATAATTAGCTTATCCTGCCGTGCAGAAATTAGCTTATTGCGCCGCGCCGCCGTCCGGCTTGCCGCGGCTCCACATCATCACGCCTGTCCCTTCCTCCTCATTCTCGAAGAAGGCCGCCCGGATCGGCGCGGCAAAACTCGGGTCATCGAGCCTCAAGGCGAGATACTTTTTCCCCTCGTCTTTCGATGTCTCGCGCCATCCGGCGCCGAGCTCCGCTCCGCCAGCATAGACGCGATAATCGGGCGCGCCGTCATTGGCCTTCTCCTTGTTGGGAACGATTTTCGCCTTGACGTTGATGGTCATCGTACGGATCGTTCCGACAAAGCTGTCTTCTGTCTTCGAAAAAGTCCCGATCATAGGCATGATCTATTTCTCCTTCCTTTGCTGGTGAAGTTCCTTGCGCGCCCGCTTGAAGCCGGCGTCGCCGCTCAAAAACGCATCGATCATTTCCGGCGCGAGCTGTTCGATGGACTCGCGCTTGCCATAGGTCGCCTCATAGATGTCTGCATAATCGGCGAGCGCGGAAATTTGGTCCGGCGTCAACTGGATCGTGAGCTTCACCGGCGCGCGATCGGGAAGCTGTGCAAGTTTCAAACTCATTACGAATGATCCTTGTATGGACGTAATACGAGATCACGCGTGACAATGACGCGCAGCGGCCAGCCCGGTCGCACTTTCAACGTCGGCTGGATATTGAGATTGCGATCGACGATGCGTTGACCCGCCTGGTTCGCCGTGTCCTGATAAGAGTCGCGTATAGCGCGCGTCAGACCGTCATCGTCATCGACGGCGAGTTCGGTTCCGATGCCAAGAAGCGACGCAAGCCCGGCGGCGACAAACACTCGTCCCCAGTGATTGTCGACCTTGTCGGAGAGTCCGGCATAGCCCGCCGCATCCGTGCCCGGCATGGCGCCGATCTGCAAGGAGGCGCCATTCGGAAACAACACCCGGTCCCAGACGATGAGCGCGCGGTCCTGTCCGAATGAAACCTGGCTGTCATAGCGCCCGATCAGGCGCGCGCCTTGCGGGATCAAAAGATGCGCGCCGGATACCGTGTCGTAAACCGGCTGCGTCACCTGCGCGATGATCGTCCCGGGCAGATCGGAATTCAGGCCCGTAATCAAACTTGCCGGAATGATGGTCCCCGCCATCACCTGATAGGGCGAGACGGGATCGATGAGCCCATGCGGATTCAATATGTCGTCGGTGTCTTTACTGCTGGCAAACGCGATTTTCGAATCCTGCTTGTTCGGATCGCTATCGCCGCCGCCGAGGACAGCACCCGCCTCGCGAATGGCGGCGAAGGGATCGACCGGATCGGGAGCCGGCGATATGCCGGGCGCCTTCCTCGGCGCCTTGCCGTTCACCTTGAAAAAGACGGGCGAGGCCAGACTCTCCTGCGCAAGTTTCGCCTGCCTGATGCGCTCTGCGCGTTCCGCCTCGCTTAATGGGTCCGGCCGAAAATCATTATAGGCGCTCTCATAAACATCAGGCTCGATCCCGAGATCGCGTTCCGCCGCCAGCATGGCGCCGCCGAGATCGCCGGGGATCGGCGGCCCGAGTTCAATCGCCGGTTTCGGCGCAGGCATCTGATCGTAGCTTGTAGGGAGCGATGCCAACGCATCGGCCTTCGGCTTGTTACGCGTGTTGTAAAGCTCGCGCGGCTCGTCGTCCCCCGAAACCTTCGGAGGATCGAGCGCGACGGACGCCGCGAGAAATAAGAGGACTGCCCCGACTGCGGCGCCGACGATCACCACCTTGCGGTTAATCTCCGTCACCGGCTTTGGCTTTGCGCGCAGCTTCAGCGCCTCGGCCTGCTCCTCGAAGGGGATGGGCTCAGCCACGACCGCCCTCGCCGGTCTTTACGATCCTAACGATGGCCTGGTTCTTTCCACCATGACGCAGCTCGGCGCGCGAGAAGAGGCGATCGACGATGTAGTAATTGTCTTTCACCCGGTAGTTGACGAGTTCGGCGCCGCCTTTGCGGCCTACGACGAAGAGCGGCGGCGCATCGGCAGTCGCAATCGCCGCTGGCATCTGGATATAAACCTGACGGCCATCGTCAAAGACGCGCACCGGCCTCCAGTCGGGTTTGTCGCCTTCGATGCGGTAGCCGAAATTCAAGTCCCCTAACGCCAGCCCCTTCGCAATGGTTCGCTCGTCGCGCGCCAGGGCGTTTCGGTTTCGGGCGCGCAAGCCGTCCAGTTCATCCTGCGGATAGCGCCACGATAACGCCGCCATATAGGCGCCGTCGGTGCTCGTAAGTTCCAAGTGATAGACGCGCCGGTCGGTCGCAATCATCAGATTGGTCGAAAGCCCGGGTCCGATTGGTTTTACGAGGATATGCGCGCGCTCGCCTTCCGGTCCGCCCGACAACGTATCGCCGACGACCCAGCGCACGGTGTCGCCGGCCGAAACCGAGATCAGCGTTTCGCCCGGCTGCAACGCGATATCCGAGACCTGTCCCGGCGCCGCATAAAGCCGGTAGAGGGCGCCTTCCGTGTAGGGATAGACCTGCACGGCGTTGATATAGCCGTTGAGTGACGGTTCAATCCGCGCCTTCTTTGCGCCTTCCGTGATCGCATCTTCCGGCGTCGCGGGCGTCGCCTTTGATTTCTGGCTTGGCGACGGAATCGCTTTGAGCTGTCCCGGCAGCGGCAACGCTTTTGGCGTTTCGACGATCTCCACGGGCAGCGTCGTTTCATCGTCAAATGCCGCGACGGCGGGAACGTAAGCTTGTTCCGCTGACGGATAGGTTTCGCATGCCGTTAACAGCGCAGCGAGGGCGATTGACAACATCAACTTGGTCATTGCTTTGCTCCGGTATTGAGATCCTCGCTCCAGTTGAGGCCGTGGATGAAGATGCCGAGGGGGTTTTTGCGTAAGGTCGCCGCGTCGCGCGGCGGGTCGATGACGATGGTGATCAGCGCGGTAAATCGCTCCGTCTTGGTGAAGGACGAATTCTCGAACGTTCGTTCGATCCAGCGCGCCTGGAACGTGTCGTCCGAAACGCGCACGACACTTATGACATCGACGGTGCGCGTCCTGCGCCCGACGCTTTCGAAAGGGTCGTTATCCCTTGCGTAATCGTTCAAAACCGCCGCGCCCTTGTCAGTGGTAAAGTCGTAGCCGGAGAGCCAGTTCTGACGCACGACGATGGGATCGACCGAAAGCCCACGCACATTTTCAAGAAAGCGCGCCAGATGATGCGCGATCTGCGCATCGGTTGGATTGTAACGAAGCACGGCAGGGCCGACGGCCTGAACGGCGCCGAGTTCATCGACTTCGACGACGTAAGGCGTGACAGTCGATTGCAGGGAGCGCCAGACAAGGCCCGCCGAAGAACCAACCGCAAGCGCCAGACAGCCGAACGCCATGATGCGCCAGTTCGCGGCTTGCGCCCGCGCGGCCCCGATGCGCTCGTCCCAGATTTGTCCGGCCTTTTGAAATGGCGTTTCCGGTTCCGGCGTTTCGCCATAGGCGGCGGATGCGCGTTTGAACAGCATCAGGAATCCTCGCGTTCTCTAAGGGTGGGCGCCGCGCCGCCGGATGATGCGTCGCCGCTGCGGATTGTGTGGGCAGCGAGACCGCCGGCGTCGCGAACATTCTGACGCGCCTCGAAGCGGCCCGCCCAATTGTCATTCCTCGCGGACGCGCCGTTTGACGACAGACTCGCAATCGTTCCGCCGGAGGATTTGCCGCCAGTCGCGGAGAACGCAGCAGCGCCGCCCTTGTCATAAGCAGCGCGCAAGCTTTCGAAGGGTTTCGCTGCAAACGTCCTGACGCTGTCGGCGCCGGCTCGCGCCATGCCGCCCAAACCCGCGGCGGCGCCGGAAACGCCTGACTTTCCGGAGGCGATCTTGCCGAGCTGATAGCTCGCGGTTGCGCCGCCCGAAAGCGACGCGCCGGCCTTGACCGCGCTCGATGCGCCGCCGGCCGCCGCGCGCCCCGCAGCCACAGCGCCAGCTCCACCCATATAGGCGCCGGCGGCGAGACCGCCGACCGTTCCGACGGCGGCGCCGGCGCCGAGTTGCGGCGCGCCGGTGATGAGGCCGGCGGCGATGCCGGGACCGAAGATGCCAAGACCGAAGATCGACACCGCCGCGAGCGTTACCGACAGCGCCTCTTCCATGGTGACATCGCCGCTCGAAAAAGCGCCCGCGAGCGAGGCGAACATCGTCGATCCGATGCCGAGGATGATGGCGAGCACCATCAGTTTGATGCCGGAGGTGATGACATTGCCGAGCACGCGCTCGGCGAGGAAGGTCGTCTTGTTCCAGAGGGCGAAGGGAACGAGGATGAACCCGGCGAGCGTCGTCAGCTTGAATTCGAGCACGGTGATGAAGAGCTGCACCGCAAGAATAAAGAACGACAACAGCACCACCACCCAGGCGAAAAAGAGGATCGCGATAGTGACGAAGTTTTCGAAAAACGCGATGGGGCCGGTGAGATCGCCGATCTCTTCGAGAAGCGGTTTGCCCGCCTCAAAGCCCGCATTGGCGACAAAGCCGGGGCGCATCAGATCCGCCGCCGTCATGGTCGAGCCCCCGGCGCGCAGCCCGAGTTCGGCGAAGCTGTCGAAGATGACGCCGCTCAGAAACGCGAAATTGCCGATGATGAAGGCGAAGAAACCGACATAGAGGACTTTCTTGATGAGCTGCGCGACAACATTTGTGTTCTCGGCCATCGCCCAGAAGAGACCGGCAAGCGTGATGTCGATGGCGATAAGGATGGTCGTCAGATAAGCGACGTCCGGCGACAACAGACCGAATCCGCTGTCGATATAGGTCGAGAACGTCTCAAGAAATGAATCGATGACGGACAAATCATCCACGACTAACCTCCCGGCGTGTAAGCGCTGTCGTCGCCTAGAAAGCGAATGAGACGCGCCTTTCCCCGCTCGCGTTCGGCGAGCGCGCGAGAAGCTTCAAGCGCTTCGGCGCGGTATTGCGCGGCAAGCAGGGTTTGTATTTGCATCATCTGTTCGGCGGAGAGCGCGGCGATCTGATTGCCAGCCTGCAAGACTTGCAGGTTGCCGCCGGCGCCCTGGCTTTCGCCGACAAGACCATGCAATTCGTCAATATCGTCGCGGATATTGGTGACGACCTGCGCCTGCACCTGTAGCGAATGCTTGTAGCCGTCGCGGGACTGTTTCCAGGCGTCACGCGCTTCGGAAACGATCACCGGCGCCGGCGGCGGCGACGCGCCATAGGTCTCACGATAGACCGTCTCGTAGTCAGTCTCGATCGCAGCGACCTTATAGGCAATGCCGCCGGCAAGGTTGATCAGCGCATCGATGGTGAGCAGTTTTTCTTTCAGATCATCGGCGACCGAACTGGGGAGATTGGCCAGATCCTTCGCCTGGTTCTCAAGCATCGTGACTTCATGGGCGAGCTGCTTGATCTGGTTTTCAATCTGGGTGAGCGATCGCGCCGCCGTCAGGAGGTTTTGCGCGTGGTTGGTCGGGTCATAAACGATGCCCCCGAACCCGAACTGCGCTCCGGCCGGCAATGGCGCCATCATCAACAACAAGACAATCAATATGCGTTTCATGATTTCCTCCTATTCAGCCGCCATCAGGGACGCCGCGGCGCCCGGCCATTGGCGCATAATGTCAGCGGCCCATTTGAGATTCTTTTTCGCGAGAAGCTCTGCAGCGAACGGTCCGCCGCCCTCGATAATCTCGTCCATGAGTTTCTGGTCTGCGGGACTCGCTGAGCCGCAAAAGGCGAGCGCAACGGGGCCGAGCCCAAGTTCGAAAATGCGTGCGCCCAAGGGCGACTGGAAATAATAATCGCGCTTGGGCGTAGCCCCCGTGATGATCTCGACCTGCCGGGGATTGAGCCCGAAGCGTTCATAGGTTTCGCGCTGTTGCGGTTCGAGGGCGCGTTCATTGGGGAGGAACACCCGCGTCGGACAGCTCTCGATTACCGCCGGCGCAATCGAGGCGCCTGCGATATCGGCGAGCGATTGCGTCGCAAAGACGACGGCGACATTTTTCTTGCGAAGCGTCTTCAGCCAGTCGCGGATGCGCGCGGCGAAGAGCGGGTTGTCGAGGAACAGCCAGGCCTCGTCTAGGATGATGAGCGTTGGGCGCCCGTCGAAACGCGCCTCAAGGCGATGGAAAAGATAGGTGACCACCGGCGCGACCGCAGCGGGCGACGCCATCAAGGATTCCATCTCGAAACAGACTGTGTCGGCAAGCGCCAGCGTCTCATGATCAGCGTCGATGAGCCGCCCGTATGGCCCCTCCAAGGTGAAGGGGTGAAGTGCGGACTTAAGTTCTTCATGCTGCAGCAGCATGACGAGCCCTGTGATGGTGCGCTCTTGTCGTTCGGCCGTGCTCAAGGATTTGATCGCCGACCACAGGGCTTCCTTTTTATCGGGCGTCATCGAAACGCCTTCACGCGCCGCGAGCCCGGCAATCCAATCGGCGGCGAAGGCGGCGCCGCGCTCGTCATCGATATCTCTCAGGGGTTGCAGGGAAGGCGCGCCGTCGGTCCCAAGATCGATATGTGCGCCCCCAACCGCGAGCGTTGCGGCGCGCGCCGAGCGGCCCTTGTCGAAGATGAAGATTTGCGCGTCCTCATAACGCCGCCATTGCATGGCGATCAGCGACAACAGCGCCGACTTGCCGGCGCCGGTCGGACCGACAACCAGCGTATGCCCGACATCGCCCACATGGAGATTGACGCGAAACGGCGTCGTCCCGTTCGTGTGCGCCTGGATGAGCGCGGGCGCGTTAAGATGATCGTTCCGCGCTTCCCCCGCCCAAACCGAAGAGAGCGGCGTCATGTGTGCAAGGTTCAGCGTGTGAAGGATCGGCTGGCGCACATTGGCGTAGACATGACCCGGCAGGCTCCCGAGCCAGGCTTCAACGGCGTTCAGGGTTTCGCGGATCGCGGTGAAGCCGCGGCCATTGATGATCTGCTCCGCGGCGCGCAAGCGGTCTTCGACTTCGCCGATCTCCTCGCTCATCACCGTCACCGTGGTGGTGACATACCCAAAGGAGACGAGATCGTTGCCGAGTTCCTGCAGGGCGGCGTCGGCGTCCGCGGCCTTGTTGTCGGCGTCATTATCGAGGAGCGCCGCTTGTTCGTTTAACATGACTTCGCGAATGACGGCGCCCATGGACTTGCGCTTGGCGAACCAGTGCCGGCGCTGTTTTGCGAGAACCTTTTCAGCCTCATGCTTGTCCATGGCGATGAAGCGCGTCGCCCAGCGATAGGCAAAGCCCTGGCGGTTCAAATCGTCGAGAATGCCCGGCATGGTCGACGCCGGAAACCCGAGAATGGTCAGCGTCCGAAGATGATGATCGCCGATCATCGGTTCGAGCCCGCCGGTGAAGGGCTCGTCCGCCAAGATGGCGTCGAGGAAGACGGGGATCTCCGGCGCCGCGACCCGATGGCGTTTCGCCGACACGCAGGCATGGAGATAAGAGAACGTCTCGCTGTCGCTCAAAGGTTCGATATCGACGAGCGCCGCCGACAGAAGATCATAGGCCCGCACGCAGGTCTCAACGAAGGTCTCAAGGCGGCGGCGCCAGTCGTCGGCTCCATGTTTTTCAGACCGGGTGATGAGCGCGCGTTCGGCGCGGCCCTTCGCGTCCGCCGGCGGCAGCCAGAGCAAGGTCAAATAATAATGGCTTTCGAACTGGTCGCCGCTCTCGCCGTCGAGGCCGCCTTCGAAACGCAAGCGCCGTTCTTCATCGACGAGCCAGGAGGCGGCGTCGCCAAAGTCGGAATGAGGATAATCGTGGGCTTCCATGCGCACCGCTTCAAAGAACAGCGCCCAGCCCGACCCGAAACGGCGCAGCACATTGTTGACGTGCGCGTGCCGCGCGATGAGTTCAGCGTCGGTGGCGCTCTCCAAATCCGGCCCGCGATAGCGGAAGGTCTTCTGGAACGACCCGTCCTTGTTGAGGACGATCCCCGGCGCCGGGCTGCAAGCCCATGGGAGATAATCCGACAAGAGCCGCGGCTTGTCGCGATATTCGCGTAGGTTCAACATGACAAATGCGCCTTGTGCCGGAGGCTTCGGATCGCAACGGTCATAAAATCCGGATCGGCCTTGGCCGCCATGACGGCGCCCGCATGGCCGGCGAGCCAGACCAGAAGGCCTGGTATCCAGAGGCGAAGCCCGAGCGCCAGCGCTGCAGCGATGGTGCCGATCAGGATCGCGGCAGAGCGCGGCGCGCCGCCGAGAAGGATCGGCTCCGTAAGCGACCGGCGCAGGGGGATTTCGAAACCGTCCACGGAAGAACTCTCTCAGTAAAGAACGGCGCCGCCGCCAAAGGAAAAGAAGGCAAGGAAGAAACTCGTCGCGGCGAAGGCGATGGAAAGCCCGAAAACGATCTGAATGAGTTTCCTCATCCCGCCCGACGACTCGCCGAAGGCGAGCGCAAGGCCGGTCATGATGATGACGATGACGGCGGCGATGCGCGCGACGGGGCCTTCGATTGATTGCAGGATCTGATCGAGCGGCCCTTCCCAGGGCATCCCGGACCCGGCCGCATGCGCCGTGCCAGCAAGGAATAGCAGCGCTGCGCCAGTGGGGAGCGCCTTGCGCATCAAAGTGTTCGTCTTACCGGCTTTCATGAGTCTCTCCTTTGAGTTCGGGAACAAGTCTGGGTTCGCAGAGCGGGGCAAATGCGTAAGAATCGCCGTCGATACCGGCGACGCGCAGCGCTTCATCAACGCGCCGGACGCCGTCGCGGCGCGACATGAAGACGACGACGTCGACGGCTTCGGCGATAAGACGTTGCGGCGAGGCGCCCGTCGCTTCGGCGGCGAGCTGCTCAAGCCGCGACAGCGCGCCTGCCGCGGAGTTCGCGTGCAGCGTCGTGACACCGCCGGGATGGCCAGTGTTCCACGCCTTTAAGAGATCGAGCGCTTCCGCTCCCCTCACCTCGCCGACAATAATGCGGTCGGGCCGAAGCCGCATGGTCGAGCGGACCAGACGCGACAGGCTTGCGTTACAACCATGTGTTCTAAGAGCGACCGCATTTTTCGCCACGCATTTGAGTTCGCGCGTGTCTTCGAGAATGACAATGCGCTCGTCGGCGAAGGCGGGTTCCGCGAGCAGCGCATTCGTAAACGTGGTCTTGCCTGACGAGGTGCCGCCCGCGATGACGATATTGGCGCGCGTTGCAAGTGAGGATCGCAGCGCATCGGCGATGGCCGGCGCGAGTGCGCCGCTCATCACATAATCATTGAGCGTATAGGGCGCGGCGGCGGGTTTACGGATTGCGAAACACGGCGCTTCGGAAACCGGCGGCAGGAGCCCTTCGAAGCGTTCGCCGGAGCCGGGCAGTTCAGCCGAGATGACGGGATTCGCGCGGTCGCAAGTCTCGCCGACGCTATTGGCGACAAGCCTGATAATGCGTTCTCTCGCTTCGGCGTCGAGGGTTTCAGCTTCGCGCGCAATGCCGACCCCGCCCCGCTCGATCCAGATCGACCCGTCGGGATTGGCGAGTATTTCGATGACATCATCGGCGTCGAGCGCCGCCGCAACGGCGCCGCGAAAGGCCGAGCGCAGCATGGCGGTTCTGCGTTTAGATGTCGTTTCCTGAGTTGCCAGCTGCGGCATTGATGGGGCGCCTTCTCATGAACATCATTGAGGCCTGATTGTGGTCAGACAGGCGCAGTCTCGATAGTTCGGAAACTCGAGTGTCAATCGAAGCCATTCGAAAATCGTCGAATAAAAAGGCGCGTCGCGGCCTTCGGCGCCCGGACTTTATCCGGCCCGCGCCTTCGGGCATGATGGCGCCATGTGCGGACGATTTTGGGCGTCACTGACCTGGGAAGAATATCGCGAGCTGCTCGACTTGAAGGGCGAGCCGCCGGAGACGAATTTCCGTCCCAACTGGAATACCGCCCCGACCCATGATGTCCTGATTTGCTCGGAGCGCGACGGCGAACGGCGCGTCGAGCAGATGAAATGGGGGCTTGTTCCGATCTGGATGAAGGACAAGCCGAAATTTTCAACGATCAACGCCAAATGCGAAACCATCGAAGAGAAGGCGACCTGGAAAGGCTCGCTGGGCAAGATGCGCTGCGTCATTCCGATCAGCGGTTTTTACGAATGGCGGCGCGGTCCCGGAAAATCAAAACAGGCCTATGCGATCAAGCGCCGGGACGGAAAGCCGATGTTGCTCGCCGGTCTGTGGGCATTTAACGACAAGGTCGATCCGGATAATCCTCGCACTTTCACCATCATCACCTGTCCCGCCAATGAAGTGATGGGCGCCGTTCATGACCGGATGCCGGTCATTCTCGATCCCGCCGATCTCGATCTGTGGATCGGGCCTGAGCCCTGGGGCGACGCGCACCGCGCGCTCCTCAAATCCTGCCCCGACGAATGGCTCACCGCCTATCCGGTCTCCAATGATGTCGGATCGGTCAAGAACAACTATGCCGAACTCATCGACCCGGAGGGCGATCCGATATTCTAGGGCCTTTGGATTCAAGGTCTTAGCTGTGCCTTCCTTCGCCGAAAACCGAGTCGCTTGACTCAAAAGTTCTCTTTTTGTTCTAATCCCCGTCCATAGCTGAAAACGGAACTCGCGGGATGCACGCCATCGCCCGCCGCAGGAGCCTTGCGGGGCTCCGGCGGCGCATCGCCGACATTGAGAAACGGGAATTCACGAGGCTTCCGCATGCGGATGATCTCGCCTGCGGACCTGTTTCACTTGCACGCGGCGCCGTTCACGAATTCCGCGCAGGCGACTATCGCGACGCGCCTTCCGCCTTGGGTTTGGTCCTGGCGCTTGCCGGCGCCGCGAGCGTCAAACGCGCGCAGCCGATCATTTGGATCGGACAGACACGGGAAGCTTTTCACGAGGGCGTTCCTTACGGCTGCGGATTAAACTTTTACGGCGTCGACAGCGCGCTTTGCATTTTCGTTCACGCCCGCGACGCGAAAGCCGTTCTCTGGGCGGCGGAAGAAGCGGTGCGCCACGATGCGATGGTTCTCATCGAATTCTGGAAACAGCATCGGCTGCTCGATCTGACGGCGACGCGGCGCTTGCAGCTCGGCGCCGAACAATCGGGCGCGAGACTCTTTTTGCTCAGAGATGCACACGATGAAGGCCCGAGCGCCGCGCGCACGCGCTGGCGCGTGAGCCCGGCGCCGAGCGCGGAAGATCCATTGGACGAACGGGGATTGGGGCGGCCGCGCTGGGGTGCGGTGCTGGAGAAAAGCCGTGATGGGGGTCGCGGCCGGTGGGTATTGGAATGGGATCATGCAGAGAGAAGACTTGTCGAGGCCACGCCGCATGCTCGCGGCGTGGTTCCCGCGATGGCCGACAGACTATTTGAAGAAACTACGGCCGTCGCTTGAAGAAAGGTCCGCGCCGGTCGTTATCCATGAAAAGGCGAAAAGCGTCTTGCGCATCCGCGCCATGGACGCGCGAGCCGCAAAGCTCGGTTTCTATCAAGGTCAGGCGCTCGCCGATGCGCGCGCCATTGAGCCGAAACTCATCGCCTTCGAGACAGACGCAAAGGAAGAAGCGCAAAGCTTTCGCCGCCTCGCCGAAGCCTTGATGCGTTATTCTCCTGTCGTCTCAGTTCAGGCGACCGGCGAACTCTTCATCGACATCACCGGCTGCCAGCGTTTGTTCGGCGGCGAGGAAGCGATTCTCAATGATCTGGGGCGTCGAATAACGCGCGCCGGTTATTCGGGTCGCGCCGCGATCGCCGATACGGCGGGCGCCGCCTGGGCGCTGGCGCGTTTCGGCGATTTGGAAATCGCCAGCGAAAGCGCGCAACGCTCCGCCATTGCATCCCTGCCGGTGGAAGCGCTGCGCCTGCCGCCGGATTTGTCGGACCGCCTCCGCCGGCTTGGGCTCAAGACCATCGGCCAGCTTTACGACATGCCGCGCAGCCCTCTGACGGCGCGGTTTACGAAAGCGCTTTTATCGCGTCTCGGGCAGGCGCTCGGGACGGAGCCAGAGCCTTTAGTTCCCGTCATTCCGGCGCCCCGCTATTATGCTGAACGAAAACTCGCCGAGCCGGTCTCCACTGTCGACGCTGTCAAATCCATTCTGGCGCCGCTCGCCCATGATCTGGCTGTTGACCTTGCGCGTGACAGCGCCGGAGCGCGGCGTTTCGAGCTGGCGTTGTTCCGTGTCGACAATGAGGTGATGCGCTTGGAGCTTGGCGCAAGCGCGCCGGCGCGCGATGCGAAACATATCGCCCGCCTTTTCGAGAATAGGCTCGACGATCTGAAAGACGCCTATGACGCAGGCTTTGGCTTCGAACTGTTACGGCTTTCGGCCTTCGACGTGCGCCCGCTCGGCGTAAGGCAACGCGCCGCCTTCGATCTGCAATCGGACAGAGAGGCGCAGGAGGAAGCTCTCGCGGAACTGAAGGACCGCCTCAGCAACCGGCTCGGGGCGACAAATGTTCGCCGCATCAGCTTTCGCAATTCGCATCTGCCTGAACGGGCTGCGCACTTCACGCCGGCGGTCAATCCTGCGAACCCGTCAGATGTCGCTCCCGTCGATCATGCGCGGCCGGTGAAACTGCTGCCGCGACCCGAAGAAATCGAGGCGCTCGCGGAAGTGCCAGACGGCCCGCCGATCCGCTTCAAATGGCGGCGCGTCAGCTACACAGTCGCCCGCGCCAACGGACCGGAGCGCATCGCTGACGAATGGCCGGGCAAAGAAACAGCGGGACCGACGCGCGACTATTACCGCGTCGAGACGCCGGAAGGCCGGCGCTACTGGCTCTTTCGCGAGGGGCTCTACGGCGCGGAGACGACCAACCCCCGCTGGTTCCTGCACGGGTTTTTCGCATGACCGGGTATGCCGAACTTGCGGCCATGAGCAATTTCACGTTCCTGAAAGGCGCGTCGCATCCCGATGAACTCGTGTTCCAGGCAGCGAAACTCGGCCTCGATGCTCTCGCCGTCACCGACATCAACACGCTCGCCGGCGTCGTGCGCGCGCATACTGCCGCGAAAGAAGTCGGCTTTCGCTTCATCACCGGCGCGCGGCTGAAATTTTCCGACGGCACGCCCGACATGTTATGCTGGCCGTCGAACCGCGCCGCCTATGGGCGGCTCTGCAAATTATTGACCCGCGGAAAAATGCGCGCCGCGAAAGGCGCTTGCGAGATCGCCCGCGCCGATGCGCTGGAGTTTGGCGAGGGGCAATTGTTCGCGGTTTTACCGGACGATCCCTTCGCGCCCGTCATCGACGCAACGCTGAATGAATTCCGCGCCGTCTTTCCGGGATCGGTATGGCTCGCCGGCGCGCGGCGGTTCCGGGACGATGACCGCCGCATTCTCAATCAACTGGCGCTGACAGCTAAGGCCGCCCGCGTTCCGCTGCTCGCCGTCAACGATATTCTCTATCATGCGCCACAGCGCCGGCGGCTCGCCGACGTGGTTCACTGCATCCGCGAGCATGTGACGGTCTTTAATGCGGGCCGCGCGCTCGAAGCCAACGCCGAACGGCATCTGAAACCGCCGCCGGAAATGCTGCGCCTCTTCAAGGATCATCCCGCCGCCATTGAAGAGACCTTGCATGTGGCGGCGCGGGCGCGCTTCTCACTCGACGAGCTGCGTTATGAATATCCCGATGAAACCTGCGGGACGAGCGCGACGCCGCAAGAAGAACTTGAACGCTTGTCATGGGAAGGCGCGAAGGCGCGCTACCCTGACGGCATACCCGATAAGGTAACGGCCGCGCTCCGCCATGAACTGACGCTCATCGAACAGCTCGATTATGCGCGCTATTTCCTGACGGTTTACGACATCGTCCGGTATGCGCGCAGCGAGGGGATTTTGTGTCAGGGCCGCGGCTCGGCAGCGAATTCCTCCGTCTGCTATTGCCTCGGCGTCACCTCGGTCGATCCGGCGCGCATCGATCTTCTCTTCGAGCGCTTCATTTCGGCGGACCGCAACGAACCACCGGATATCGACGTCGACTTCGAGCACGAGCGGCGCGAGGAAGTGATCCAGTATATCTACAGGAAATACGGTCGCGACCGCGCCGGCATCGCCGCGACCGTCATTACCTACCGAACAAGAAGCGCCGTGCGCGAGGTCGGCAAGGCGTTCGGGCTCTCCGAGGATGTCATCTCGTCGCTCGCCAAAAGCAATTGGGGCGGCGATGCGTCCGGCGTCAATGAAACCCGCGTCAAGGAACAGGGTCTCGATCCCGCCGATCTCACCTTGCGTCACGCGCTTCACTTCTCAAAAGAGCTGATCGGTTTCCCGCGCCACCTTTCGCAACATACAGGCGGCTTCGTGATGACGCGGGGGCCGCTGGAGGAAGTCATCCCCATCGGCAACGCCGCCATGCCGGAGCGAAGCTTCGTCGAGTGGGACAAGGACGATCTCGACGCGCTCGGCATGATCAAGGTCGACGTCCTTGGCCTCGGAATGCTCACCTGCATCGCCAAAGCGTTCGCGCTTTTAAAAAAACATTACGGCGTCGATCTCGATCTCGCTTCGATCCCGGCAGAAGAACCTGAAGTCTACGACATGATCTGCAAGGCCGACACGCTCGGCGTCTTCCAGATCGAAAGCCGCGCGCAGATGTCGATGCTGCCGCGATTGAAACCGCGGAACTTCTACGATCTCGTCATCGAAGTCGCCATCGTGCGGCCGGGACCGATCCAGGGCGACATGGTGCATCCCTATTTGCGTCGCAGGGACGGGCTCGAAAAGGTGCAATATCCAAGCAGAGACCTGGAAGACGTTCTTGGCCGGACCCTCGGCGTTCCACTGTTTCAGGAACAGGCCATGAAAATCGCAATTGTCGCCGCCGGTTTCACGCCGACGCAAGCGGACGGGCTCCGCCGCGCCATGGCGACGTTCCGGCGAGCCGGCACTATTCATCAATATCACGACAAAATGGTCGAAGGCATGGCGGCGCGCGGTTATGACCGCGACTTCGCCGAACGCTGTTTCAAGCAGATCGAGGGGTTCGGGGAATATGGATTCCCTGAAAGCCATGCGGCGAGTTTCGCGCTGCTGGTCTATGTCTCCTGCTGGCTCAAATGCCGTTATCCGGACGTCTTCTGCACGGCTCTCGTGAATGCGCAGCCCATGGGCTTTTACGCGCCGGCGCAGATCGTCCGGGATGCAAGAGAGCATGGCGTCGAAGTAAGGCCCGTCGATGTCAATCATTCGTTCAGCGATCTGACGCTCGAAGAGTCTGAGGGCTTTAAAAATACTCACGCGCGTCATCGCGATATGGAAAAGTCCATGCGCTCAAATCATGCGGTGCGCCTCGGCTTCCGGCTCGTCAAGGGATTGGCGGACAAGGACGCCGAACGCATCGAGGACTGTCGCGGCGCCGGTTACGATTCCGTGCGCGATCTCTGGCTCAGGACGGGGCTCTCGCAAGCGTCGCTCGAAATCCTCGCCAACGCCGACGCTTTCGGATCGCTGGGGTTGTCGCGTCGCGACGCGCTCTGGGCCGTGCAAGGGCTCGACAAGGTGAAGGGCGATGAACAGATGCCGCTCTTCGCCGCCGAGCGCGCCTTTCGCAAGGAAGAGGAAGTCGCACTTCCTGCGATGCCGCTCGGCGAGGAAGTCGCCTATGACTACAAGACCGTGAAAATGTCGCTGAAGCGCCATCCGGTTTCGTTCTTGCGGGGCTGGCTTCAATCCTCACGCTACGCCGCCAATGAAGACTTATGGAAGATGACGAATGGCAGGCTCGTATCGGTTTCGGGGCTTGTGCTGGTGCGGCAACGTCCCGGCACGGCCAAGGGCGTCATCTTTGCGACCCTCGAAGACGAGACCGGGATCGCCAACATCATTATCTGGCCGAAAGTCTTTGAACGCTTTCGGCGGGAAGTTTTGGGAGCCCGCTTCCTCGGCGTCTCGGGCGTCCTGCAACGCGAGGGCGATGTCATCCACGTCGTCGCAAGGCGGCTTTACAATCTGACGCCGAAGCTCGCGGGCTTGAGCGACTATCACGGCGAAATGGATGACGGGCTTTCAAGGGCGGATGAATTCAAGCGGCCGGTGATCGAAGATTTGAGGAAGGGCGATTTCCGGCGGCGCATGGAGCGCGCCAAACACATGGATGAGATTTTGCCGGGCGGGCGGAATTTTCATTAAACGTGGCCGGTTACTCGCCAGGCAGGTCGTTTTTACAGACTCGTCTCGCGAGACTTCTTCCCTCGCCGATCTTCGCCGCCACCTGCTCGATAAAATAGTCGAAGCGTCTTTGCCCGAGATTGTGCGCGACATCTCGTTCGCCTTCCGGCAACGGTTCTGTGCGCGTCAGCCAGTAAAGCACATATTGTCCGAGCGTTTCGAGAATGATTGCGGCGTCGCGCTCGACGGCGCCTTGGCTCAGATCGATGGCGTCAAGCCGTTTCAGGATCGCGGCTTCGCGTTCGGCTTTCGCGTCAGGGTCGAAATAGCAGCGCAGCGCATCCTCGACGATGGCGGATTGCGTGACACCCGGCGGTTGCGCGGCATTGTCGAGGTCCGCCCAGACGCGATCGCTTAACCTCACATGAACGCGACGTTTCGCCATCATCAAAAGTCCGGTAACAAATTTTGGTCGACGCGATCGAGGGCGGCGGCGCGCCTTACGCGCTCCGCCGTTTCCTTGCGGGCGTCATCGCCGGCGCCGTCGGCAAAATCTTCTTCCGACAATTCCCGGTCAGAGTTTTCATTGCCTTCGCCGATTTTCCTTTCGGCGTCCTCCGGAACGGGCGTTAGTTGCGGCTCTCGGCCGCCTTCATCGCCGCCTGACGAAGGCGCTGCATCGTCGTTCGGAAGACGCCGGTCAGCTTTGCGAAAACCTGAAGGCCAATCGTCGGGACGCGGCGCTGGCAGCATAGCGTCCGACGGCGGCGCGCCGGTTCGTTCGGTGAAATTCGCATCCTCGTAATAGCGGAGTTTCTTGGCCTTGATGGGCGGCGCGCCGGAAATCATGACCACGGCATCGTCCGGCGGCAGTTGCATGACTTCGCCCGGAGTAATGAGGGCGCGTTGCGTTTCCTGACTCGACACCATAACATGGCTGAGCCAGGGCGCGAGACGGTGGCCCGCATAGTTGCGTTGCGCGCGCTGCTCCGTCGCCGTCCCGAGGGCGTCGGATATGCGCTTCGCGGTCCGCTCATCATTGGTGGCGAACGCAATACGCACATGGCAATTGTCGAGAATGGAATTGTTCGGCCCGTAGGCCTTCTCGATCTGATTAAGCGATTGCGCGATCAGGAAGGCCCTCACGCCGTAACCAGCCATAAAGGCGAGCGCCGACTCGAAGAAATCGAGGCGGCCGAGCGCCGGGAATTCGTCGAGCATCATGAGGACGCGCCGCCGTCCCATTTCTCCCGGAAGCGTTTCCGTAAGGCGCCGGCCGATCTGATTGAGGATGAGCCGCACCAGCGGTTTCGTACGGGAGATGTCGGATGGCGGCACGACGAGATAGAGCGAGGCCGGCCGTTCGCTTTCGGTAAGGTCCGCAATGCGCCAGTCACTTGCGGCTGTGACGCGCGCGACAACGGGATCGCGATAAAGCCCGAGAAAGCTCATCGCTGTCGAGAGAACGCCCGAGCGTTCATTCTCCGATTTGTTCAGCAATTCGCGCGCCGCCTGCGCCACTACGGGATGCGCGCGCGGCGAAGCATCGGTCCCGATATGATTGGTCGACATCATCAGTTTCAGGGTCGTCTCGAAACTGCGGCGCGGATCGGAGAGGAACACTGCGCATCCGGCGAGCGTTTTTTCCTTCTCCGCATAAAGAACATGCAGGATCACGCCCACAAGCAGCGCATGGCCGGTTTTCTCCCAATGGTTCCGCCGTTCCAGCGAGCCTTCGGGATCGACAAGAATATCCGCGATATTCTGAACGTCGCGCACTTCGTTCTCGCCGCGGCGCACTTCCAGCAAGGGATTATACCGCGCCGAGGCGGGATTGGTCGGATCAAACAAAAGACAAAGGGAAAAGCGCGAACGCCAACCCGCAGTCAGGGTCCAGTTCTCGCCCTTTATGTCGTGAATGACGGCGCTTTCTGTCCAGGAAAACAATGTCGGCACCACAAGCCCAACGCCCTTGCCCGAGCGGGTCGGGGCGAACGCCATGACGTGCTCCGGGCCATCGTGACGCAGATAATCGGATTTCCAGCGCCCGAGAAAGACGCCGTCCGGTTTCAAAAGGCCCGCTTCCTCGACATCACGCGTTTTCGCCCAGCGCGCGGAGCCGTAAGTGGTTACGAATTTCTGGGCGCGCGCGCGCCACAGCGATCCGCCAATTGCGGCCGCGGCTCCGAGGAAGCCGCCGCCAGCCGCCATGAATCCGGCGCGGTTAAAGACTTCCGGCGCATAAGCCTCGTAAGCATACCACCATTGGAAAAGTCGCCATGGTTTGTAGATGGGCGTCTCAAACAGCACGAACCATGGCGCGCCGAGTCGCGGCTGAAACCCCAATTCATAAGCCGTCCATTGGGTCGCCGCCCACAGCGCGCCTGCGATAATCAATGCGACGATCAAGAATTGGCCGATCAGTAACTTGGTTGGTGTCATGAAGCCGGTATGTTCCCTAACGGCATTGCACGCGTTGCATTTTTGCTTCCGAGCGCCATCCTCGCTAGGCTATTTTCAGACAATTTCTTCCAAAAGAATGCAAAACCAATTTTCCGACCAACATTGATGCACCCCTCCGAGAGTATTAGGCGCGCTATGCTACTGATCGAACGGACTCAGCCTGATATCGTGATGTCGAATCTGCTAATGTGACGCGCGCCTCGCAGTGCGAAAGCAGACAAGCGTCGCCGGTTTAGGGGGCGCCAATTCCCTCAATCACCGAGATGGAATCGACAAGCATGCCGCATTTCTTTCTACGTCAATCCGATGACGGCGCGATTGAACAAGTTCTCAAAGACGGCGAGCCGCATCAAGAGGCAGTGCAGCTTGAACAGCTTTACACCATCGTGACGATTTATTTCAGGCTTGCATCGCGCAATATCGAACAGATGTCTCAACTGGAGCGATGCGAAGAACGTCGCGGCTTCGGTTTACAATCGTTTTTGATGAGCCTCACTGGTCTCGAAGCCTTCACCAATACATTCTTTCATCTTCGTTCGCAGGAACTGGACAGCGACGAGATGTTAAACCGCATCAAACAAAATCACGGCTCGCTTTCGCAGAAGATCAAAGACCTTATATTGCTATCGTCCGACGGACCTGTTCGAAATCAGGATACGCTAATCGCTCAAATATTTTCTCTTTCTCAGCTTCGCAACGAAATCGTCCATCCGCGATGGACTCCCTCGTCCGTAACTTTGCAGAGAATAGCTATCAACGGTCTCGTGGAAAACCGACAGGCCATATTCGAAAGTGTTCAATTTTGCAGAGAGGCACTATTTTGGTGCCTCTTGGTGATCGCCAGGATCGCGCAAGCGCGGGGATTCGAGGACATAAGGGGCTTCATGTTTCATTGGACGGCCAACTACGACCTGTCTTTGCCCGCCATTCTACAAGAACTCGGCCTCCCCGCCGATTGATATGTCCAGCATTGCAGCTTGTCTCACCGGCCGATCCCTCGTGTTTTCTCTAGTATCCATTGCACGCCGGCGCCCGTTCTCCTGACGACAATTTCGGCGCCGCGATAACGCTCCAGCTCCGGCCGCCAGGGTACGAGCGTGAACTCCTTCGACCGGGCGATGAGCGCAAAGCGCCCCTGACCGAGATCGACCGGCCTTTCATAAACGCCCTCGAACGGGACATTCGCCGTCATGGCGAGATAAGTCTTGCCTGTCCGGCGCGCTTCTTTGGCCGCGGCGCTCTCCAGCTCTTCAGCCGCGAGCTTTTCTCTTGCTTCTGGCGCGATCCCGCCAGCTTCCTCGGACCACAAGCCTTCCCGTTTCAGAAACGCCGCGCGTCTTGTACGCGCCGCAGCAATGTCAGCGCTCAATTCCCTCTCTCCGAAATCCGTTTCATCTGCGTCATCAAGCCAGACCGGCGCGCGGGCCCCAATCTGCGCGTCGAGATCGATCCAGGATTTGACGTCAAGATGCGCGCCGCAGCCGCGCGCCGCTTCGTAATGTGCCGCGCGTTCAAGATAGCCTTCGCCGATGCGCCATGTCCCATCCTCATCGCGCATGACAAGACCTGCCCGCCGCAATGCTTCGAGCCGCCGCTTATGCGCTTCGATAAACGCTTTGCTCGCGGACGGATCGTCCGCTTCGTGTAGAGCGTCAGAATAGACACCGCGATTAAGTTGGGCGATGTGCGCAATGGCGCGATCCGATGCAAGCGGTCTCGCCTCGCGCTTTCGCAATTCGACAATGGCGCCTTGCGCTGGGAGCGCGCCGAGCGGCGTTACGCCAGCCGCAACGCGCCAGAATTTTCCGTTGCCGTCTTCAACGATCAAGTAACGCGTGTCGCGCATTTCATCGTCAGGCGCGCTGGCGGCGACGCGGCCGATGAGTTTCACCGGCGCGCCTCCGCCAAATACGGCGATATCCCGCGCCGCAATCTCCCTGCCCGCCGCGGCGGCGATGGAGCGGATAATGTCGCGTGCAATCGCTCGTGCGCGCAAGGTTTCATCCCAGCCCTTACCGAGGCGCCATTCCTGCGGCCCGGTCTTCGCCGCTAACCCCATGCTTTCCAGGAATTTCAAACGCCGCAGGCGCAAGGTCCTCTCGAACAGTCCTGCCGCACCGGAGTCGGACGAGATGTCGAGGGCGCCGTCGCGCGATAGCGCGGTAAGCTCCCGGTCGATGCCCGTAAAGCGCTCCGCTTCAACCTCGCGCGCCTGTGCTCTCGCGACTTCGAGATCGCGTCGCGGGCCGAGCCGCTCCAGCGCGATCTCCTGCGCTCTCGCTCTAAGCCCGCGTGTCAGGTAATCGCGGGCTATGACGAGATCTCGGGCCTTCGCGTCCCTGCCACGGATGACAACATGAGTGTGAGGATGGCCGGTGTTCCAATGATCGACGGCGATCCAATCGAACTTCGTTCCAAGATCCTTCTCCGCTTGCTCCATCACCTCGCGCGTAAAGGCTTTGAGGTCGCCGATCCGCTCGCCGTCTTCGGGCGAGAAGATAATGCGGAACTGATGCGGGTCATGTTCCGAGCGCGCCAGAAAGTCCTTGTCATCGAGCTTTTCCCGGTCGCGGTTATAGAGTTCCCCGCCCTCTCTTTCTCCGTTGTCGTTGGCGCGATCCACACCGTCGCGCTGAATGTATTTCACATGGGCGCGGAAGGCCGCACGCCCGATGCCTTTTCCGGCCCTCGCGATATGCGTCTTGACGATGACACGCCGCATCCGGAATTTCGCAAAGGGAGAGCCGCGCATCTGAGCCATGCGCGCGGCGGCGCTTCCGCGCCCGATGCGTTCGCCGGTAAAACGAGTCTTGCGTTTTGGTTTCGCCAGCCGCTTCGCGGTGCGTTTGACGCGGGCGCCATAGCGTTTCGCGGCGGACCTGCCGCGATCGCCGGGCCGGCCGAGCCGGGGCCTGAACTCGTCGCTCATCTAAAACATTGCAGGAAATGATGACGCCACGAATTCCCTCCCGGAATCAACCGCTTCAATAATTCGCAGCGCCACAAGGTTTTCAGCACGGCGCCGAATTCCGGATGTGCAGACAATGGCTTAGGCGCCCCTTGGCGCCGGTGCTTTCATCTTGCCCTCCGGGGGCGCTTATCGATCCCTTTGCAACGCTTTCAATTCCTATTGAGCGCTCTCTATGCGGAGCTTCAATCCACGCGGAAGAGGAGGCGCGCGCGGCCTAACAAATCTTTCCGGTTTTCCGCGCCGAAATAGCGTCCATCCAGCGAGCGCGGATGATTGTTGAGCAGAAAAACCTGATCCGCCTGAAGGGTAATGCATCCCTTCCATCGCGGAAGTTTTTCGCGTGCGCTGTCAGCGTCAAGTGCAATCGCAGTTAGGGTTTTGTTGATGAAAACTTCTTCTTCGGTGCGGCAGATTTCATCGCCTTCCGACGCGGCGACGCGTTTGATGATCGGCCAATCCGTTCTGAGATAGCCGTTCTCGGCGATCCATTTCGCGGTCTCTGACTCTCCCGAAAGCGCGGCCCAATCTCCGGTTTTTATTTCGGATTTCGTAATGAGATAGATGCCTTTCGGCGCGCTTTCGGTGCGGTTCCAGATCACAGTCGCGCCTGGGGGAAAGGCCGCAACCGCCGCCACCGCGGCGGCGGCGGAGATCGCGATTGCAAGGGCTGTCCCCTTCACCGCACCCTCGTCGCGGTGTCCTCGAACTGTCGGCTTTCGGACCAGGCTTCGAGGTCGCGCTCCAGATACTTGACCCGCCCGCCATGTTTGCGATAGCGCGGCCCGCCGCCGACCCAGCGATAGTGATCGAGGGTCGAGCGTTTAAGCCCGAGATAATCCGCCGCCTCGGCGACGCTCAAAAATTTGCACCGTGCATTATCGGCTTCATCATACTTGCCGTCATCCTGCGTCATCATCACTCTCCTTGCGTCAGCGCATATCGATGCTGAAATTCTTGCAGGCAAAGCGGCGATCCCGGCAGGGACGATCTGAATTGTCTGAGAACGTCCTTTCCTAAAGCAGGCGTCTGTAGCCGCCGCGCATCAATTCAAGGCCCTTTTCGACGAGGCGTTTGGCGCGCTTCTTGTAGCTTTCATCGCCATCGTCCCAGCCCCCGCAAACCTGCGCCGCGCCGAAAATCGCTTCGGCGATGCGTCTTCGCGGGACGCCTGCGAGCTCGCCGTCGAGCGCGACCAGCGCGTCACGCAGCCTTTCGGGAGCGGCCCCGCGCGGCGGTTTTCGGCGTGCGGGCAAGCCTCCGCAAATCCGCCCGAATTCCTCCAGATGGCGCAGGTTTTCCGCCGCGAGATGATTTGCACGCAACATTAACGAAAAACACGCCGACTGCGGGACCGGCGCGCCGTTTGCGTCGAGGGCAAACTGTGCTGCGTAAAAAGGGAAACGAATGACGAGCTTGTCGCGCCGCCCGGGCGAGATCAGGAAGAATTTTTCTCCCGGGAGTTCGGTCCAGCTGAGATACGGTCCGCGTTTCGGTGCGGCGGCCCATGGCTCCGCCACCGCATCGAAGCTCGCTCGCATGACATCCGGAAGCCAGAATAGCGCCGCTTCGAATGCAGAAAGCGCCGGGTCCGGAATAAAGTGCAGCCCGAACCCCTCCGCTACATGGCAGCGTTGATTTAACCGGCAAATGGTCGATCCGTCTGCGCGTTTCGCCACCGCCGGACGGACAGCGCCCGTGCGCCGGCGCGCGGCTTTAAGGGCCGGATCGCGGCGCTTGAACTCCCAGGCCCACCCCGGACCCGGCAGTGACAGGAGGCGATCATACGCCTCGATATTGACGCGCCAGGGGCCCCGCATGGCTTGCCTCTCCCACCTTGAAGACAGACGAGAGGACAGCGGTTCGCGATGCCGGCGATCCGCCGACATCGCCCGAAAACGGTCAAATGGGTTTCAAAATCCGGGCCAACCGGACGCGCGAGGGCGCAAAAAATCGCCCGGATCGTTGGATCCGGGCGATCTCGTCAGCGGCTGAATTAACTGTCAGCCGGAATTGTCAGTCTCTGGCGTTCCAGAGAATGACATGGCGGCCCTCGCCGTCTTTGACGGGCGCGAGATTCGCGTAGATTTTGCGGCCGAAAGCCGGGTCCGCGAGGGTGAGCGAGACATAGTCGCGCCCCGAAGACTTCGCGGTCCTGATCCAGCCGCCGCCGATATCGGCGCCCCGGCGTCCGGCGTAGACCCGGTAGTCGGGCTGCGCGTCGGTTTCCTTCTCCGCATTCTTGACGATGCGGATCGGCGCCGAGAGGTTCATCATCGCGAGCGTGCCTTCAAAGCCCGCTTCGGTTTCGTTCACATATCCAAGTGCGTTTGCCATCTCTTCATCTCCATTTGGGTTCGTCTCCGGGGCCCCATGCCCCGCCGACGCCGGACCGAAGGACGGGATGCGCGCCGCTGCTGAACCCAATCGAAAAATCAATGAAAGACTCAAGCGGGGCGAAGCGACAGCGGAGCACCGGCGCCGCCAAAAAATTTGCGTCGCGAGGAAGGCGGCGAAGACGCCGGGGAAATTTTTTTGCGGGCGCCGGTTTCAGCAGCGGCGCGCCTCGTCCAGGTCCGTGAAAGGCGCGAGCGGGGCATGGGCGCCGGAGCATAACCGAAGCGAACAGGAGATGAATGGCCGGACGCGTTCGGATGCTCTCGTGAACGGACGAAAGGCGCGAAGGCGCGTGTATTTTTAACTCGCAGGGCGACGGCGCGTCCCCGTGAATTTGCGACCGAAATAACCGCCCGGCAGTCGACCTGCCGGGCGGTCTCAACGCCGCTGGCCGGAGGCGAAACGTCCGGCGGCGCTGGTTCTGATCAGGCGGCCTCGATGGCGGGCGCGGGCGCCTCACCCGCCTCGAACAGCCCCGCGATCCGGGCCCATTGATCGGCGGGCGGACAGGCTGCGCCGTCCACAAAGCGGCGGGGCGGCGTCGCCATCCATGCCGGAAGCCAACACTCACGTGCGCCTTCGCCGCCGAGATTCATCCGGTCCCGGATCACGGCTTTTTGCGCTTTCGCCGTGTCGGTGAGGACGGATTTCGCGGCTGTGGCGCCTGCTAGGCTCGCGACCATGGCGTTGATCGCGCGCTTGTCGCGCAAGAGCTCGAAGAAGGCTTCGTCCAGCGTCCACCACGCCCCGAGCTTTGCGCCGGTCACATGGAGCGCCGCTTCCACGGTCGCGGAACCGACTTCCAGCGTTTCGGCCATGACCAATGCGGCGACGTTCAACACCTCCTCATCGCTCATCTTCAACAGCGCTGCGAATATTTCGCAGACGCGCCAGTCATCGCCGTTCTGATCGACGCCTTCAAAACTGACGCCATGGGCGGAGAACAATTCCGCGACGGCGACGCGGCGCTCTTCAAAGCGCGCCGCCGCCGCGCTCGCTTCGACGCTTTCTCGGGTCGCTTCTCTTGCGCGGGGCTGGTGCGCGCGCACCTGCCAGAGCGCCGATCCGGCGATGGCGTGGGCGATCATCAAACGCATCGCGACGCCGGGTTTAGCGACAAGTTCGGCGCGCGACGCAGCATGGCGATGCAGTGCGACGTAATCCGCCATGGGGCCTGACATTTCCGGGCGAACGGCCTGTGGCGCATCGGCTTCCGCTTCGCCCGCTTTCCCATTTTTGAGTTTCCGCGCCTCGGCGCTCGTCACATAACCCTCGTGAAAGGTCACGGTCCCGTCATGGCGGATTTCGATGAAGACGCGCCCGCCCTTCGCGCGGGAGCGCTTTTCGTAATCCCATGAATGGAAGAACGCGCCGCGCTCCAAGACGGTCACGTCGCGCCAGCCCTTTTCGCGGTATTCGTCCATGCGCTCAGCGACGGCGCGGGACTGCGCTTCCCAGAACTGGTCCGCCGACGCGAAGACCCCGAAATCGCCGAACAGGTCGGCGGCGATCTCGCCTTCATAAACAGCCAGATCGAACAGCGCCTTGTCGGTGGTGATCGCGGCGCCGCCCGCAACCCATGCCCGGCACTGGCGGCCCATGGGGGCTTGGGTCTCATCGTCGCGATAAAGGCGCAACCATTCTTCCTGCTGCGCCTTCGTGGCGAGCGTCAACGCGCGGATGGTCGATGCATCGATCTCCTCCGCCGCATAAAGTTTGCGAACGCCCTCGTTCAAGCTCGCGAGCGCCAAGATGCGCTTCACGTCGCGCTCATCGACGCCGAAATAATCGGCGATTTCGGGAACGGAGCGGCCCTTTTTGGCAAGGCGCGCGAAGGCTTCATATTGCTGCATTTCGGTCGGAGGCTCGACGCCGACATTCTCGATGATCGAGGCTTCGACGGCGGCGGCGTCATCGTCCGGCGCCATGATGACGCAAGGCGCTTCTTGGCGCTTTTCCGTCTCTTTCTCCTTGCGGCGCAGCGCGAACAGGCGCCGCCGTCCGGCGACGACGCCCCATTTGCCGTCCTCGCAGCGGACCAGCATGGGCTTCAACACGCCCGATTTCAGGACGGAGGGATAGATGTCGTCAATATTGGGCGGTTTTCGCCCGTGACGCATATTGAGTTTCGAGACGTGCATGTCGTCGATGGGTAGATATTTGAGCGCATTTTTGCTCATGGGTCGGCCTCCTTCAGTTTGCTTCAAGTTAAAGTGACGGTCGGGGGCGGCGGTTGGCGTCAGCCGCGCGCCGCCTGTTGTTCACGTCCGGCGCAAAGGCGCGCGAGCGCTGCGCGGGCCGCGTCAAGGGCCTCTGGTAAAAGCTCGTTCGCGACATCGGCGAGATAGGCATTATCGGCGCCCAGATAATTCGCCTCGACGCCCCAAAGGCTCGCGGCGTGTTCGGCGAGGATCACGTCCTCGCGCGAAACGGAGAGAACGACGCCGCAATAGAACCACTCGTCGTTGCGCCATGCGGCCATGACGGCTTCTGCTTTCTTGCGCGCATCTGCGAGGCTCTGGCGCCAGTTGGGGCCGGGGCCGATGAATCCGGGATCGCCGATATATTGCGAGGGCCAGAAGCCGTCCTGGCGCTTATCGGGCGCGTCCGCGCAGTCGTCGCGGACGATGCGCGCGGCGATCTCGAAGCCGCCCGCTTCGCAAGCGATGCTGTCGCCTTCGCAGACAAAGCTGTCGAATTTTTCGGTGAACGTCATGGCGATCACCGCGACCAGAAGATGTGGACTTGTTCAAAGCCCGTCTCAACGGTGAAGACGTCGCCATTGAGTTCGATGTCGCGGCCTATGGCTTCATAGTCGATATAATGCTCAAGGCTCTCGGGAATTTTCACGCCCGTTTGTTCGGTGAACTCGTAAGCGAAGTCTTCAAGGCTTTTATATTCGCCCGCATAGTCTTCCATGGCGGCGCGGGCTTCGTTCAAGTCGCCGCAAAAATGCGCGACAAGCTTTCCGGCGAGTTCGCCATGCTCCTCGATGAACGCCGCCAAGTCGCAAACGGACTCGAAGCCTGCATATTCGGAAATCTCGGCGCCTTTAAATCCCTCGTAATCGTGAATCGCCCATTCCTCGGCGAGGGGTTCCGGGCTTGCGGCAAGCATCGCCGCAACCCGCTCCCGGATTTCGTCCGGTTCCGTCACATCGATCCAGCGCCCGTGCAGGATTCCGGCATTGTAGCTGGCGAGACAGGCCACATAGATGCGCGGCCCGTCCCGATCCGCCGGCGCCGCGCCCGCGTCTTGCTCATTCGTCTGTTGCTGTTCGCACATCGCTCGCCTCCTTTGCTCTCCGCCCCGCGCAATTTCCCCGGCAGGCGGGGTGGGCGGCGGAAAGAAGGGTCAGCCCGAGGGTCAGAGCCGGGCGCGCAAGGGGCGCCAGGTAGGAGGCCTCTCAACCTCAAGACGAGAAAATCCCCGGCCCCTTGCGCGGCCGGCGCCCTCGGGCAGACACGCCGTCCGCCCACCCCGACTGCCTGGGGAAATGAATCAAAAAGCCGGCGCGCAAGGCGCGCCGTCCTTATCCGGACCAAAGGTCCGGCCGCGTCAGGGATGAGCGTCCGACAGGACCGAGACGAATGCTTTATTCGGCTTGGGGCGAAGCCCGCCAGCCCGGCGCCGCCTCAGCGGCGGACGCCCGCGTTCAAAAGGGCCAGCAGGGGCTGACGCTTATTGTCGTTTTCTTCCCGGGAGAGAAGTTCGAGCAGAAGCTGGGGAAATGTGACCACATGGCCGGCGCAATATCGGATGCGTTCAAGAAATATGTCTTCGCGCATCGCGTCAGCCGTTTTTACCTGATCGGCGCAAACATAGACGTCGTAACCTTCCAGCAGCATGGACAGCGCAATTTGCGTGACGGCGCCTTCAAGGAGCGCGCCGAACAGAATGAGCGAACGCCGTTTCAGCTCGCCAAATCTGGCGATGAAGGCGCTGTCGACGACAAAGTCGGCCCCTCCCCGCAAGTCGAGAAGCGGCGCCCCGATTGCTTCGGCGAGATCTGCGGCCAAGGACCATTGCAACACTTCGCTGTTTGCACTCCCGTTTCGCGCCAGCGGCTCTTCGACGAGAATAATTGCGCAGTTTCGCGCTGCAATCATGGGTTCCCCGGCCATTCGAACGCTCCTCTATTAGCCTTGCGCGACGTCGCTCTTGCCATTCGCTAACGGCTCTTTGCTTTGTACTCGGACGGCGTGACGCCGACGAAGCGGCGAAAACTTTCCGAGAAATGACCGTGGCTTGAAAAACCAAGCGCATGGGCGACCGTCGTGACCGTGGCTTCTGACCTGGCGAGGAGTTCGCAGGCGCGGGCGATGCGGCGCTCGGTGAGATAGCGATGCGGCGCGACGCCCGCCGACGTTCGGAACGCGCTCGCGAAATGATGGGGGCTCAATTCTGCGACCCGCGCGAGGTCGGTTTGCGTCAATTCTTCGCCGAGATGAGCTTCGATGTATTCGACGACCCGGCGCAGGCGCCGGATATCAAGCCCGCCGTCAGTTGTGCGGCTGGACGTTGCGCCAGCGTAGTTTCGGAGAATGTGCACCGCGAGAACGACGCCTAACGATTCAAGGTAAGGGCGCCCCGACCAGCCGCCGAACTGGAGTTCGAGGCGCAGCTTTGCAATGAGCGAGTCGATATCAGGATCGCGCATGCCGAACCGCGCGCGAATGGCGCCCTCTTCGCGAATACCGGTTTCGCGCAGCAGCGTTTCGATCAACGCAGACTCGAACGCGACAGTGAACAGCGTCGGTCTGGCGTTCCACTGCGAATGACAAGGCATGCCGGCCGGAACGATCTGCGCCGAATTCGGCAGCAGCCAGAGGCGGCGCGATGCATTGTCTCCATCCGGACGCCATTCTAGCTCGAAAGCGTCGCTTTCGATCACGGCGACGGCGAGCTGAGCCGATCCGATTTCAACGCCTTCATTCGCCGCTAGACGGCCGCGGCTGACGGTGACGCCGCCGGCGCTCAAGCGACTGCAAAGCATGAAGCCAGGCGACGGCTTCGCGCCCGCGAAGTCGATGAGTTCATTTCGCCGCCAGCGATACGCCGCAGTCATCACGGCCTCCGTTTGCGGATTCCTGTTCGCGGGCGGCGAGGCCATCGTAATACTGGCGCATCAACTCGTAATGCTCGTCTTTCAGCGCATCGGTGAATGGGAGATGTTCCGGCGCCCGATCGCCTGTGAGAAGAACGCTCGGGCACTGGCCTTCATAATTGCCGAGGCTCGGCAGATGCTGGCGGTAGCCGGCGAGCGCCGCGACATCTGGCGGAAACGACCGCGCGATGTGCGGCGGATAGGCGAGCCACTGGTTTTCCCAGGGCTTCAGCCAGCCGAGACAGTAGGACATGATGAGCCCGCGGCGGGGCTTAGCACTCCGGTTGGCGCCGCCGGAATGCAGGGTCGAGCCGAGAAAGAACAGCGCCGAGCCTCGCGGCATCACCGCAGAAACGGCCTCTTCATCAGGGAGCATTTCTTCCGGGTTAGCGAGATGGCTCCCCGGCCAAAGCCTTGTCGCGCCGTTCTCGCTTGTGAAATCATCGAGCGCCCACATGACGTTGACCATGTATTGCATGGCGCCCTTGGGACCGGCCCACATGTCCTGGTCGCGATGCGGGGCTTGTACGGGCGCGCCCGGATGAATCTCGATGGCCTGCGTCAGGTTGAGCTGAAGGCACTGACACCATGCGCCGATGACGCGTTCGACGACGTGCAGGACTGACGGATGCATGACGATCTCTTGCGCCTCGCGGGAACGCTTCAGCACCGCGCCGAAGCGTTTCGTCTCCGCGCCGTAGAACATGCCCCGGCCGAAGGAAGCCGCACTGAAATACGGATCGAGTTCGGCGCAAAGCCGGTCGATCGACGCCGGATCGAGGAGCGCCGGCGCAATGACGTAACCGTCTGCGAGGAGCCGGCTTGCGAGCGCGTCGCCATCGATATCCGTCGAATCGAACTCTTGGGTTTTCGCGATAGATTGCATGGACATGTCTCCGATTGTTCAGGCGGCAAGTTCCGATCGATGTTGAGAAAGGCGCGGCGCCGTTGGCGGACACCGCCAGTTCGCCGCGAGGAGGCCGGCCGTGTCGTCGTCCATGTGGATCTCAACGGCGCCGGCGGGCGCGCCGCCGGCCGGTTGCGGCAGACCGAGCGGCGTACAGCGCCAGCCCGCAGAAAGCAGCTCCGACAGGAAGGCCATATGGCAGACAGCGGTGTAGCTTATGACGCCCGAAATTGCCGCATAGTCGATGATGCCGCGCGCCAGGATGTTTCGCGCTGCGATCCGGTCCCTCTTTCGCAGCGGCAGACAGAGGCGCGTGATTTCGCGCACGCCGGTCCCTCGCGGAATGGCGGCGTCGCAGAGTTCGGGGAACACAGAGTCGAGGAGATGCGGCCGGTCCGTGCGCAGGAATCGAATAGATGCGATGTGCCGGTCCGCATCGTCCGAAAGGACGAGATATGAAGCGTCATCGTCGTCGAAGGCGTCGCGCTCCTCGCCATTCTTATGCGAGAGTTCCCAACGGAAAATATCGACGAAGAGACGCTTGCGGTCGCGATGCATCGATCGCACGAGGTCTGGAAATTCTTCGAGATTGCGCCGGTCGATGAGGCGAAGCATGAGCCCTCCACGTTTTGCTGCGTGGAGGGTTCCCCGAACTCGCTTTCAAGTCATTGTGCCGATCGGCACATTGACCGACTTAGCGAAGCGCGTCGACGAGTCCGATCTGGCCTTCGAAGAGCACGCGCATAACGACTTGCATGCGGCTGCCGACCTCGTAATGAGCGCGCGCGTCCTCGATATGCCGTTTCACCGTGCCTTGGGAAATGCCGAGAATCTGTCCGATTTCCCAATCAGACTTGCCTTTCGCGGCGTAGAGCACGCATTCGAGCTGACGCTGGGTCAGTGGTCCTTTGATGGCCCGTTTTACCTGCGGAAACGCGTTGAACACCATGGCGCGCGCCGCCTGAAACGCAAATCCGCCAACAAGCTGCGCCATTTTGAGATTGTCATAGGGCAATGCGCGCGCTGTCGCCACCGCGAAATTGCAGCTTCCGTTCGCTTCGCCGGGCACATGGGCGGGAACCGTGAACCCGTCATCGATACCGGCCATGACGGTCCGCTCACGGATTTCGCGATGCGCTTCGGTCACGGGAATGAGCGTGGGGATATCTGACCAGCAAAAGCCCACATTGGTGCGATGGCTCGCAAGCAGCACCGGATCGTTTGCAACGATGTTGTCTGCGATATATCGTTCGATCCAGCTTTCCGGGTATGTGCCGAGCGCGACAAGTTCGCCCTCTTCCATATGCGTCAAAGCCTCGGAATAGCCGCTGAGATCGACATGGTGAATCAGCGCGAAATAGTCGAAGCCCATTTCTTTCGTAATCGCATCCAAGAGTCCGCGCAGTTCCGACGGCCGGTGCAAGGTTCGAGCTTCGTCTACAAACGCCTGGACGGCGTCGAATCGGGACATCTATGGCCTTCTCCTTTCGATGCGTTCCGAACCGACGCTAGGTGAATCGACGAGGGCAAATGAGACGGCTCTGAAATCAACGCTATGTAATTCGGCGGCGCGTATTAACCGGAAAGCGTAACAATCGCCGGTAGATTCTGGAAGCACAATTACATACTTCTGGTTAACTCTATTATGAAAGCACGCATAAGAACTGCGCACGCAGAGCTCTTTCTGCGAGTGCGCTATCGCGCATCCGAAAATTACCGCTGTTGTCGAACTTTGCGGCGACTGAACGCGCGGGCGGGAGATTGCAAAGAATATGGCGGGGCGAATCTCCATAACGGAAAGCATGTACCGGACGCTGATGAACCGCGTGCTTGCTGGCGGATTCTCCCCCGGCGCGCGAATCGACGTGAATGAGATCGCCGCAGTCGACGGAGTCAGTCCGACCCCGGTGCGCAATGCGCTTAACCGGCTTGTCGGCGCAGGACTTCTCGTATCTCACTCCAATGAAGGCTTTTTCGCGCCGATTCTTTCCGAACAAGATCTGCGCGACCTTTATGATTCCAGCGGCGCACTTCTCGGGCTCGCCATCGCGAGGGGCGCAAACGCGCGACCGCCCCCAAAGCCCGCCGCCGTCGATCATGCATACGCTGACGAAACCATTGAACGACGCGCCGAGGAGGCGTTTCGAGACATCATGCGTCTCTGCGGCAATGCGATGCTCTGCGCCGCTTTGGCCGACATCAGCCTCCGGCTGAGGCCAGCTCGAGTACGTGAAAGCGACGTGATAGTTAACCTGGGCGCCGAGTTGCGGAGAATTTTACGCGCTTATGAGGCGGCCGACTTTACAGAACTCGACCGCCTCATCGGAGCCTATCATCGTCGCCGCATCCGCCTCGCGCCGAAGATTCATGCGCAAATGCGGCACCGCGATTCTTGCCCTGTTCGTGCAGCCGTTCAGGCGACTGGCGCGAGCGCGTTATAATGCCTGTACGGAGAATATTCTCTGAGAATTATCAGGGCGCGCGCCAGAGCCCTGAATCACCAACACAATATTCCGACGATTATCCGAGAATTGCTTAGGGATAGCAGCGCCTCGCTCCTAGACTCCTCCTCGCCATGATTTCCATGGCGCAACCGATAGGAGCAAAGTCGTGAAAAAAATCGAAACGCATGACGACGACATCATCGATCTCGGCGTCGCGAGCGAGGAAACGAAAGGCATTCCTCATCTCGTGTCGGTCGAGGACTTCCAGTCGCGTCCGCCGGCGGACGAGCTTTCCGCCGACTGAGTGTTCGCGTACCGGGCGCAGCGCGCGGGCGCCCGGAATTCCGAATAGGTCGGTGTGAAATCATGGCTCATCCTCTTCGCGCCGGTCTCGCATTCTGCTTTGTCAACGAAAGACCGGTTTTTCTAGACGTCACTCGCGATCGCTACTTCACGATTCAAGGGTCGCTGGAAGCAGCATTCAAGGAACTTGTTGCGGGCCGCGATCTGTCTCGCGAGTCCATTGACCGTCTCTTGAGCGCCGGCATTCTCGAACCGGAAGGCGGACGGCCTATTGTCCCTTCGCCGCCCCGGATCGTCTCACCCGGCCGAAGCGTTATTGAAGGAAAGTTCGCCGATCGCCGAGCGGGGTTCGCCGTAACAGTGAAAACCGCGATCTGTCTGGTCCGCAGCCGAAGACGATTGCGGCGCGACGGCTTTGCGCGAATCATCAACGAGCTTCGCGCAAGGAAACGCCATACAGGCGACGCGCGCCATTCATTCATCGAAGCGCGGGCTGCGGAATTTCAGGCGGCGCGCTGCCTGTTTCCGGCGCCGCCAAACTGCCTGCCCGATTCTTTGGCGTTGCTCGATTATCTCTACAACCAAGGCGTTGTGGCCGATCTGGTGATCGGCGTTCGCATGGCGCCCTATGGCGCCCATTGTTGGGTTCAAACGCGCGAAGCGTTGCTGAACGAAGCGGTCGACTACGCGGCGTCGTTCACGCCGATCCTCACGGCATGACCCATAACCGGTTTCTTGCGATCGTTTCAGATCGCGTTCCCCCGGCTGCCGGATTCGCGGCGATGACCGAGGCTAAGCGACGCCTTGGGTTCCGCGTCGTGTTGCAGCATGGGCGGCTTTGCGTCCTGGCGCATCAAGACGCCGCATCAGCCCCAACGGACGACGGCTTGGGCGTTATGATCGGCGCCGCGTTCCCGCCATGGCGCCCCGGGACGTCCGGACGGGGCTCGCTGAAAGTTTTCCATAATAGTGGCTGCGCCGAAGCAGGCCCGTGGGGCGGCTTCGTCGAGTTTCGCGTGGATGAAGAGGCAAGAACGGTCGACATTACGCGCGATCCTTCCGGCATGGCTCCCTGTTTCACAGCGCGGCGCCATGATTCGACTTGGGTCTTTTCCGATCTTGAGATCGCCATAGAAGCCGGTCTCGACATGCCGGCGATCGACTGGACCGGGGTTGCGCACTATCTCGCTTTTCCTCATCTTCCTGCGAGGCGGACATGTCTCGCTGGCGTCGACCGGCTGCTTCCGGGCGCGCGGCTGCGTTTGACCCTCGGCCAGCCGCCTTCCCTGGAAAGCGCGTGGAGTCCATGGTCGCATGCCGGCAAGGCGCGTCGAATAAGCGATTATGCAAACGCCGTACGAGAACTTCGCAACGTCACCCTCGAATGCGTCGGCGCATGGGCGGCGCAGTCGCAGCCGGTTTTGCTCCAGCTTTCCGGCGGCCTCGATTCCTCGATCATCGCTGCATGTCTCAGCCAAAAGCGCGCCGCGTATTCGTGCGTCACATTCGCGACAAAAGATGCTTCCGGCGACGAACGGCGCCATGCGCGACTTGTGGCAAAGCATTTGGGCGTTCCATTGCGCGAGCTCCATCTCGACGCGAGCGACTCGCCCCCTGTACCACAAGGACTGCCCCGGACGCCGATCCCAAGCGGCGCGCCCTGGCGAGCGGTGATCGACGCCGCTCTTTCTGGCGTCATCAACGATACGGGCGCAAACCGGCTCTTTTCGGGCGGCGGGGGGGACAATGTGTTCTGCTACCTGACGACCGCCGCGCCCGCAGCGGACGCATTGCGCGCGTACGGTCCAGGATTTCGGTTCTTCGCAGCCGCGAGGGACGTCGCACGACTGCACCGCGCCAGCGTCTGGCGCGCTTCGCGTTATGCGGTTCGAAAGGCGTATTGGGCGAGACCGAAATTGTGGCCCTGCAACGACGCATTTCTGACGCGCGACGCTGCATCTATCGCGCCGCCAGCCCATCCGTGGTTCGACCCGCCGCATGAAGCGCTCCCGGGCAAGCTCGAACAGACGGCGTCGATCGCGAGCGCCGTCGCCATCAGCGACGGCGGCGACCGGCGCATGCCAGCCGCGCTGTGTTATCCCTTGCTCTCGCTGCCCGTCATCGAGACTTGTCTAACGATTCCCACATGGATGTGGGTGAAGGGCGGCCGCAATCGGGCCGTGGCGCGCGATGCATTCGAAGATTTGCTGCCACCCGAAACGCTTTCGCGGCGGACCAAGGGAGACCTGATCGGGCTGATCGCGGCCATCTATCGCGCGAACAAATCTGAGATTGAAATGTTGCTATTGGAGGGCCGGCTTGCGCGTGAGGGCATTGTGGACCGGGATGCCGTAGCGAACCGAATGCGCGAAGCCGGTCTGTCGCGCGATGCGAATTTCGCTCAGCTCGTGACGCTCGCCGCCGTCGAAGGATGGATTCAATCAATCCTTTGACGTTTGACCATTCGCATCGCCTTCGCTGCGAATGCCGCTCGACTGCGCCCCCTCTTTCAGTTTCCGCCAGCGCTCGAACTGCGCGGCGCGGGCGTCCGCTGCTTCCTCGCCGAGAAGCCAGAACCGGAACCAGTCCAGATTGCGCTGATAGATGGCGAGACGGCGGCGCGGCTGAATTTTGTAATGGGGCGCATCGGGAAAGACGTGGACCTCAACAGGCGCGCCGGATTCCATAAGAGGGACAAAATATTCCGGCGCCACCAAATATTCCTGCTCGGCCAGTTGCATCAACAGCGGGAAGCGCAGGCGCGTTAAATTGCGGCTCGGGGAGATGCGCCGCCATTGCTCGGGCGTCTCGTCGGGCGCGCCAAGCCCCCAGACCCGTTTCAGATTCTCTTTGAACGCATCCCCCTTGAGGGCCCGCTGCCAATAATAGCTCGCGGTCATGGTCGGCGTCGCCAGGGACGCGGCGGCGATGAGATCGCTGTGATAGGCCGTCCACATGGCGACAGACGCGCCGAAACTGAAACCGCCCATGCCAATCCTTTCGCGATCGACGCCTCTACTTTCGACGAGATCGATAGCGCTGTTGATCCCCGCGAGCGCAATTTCGTATTCTTCAATCGCGGAAACCGCGGCGCCGTCCATCGGATACATATTGATGCAGAGACTAGCGATGCCTGCGGACGCGAGAGAGACAAGCGGCCACTCGTCGCCGAACCCGCCCCGAATAAATCCCTGACAGTTGTAATAGGTCAGAAACAGCGGTGAGGCCGTTTCGCCTTGGCTGTCTCGCGCCGCGGGATAGAAGTAGCCGGTGAAGACGCGCCCCTCCCCGTCGCGCCAGCTCAGCAATTCGGCGTGGGCGTCGAGGTTGCGCGCGAGCGCGCGATTCGGCGCAGCGATGACCCGGGACTCGCCGCTGTCGAGGTCGATGCGCTCGATCTGAGGCGGCGTGTTCGCGTCCGCCGCGATGCAAAGGGCGTAATGCGCGTTGACGGCGCAGCCGGCGCCGAGGCCGATCACGCGGCCACTGTGCAGGAGCCCCTGCGCCTCGCGCACCAGACGAACTCCATCATTTTCGACATCCCACGCAAAGATGCTCATGGCGTCGCCGCGTTCGCGGTCTCTTGTCGCAAACACGACCTCTCGGGCCGCGCCGCGCCAGGACAGCCAGGCGATGGACCGCGAACATTGAGGCGCCGCGCAGACGAATTCTCTTTCGCCGATGCGCGCGCGCAAAAGACGTTTGCCTTCTTCCTTGATCGCATAGGCGGCTCTTCCGTCGGCGGTGATATGCGTGCGTTCTGATCGCCCGGGCGCGCCGTCCAGCGACGGGCCGCCGGCGATTCGGCGAAAGGCTTTTTCTTCTTGCTGGCTCGCCGAACGCACGCGGCCGCTTTCGAGCTCCATTATCTTGACCTGTGTCGGACGATCTCCGAGCAGCGTCGTCACCTGCATCCACTCGCCGAGATAGCGCTGGGTGACGCGGCGGCCGTTATGCAATCCGGACCGGAAGAGTGCCTGCCCGATGGGGACGCTTCCGTTGATCAGGATTCCCGAATAGTATTCGTCAAGCTCGGCCTGTTCGATCTGCGCACGCGAGGCGCCGACTTCATAGGCGAGTTTGTCGCCGGCGAGGAGTTCGAAGGATTCGATGTCCGCAGCATCGTCCGTGACGCGCTCGGCCGTGCCTGTCATCGACGCGCGCCAGATCTGCACCTCGCCGTCCTGAAGCGCGCGGAAATAGAACCATTTCGAATCCGGCGACCAACGCGGCGCTTCGCCCATCGCCCAGCCGCCCGTGAATATGGGCGCGCCGCCGTCTGCAATGCGTCGCGGAGCCTCATCGCCGTCAAGACGGAAGACAAACCATTCGGAATAATAGGCGTTTTCCTCAACCGATGCGCGCTCGGCGCGGTAGGCTGCATAGTCGCCATCTGGTGAAGTCGACAGCCCCGTGAAATCGGTGATTTCGACGAGCATTCTAAGCGTCTCGGCTTCAGCGTCGGCCGCGGGAGCTGACGCAAGGAAGGCCGAAGAGAGAAAAGCCGCGGCGACCGCGCCGCATGTTCTGAACTTTGAACGCAACACAATCAGCCCCGCTCAGAGTGAGTATCGAAGGGTCGCGGCGATGAAACGCCCGACAGGGGATGCGTTCGCGCTGTCGAAAAACATTCCTGGAAAGGCGACGCCGCCGCCCGCGGCGAAAGGCGGGTCGTTGTCAAAGGCGTTGGTGACAGAAAGGGACGCCTCAAACCCTTCGAGCGCATTCGAAAGAGAATCGAGCCGGTATTGGAGCGTCAGATCGAGCGTCGTCCATGACGACACTTCGGCCGCCGGCATCGCAACATTGTCTTTTGATCCTGCGACGTGATTGACGATCGCCGTCGCCGTGAAGCTGTCGTCGATCTCCCAGCTGGCGCCGCCCCGTCCGCGAAACTCCGCGGGCTGAAAGATAAATCCGGACTGCCGCGAAACCGGCAGCGTCGGAATGGTCTGCGTATCGATCTTCAGCCAGCTGAAATCGCCGAAGAACGCGACTGCGCCGGGCGCAAAACGAAACGAAACATCCGTTCCGCGCACGTGCTGCGAACTGGCGTTCACGAAGCCCGAGTTGACGATTGCGAGCACCGCATCGGGGTCATAGGGAAGTCCTGAGATGTTGAAGAACTGATCGGCGCCATCGATAATCGCGGATTGTTCCGGAGCTGACGGGTTGCGGTCGACGAAGGGTTCATGCGCCGGATCGGACAGCGCCGATCCGAGATTGACGATCGGGCTGACGATCCGGTCCCGAAAGTCGATGTTGAAATAGGTGACCGACAAGTCGAACCCCGGAACGAATTGCGGCGTCCAGTCAACCCCTGCGGTCCACGAGGTCGCACGTTCCGGCTCAAGATCGGGATTGCCGCTGAAGTTGAGGATTGCGAGGCCAGGATCAGCGGAGCCGAGATTTGGCGCGTTCCATAACGTCACAACATTGTCTGCGAGCAAGTGGTCGAAACGCGGCGCCCGAAACGACTTGCCCCAAGTGCCCCGGAAAACGAGATCGGAAATGGGCGCATAGCGGACGCCCGCCTTTGGCGTCGTCGCCACGCCGAACCCGCTATGATCCTCGACGCGGACGGCGACATTGAGTTCGAGCCGGGCAAGCCCTAGCCGGTCGTCGGACGGGGATACAAGCGGCGCCGACGCCTCGCCGAAGAAGTACGCGATATTCCGCGTTCCATTGCGCAATGTTCCGCCGAGATCGGCGTCAAGCGCCTCCTCCCGATAGCCGCCGCCGACCGCCGCGCGAAGATCGCCAGAGGGAAGGCGAACGACTTTCCCTTCCGCCGTTGCGCCGATGGTCCAGGCGGCGTTCGTCGAATCAGCGTCGAAATCGCCGCCGAAATTGTCGGTGGTCTCGATGTCGCGCGTGCTATGCGCCGCTGAACCTTCGATCTGCGCGGTCCAGCCCGCAGGCAGCTCAACCGTCGCGCGCGGCGCGATGAGAAAGGATTCCGTGTCGACGGTTTTCGAGTCTGCGAATCCGCCGGCGCCGTATTCGGTGGTGCGACTTGCACGGCGGTTTGTATAAAGGCCTATTATGTCGAGCTCAGCGAAGCTCGAGAGTTCCTGGTTGCCGGACATGAAGCCCGACCATTGGCGGTTCGCCGGCAATAGGGAATTCAAGGGGCCGGCTGTATCGGAAAAATCCCGTTCGCCCGCGAAGATCGGATTCTGTTTCAGATAATCGGCGCCGACGAGAAACGAGCCGCCTTCCCAGCGCTCGCCCGCGGCCGCGCTGTAGGTCTGCTCGAAGCCGCCGCCTTGCGTTGCGCCGCCGGCGCGGGCGCGAAGCTCCGCGCCGTCATAATCGTCGGCGACGATGAAATTGACGACCCCGGCGACCGCGTCGGCGCCATAGAGCGCCGACGAACCGTCGAGCAGAACGTCGACGCGATCGAGCGCTGCGAGCGGGATCGCCGAGACGTCCGTAGTCTCGCCGCCGCCGATCGGCGCCAGCCGGCGTCCGTTGACGAGAATGAGCGTTGCGTCCGGACCCATGCCGCGCAAATTGACGGTTGAATCGCCGCCTAGCCCGGAATTCGTATTGACCGTCGTCGGCTGAACGGTGGGATTGATGCCGCCCCTGAATGTCTGCGGGAGCGTGCGTAGCAATTCTCCTGTCTGCGACTGTCCGGACCGTTCGATCTCCTGACGCGTTATGGTCTGGATTGGCGCAGCGGGCGACGCACCGCGAATGCGCGTGCCGGTGACGACGATCTGATCGCGATCGACTGATGAACCTTCGCTGTCGGGACGCCGACCGCTTCGTTCGGGATCATCGCGCTCGCGGCCAATCTCGGCCCTTTGAGAATCGCGCATGCCAGCGGCATTATTCACGTCCGCAGGGACTGTCATGGATGCCGTTTGTAGCCGCGGCGAGACGATCAATGTCTGTTCGTCCCGGATTTTATAGGTAAGGCCGCTGGCGGCGAGCAGGCGTTCCAACGCTTCGAAACTGGTGAAAGCGCCGATCAATTCGCGGCTACGAATGCCGGCCGTCAAATCGTCCTCAATCAGAACGACGAAATTCGATTGTTCGGACCATGCGATGAGCGCGTCCGTCAAAGGCTGCGCCGGAATGTTCCATTCGAGCGCGACGCTGTCGTCAGCTCTTTCAAATCCAACATCGCTGCTGGCGGCTTCAGCAGCGCAAATCAGCGCCATCGCCGATACGGATGCGGCAATTGCATTTCGCATATTCTTTTTCATTCGTTTCCCCTCCCGATATTCGACTTGTCGCGCGCGAGCTGTACCGCCCGGGCGCGACAAGTCGTTTCCAGCCCCGCTGTCGTTCGCTGCGACGAAAACGTGACAGGGTTCAGGAAAGGTTTTTTGGAGGAGCGGCGCCCGCCGACCAAAACCGGATGATCGGACCGGCGATCAGGGCGCGCCTTCGGCGGCGGACCTTAAGACAATACGGTCCCGCCGCGACCGGTCGACTTCCAGCGGGAGAATATCGGGGAGGCCGTCGATGGTCGCATCGATCTGATCCGTGCGAAGCGACGCCACGAGCGGCAATTCAAGGAGGTTCTCGTCGGCGACGATCGGAATGCGCGAATACCGGTTGGCGTCGGCGATGAATTCGCGCAAGGGCGCGCCTTTATACGCAAGGCGGCCAACTCGCCATGAACCGATGGTCGCGGGCGGCGCCTCGACGACATCCGTCAGACCATCGCCGCTCACGGGCGCCGCGACCTGTTCGCCGGCGGAAAGACGTTCTTGTGCAGCGCTCAATGCTTCTGCGCCGCTGCGCGGCGCACGCCGCCGCACCTCCACTTCGCCTTCCGCGACAGAAACGGTGACGCCCGCCGGTCCCTGGCGGACGTTGAACTTCGTGCCGGTCACGCGGACTTCGGTCTCGCCGGACGCAACGATGAAAGCGCGCGCGTCTCCTTTGCGCACGTCGAAAAACGCCTCGCCGCTTTGCAGATAAATCCGCCGCTCGCCGTCTGAGTATGCGACCCTGACTTTGCTCTTCGGCGCGAGGTCAGCGACGCTTCCGTCCGGAAGCGCAATCTGCGCAGTTTGGGCAGTAGGCGTCGCATGGACATTAGGAAGGAGCCAGGCAGGTTGCGCGTAGATGATCGCGGGAAGAATGACGGCGAACCCGACCGCCGCCGCCAGCGCTCCGTAAACGAACGCTCGGCGCGATTGCGGGCGTCCGCGCGCGATCTCCGGCGCCGCCACGAGATCCTTTAGGTCGCCGAGCTCGCCGACATCATCCCAGATCGAAAGGGTTCCTTCGTAAGCCTCGGCGTGACGCGGGTCGGCGTCGCGCCATGCCTCGAATGCGCGGCGGTCCTCATCGGTCGCGGCGTCGCTCCGCAACAGCGCAAACCATTTCGTCGCTTCGTCGATCACGGCGCCGTCAACGCCTCGTCGCGGCTCGCCCATTGAGTGTCTCCGCGGGTCTGTCATTCGCCCGATCTTCAAATATCCGCGCCATCTCCGCCTGGCAATCGCGCATCGCCCTTGAAACATGCTGGCGAACGGCTTCGGGCTTCATGCCGAGCCGGGCCGCGATCTCGGTCTCGGTCAATTCATGAAATCGCGCCAGAACGAATACCTTCCGGCGTTTCTGCGGCATGGCTTCGATAATTGCGCGAAGCCGGTTCAGCTTGTCCCGCCGAATCGCTTCGGCTTCCGGCGAAGGGGCCTCCTCGCCGCTCGCCGCGCCCGGATCGGCCGCGTAACGCGCTGCGCCGGCGATCCGTGCTTCTTCCCGGCGATAGTAATCCGCAAGCTGATTGCGCGCGGCACGAAATAGATACTGGCGAACGTCGCGCACTGAATAAATCGCGGGTCTCGCCGCGAGCGACGCAAAGACCGTATGGGCGATGTCCGCCGCAATAGCCCGTTCAGGCAGCCGGTTGCTCAGGAACGACACCAGCGGCCCATGATAGGCGCGATAGGCGTCTTCAAGATCGAGCGCGGCGGGCGCCGCCGGGGAGAAGCCGTCGTCAGGCGCCATCGGATCGCCCCCTTTCGTGCGCGTTCGTCATCGCGCGGCCGCCTTTGTTCGCGCGGACGGCGCCGACAGCCGTTTGAGTAGTTTGCGGACGAACGCGCGATCGGGCCCGTTCGCGATCGCCTGATAGCTCCTGATCAGGTCGATCAGTTCACCCTCGCGCGCCGGCGCCGCTCGGGGACTGACGGTCAGCGGCACAACGAGGATCGGGTTCCTCTTTGTGTTCGCCGACTCGCGAGCACGCCCCGGTCTGTCGCGCAGCCCCGCGTAAAGCGCGCCGACTTCGACGCCCAAAATTTCGGCGGCGCGATAGGCGGTCGAAGCCGCCATGCGGTCCCTACCGCTTTCGTATTTCTGAATCTGCTGAAGACTCACGCCGAGCCGACGGCCGAGCTCGGTCTGGTTCAGCCCTTGAGACAACCGCAATTGCTTGAGGGTTGTACCGAGTCCTGCTTCGATCAGTTTGGCCGTATCTTCCGGAGCCCGTCTTATGCGGGGCCGAATGGGCTTGCCCGGCCTCGTCGCCGGCGCCTTGTGCCGATTGTTTGGGGGGCCATCGTCCCTACTTTGATCCTGTCGCCGACTCATCGCTCTGCCATTTGCCCAGCTCCAAGGCCGCATGAAATGCACATGTGCATTTTATGCATATGTGCATAGCGGTCAATGGCACTCCTCGGACGTGGCGAACCTGAGAGAGAATTTGGCTAGAAATCTTCGCGCGAGGCGCGGGAAGAAAACGCAAGCTGCGTTCGCTCGCCGTATCGGGTTGCATCAATCTTCGGTTAACAGGATCGAAACAGAGCGGCAGAACGTAACTATCGATACCTTGCAGGCGCTGTGCGACCGCCTACGTTGTTGTGCGAGTGACCTTTTGGATGCTCCTGGAGACAAATAGGCTGTCCGAACCGCGTCCGCAGGCTGAACGATAAACTCCTTGCACGTTAGAGAGCGGCACTCGCATTTGAAATGGTGCATGCCGCTGCCGCCCTGCAAACGAGCTGCACACGGTTCGGTCCTCCGCCGAAGGCCAATCTACCGCCGATCACCCTGAACTAATGAAGCCTGACATACAGAATTCACGGTCCGCTGAATTTCGTAATGCGCAAGTGCATTTTATGCACATGTGCATTGTGCGCCATGGCACGCGATGGGCGTGCCAAACTTTCGGAAAAATCTTGCGCTCAATATTCGCGCACGTCGAGGCAAACTGACTCAAAAGCAGTTTGCCCGAAAACTCGGAATAGACCAAGCATCCGTGAACCGGATCGAACTTGGCGAACAAAACGTCACAATCGATACGCTTCAGCTCATCTGTGACCGACTGAAGTGTGATGCAGGCGACTTGCTTGATGACTAAGGTAACGCAGCCTCGTCATTCAACGATTTGAAAAACGTTCATAATCATCACATTCGCGCACAAGTCTCGCATGTTGCTCGGCAAATAGGCGGCCTCGTTCGAGAAACAGCACCAAATCAGCCTCCCGCGCCATGGCGACGCGATGCGTTATCAATATGAGCGTCGTGCGCCCCTGATAGCGCTCCCTCAGCATGCGAATTGCGCGCATCTCACTTTCAAAATCGAGCGCAGAGGTCGTCTCGTCAAGAATAACGACGGGCGCTCTGACGCCTGCGAGCCGCGCAAGTTCGAGCTTCTGCAACTGGCCGCCAGAAAGACGCGCGCCCTGCTCGCCGACCGCGAGGTCTAGATCGATCGAACGGCCGGATTCGTAAAAGCCCCAGTCAGTGAGGATGGAGGCCAGTTCGGATTCGCTCGCGAGGGTCGGCGGATAGAGCGCGTTCTCGCGCAACGTTCGGTTTAAGAGGCCGATACTTTGCGGCGTATAAAGCACAAGCCGGTGGCGTTCGTCGGACATGACGTCGCAAAGCGGCCGGCCGTTTATATGGACAGCGCCTTCATCGGGCTCAATTAGTCCGGCGATAATTTGCGCAAGCGTCGATTTGCCTGAGCCATTCGGGCCGACCAGCACGACAAACGCGCCGGATGCGATATCCGCGCACGCCCCACGCAGCACCCATTCCTCCCCGTAGCGAAATCCGACGTCATAGAGAGAAATTGCCGCCGGGCCGATTGGAGCGGGTAGGAGGCGTTGCGGCTCGGTGCAGGTCTCACCGCCGACTTCAAGCGCCTCGCCGATATTCGCAATGGAAACCCCTGCCTGACGGATGACGTAGCCAAAACCGCCGAGCGGCAGCGCGAGCCTGAATGCGTAGGCCTGGAGGAGGACGAAATCGCCAACGGTTAGCCGTCCGGCGGAAACGTCGGCGGCGCTGAAATTGAGCAACACGCTCAAGCCCGCGGCGAGGACGGCGGATTGGAGCGTCGCTGTCGCCGCGATGAGCCGCGACACGCGCTCGTTGGCGTTTCGCCGATCGCTAATGCGCACGCCGATCGTATCGAGCTCCGCAATGAGATTTCCATTGAAGACGACGCGGCGCGCATTTCTGAGAATGTCGCCGAGTGTTTGCGCCTGCGCGGCGACCGCATCATTGGCGCCGCGCGCGGCCTCTTGAAACCCGCTCGCGCCGTGCCGAGTCGCGACGAGATAGGCGGCGAGCGCAAATGCCAACATTGCCATATAGCGCGGCGGGACAAGTACGCCGACGATTACGAGGCTGATGAGCGTTTGCGCAATGAGCGGCGCTGCTCGCCAAAGGAGACCGTCGATAACAATCTGTAGACTGAACGGGAGCCGTTCCATGACACCCTGGAGACGCGCGCTGTCGCCCTCGTGCTTTCGGGCAAGGACGGGGAGCTGCGCGCGCGCGGCGTCGAGCACGATGCGGCGCGCTATTTTGTCGATGATCCGTATCGTGAAGATGTGCTTTAACGCCATCGTCGCGTTCGTTCCGGTCCAGGCGATCACGAATCCCAAGACGAAAAACATCACCAGGGCGAACGGCGCTGATTGGTTCGTCAGCGCGTCCACCGCGAGTTTCAGCAGCACAGGAGCCGAAACGCCGAGCGCAACATTCGCAATCTCGATTCCGATCGCACGAGCGGCGTCCCGGCGCGCGTCAAGCGGCGACCAGGCGATCATCGCGACAAGCCGCCTGATCACACCAATTGTGGTCACTTTTATCTGGCTGCTCCTCCCCCGACGGTTTCGCTGCGATCATCCGCCGCCTCCTCCCAGCGCGCTTCCAGATTCGACCGATAGCGGCTCGAAATTGGGGATGGTTTCAGTTCCGTGCTTTGTCCCGCGCGCCTTCATCGCCCTCACAAGCGCCCGGCTCCGGCAATTTTTTTTACACCAAATCCGTAGCCGAACACACGCTGGACGGTCTACGCGGCTCGGCGTTTGGCATGTTTAATCTGGTTACTGGCGGACGTTGTAGACAGCCAGCGTATTGGCCGGACTGTTGTGGGTTGGCATCGGTCCGGCGACGATGTTTCTGACCGGCGCCGTATTGGCCGACATCACAGGTCTACCGGTGCTCGCGAGCAGAATCTTCTTCGCGGCGACCAAATGAGATTGCGCGTTCAGACTTACAGGTGATTTCAGCCGCCGCGGCTGACACGGAGGGCATCAGGTGCGGTGGTTTGCGGACGCCCCATGAAATCGAACCAGTAGCTGCTGCGGACTCACGCGTGAAATGCTCGCGCCGAATGAAAAAAGACATCGCTGAGGAATTCACTCGCGAGTTTGCCGGCATGACCGCCAAACCGGTCGACCTCCGCGACCTCACTTCGGCGCGCAGGCGACTTATCACCGATATCCAGGCGCGCCTCAACGGGGCCGCCGCCGATTTCCTGATCGGACTTCAGTCGGGTGAGCCAGGCTTCACGCTTATCGGTTTGCCGCAGGCCGCAGATCTGCCGGCGATAAAATGGAAAATTCTGAATTTGATAAAACTGATCGCGGATAATCCGGACAAGAATCGCGCGCAAAGCGACGAATTGAAATCCATTCTGCAGACATAAAATTGTCGCCAACTGGCGCGAGCCATACCTGATCTTGACTGCAGCAAGCGACGGTCGCCATCAAGGCAGAGATGGTTTATTCCTTGCTAACATCATGAAAAACGCAAAAATAGCAACGCCGCAAACGATCGCAGCGTCCGCAAGATTGAATGCAGGCCAATGAAGATCGCCCACATGAAAATCGAGATAGTCTGTAACCGCTCCATCGGCGAGGCGGTCAACAGCGTTCGCAATCGCGCCGCCTATAATCAAGCCAAGGCCTGTCGCCTCAACGATCCGAACTGTTTTAAGCAGGCGGAATGCGAGCCACGCTGCGATTAAAACGGCAACGGCGGATAACGCCCATGGCGCCCATGCGCTTTCCGAGCTCAACAGACCAAAGCTCACGCCGCGGTTAAAACCAAGCACCAGATTAAAAAATTGCGTGACTTCGATCGGGCCGCGGGTGTTAAGCAATAGTGTCGTAATGTATTGCTTGATGATGATGTCAAACACGACGACGACAATCGTCGACGCCAGTCCGAACACTACAGCTAAAGGTCGGGACGAACTTGTGAGTGTCGAGTCGGAACGACTGCTCGATGCGATGTTCATTCAGACCGGTCCCTTGCGCCCTATGGCGCCTGTTCGGCTGCATTCGCAGCGCGCAAATCTTTTCGGGCGCGAACAACAATGTTCCACGCCGAATGAAGAAATAGACCCGCAATCAGCAATGCAACTATCAGGTCGGGAAAAGACGAACCGGATAGCGCAACCAGCCCTGCTGCGATAAGGACAGCAACATTTCCGATAGCGTCATTCCGCGAGAACAGCCACACAGCACGCATATTCGCGTCACCATCCCGATAAGGCAGCAGCGGTATGACCGCCGCGACATTGACGATCAATGCGACGAACGCGAAGACGCCCATCAAGCCGGCTTCGACAGGCGAGTCGTTGAAGAGTCTTATCAATGTACTGCCAAGCACCCACGCGCCGAGCAGCCCGAGAAAAAGCCCCTGCATGAGCGCGGAACGAGCACGCCACGCGATCGACCAGCCGATCGCCAACAATCCCAGAAAGGTTATCGAACCGTCGCCCAGAAAATCGAGCGCGTCAGCTTTCAAGGCTTGGGAATTCGCCAAAAAGCCGCCGACAATTTCCACGAGCCCGTACCCAACGTTCAGCCCGACGACAATCCACAACGCGCGCCGATAACCAGGTGATCGAATCAATTCTCTATCAACGGCGCAGCAATCATCGTCACTCATTTCAGGCGCCTTGGATGACGATGGTTAGAAATTCAGGGTGACTATTTCGCACCAACAACAGATTCATGCTCAAATTCCCTTCGCTTGCCAAAATCTTGATTAAAGTCATCTCATCACGATGCATTATAAATGCTACAGCAACTGGAGGTTCAAGAGGCCGCCCAATTAGTTTCTCGCCTCACCTCAATTTCACCGTTGCCGGGACTAGGCTGTGAGGACAACGTTGCCATTTAATGAAATTCAATTGGATTCGGCAGTTAAAGCAGCACACCGCCAGTGGCCTGATGAGGCTGCGATGGGCCGTATTTCACGTTCGTCGGCTTACTGCAAGGTGCGAACATGCCGGCAATAGACTCGGCAATTTTCCGCCGACCCGCAACTCCCGGTGCGATATAGGCCAAATCAGTCGTTACGCTCCCGACCGCGATGAATTCCGACAATCGGGCCTACGCTAAAAAAGAAGTGACGATTACTGGCGCAGGAATGGTTTGAACAACTGCGCCAAATATCCAGTAGGGTAATTCGGCTGCTTTCCAATGCCGAGATCGTCAGACGTGAATTTCCTGTCACGATCATAAACCGCCGTTCCAAGAAAGCGGTCCCAGACCGTCGTAAATAGTCCGAAATTTACGTCACCTTCTTCCGCGTCCTTTAAGTGGTGAAACCGGTGAACTGGCGCAAGGGCAAAAAGAAACCTCAATGGGCCGATCCGCATATCGACATTCGAATGCTGCAAAAGAAGTTGAATCGCTATCGCAAAGGCGAGCAGAAAAGCAACATCCTGTGGCATGCCTGAGAGGACAAGAGGCGTCGTGCCCGCCAGCATCTCAACTGCTTGATGCAGAGGGTGTTTCATCAATCCATTAAATCCATACATCCGTTTTACGCTGTGATGAACGGCGTGAAATCGCCAAAATATGCTCCATTTGTGGCTGTAATAGTGCGCGATAGTTATGCCGAAGTCAGCAACGATCACCGCCAATAACATTTGTTGCCAAAGAGACCATTCATGCGGCCAGATCCCCCTCCAGGGTATCGCCGCTGCTATCACCGGTAATGCGAGAACAGACGCAACGTTGGCGCTTTCATTTACAATAAAATGGGCAATGTCGCGGAAACGATCTCGGTGAGGCTCATTCCATTCGCCAGCATAAGGAATATAGCGCTCAAGCGAAAATGAGATCCAAAGAGCAACCATGAACATCGGCGCGAGCACCCAATGCGGAGCACCCATGCTGAAAAACCAGATGGCGGCGGCGTTGAATCCAAACAGTATCGCGGGCGCGTAAAGTATTTTGATGAGAATCATAAGAGCTCGCATTTTCCGACTGGTTTATCATCGCGGATTTAAATCCAGCCCGCTTGAATAAACATACTGCGGTTGGGAACCGCCGCCGCCAGAGCTTAAGGGTCAATATGGGGGACCGAGGAAAGTAACGCGTGCACCCCATTTATTGATTTTGGCTTTACTATTCTCGCCAATCAGCCGGGGCATAGACGTACAGGCGCAAATCTTCTCCTGCCGCTTCGATATGCTATCATGATGTCATTCTGGTGGTTTTAAGAATATCAACTGCTTTGTCTGTGGCCTTGAATAATTGAAACGGCGCGGAGTGAGTTTTATGGGCGAGCAGGGTTGGGATGGAGACCTGTATATCGGTAACTCTTTCGCTCTATTTTGCGGTAGAACGGCCGACACCGAGTTGCATCATCATTATGCAGCCCAGTGCGCCTTTGCCGAAGATGGCGAGGTCGAACTCGAACGCGCCAACGGCGAAGTGATAAGAGCCATGAGCGTATTTATTCCGTCAGAGGAAATTCACCGTCTGCGGGCGACAAAAGCCACTATCCGAATTCTGTTTTACGAGCCGGCGATGGCGCGCAGCAAGCCGCCAGAGGATATTGCGTATGAACTTTCGGCGCACAACTGGCTTGAACGAGACTGGCCGGCGCTCTTCAGCCTCCCAGACGCTTTGGATCCACGCGTGCGCAAAGCCCTTGATCTTCTCGACCTCGAAGCGGACGATTTTAGCAACGCCACAGTTCTGGCTCGTGCAGTGGGATTGTCGCGGAACCGTTTCATGACGCTCTTCACAGCTGAGATCGGCGTGCCAGTCCGTCGATACATATTGTGGAGGCGGTTGAAAACAGCAGCGGCAGCCATCGCTGAAGGCGCCAATATAACCGTCGCGGCTCATGCATCGGGCTTTGCCGACTCTGCTCATTTCGCTAGAACCATGAAGTCGATGTTTGGCGTCACGGCGACCGATAGCGTGCAACGGCTCAACATTGTGTTGCTGTAATTGAAGGAATTTTTTTCCTCAGTATATTCTGTTTCTATCAAAGCTGCCTTGCCTGAGATTGGCGGCGGAGCCGCCGGATTAGGGGGACGAACCCGGCGGCTCCTTCTGGTTACGCCGGACGACTTTGCGCGCAGGAACTAGGCGCCGCCGCCCGCTCGCAAATCAAATCAACCGGCCGAATTGCGAGACCAGAATCAGATGACTCAAATCGGAATCGCAGCTGTGATCTTGCTCACGTAAATGAAGCCGGATTCCGCAAGGTCGGTTTTCGCATTATTGCGGATGAGATCGGCCGCCTCGGAAAGGCGGTCGTCTTCGCAAACCAGCTCTAGCTTCACCTCGGTGATCACCCGGTCACCGAGTTCCGTTGAGTATTGCTGCTCTTTTTCATCGAGCGCCTTGACCATGCCTTTGACGTCCACCGCCGTCATGTTGGCAAAGCCGCCCTTGCGCAGGGCGCGAACGACGCTCGCGGCCCGGCTGCGATGAACAAACGCCTTGATCTCAATCATTGATGTGTTCCTTTCATTCGGCTGCTTTTGCGTGAGTTTCAGCGAGTTCGAGATCGCCTCGGGCGGGCGGCGACTGCGATTTCCGGCTGCGCGTTTCCATCCACTCATAGATGACCGGCAGAAGGATCAGCGTCAGCGCCGTCGAGGTGAGCAAACCGCCAACCACGACCGACGCCAGAGGCCGTTGTGTCTCGGCGCCGACCCCCGTCGATAAGAGCATCGGAACGAGGCCGAGAATGGCGACGCTGGCCGTCATCAGCACGGGCCTCAAGCGCAATTCCGTCCCGCGCCGGACGGCGTCGCGGACGTTATAGCCGGCGTCACGCTGTTCGTTGATGAAACTGACCAGCACGATGCCGTTGAGCATCGCGACGCCGAAGACCGCGATAAATCCGATCGCCGACGGCACCGACAAATATTGCCCAGTGACGAAAAGCGCGAACAGACCGCCGCTCGCCGCAAAGGGCACATTGGCGATAATCAGCGCAGCGTATTTTACCGAGTTGAACGCCGTATAGAGCAGGACGAAGATAAAAAAGATCGTCGCCGGAACGATAAGCGACAGCTTCGCGAGCGCACGCTGCTGGTTTTCAAAAGCGCCGCCCCATTCGATCCAGTAGCCGGGCGGCAATTCCACATTCGCCGCGATGACGTTGTTGGCGTCTTTCACGAACCCATCGACGTCTCGACCGCGTACATCCATCTGAATGACGGCGTAGCGCTGCAATTGTTCGCGGCGGACAAAGGAATAGCCCTCCGCAGAAGAGACATTTGCGACACGGCCGAGCGGAATAATCGCGCCATCCGCAGTCTGCAGCGGAATGTTGCGGATGGATTCCATGGACGCTTTCGACGCGTCCTGCAGCCGGGCCGTGATATCGAACCGCCGAACGCCGTCGATAAGCGTGCCCACGGGCTCCGCCCCGATCCCCGTCCGCACGACGTTCAAAACATCGTCGGCGTTCATGCCGTAGCGCGCGAGTTCGGCGCGGTCGACCTGGATGCGGATTTGCGGTTTGCCGATATTTGCTTCGAGCGAAAGATCAGCGGCGCCCGGAACGGCGGAAATCGCTTCCTTGATTTCCTGGCTAAGCCTGTCCAGTTCGCCAAGATCCTGACCATATATTTTGGCGGCGAGCGTTGCTCTGACGCCCGAGATCAACTCTTCAACGCGCATTTGGATTGGTTGCGTAAAAGCGATGACTGAAGTCGGCACCGTCTCTTCAAGCTTTTCGCGCATGTCGTCGGCAAGAGAAGCGACCGAACGCTTTCGGGGCCACTCGCTTTGCGGTTTCAACGCCGTGTAGATTTCCATGTAGTTGACATCTGCGGTCTCGCCTTTTTCCGCGCGCCCGATCATGGCGATTGTCGTTTCCACTTCGGGAAACTCACCAAGAGCATTTTCAATCTCTTTGGAAATCTCAATCGACTGATCCAGCGAAGTCGAAGGGATCGACGTCACCCGCCACATGATCGAGCCTTCCTGTAACTGCGGCATGAACTCCTTGCCGAGAAAAGGAAAAAGCGCGAGGCTGGCGACCAGAAGACCGCCAGCCGCGAGGCCCACCTTGCGCTTGTTATCGAGGCACCAGGCGATCAGGGGCAGATAACCGCGCTTGACGATCCGCATTAGCATCGTATCGCGTTCTTCCTTGGGCTTCAGGATCATCGCCGCCAAAACCGGAATGATCGTCAAAGTCAGAATCAGCGAACCCGCCATGGCGAAAGTGATATTATACGCCATGGGCTTGAAGAGTTTGCCTTCGAGGCCCTCAAGGCTGAACAGCGGAAGGAACACAACGATGATAATCATGATCGCAAAGGCGATCGGATTGGCGACTTCCCGCGCCGCCTGCAAAACGGCGGCGGTCCGGTTGACTTCGCCGCCACCCTCCTCTTTACGTTCCGCCATGATGCGAAACGAGTTTTCGACCATGACGACGGCGCCGTCGACCATCATGCCGATGCCGATGGCGAGACCGGCAAGCGACATAAGATTGGCGGAAAGACCCATCTGGCCCATAAAAATGAAGGCGATGAGCATGGCGAGCGGCAATGCGGTAATGACCACCAGCGCCGAACGGATTTCGCCGAGAAACAAAAACAGCACGATGGCGACGAGGATCGACCCTTCGATGAGAGCTTTCTCCGCCGTGCCAACCGCTTTTTCGACCAGCTCGGTGCGGTCATAGATCGGCTTGACCATAACGCCGTCCGGCAACGCGCTTTCGACAGTCTTAACTTTCTCTTTAACCGCGTCGACGACGTTCTTGGCGTTCTCGTTAATACGCGCAAGCGCCATGCCGAGAACCACTTCCTCCCCGTCGCGGGTAACGGCGCCGAACCGCAAGGCGGGCGCCTGTTCGACGTTCGCGACATCGCGTACATAAACCGGGGCTCCGTCCTTTACCTTGACGACGATATTGCCAATATCGGTTTCGTCCCGCACAAGGCCGAGGCCGCGCACGAGATATTGCTCCGGCCCCTGATCGATATATTGCCCGCCGACTTGCCGGTTATTCGCCTCAAGCGCTTCGACGACATCGGAAAACCCCAATTCGTATTTGATGAGCTGCAAGGGATCGATCTGGACCTGGAACTGGCGCTCCTGCCCGCCCCAGGACATAACGTCATCGACGCCGGCGGCGGTGCGCAGAATGAGCCGCACGTTCCAGTCCTGAAGGGTCCGAAGATCCATGTCGCTGATGTCGCCCTTGAGGGATTCATCAGCGCGTTCGAGCGTGTACCAGAAGACCTGACCGAGACCCGACGCATTGGGACCCATTTCCGGGGAGCCGTAGCCTTCGGGAATGCGGTCGCGGACTTCCGCGAGCCGCTCCATAACAAGGCGCCGCGCAAAATAAATATCGACGCTGTCCTTGAAATAAACAGCGACATAGGAAAGGCCGAAGAGGCTCACCGAACGGATTTCCGACACGTCGGGAAGCCCCGCCATCGCCGACTCTACGGGGAACGTCAGCAATTGTTCGACGTCTTCGGCGGCAAGACCCGGCGATTCCGTATAGATATTGACCTGAACGGGCGTCACGTCGGGGAAAGCGTCGATGGGAACCGTCGTTACGGCGCGCCAGCCGAGGAAGCCGACAACGGCAAATATAATGAGCACCAGAAATTTGTACTGGAGCGAGAATTCAACGAGTTTATTCAACATATCATCAATTCCTAATGCCCGTGGCCTTCGCCCATTTTTGTTTTCTGAATGAGCGATTTGAGGAGAAAGGTTTTTTCGGTGACGATTTCATCGCCTTCCGCGACGCCGGAGGCGATTTCGATCCAGCCGCCGCTCGCGGCGCCGGTTTCAACGCTGACGGGTTCGATTTCATCGCCTTCAATGCGGAAGACCGTGGACGCGCCGTCCATCAGGACGACAGCGCTTTCCGGCAGCGCCAGCGCTTCGTCGCTGGCGCCGGCGGCAATCACTGCATCAACGAATTGGCCAGCATGGAAGTCGTCATCGTCATTGCTGATCTCGATCCGCGCCATTAATGTACGCGTCGTTTCATCGAGTGCGTGCTGGAGCCCGATGACCTCGCCTTCTTCCCAGTGATCCGCGTTTGACTTCACGCGCGCGGGCGCACCTATTGAAATTCGCCCGGCCTGCTCGGCCGTCAATCGCGCCTCGACCCAGACCGTCGATTCATCACTGATTTCGACCAGCACCCTTCCCGGGTCGACAAATTCGCCCAGCGTAAACTCATCGCGAACAACGGTGCCCGCCTGCGGCGCGAATAAGATAAAGCGTCCCGTCGCCTTGCTCGCGTCGCCGGTTTTCAACAACGCGGCGACTTCCTGTTCCGCCATGCCGAAGGACAAAAGCTTTGCGTGGGCTTGCTGGCGCGCCACTTCCGCTTCCACGTAACGCTTTTCGGAAACGACGTCCCGGCCCAGATTGCGGACCCGGCGCCATTCCTTATCGCCGATGATGAGCGCGCCTTGCGCTTCGGCCATATCGACGCTGGACAAGGTGACCAGCGGCGCGCCTTCTCCGACTTCCTCACCGCGCACGACATGACGTTCGATAATTTGCGCGCTGATGCGCGGCGCAACTTGAGCAGTCTTGTAGCGGTTCGCCGTCACCTCCCCCGGTGCGATAAACTCGCCCGACATTTTTCTCATGCCGAGCGTTACAGATTTTATCCCTTTTTCGCCGCGTTCCCCCGCCGTCATCTCGATATGACCGCCGCCTTCCTCGCCATGGTCGTCTTCGGTTTGAGCTGCTGACGTGGCATTTTGCTCAGCGTCTGATGCGCCACAGGCGGCGATTGTCAGCGTTCCGAATACAATGATCGCCAATCCGATGCTTGAATTCAGTTTTCGATAATTACGCATTAAAGAGTCTCCATCCATTCATTGAGAGTCCCGGACGCATCGAGCCAATCGATCCAGGCGCGCCATAAAGACCCTTGAAGTTCAATTCCCGCACGCTCGGCGCTATAAGTTTGATCAAGTTGCACCAGATACTCTACGGCGGTGATGTCGCCCGATCGCCATAACTGATCGAGCACCCCGCGTTGTTCTCCGAGCACGTCTGATCCGTCCCGCATCCAGACGCGCCATGTCCCGGCCGCGACCGCGTAGCGTCCGCTAGCTTCGACGAGCCGCGCTTCGGCGTTGCGCAACTGATTACGGATGGATTGCTCCGCAGCGATGCGTTCAGCGCGAGCTTCGTCGACTTCAGCCTGACCGGACGCAAAAACCGGGATGGGTACGGACAACCGAACGCCGGCGAAATCGGCGTCGCCTTCCCGACCATAGGCCGCCCCGATCGTCGGATCGGGAATGCGTGCTTTCTTGGCGAACCGGATTTCAGCGGCGAGCGCGTCGGCGCGCGCTTCCGCGGCGCGCAATTCCGGCAAATGGCGAACCAGCGTCATATCGAGCGGCGGCGTCGCCGCCGGCGGGTTGGGGAGAACGGGCCATGCCGGCATGACTTCGCCGACGAGCGCTGTTAAGGCCTGCCTCGCTTCGGAGAAATCGCTCCGGGCGGTCGTTTGTTCCGCGATAGCCTGGGAAAGACTTAATTGCGCAGCAAGGCGTTCCGACTTTGAAAGATCGCCGGCCTCAGCGCGCCTGCCGGCGATTGAAGAGAATTCACGCGCGACTTCAGCTCGTTGCGCCGCCAGTTCCGACAGGCGCTTGCGCGCCTGGTAATCCGCCAGCGCCGTCAGGAGATCGGCGAACAGCGCGCGCTTTTCCGCTTCATACGTAAACCTTGCGGCGTCCACGGCGCTGCGCGCGCCTTTGGCCCGCGTGGCGCGTTTGTTGGTGATGTCGAACGCTTTCGACAGGCCGATGGAACGGCTGTCATCCGCGTCGTCCTCACTGTCGGAGAATTCGCCTTCGAATTCCGGATTATAGAGCGGCCGCGAATTCGCCCGCCCGCGCGCCTCGGCTGCATCAAGTTCTGCGCGCGCTTCTTCAAGCCGCGGGTGATTGCGCGCCGCGTCTTCAAGAAACTGCCCTAACGTCAAGCCCGGGTCAGCGGCGTTCTCCTGCGCCGCCGCAGCGCCGAGCCCCCACGCCGCAAACGCGGCGAGCACGAGCCCGCATATTCTGATGATCATTGGTCATTGTCCTCTTGGAATCAAAATTACCGATGGGCGCGCTACCGCGCGCGATCAGTCAGATTCTCGGAGGACGGAATAGTGAGGACTGGGAGGTCTGGGGAACAATGTCTTTTCGCAAAGCCAGCATTTCACCAGCATCATGTCGTAGTGTTTGCGGATCAATCAACCCTCGTGCAACAACATGGCAATGGCACATTCCGGAAGTGCAATGAGCAGCATGCTCGGGATGGAGCGAGCCCTCGTCAACCGGCTGGTCTTCGGAAGAGGCGCGCTCGTCATCCGCACCATGCTGGGTGGCATGATGAATGTCTTCTTCTGCGGCGTGAGCGGGCGCGACAATGCCGACTGCGCCCCATAGCGCAACCATCAATACCGCGATGACGCGGTGCATATGTCGAATGGCTGACATCATCTCAATTGCGTCCTACTGCAAAACTCCTGACAAATCATTATAATTTTTCGTTTACGTCGTTATGTCGCCGCCCGGACGGCAGCCCGATATACCGCGCTGTCCGCTTCACATACGCTCCATAGGCTTTTCCAAAAGAGACCCGAAGATGCGGCTCTTCGACCGATACAATATAACAGTGAATGAAGAGCACGAATAACAGAGCGAGCGAAAACGACCATATCGACATCGCGATGAGCGACACGCCGCCCAGAAACAAGGCGTATCCGACATATTGCGGGTTGCGCGACCAGCGATAAACGCCCCGTTCAATGAGTTCGTCTTCCTTGAGTCCATAGACTCTCGAAAAATCCGCATAGGCGCTTCGGCCAAGATAAATCAGCATCGCTCCGGCAAACGCGAAAAATGCGCCTGCCGCCACTGTGAATTCGCTTGGATCGCCAAACGATCCCCGATCGAACCAGGCGGTTGCAATCAGCAACAAAGCGTTGCCGTGCATGGCGGCGCCGGTCCAGACCGCCATCGGTAAGCTGACACGGCCGCGTTCTGCAAAATCCCGTTTGACCAGCATCGCCATCGGAATGGAAAGCGCTGCATTGACCGCCGTCACTATGAGTAACGCTCGAACCATGTTTAAATGCGCCCGTCTGCGAAGTTCAGCGAAGCGCGGCGTTCTTTCATCGCCCGTGCGATGATTGAGAACGAGGATTTCGCGAACAGTCCTGCGAGCAGCGCAGCGACGATCAAATCGGGCCAGAACGATCCAGTAATCCAAACGACGGCGCCCGCCGTGATGACGCCGACATTGCCGATGGCGTCGTTGCGCGAGCACAGCCACACGGACCGAACATTTGAGTCGCCGTCGCGCCAGCGCAGAAGTATGAAAACGCTTGCAACATTGGCTGCGAGCGCGGCGATCCCTACGCCGCTCATTATTGGCGCAACTGGGGAAGCATCGCCGAATGCGCTCGCGATTGTCGTTATCAGGACGAACAACGCCATCAAACCAAGACTGGCGCCTTTGATCAGCGCCGTTGTCGCGCGCGTATGCAGTGCGGCGCCAATAACTGCAAGGCTTAAGGCGTAGGTCGCCGTATCGCCTGCAAAGTCGAGAGCGTCGGCTTTCAAGGCCTGAGAGCCCCCGAGGAATCCCGCCGACATTTCGACGAAAAACATCATGGCGTTGATAGCGATGACCGCAATCAGCGCCCGCTTGTAGGCAGGGGATTGCCCGTCAAACTGATCGTTGTCGCAGGTGCAACCGGCCACCCTCGTCTCCATTGAAAAGCTTGCAACCTTAACCTAATATCTACAGCAACTGTAGGTTCAAGAGCGAAAATGCGGAAACTCGAAAAAAGTCCGGTCACCATCGGCCGGCTGGCCAAAGCATCCGACGTCAAAGTCACCACGATCCGCTATTACGAAAGCATCGGTCTCATCGATCCGCCCGACCGATCCGAAGGGGGCCAGCGCATCTACGACCGGAAAGCGGTCGAACGCATGCGTTTCATCCGCCATGCCCGCGATCTCGGCTTTCCGCTGGAGGCGATCCGCGAGCTGATAGCCCTTTCCAGAAATGAAGACCGCTCCTGTGCAGAAGTCGACGCAATAGCGCGACGTCATGCGGCGGATGTCAAACAACGTATCCAGAGGTTGAAGGCGCTGGAACGCGAGCTCAATCGCATGATCAAGGAATGCAGCGTCGACCGAATTTCAGATTGCCGGATCATCGAGGTGCTATCCAATCACGATCTCTGCGGCACGCCGCATTAGGAAGAAATCTGCAAGAGCTACGAGGTCTAACATTTCGTTATCGCTTAAGCAGTTGGCGTCAATTCGATTTTTGAGTCATCCGGTCACAGCTTAATTTACAGACCGCTGCGCGGTCCAAACAATATGACGCCCGCGCCGAGCAAGATGATCGCCGCGCCGAGAATATCCCAGCGATCTGGCCGCGCACCTTCCACGAAAAATATCCACGCTATCGAGGCGGCGACATAGACCCCGCCATAAGCGGCGTAGGCGCGCCCGGCGAAGGCCGCGTCAATGCGGGTGAGCAAAAGCGCAAACAGAACCAGACTGACTACACCTGGGCCAATCCAGAGCGGCGATTTATCGAGCCGCAGCCACATCCAGAACGCGTAACACCCTGCGATTTCAAAGAATGCTGCAAATAGATAATAGACTGCCGTCATCAATGGGGCCGCTTTCGTTAACAACTCACACACTGGCGTATAACGTGCCCGATTCAAAGCATCGATCCAAGATCGGCGCTAACCGAAGGATAAGCGCTCACCATTTGCTTGAAGTCGCGAGACTTTAGACCGAGCCGCATGGCGAGCCCGAAATGATTGATGAGTTCGCCATATTCCGGGCCGATCATGTGGGCGCCAATAATTTCGTCTGTTTCCTTATCAATAAGAACTTTCGCCGCAGCGCAGGTCTCGCCAATTCTGAAATTCGAATACCACTTGCTTGTATCGGTGAAGGCGACGCGAACATCGTGGCCCGCCTCGCTCGCTTCGCTTTCGAGCATGCCGACACGCACGAGTTCGGGAATGGTGAAGACAGCGCTCGGCACGCCGCGATAATCCGGCGTCGCTTTGTTGCCCTTCAGCATATTGGACGCGGCGACCTTGCCTTCAAAGACCGCAACCGGCGTCAGGGGCGCGCCACGCGTCGCCGCCACATCGCCGGCGGCGTAAACATTTTCATTGCTGGTGCTCTGTAAATGGTCCGAGACGGTGACGCCTTTCGCGCCATATTCAACACCCGCCGCATCAAGATCAAGACTATCAATCGCAGGGATACGGCCCGCGCCGTGAACAACCAGATCGACAGACCATTGCCGCCGTTCGCCCTTCCGGCGCGCCGACACGTTGAAACCGGCCGCGATTTTTTCGATGGCGATCAATTCGGCTTCGTTGACGATCTCAATGCCGATTTCGCGGGATCGCGCCGCAAGCCTATTGACAAGATCGGGATCGAATTGTTCAAGCTGGCGCGAGCCGCGATCGATAATGACAACTTCGCTGCCGGCGCGCCGCGCAATATGCGCGAACTCGAAAGAGACATAACCACCGCCGACAAAGAGAATGCGTTTCGGCAGGTTTTCCAGTTCCAGAAAGCCGGTGCTGTCGATCAGATGTTCATTGCCAGGCTCTTCAATCGGCCGCGGCGTGGCGCCGGTTGCAATCAAGAATTTCTTCGCCTGCAGGCGTTCGCCGCCTTCCAGCTCAATCGTATTTTCATTCACAAAGCGCGCGGCGCCGTGAAGCGTTTCGACGCCGTTCTTTTCGAGCCCGCTTTCAATCCGCGGCGGCATCTTGTCTGTAAAGGCGCGCTTGTGCGCCATGAGGTCCGGCCAGTTGATAGTGAGGCCGTTTTCGTCAACGCCCTTGCCCCCCATCAGCCGCGCCGCATCGATGATTTCCGCGCCGCGGCGCAGGATTTTTTTCGGATCGCAGCCTCTAAGCGCGCATGTGCCGCCATAAGGCAATTCGTCGATGACGGCGACGGACCAGCCGGCGGAAGCACATTTATTGGCGGCGGTATTGCCGGCCATGCCGACGCCGATAACGACAAGATCCTTTTCAATCATTTTTCCTCCGGCTTCGCTCCCAGCGATCAATGGCCGTCAGAGGCCCGACAGGACAATGATGCTCCGCCGTCGGCCGCCCTGTCAGGATAGAATATAAATGATGGATCGAGCGCATCTCGCAGCCCGGCGTTGCAAGCAAGGCGGCGAGCAAAAAACAAATGCCTAGATGCGCGAAGAGATAAAGCTCAAAGACCCATATTGCGCGGGCGAGCAGAAGCGATTCTATCGCGCCGGTTTGCAGATACCCAATGCCAAGCGCGGCGAGCAACAAAACAAAACTCACAAAGGCCGGCCATTTTTTCCAATCCCGCGAAAATCCGATATTGACAACATAGCTGATCAGAAACAGCGCCGGCAGTATCCCGTTCCAGACCAGCGTCCGGATCGAGCCGTCACCTGTCATCAGGTCGTCTCGGACGCTCCAGAGGCCGATAACGTAATAGATAGACAAGACGCCAAATGCGAAGCGGACAAGACGGCCGATTGGACCCGGTTTCGGTAAACTGCCGGGCTCTTCTAGTTTTAGATCGGTTGTCGCCATCGCGCGCGCGCTCCTTTTAACCCGCGCAGCAGGAAAGCTTGGTCACATCCTTGCCAAACCCTTGCGCGGCGAGTTTCAGGCCCTCAACGGTGGTGAGATAAGGAAAGATTGTCTCGCCGAGTTCCGTTGCGGTCATCTTGTATTTGAGCGCCAGTACGACAGTTTGAATCGAGTCCGCCCCTTCCGGCGCCAAGATTTGCGCACCGAGCAGGCGATCCGTATCGGCGTCAGCGACAAGTTTGATCAGCCCGCGCGTATCGCGGGCCGCAAGGGCGCGCGGCACCTGATCGAGGGGCGCAATCGAGGTTTTGACATTGAACCCCGCCTCTTTGGCCTGGCGCTCGCTCCATCCCGCGCCGGCGACCTGCGGATCGGTGAATACAACCCACGGCATGGCGGCGTTTTCATAGACATTCGAGTTGCTGTTAAGCGCATTCTTGGCTGCGAGCTTTGCGCCATAGGCGGCCATGTAAACAAACTGGTCACGGCCTGTAACATCGCCGGCGGCATAGACTCCCGGTTTGGACGTGCGCATCCTCTCGTCAACGACAATGCCTCCATTGGCAAGCGTTTCGATGCCTGCTTCCTCAAGCCCAAGCGAACCGGTATTGGCATTGCGTCCGGTCGTCAGCAGAAGGTGTTCTGCATTCAATGTCTCTTCTTGGCCGTCTACAGAAATCGTTAGAGATACGCCTTCGTCAGATTTTTCAGTACTGACATATTTCAGCCCGCGTCGAACCGCGATGCCCTCAGTTTCGAAATATTCGGTCAGCGCGTCGGAGATTTCCGGTTCGGCCTCCGGCAAAAGACGGCTGCGTGTGACGAGCGTTACTTTTGTGCCTGCACGCGCAAACATTTGCGCCAGTTCGCAGCCGATGTACCCGCCGCCGCCGACCATCAGGGACTTCGGCAGCTGCTCCAGTTCAAGGGCTGTTGTGCTCGTCAAATACGGCGTCTCATCAATACCGGGAATTTGAGGAACGGATACTGACGAACCAGTAGCGATAATGGTTTTATCCGCGTTAATGCTCCGGCCGCCGACGATGACGCCGTCATCGGTGATGCGCGCAGCGCCTTCGATATAGTCGATTGCCTCATAGGCGTTTAAAAGGTCGATATATTTCTTGTTGCGAAGCTTTGTGACGAGCTTATCTTTGCGAGCAATTAGCGCGCTCCAGTCCGATATATGGGCATCACCAGTAATCCCTTCAAACCGGCTGGCTGCGCGCGCGCCATGCAGCGCTTCGGCGGCGCGAATCATAGTCTTCGACGGCACGCAGCCTACATTGACGCACGTCCCACCGATTGTTCCGTAACCAATGAGCGCTACCCGAGCGCCCTCTTCGGCGGCGGTAATCGCTGCGGAAAAACCCGCCGAGCCGGCGCCGATGACGATTAGATCGTAGCGGCTATTACCAGTTGAACAGCAATCAGACATAGCTCTCCCTCACGGCGCGCATACGCTTCATGCACCGATAATCGTAACTGAAAAAAATTCGTTCAGCGCAATCAGGCTTCAAGCTCGGTCGCGGGATAGCCGACGCCGGTTGACGCCGCAGCGATATCGCCCGGTGTTGTCACTGCTGGATCATATACGACAGTCGCAACCTTTGTTTCGAAATCGACTTCGACGGATTTGACCCCGTCCACGCGCTGCATCGCTTTGCGTACGGAAATCGGACAGGTGGCGCAGGTCATATTCTCAATTGAGAATTGCGCGCTAGCTTCCGTCGCCTCTGCGGAGGCAACGATGGTCGTGTCGCCGGATGACTGCGCTACAACGGCGAGACCGCCGAGGGCCGTAGCTCCGACGGCAGTTGCTATAAGCAGTATTTTCTTCATGGGGTACTCCTTTCAATAAAACAGCGGCGCCCAGAAATCGATGGTGGCCGCGAGCAAGACGAGAATAGTTGATATCCAGAGCGCCGCCTTGGTTAGCCGCGCCGAATCCGGTCGCGCGCAGGCGGTTCCGTCTTCACAAGGCTCCGCCTTTCGGAAATAGACATGCCAGAATCCGCCCGCGATGAAGACAGCAGCGATCCCGATGAATACCGGTTTGTAGGCTTCGAGCGCGGTCAGGCTGCCGATCCAGGCGCCGGAAACGCCGAGGCTGATCAGGATCAAAGGCAGAATGCAGCAGGATGACGCAAGGATCGCCCCAAGCGCGCCCCCGGCGGCGAACCAGCGCTTGCCGCCGTTCGCTTCAATGCGAGGTTTTTCTTTATCGGCCGCTAATTCTGACATCTGCAAAGTACATCCTTGATGGTCTCGACTTTGATCTAGGCCCTATGTAGGCTCTGTAGTTCCTACAGGATCAAGAGGGAAATTCGCGATGTCGTTCACGCTCGCGCGAGATCATGTAAAGCGCGGCGAACTCGCCCGCCGCTCCGGCTGTAATCTTGAAACAATCCGATACTACGAAGACATAAAGTTAATGCCCGAGCCGGCGAGGACAGAGGCCGGTCACCGTCTTTACTCAATTGATGATCAACGCCGATTGCGGTTTATCCTCCGCAGCCGCGAACTCGGCTTTTCCATCGACGAAATTCGCAGCCTGTTGTCAATGGTGGACAGCGGCGCCTACACTTGCGGCGAAATTCATGCGCTGACGCACGAGCATTTGAAATCGGTTTCTCAGAAAATCGCCGACCTGAAAAAGCTGCAACGCACGCTCAAAGCCATATCGAATGATTGCGCCGCCGGCGATGAACCGGACTGCCCCATTGTTGAGACATTGATTGCAGACTGATTAATTCTCTATAGCACAGCATTTTCCCGGAGTGCACGCGTATTGAAATCTACCTTTTGTGGAAGAAAAGATATTTCACAAAAGCCGCGATGCCTAAAAGCAGAAATAGGGCGATCAACAGCATTATCACTGCACCGCCCGCTCCCATCATCATTCCGCCTTCCATCATCTTCATTCTCCTTTTCAATTTCAAACGCACAAAAGAACTATCAGTAAATCAATCTACTGGTGCACATCCCCTCTTTCCTCATGCTTGTCGTCATGCGCATCACGCAATATTTCTATGCTCCCGTAAAGCGCTATTCCGGCGACGGCGACGCCGACAACAAGATCAGGCCAATTGGCGCCCGTCGCAGTCACAACAACGCCGGCAATGATGATCCCGCCATTTGAGATGAAATCATTGAAACTAAATGTCGTCGCAGCTCTCAAATTGACGCCGGGCGATTTCAGCTTTTTGAGCAAATACAACGATATTAAATTTATCACACCGGCTACGAGAGCCATAACCATCATGATTGCGCCAATCGGCTCAGAACCCGCCAGAAATCGTCGTAATGCGTCAATGACGACGCCAATTGCGAAGACTGCCAACATCATCCCCGAAAATCGCGCAGAATTTCGTTTCCAACTGCGGGACCTTGTCAAAGCCAGTATGCTGAGAAAGTAAACGACTGCATCTGATGAGTTGTCCAGACCGTTGGCGATGAGAGCATTAGAATCGGCTATCGCGCCGCTTACGAAAAAACCCGCAGCAATAGCGACATTCAAAGCAAGCACGATATATAGCGTTCGCCGTTTCTTTAGTGAATTCAAATCAAAATCGGGCGCGCTCATCTTTGTCCGACAACCATCAGTGAATGCAGCGAGAAGTCCAAAGGTTTCAAAAACCGCCATAGGTGACAGTTGCGTCCGCGCCGATCTTGTTTTTCATCGGTTAAACAGTGGCGCGCCTGCTGTTTTCCGTTCAAACGATATAGCGGTCCCACGAGCCATAGTGCTCCTTGCTCCGTACGCCGCGCGGCAAGCTCAATGCGATCAGCAGCAGCCCGGCCGCCACGCCGCCAAGTTTTGCGCCTAGGCTACCTCCATCCATTAGCCATGGCGCCGCGACCAGCCAAACCCCGAACAAACAGTTCAGCAAACGCAGCGGCCGCGCGACCTCCGCCATGGCGATCACAGCAGTCGTGATGACAAGAGCGCCGACCATATGGTCGCTATCGGCGAATGGCGGCTCCGTGCCCAGAACAAGCCGCGAAAACATTAACCAGACGCCGATTAGCGTGCTTGCGATCAGCGTCCAGGGAACCGTCACGCCGCGCGCGGCCGACGAGAGAAGATCACTGAGCGAACGATCAAAGCCGCCATATTGATCGTTGCCGCTACCCGGCAACGCATCACCGCGAAAAAATGCTCGCCAAAAGGGCCGACCGCGACGCGTATTCCATACCAGAAACTGTCCCATCGCCACGAGTTCGTCCAGCGAATAGGGAATCATGATCAACATAGCCAGGGCCGCCAGCAGGCAAATCGTGCAATAGGTGCCGATCACGATCGGCTGAATAACGATGAAATAGATGCTGACCACTCCCAGCGGCACGACGACTATACCGAACAGTGTCACCATCCACGGCATAGTGCGCCAGCGCGCCCGCCCCCCCATAGCCCCCATCAGGATTTCGAACATATAACTCATCGCACCGATGCCGCCATCGGCGATCGGCCATGCCTTGGATACATCCGAGGTGATTATGTATTCGGTGCCGTTCAACGCTTCCGGCGATGCGAAAAATGGATCCCAGACTGCATCGACGTGGCCGAGCTGATAGGCGGTCAGGATGCGTGAAAGAACAAAACCGACCGCGCCTAATGCAATGATCGGGATTCGCTGGATATAGGTAGAGGGCGAATAGCTCCATCCGGGCGGCACGTCCCCCTCGCCCATCATGCCTTCTGGCGCCATCCCAGGCATCATTGGCACCAGAATCGTCAGTGCAATGACCAGTGCGCCGATCAGTGTATCATTGGTGTAAACTGCAGCGTCAGGAGTCCAGAAAAGCAACGGCGCACCAAGCAACCAAATGCCGATGCAGGTGTTCGCCCATTGCGCCCAGCCGCCACGGGGCGACAGCGACAAGAAACCGAATGCCATGATGAGGAGACCGCAGACAACGTCGTTCCATCCCGTCAACATGCTTCGAAAAGCTGGATCCCAGAGATTCCTGTCTTCAGTAACGCGCAAAACAGTCGATGAGAACTCGTTATGGCTGAATGAGCCGAAAGCGAAGGGCGCCGTCGCCAACCAAAGACCTAAGCCGATCACCAGCCAGTGGACCCAAAGCTTGCTGTAATGCATCGTTTTCATCTGTTCGCGATGTTCGCGCATCCGGCTAGCCTGCTCAGCCGTGCCGATCGTACTTTGGACGCTGTCCAAATGTTCGACCTTTTCACCGGCGACGCGCGCGGCATTGAGGCCGTTCTCCCGATACCATGCGAAGGGATCGGCCTTCAGTTTCTCAACGATCAGCGGGAGCGATGAACGCAGACTGTGCTGCGGCGTCCATTCGAGGCGGTCGCGGGCGTTCGACAGGTCAAGTTCGTAGTGATCGTCCGAAATATCGACCATCCACGGCCGAATGAAGCCTTCCTCATCGAAGACCTCATTCTCCACCCAGGCCCCGGTCTTGGCCAGCGACTTCGGGATTGAACGGGTTTCCCATTCCTCGCCGTGGATCAGGCGGCCGAGAGTTCTTTGCGTCTCCTCATACGACATCACGTCGCTTTCGCCGAGAAGGACGGGCCATTCCTCAGGCAATTCTTCACGACGATCGACGATCCTCTCAATAGCATCGAGCAGGTCGTCAAGATGGAGATAGGATTGACCGGTCGAAAGGTCGCCTGGATAGACACGGGCGCTCGGACGCTTCTCGTAGATGCGCGCTGCCTGCTGGGCGAGAAAGGCCGAATGGCCGCCGTCGTCATAAACGCCGGCAGGACGCACCAGCACTGCCTTTATGTCTTTGCGTTGCTCGCGGATCAACTTTTCGGTGCGAAGCTTGGATTCTCGGTACGGAAGGCTGGCGTCGAGAGGCGAAGTCTCGTCGATCAGCTCGCCGGGCCCTGCCGCTTGATGGACGAGCATCGTGCTGACGAAAACGAACTGGTCTAGTTCGAAGTTCTGCAGCGCCTCGAGCAGCCGCTCGGTGCCCCTTATCGTCACTTCGTCATATTTGGGATTGGGCTCGCCGGTGAGGTCGAAATAGGCTGCGAGGTGGATGAAGGAGGCGATTCGTGCCCCGTATGCAGTCCGTACACGTTCGAAGCCCGCCTCCACGCTTGCTTCGTCGGTGACATCGACGCAGACACACTCCGCCGCAGCTGGCGGATGCGGCTCTACCTCACGATCGAAACCGATTACCCGATAGTGTTTGGCAAGTTTCCGTACAATCGCCGACCCGATATAGCCACTAGAGCCGGTGACGATGACGACTGGAAGCACTGAATCCAATGGGCTGCTTTGCTCGTCAGACATATCGAACCTCCCGGCCCATGCACGCTTCTAATTGGATTGCAGAAGTGGAATCGCGGTCGAGCTGGTTGGCCGGCAATGATGAAACCACTGCAAGTATAAGGCTCATTGGTTCCATCCCGGTGAACTACATTTCACCGTCGCGATTCTTCAGCTGAAAAATGTCCGGATCGGGATTTCCGGCACTCAGCTAAGCGTTGCGAATTCCTTTGACGTCGCAGTTATCGACCATGCGAACAAGCAACTAAACAATCAGTTCCATTCTCGACATCGAGCAGTGTCAGCAGGCGTGAGCGAGATTATCCACGCACAGACGTCATGTCCCAGAACTCCTCACGCAGGGGAACGTTGGACGCCCGCATGATGGGTATTGTTATCATCTGACTTATATTCCGATCGCCACGCTATCTCTTGCCCTCCGTTATCCGGCTACCCGTGACGCTTTTGCGCCACGCAGACAAAACCTATCATAGGGATGACAATCCACTGCAAGAGCGGTGAAACTCCAAAATCAAAGCCGAACGCGGTGATGACCGGCATGAGATCGGAATATGCCCACGCCGATTTTACGGCCACATTAAGCCACTCGCTAAATGCCGTGTACGATACTCCCAGAAATATTGTGATGCACGCCACAGGAAAAAATCGCCGCGCTGGCCATTGATAAGCGCCGACGATGAGAATGGCGATGCCCAGCGTAAATGCCGCAATCAGAAAATCTCCGCCGGTGCAATGAACGACTGCAAAAATCTTCTCGCCAAGGCTCCCTTCTTCCCAAAGCGTATAAAGAGGTAAATGCGCCGTTTCCCAGAATAGATTCGCACCTGTTACAACGGCCAGGTATCGTATGACTGCGGATAATAGATATTTGTCGGTAATGAAGTGGATGTCTTATCTCCAACTCGTGCCCTGAAATAAAGGGCGGCCCCGGTTGAGGGAAAATCGCCGGACTTCAAAAGTTTTCCGGTTTTGCTTCCCGCCGGTCGTCAATTCCGTACATCTTGGCGATCGGACTGACCACTATGACGCCGTCGTTCTCTGCATCAAACCTGCTATTCTGATCCGCACGAATCTTTCATTGAGCATGATCATGCTCGCCTCCGTCAATTCTGGTCCTTCTCGGAGTCCTTTTGCATATCGTCCATCATACCATCACCCATCTTCATTCCTTCGCACATCATGCCGCCGCCCATCATCGATTTCATCGCTGCTTTGAATTCTTCCGGATCACCGCCGATAGGCATCATCATCGACACGTCGTAGGCGCCGTCGTCATTCTTCGTCAGCATGAAATGGACGTTGTCGCCTTTCTGGAACTTCTGAAGCGCGACCATGTCGCTGACTGCGAAGTCCATCGTCATCTTGCCCCATCCGATTTTTTTGATGGGATCGTGCGAGAGATTGACCGTCCTCGCATCCAGATCGACGGAGTTGACGACGCCGAAGCCGGGCGCCATTTCATCGCAGCAGGACATGCCGTCCATCTGTATGCCTTTCATTTCGCCCATTTTCATGTCTCCGCTCTGGCTGAGCGCCGGAACGGAAATGAGCGCGATGGCGACGCCAGCGGCGATCGTGGAGAGTTTCATAGATTTCATTGCAGTTTCCTTTCGATGTTATGCGCACTAAGAGACGGCTGACCTCGTCGCGCATGAAACGAGGCCGCCCACAAGAGTCGGCTGGAGCAATTCGTTCGTTTCCTCAATTTACATGCTCCCTATACGTATTTCTGACTGCAGCGAGTAAATGCCCGTGACGCCGCTTACTCCGATCCTATTCTGCCGGCGCCAGATTTGGATCGACGGGGTCATATTGTTCAACATGCTGAAGCGCCCGGCGGTTCCACAGGAAGTAGACCGCCGGGATAACGACAAGCGCGAGCACGGTCGCGCTGACAATGCCGCCGATCATCGGCGCAGCGATGCGGCGCATGACCTCGCCGCCGGCGCCATGGCCATACATGATCGGCAAGAGCCCTGCGAAGATTACCGCAAACGTCATCATGATCGGACGCAGCCGCCGCAGCGCGCCCTTGGCGATGGCATCGGCGAAATGCGCCTCATCCAGCGGCGCGCCTTCATTCCGCGCCACTGCATTCGCCGCGGCGATTTCCTGTTTCAGATACATTATCATCAGGACGCCGATTTCGACGGCGACGCCGGCAAGCGCGATGAACCCGACCGCGGCGGCAACGGAAAGATTGAAGCCGAGGAGGAACATCAGCCACAGCCCACCGACAAGCGCGAAGGGCAACGTTCCGAGAATAATCAGGACGTCAGCAACGTTTCTGAAGTTCAGGAAGAGGAGCAGCATGATGATCAGCAGCATTCCCGGCCCGACATAGGTAAAGCGTTCCTTGGCGCGTTGCATGTATTCATATTGGCCGGACCATGAAACGGAATAACCCGCCGGCAGATCGACATTTTCGGCGACGACGCGCCTAGCTTCGTCAACGTAGGAACCGATGTCACGGCCGGCGATGTCCACATAAATCCAGCCATTGAGCCGCGCATTTTCGCTGCGAATAATCGCTGGACCTTCATTAATGCGTATGTCGGCGATGCGACCGAGCGGAATCTCGGCGCCGGAGGCCGTCACGATCGGCAGTTCGCGAAGACGCGCCGGCGAGTCTCGCACTTCGCGCGGATAGCGCAGATTGATCGGGTAGCGTTCGAGCCCTTCAACGCTCTGCGCGATGGTCATGCCGCCGATCGCCGTGCGAACGATGTCATGGACGTCGGCGATATTGAGACCGAAACGCGCCGCGGCTTCGCGGTTGATATCGACATCAATAAACCGCCCGCCGGTCACGCGTTCTGCATAGACGGAAGCTGTGCCGTCAACGCCCTGCAAGACGTTCTCTATGTCGCGGCCGACCTCAGCGATGACGTTGAGATCGGGGCCGGCGACTTTGACCCCGACCGGCGTCTTGATGCCGGTCGCCAGCATGTCGAGCCGGTTCTTGATCGGCATGATCCAGACATTGGTGAGGCTCGGCACGTCGACCAGTGCGTTGAGTTCAGCCTTCAAGGACTCCATTGTAACGCCAGGGCGCCATTCATCGCGCGGTTTCAATTGGATCGTCGTTTCGATCATCGGCAGCGGCGCCGGATCCGTCGCGGTCTCCGCCCGGCCCGCCTTGCCGTAGACGGTCTCGACTTCGGGAATGGTCATGATCAGTTTGTTCGTCTGCTGGACGACCTGCACGACCTTGCCTGCCGAGATCCCCGGATAGGCGCTTGGCATATAGAGAAGATCGCCCTCGTCGAGATCGGGCATGAACTCGCCGCCGATGAGACTCGCGGGGATCGCCATGCTCGCCATCAACGCCCCTGCCGCAGCAAGCGTCATCCATGGCCGGCGCAAGGCCAGGCCAATGACCGGCTTGTACCCACGCATAAAGAGCCGATTAATCGGGTTTGCATGTTCCGGCGCGATGCGCCCGCGAACCAGCAATCCGATCAGTACCGGAACCAGCGTCACCGACAGGATGGTCGCAGCCGCCATAGCGTAGGTCTTGGTGAAAGCGAGCGGCGAGAACAGCCGCCCTTCCTGCGCCTGCAGCGCGAAGATCGGCGTGAAGCTGAGCGTGATAATCAGCAGTGAGAAAAACAGCGGCGGTCCGACTTCGACGCAGGCGTCGGCGATCAACCGCCAGCGTCCGGAACCTTGAACCTCACTATTTTCTTCAAGTTTTTTATGCACGTTCTCTATCATCACGATGGTGGCGTCGACCATGGCGCCGATGGCGATGGCGATGCCGCCGAGCGACATGATGTTGGCGGTGATGCCTTGCGCGTTCATCACTATAAACGCTGCGAGAACGCCCAGCGGCAAACTGATGACAACGACAAGCGCGGATCGCAGATGAAAAAGAAACAGCGCGCAGACCAGCGCGACGATGATGAATTCTTCGAGAAGTTTTCCTTGTAGAGTCTCAACCGCGCGTTCGATGAGCTTGGAGCGGTCATAGGTCGTGACGAGTTCGACGCCTTCCGGCAGACCCGCCTTTAGGGTTTCGAGTTTCTTTTTGACGCGTTTGATCGTCGCTTCGGCGTTGCCGCCGGCGCGCATGATAATGACGCCGCCAACGGCTTCACCCTCGCCGTTGAGTTCGCCGACGCCGCGGCGAAGCTCCGGGCCGAGCCTGATGTCCGCCACGTCGCGCAGCAGGATCGGCGTTCCCGCATCGCTGACGCGCAAGGGAATCCGTTCCAGATCTTCAATTGATTCCACATAGCCGCCGGCGCGGACAATATATTCCGCCTCCGCCATTTCGACGACGCGCCCGCCCGATTCCATATTGCCGCGTTCGATCGCGCGCCGGACTTCAATGAGGGGAACGCCGAATGACCGCAACCGGTTCGGATCGACGACGATCTGATACTGTTTTACCATGCCGCCGATGGCGGCAACTTCCGAAACGCCTTCGACGGTCTGAAGTTCGTATTTCAAGAACCAGTCCTGCAACGAGCGAAGATCGGCGAGATTGTGCCGCCCTGTCCTGTCGACCAATGCATATTGATAGACCCAACCGACGCCGGTGGCGTCGGGTCCGAGCGCGGGTTTCGCCGCTTCAGGGAGTTGCGGCGCAACCTGACTTAAATATTCGAGCACGCGCGAGCGCGCCCAATAGAGATCGGTCCCGTCTTCAAAGATGATATAGACATAGGAATCGTTGAAGAAAGAATAGCCGCGCACGGTTTTTGCGCCGGGCACAGCGAGCATCGCCGTTGCCAGCGGATAGGTGACCTGATCCTCGACGACTTGTGGCGCCTGTCCCGGATAGCTAGTCTTGATGATAACCTGCACATCAGAGAGATCAGGGATCGCGTCGAGGGGCGTTGATCTCAGCGAGATGACGCCCGCGACGGCGAGAAAAATCGCGCCGACAATAATGAGAAAGCGGTTTTCGATCGAACCGCGGATGATTTGGGAGATCATTGCTCGTCTCTCGCTTCACCGTCTTCCGGCATCGGTTCAATCATATCGAGTTCATAACCGGTCTCCGTCTCCCTGAACGCGAAACGCACAGGCTCGCCTGCTTTGACGCTCATCAAGTCGATTTCAGACGGCGCCTTGAACGCCATCACCATCGCCGGCCAGCCGATTTCCGGGACGGGTTTATGATCGATGGTGATGCTATTTGCGTCCATATCGACGGAGACAACGCGGCCTTCCGCGCTGACCGCGTCCACTTCCATTCGGTTCATGTCTTCCGCAGGAATATCCCTCTCCGGCATAGACATGCCACCCATATCCATCTTTGCATCTTCCTCGTTTTCAGGCGAAACCATGCGCAGCAATCCGGGTGTAAGGCTCGCTTCGGAATCGATCAGGAACTGGCTCTCAACAACAACGCGCTCGCCGTCCGCGAGGCCTGCAAGCACTTCGACCTTGCCGCCGCTTTCCATGCCTGCCCTCACTTCCGCCGGGCGAAATTTGCCCTCGCCCAAGGCGAGAATGACGCGATCGCCCTTGCTTGACCGGATCACCGCCGACTGGGGAATAGTCAGCACGCCTTCCTTCGGCTCGGCGCCGATCATCACATTGGCGAACATGTTCGGCCGCAAGCGGTCCCCGGGATTGGGAAACCGCAAACGAACCTGTACGGTTCGGGTCATCATCGCCGCGGTCGGGTAGACATAATCGACCTCCCCCTCCCAGGTTTCGCCCGGAAAGGCCGGCAGGGTCATCCGCGCGCGGTCGCCCGCGGTTACCCATGCCGCTTCGGTGTCGAACACGTCAGCGATGATCCAGACATTGGAGAGATCGGCGATCCGTACGCCCATATCGCTGGGCTTGAGAAACATGCCTTCGCGGGCGTTCAGCATGGTGACGACGCCCGATTGCGGCGCTTTCACCGCAACGCGGCGCATGGGTTCTCGCGTGCGCTTTAATTCCACAATCTGATCGGCGCTCATGCCGAGCGCGGTCAGCCGTTCGCTCGCAGCTTCGATCAACGCCGGGCGTCCGATTTTCAGCGCTTGGATGAATTCAGACTGCGCAGCAACCAGCGCCGGCGCGTAGAGTTCGAACAGGACATCGCCAGCATCAACTTTCTCGCCGACGGCTTCCACATGAAGTATTTCTATCCAGCCTTCAGCGCGAACGTGAATGTCGGAACGCGCTTCCTCGTCGATCATGATCGCGCCGACCGTATTGATGTTGCGCGCCATATCCTCGCGCATGACGGTTTGTGTTTTAACGCCGATATTGTTGACGACGGCGGGATCAATCGTGAGGGCCGGTTCTCCGCCAGCGTTCTCTCCGTCTTCATAAACCGGGATCAGGTCCATCCCCATGGGAGATTTGCCGGGTTCATCGCGGCGATAATTCGGGTCCATGGGCGCGACCCAATAGGCGATTTTGCGTTCGCCGCCGGACGCATGTTCACCGCCCGTTTCATTATCGCTTGAACGCAGGAACAGGAAGGCGCCGGCAGCGCCGACAATAATCAGTAAAATGAATATAATACGCAAATTGGTCATTGTTCGTCTCCTGCGAGATAGGAAAGCCGCGCCCACGCCTTGGCGCGCTCGAAGCGCAATTCGAGACGTTTGAGTTCTGCATCGAGTTCAGCGAGCTGGCTGCGGATGAGTTCAGGGAAGTCGGCGAGGCCGCCGCCATAGGCGGAAATGGATGCGTCAGCGGTCTCATTGGCACGCTTGATGACGGCATCGTCATAAAGGCTGACGCGCCGCTCTAATTGCGTCCAGTCGGCGTAAGCGCGAATAAGATCGCGCCTCAAATCGAGCAATGTCGCTGCGCGATCAAGTTCTGCGGCAGACTTGTCCTTGCGCGCTGCCGACAACGCGCGGTCCTGGCGCTTGCCGGTGAAAAGCGGAATTGTCAGACTGACGCCGACGCTGGCGAAGTCGGGCCGGTCGGCGCCCCTCGCGCCGTAACTGCCCTCGATCGCCCAGGCAGGCTTGTACGCCTGCTTCGCCAGTTCAATGTCGGTTTCTTCGACATCGATCATGGCGTCGCTCACGCGCACGACCGGATGACGCACGAGCCGCTGTTCTATCTCTTCCACAGACCCAGGCGATGACAGTGGCGGCAGTTGATCCGGGACCGGGCGCGAAGCATTTGCGCCGATAAATCTCGACAGTTCGGCTTCGGCGAGCGCTTGGCGCTGTTGCAACTCCGCCAGCCTGTCATCTAGCAGCGACAGTTCCAGTTCTGCACGCAACACGTCCTGACTTGTCAGCTTGCCCTGCGCATAGGAAGCGGCGAGCGCATCGATCAGTTCACTAACCGCCAACCGGCTTTTTTCAACGACCGATTGCGCGTTCGCCGCGTAATATTTATCAAACCATGCGAGCCGCACGGCGAGTTCGACATTGCGTACCGTCGCCTCCCGTCGCATGCGCTCGGTCTCGGCCTCGCCCTCGCGCTTATTTCGATTGAGCCGCAAAGTGCTCCCACGCGGGATTTCCTGACGCAGTCCGATTTGCGCCTGCGTCATGGGTTCCTGGCCGAATGCGAATGTGTCTGTCGGCACATTCGCGATCGCGGTCCGCAAAGTTGGATCAGGCAGTTGCGAATCTGAAACCGCACGATCTTCCTGCGCGGCGGCGCGCGCATCGAACCGGGCGTATGCCGGGTCTTCCGCCGTGACCGCGATCTCCACGGCCTCATTTAATTCCAGCGGCTGATCGGCGGCGTATGTAACGCCCGACGCCAGCCCCGCGACGGCCGCAGCCATCGCGCCTATAATCTTAAGCATGATAAATCTCGAATCTTGAGCACGTCCAACAAACGCCGCACGAATACGCACAGCGCGATGAAAAAGCCCGCTCTAAGAAGCGGATGTGCTCAGATTCGAGGAGGCGGCGGATCGAGATGCGAAGGCGTCGCCAGCCCGGGCTCGGCCGGCGGGATCGCATACTGAACTAAATGAAAGGCCAGACCGTTTTCCGCCGTTGGTTCGGGGCCTGAATAAAATCCTGGGCATATGAGCGCACACGCTGCAGCGCATCCAGCGTCATGACTTTGAGTCTTTTCGCCTTTCATGCTGTCACAATCGTCAGCGCCCATGGCGCCCATCGACATCTGCGGACCGGCATCCGCCATTTCCATCATCCCCGCCTCGCCGCCCATGGAGGCGCAGGACGCCAGCGCCACAGCTGGCGAAACCGCCATGGAGAAAATCAAGGCTATGAAAACAAAGATACGCATTAAGCCAATTATCCGCCTCGAACGGCTTCGATGTCAATCAACGATACAGTGAACGGGTTTCCTAAATGTTCTTTTAACTTCCGCCAAAGGCAACTCCGTTGGAGGCTAACGCTTCGTCCTTTCGAATAAATCCACCAGTTCCGAAAACTTCTCCCTCTGCGCTTTGGCGCTGCCAGCAGTAATCGCCTCCTCCACGCAATGGTGGGCATGGTTTTTGAGGATTTCACTTTCTGCCCGTGATAAAGCGGATTTGATCGCCTGCACTTGATGCAAAATATCGATGCAGTACCGATCCTCCTCGATCATGCGGGCGACGCCGCGGACCTGGCCTTCGATACGGCTGAGGCGTTTGATAATCGCTGAATTGTCCGACACGAGATTTCCTGACATTGACATATACCCTACAAGGGTATAGATATGCAGCTTGAAGAGGATGGTCAAGGCGTGTTTGCAGGCTCGTTAAAAACAGTTGTCTTTGCACTGTTTGCGCTCATTTTAAGCGTGGGTCACAGTGTTTGTGCGGAAGTGTTGGCCTCTTCCGCGTCAGCCTCGACGCCGGTCCATGAATCGCACGCATTAGATGCCGGCAACGACCATCACGCGAACCATAAAACCGCACAAAAGTTTTCCGGGGAGCATGAGGCTCCCTGTGGAACGGGCGATTCAGACTGCCAACACTGCAACGCTGCGCAATTTTATAAAACCGCGTCCGTCGCCGAACTCGCCAGCCCGCTTCCTGCGTCGGCTGCGTTTTTTGTCATCCTTCATGATGACGCACTTGCATCAATCAGCCGCGTCGGCGCCGTCTCATTTCAGGTTGCCTTGCGTAGGCGAGGCCCGCCCGGCGAAACGCCAGTTTCTTTGAAAACTAAACTTCTGAACTAGGTTGGTCCTGATGCGCACTCATTCGTGAGTGCGCCGATCGCGTGCGGCATAAAGATATTTGTGCCGCGCGTACAGCGACGTCAGTTCACACATTTTCTCCACTGACGTCTGACGTCGCCCCGAGGCAATCGCCCACCAAACGCGGACCCGAAATTCGCGCCAAATAAGCAATCAATAAGGACAAGCCCGATGAAAAATATGCTGACAGTTTTGACTTTCGCCATCCTCGCTCTCCTCGCCGCGCCCGTACATGCTGCGCCGGATCAATCAGACATGGACCCAAGCGCCAAAATAGCTGGCGAGGCCATGGATCATGGCGACCATTGCGGCATGCCGACCGGCGAAGGCGTGATCAACGCCTTTGATGTCAGAAAGTCGAAAATCGATCTCACCCATGAACCGATTGAATCGATCGGTTGGCCGGAGATGAAAATGCAGTTCTCCGTTTTGAAACCGGTCGACCTCTCCGCCTTCGCGGTCGGGGAGCGCGTTCACTTCATGCTGAAGGCCGAAAAAGACAAGTCCTACTCTATTGCAATGATGTGTTCGCTCGATGCCGACGAAGGAACTCATGAGGCGTGCATGACGAAAATGCACGATGTCGCCATGAAATCGGCGGCCGATGCGGGCGTCGCCTGCCCGATGGGCGAAATGGACGGCATGAAGGGCATGGACCATGGCGACATGGGCAAGTCCGGCGACGCCACGAAAACCGATCACAAAGGCCATCACTAACAATAATGGCGGCGCGCCATGGCGCGCCGCGCAAGCACAGCCTCGGCCAGATAAGTTCTGATTGGAGACCTAGAATGTATTCGCGAAGACGATTTATGCAGGCAGGCGCCGCGGGCGGCGTCATCGCCTCCGCAACCGGTTTGCTGCCCGCTTGGGCAAAAAGCGCCATCGCCGGCAATACCGGCATTTTTGAACTTGCCGGCAATTCGTTCGATTTGACCGTCGGCCATAGCGCCGTTGAAATCGGCAAGCGCCGCGGCCACGCGATCACGGTCAACGGGACCGTTCCGGGCCCGCTCCTGCGTTTTCGCGAGGGCGAGAAGCTGACGCTTCGCGTCAAGAATATGCTGGACGAGGACACATCGATCCACTGGCACGGGCTTCTTGTCCCGTTCTATATGGACGGCGTTCCCGGCGTCTCCTTCCCCGGCATCAAGCCGGGCGAAACCTTCACCTACGAATATTCGGTCCCGCAATACGGCACATACTGGTATCACTCCCATTCGGGCCTCCAGGAACAGGCGGGCCATTACGGACCGATCATCATCGATCCCGCCGGCACCGATCCCGTCACATCAGACCGCGAATATGTGCTGGTGTTGTCGGACTGGTCTTTCGACCATCCGCACAAGGTCTTCGCCAGAGTCAAAAAGGATATGGAGGTCTACAACTTCCAGCAGCGAACCATTGGCGACTTTGTCAGCGACGTTGGAAAGAACGGGCTCGGCGCAACACTCGAAGACCGCGCGATGTGGGGCCAGATGCGCATGTCCCCGACAGACATCTCGGACGTCACCGCCGCTGCCTACACCTATCTCATCAACGGCCATTCGACCGCCGACAACTGGACGGGCATATTCAACACCGGCGAACGGGTGCGCCTGCGGATCATCAACGCGTCGGCGATGACGATTTTCAATTTCCGGATTCCCGGCTTGCCAATGACCGTCGTCGCCGCCGACGGCCTCAATGTGCGGCCGGTCGAGACCGACGAGTTCCAGATCGGTGTTGCGGAGACCTATGACGTTATTGTCGAGCCGAAACGCGCGCGGGCCTTTCCAATCGTCGCGGAATCGATCGACCGCTCCGGTCAGGTCGTCGCCACTTTCGCGCCCGAACCGGACATGCGCGCGACGGCGCCGCTGCTGCGCGAACGCCCGACCCTGACCCACAAGGACATGGGCATGGCCGCAATGGCCGGCATGAATCATGGCGGCATGGATCACGGGGCCATGGCAAGCGGCTCGAAGGCGCCGGGGCCGAATGTTCAAGGGTCAATGGATCATGCGGCCATGGGGCACGGGACCAGTGCGGACACAAACGACGGCGCGGTCAAACCGGACATGGCGAGCATGCCCGGGATGTCTGAAGACAAGTCAGGAATGTCTTCCATGTCGCACGACATGTCCGTCGGCGCGATGCAGGAACACAATCACAAGACCGGCGCCGGCGTCGACAATGTCGCCATGGCGCCGACCAATCGTCTCGATGAACCCGGCCTCGGTCTCGAAGATGTGCCGCATCGCGCGTTACGCTACACGCAACTTCGAAGCCTTGATCCGAATCCGGATACGCGCGCGCCGGAACGGGAGATGGAAATCCATCTCACCGGCAATATGGAGCGGTACATGTGGTCGTTCGACGGCGTGAAGTTTTCCGCCGTTGAAAAACCAATCATCTTTCATGAAGGCGAACGCCTCCGCGTCACACTCGTCAACGATACAATGATGACGCACCCGATCCATCTACATGGCATGTTTTTCGATCTTGTTGTCGATGAAGGCGATCACAAGCCGCGCAAGCATACAGTGAACGTCAAGCCGGGCGACAAATTGTCATTCGATGTCTCGGCGGAACATGTCGGGGACTGGGCGTTCCATTGCCATCTGTTATTTCACATGCATGCCGGGATGATGCAGGTCGTGTCGCTGTTACCACGCGACGGCGCCGCGCCAATCGCGCCTGACGAGATGAAAATGGACCACAAGGCGATGGGCCACGAAGGCATGGATCACGGCTCCATGAAGATGTCCGACGAAACCATGAAACCCAGAGAGATTTCATCTCCCGACCACTCGAAAATGACACATGGGAGCGAGCACTGATGACGAAGGCAACATATTTCTCGGCCGCCGGCGGCGCCGGGTTCATTCTTGCGTTGGCGATTGCGCCTGCGAAAGCGGAGGATCCGACCCAACCCTGGTCGCAGGCCGACAGCTATTACGGTCCGACAGAAATGGCGGAAGCACGACGCGCCGTCCAGAAAGAACATGGCGGCAATACCATGTATTACGTGCTCGCCGACCGGCTGGAATACCAAACCAATGACGGCGATCCGTTGCTGCTGTTTGACGGCCAGGGCTGGTGGGGCGGAGACATGAACAAGCTGACCCTCAAATCCGAGCTCGAATATGATTTCAACGCCGGCCGCTTTCATGAAGCCGAACTTCAGGCGTTGTGGACGCGGCCCATAGCCCGCTACTTCGATGTGCAGGCCGGCGTTCGCCATGACTTTACAGCCGGCGCCGATCGAACCTTCGGCGTTCTCGGCGTGCAGGGCCTTGCGCCATACTGGTTTGAGATTGACGCCGCCCTGTTTGTCAGCGGCGAAGGCGACGTCTCGGCGCGCATCGAGGCTGAATATGAACTCATGCTCACGCAACGATTGATCTTGCAGCCGCGCACGGAATTGAATTTCGCCATTCAGTCCGTTGAGGAGGTCGGCGTCGGCAGCGGCTTATCCACCGCCGAAGTCGGGGCGCGCCTCCGCTACGAAATCAGGCGGCAGTTTGCGCCTTATGTGGGCGTCTCGTGGACGCGATCGGTCGGGGAAACAGCTGACTTTGCGCGCGCTGACGGCGAAGACCCCGGCGGCGTTTCATTCGTCGCCGGATTGCGGCTTTGGTTCTAGGGAGGAACACCAATGGAAAACATGATTGAACCGAACATTCATCCGATCCTTGTTCATTTTGCTTATGCGCTGTCGATAACAGCTTTTGTCTCGTACACGCTGGCGTCATTGGCGCCGTCGGGGAAATGGCGTGAAACGCTCCGTCCGGCTGCGGACTGGATGCTCGCATTTGGCGCCCTTTCAATCGTCGCGACGATTGCGGCGGGATTTCAGGCTTACTACTCGGTTGCACACGACGGACCATCGCATGCGGCAATGACAGTTCATCGCAATTGGGCAGTCCCTTCGGGCGCCGCGATCTTGTTATTGGCGCTCTGGCGCTGGCGGGCGCGCATGAAAGCGGCTTCACCGATATTCATTGCGCTCCTCGCCGCCGCAGCTCTCTCCTTGTCGGTCACGGCATGGTGGGGTGGAAAGATCGTCTATGGCTACGGTCTCGGCGTGAAAAGCATGCCCACCGTCACCGGCGAAGGCCATGACCACGAACATGCGCCGGGCCAGGAACATGGCGACACGACAGAAGCTCCTGAGTCTGACGATCACGACAATAGCGACGGCCATCATGACAGTGACACAGAAGACGGCGCCGAAAATGCGGAGCACGACAATAGCGATGGTCATCATGACGACGATGCCGGAATGTCTACGCCTGCGCGCGCCGTCGAGGCTGGCTCTCCGGAAGCTGTCGTCAACGCCTATGGCGCCGCGTTAAGAGCCAAAGATGAAGCCACTCTGCACGCCCTATTGGCGCCTGATGTCATCATCGCCGAGGGCGGCGGCGCGGAACGCTCCGTAGAGGAATATGCTGGCCATCACATGCCCGCCGACATGGCGTTTACCGCGGCGGTCGAGTTTTCGCTAAAGCAACGCGACGTAATCGAAAACGCCGATCTCGCAACAGTCGTTTCCGAGTCGCAGGTTCATGGAACATACAAGGGCGAAAACGTGCATTCGAGAATGATGGAAACGATGGTCTTACGCCGTGAGGGCGGCCAATGGCGCATTGTTCACATCCACTGGTCATCAGCGCCGATCACAGGCGAACACGAACATTAATCGGCGCGCCGGAACCATGCTGAGCGACTGTTGTTAAACAGCATACCCTATAGCCGTATGGTGGCAATGAGACGGAGGAAAGAATGGACGAAAAAAAGGACGGTTCCGTAATCTACTGGCGATTTGCCGCAATGATCGCGACCTCGATGATCGTCATGTTTCTATTCATGTATTTGAACACATTTGAGTGGAGCCATGTTCGCTGGAGTGAGACGCGCTTCTACATGACATTCATCATGGGCGCCGGTATGGCCGTTGTTATGCTGAGTTTCATGCTCGGCATGTACAAGAAACCAAAGGTCAACCTTGTTATTTACGCCGGCAGTTTAATAATCTTCGCGCTGGCGCTCTGGCTCGTTCGCAGTCAGGCGACTATCGAGGACCGCTCTTACATGAGCGCGATGATACCCCATCACTCTATTGCGATCCTGACCAGCGAACGCGCAAGCATAGACGATATTCGCGTTCGCGAGCTCGCTGACGAGATCATCAAAGCCCAACGCCGCGAGATTAAAGAAATGGAATGGCTGATCGACGACATCGCAATGAACGGCAAGGCGACGACGCAGGCGCAAGCCGACGCGCGGCCTGTCCCGTCCTTTGAGGGGAGATTAAATCCGACTGACTAATCACGGCGCAAAAACTTAGCGCATTGAATAGTTTTCTGCAGACATGGCACGAACCGGCGACGACGACGCTCGGATTATTCTGGATGGCGATTCTGGCGTTCGCGTGGCTAGCCGGCGGCGTCGCTCTCCCGCCCGTCCTTACAGTGTAATAAAATCAGCCTTTTCAAGACATGGTTGACAATACCCCATAGGGGTATTATGTATTGTACTATAACGCCAGAAAACGACGCCAAATGCGTCTTGTGGAGATCCCCCATGCCCGAACAACATTCACACGGTCATGCCTGTTGCGAAGTCAAAGGCGAGTCAGCGGCCAAGACCGGCAAATACGATCGTGTTCCCGCGGGCTATACGGGAACGGTCTGGACATGTCCGATGCACAGCCAAGTGCGTGAGACCAGCAACACCGGTTGTCCAATCTGCGGCATGGCGCTGGAGCCAGAGACCGTTTCCTTGAGCGCCGAAGAAGACACGTCAGAACTCGATTCCATGACGCGGCGATTCTGGGTCGGCGCCGTCTTGAGCATCCCCCTTTTCATCTACGCTATGGGCGATCTCATTCCCGGCCAACCGTTTGAAGGCCTGCTTCCCGGCGCCTGGCCGCAATGGATCCAGTTCGCCATGGCGACGCCCGTCGTCCTTTGGGGCGGCTGGCCATTTTTTGTCCGCGGCGTTCAGTCCGTTCGCACCATGAATCTGAATATGTTTACGCTGATCGCCCTTGGCGTCGGCGTCGCTTATGTTTTCAGCGTGGTCGCAACAGTCGCGCCTGGTGTTTTCCCGGACGCCTTCCGCGGCATGCATGGCAATGTCGCCGTTTATTTTGAAGCGGCGGCCGTCATCACTACCCTTGTGCTGCTTGGTCAGGTGCTTGAATTGCGCGCCCGCAGCCAAACCTCCGGCGCCATTCGCGCGCTCCTGGAATTGGCGCCGCCAACGGCCCATCGCATCAACGACGACGGCTCCGAAGAAGAAGTTTCTATCGACCATTTGCGCGAAGGAGATCGTCTACGCGTTCGGCCGGGCGAAAAGGTTCCGGTCGATGGAGAAATCATCGAGGGCAGAAGTTCGGTCGATGAATCGATGGTCACAGGCGAACCGATCCCGGTCGAAAAGAATGCCGGCGACAAGGTCACGGGCGGCACGGTCAACGGAACCGGCGGCTTCATTATGAAGGCGACCCACGTCGGCGAAGACACAATGCTGTCGCAGATCGTCAAAATGGTGTCGGAAGCGCAGCGCAGCCGTGCGCCCATTCAGCGCCTTGCGGATACGGTTTCGGGCTGGTTCGTGCCTGCGGTCGTCGTCGTTTCGATCATTACGTTTATTGTCTGGAGTCTTTTTGGCCCCGAGCCGGCCATGGCGTTCGCGACCGTCAACGCGGTCGCGGTGCTGATCATCGCCTGCCCTTGCGCGCTCGGTCTGGCCACGCCAATGTCGATCATGGTCGGGACTGGCAAGGGCGCGCAGAACGGCATCCTCATCAAGAACGCCGAAGCCCTCGAAACCCTGGAAAAGGTCGATACGATTGTCGTCGACAAGACTGGCACCCTGACAGAGGGCCGCCCGAAACTTGTTCTCGTCGAGCCGCAATCTCCATTTACAGAAGGCGAACTCCTGTCCCTGGCGGCGTCTGTCGAAAGAGGCAGCGAACACCCGCTGGCGGCGGCCATCGTCGAAGGGGCTGAAGAACGCGGCGCCCAAATCAGTTCGGCGTCGGAATTCTCCTCGGTCACCGGAGAAGGCGTTGAGGCTATGGTCGACGGCCGCAAGGTCGCGCTTGGCAACGCGAAGATGATGAAACGCATCAGCGCCTACGACGAAAGTATGGCGGCGAACGCTGAGGATCATCGGCGCGAAGGCCAGACAGTCATGTTCGTCGCCGTCAATGGAAAACCGGCCGGCCTCATCGGCGTTGCCGATCCGATTAAGGTGACAACGCCGGACGCCATAAAGGCGCTGCATGAGGCTGGCGTCAAAGTCGTGATGCTCACCGGCGACAGCCGCGCCACCGCAGAAGCCGTCGGCGCCAAGATCGGCATCGACGAAATCCACGCCGACGTTTCGCCGGAAGACAAAAACCGCATAGTGCGCGAATTGCAGGAGACCGGCGCAAAAGTCGCTATGGCAGGCGACGGCATTAACGACGCCCCTGCCCTCGCCCAGGCCGATGTCGGCATCGCCATGGGAACAGGAACGGACGTCGCCATGGAAAGCGCCGGCGTTACGCTCGTTAAAGGAGATTTGCGCGGCGTCGCCCGGGCGCGCCGGTTAAGTCAGGCGACGATGCGCAATATTCGGCAGAATCTCTTTTTCGCATTCATCTACAACGCCCTCGGCGTGCCAGTCGCTGCCGGCGTCCTCTATCCGGTTTTCGGATTGCTCCTGAGTCCGATGATTGCGGCGGCGGCGATGAGCTTTTCGTCTGTATCCGTCATCGGCAACGCGCTCCGGCTTCGTGGCGCAAAACTGTGAACGGTATCGCATCACCCGGCGGCGACAGCGCCCAGCATACGCCGCCGCTGGGCCATCGTGCTCTGACACCTCTTTACGATTTTGCGATTGCATCGTTAACGCGGGAGAAAACATGGAGAAAAGCGCTCGTTGCGGCCATGTCGCCACAGCCGGACGACCGCATCCTCGATATCGGTTCAGGCACCGGCAGCCTCGCGCTCATCATTCATCAAAGATGTCCGAGGGCTCGCTATGTGGGAATTGATCCGGATGAAGACGCCGTCAAACGCGCTATCAACAAAACCGCTAAACTGAGCGGAGACATCCAGTTTCGCTTCGGGTATTTTTCAGCCGAGGAGGATTATTTCGCCGACCCGCCAACCATCGTTGTGAGCAGCCTCGTCTTGCATCAGGTTCCGCTCGCAGAAAAGAAGCGAATCCTATCTGAAGCGAAGAGAGCTCTACCGCCGGACGGCGCCGTGCTCATTGCGGACTATGGCTTGCAGAGAGGTCTTATGCGGTTTCTCTTTCGGAAAACCGTGCAGGCGCTCGATGGGGTGCAAAACACCCAAGCAAACGCTGACGGCGCGCTTCCAAAGCTATTGGGCGACGCCGGCTTTTGTCCAGTCGATGAGATAGAAAAATTCGATACTGTGACGGGGTCGATATCCATCCTTCGCGCACATCCAAAGCGATGACCCGCGTTCCATTCCAAAACCAGTTATCAGTCATTGCCGCGTATAGCCGAGTTAACCGCGCTTTAATGACCATCCAACGCGTACAAAAACGGAAAAACTGCTCCCAACTACTGAAGTGAAATTTGGAAACCCGATTGCACCCCAAACCATAATTCGAATGATTTGGAAAATGGAAAACCGGTTCACGCACTCATTACCTTGAGAAAAAATTGCGATTGACTGCGTTGTCCCCGCGGCCTCCAGCGTGATTGCAATGCTTCCGGACCGTTCTTATTACGAAATTATTGGCGTATTGCGCTCTTATCGCTCCGTACTTCCGCAACAAAATTATTATCACTACGAAATTAGCGGTCCCGGGAGGGCTCGAACCTGCGGCCCCCAGACTCCAAGTCTGGTCATGATTACAATCATAAGCCAAGTTTGCCGCGCAAAACGCAGCATCGCGAGTTTCTCGATCAGTTTCTAAAGACTTGTGTTATCTGCGGCCGTTTTGTCTTGTTCCCGATGGGAAGAATCACAATTTGGCGACAAAATTCGTCCGTGACGATTTCAGAAGAAGACATTGAGCGAGCGCTTCGAAGCGCAGCCCGTATTGTGGACCGATATGGCGACAGGTATTGGCCGCTTTTCGAACGGCTGGAGCGTGAGCTGGAATGCCGTCGATCTCGGGCCTCGCGCCTACGGGCGCACTTGAATTCAAATCAGTCGCGGCGAACGGCGATCACACCAACCCGTCCGGACAGGGATGGACGATCTTAAGCAGCTCACTTCGGCGATATTCGAGCGACCCGCCGTCGCCATAGGCCGGTCTGTCAGTTGCATGGCCCATCAACAGGCATCTAAGGCCATAGTCGAGGCCCGCCTCCTGCATTCGTTTCTCGAAAGAATGCCGGAACGAATAGATGACGTGGTTCGTCGTCGGGAAGAGGCCGCGATTGCGGAACGCCTTCATCAGAGAGGCGGAGAGGAGATCATTCTTGTCGCGATAATGGGGAAAGCCGCCCGGCGCTTTCTTCATCGCTGCAAGCGACACGCCCACAAGGGGAATGTCCCGGATCGACGACGCCGTTTTGATCTCGCGATCCTTAGCGGGCCGAATGCGAATGTGCGGCACTTCGGCGTCAAGGCGGATGTCATCGGCGCACAGATTGGCGATCTCGCTCGGACGGCACCCGGTTTCGATGAGGCTGTAAATGATAAGCTTGGCTTCCTTTTTGAGCCCGTCGAACACGCCGGGAACAAGGATTTTTGTCCTCACCCATTCGTCTTCGAAGGGCGGCGTTTCTGCAAGGCTCGCTTCCTTGAAGTTCAGATTACGGAAGGGATTGGGCCGGTCCTCATCGCCTATATGCTTACAATAATCCTTGTAGAGTTTGCGCAGATTGCCGAGATCGCGATTGGCCGTATTGGCGCCTCGCCGCTTGGCGTCGGATTTGGCGGTTATGCGTTTCAGCCACCAATTATAGAATTCGAGCGCATCCTTGCGTTCAAGATCGAGGATCGGCTTGTCGCCGACGACCTCAATGAAATAGGTAATCGCCCGCTGTTTGGTTTTCTTCCAGGCGCGTTTCTGGTTCGGGGACTTGTTGAGAAGGTCGCCGATGGCGATTTCATCACAATAGATGTCGAACGCTTCGCTCACCGTGACCGAGGGAACCGCCGCGCCGCCGAGAAGCGCTTCGGCTTCGGCCGACTCCTGCGCGGTCTTGACGCCTCTGTCCCGTTTATCGACAGCAGCGAACCGAGCGAGCAATGCCGCTATATCTTCGTGCTCTGCAAGATCGGCGACCGGCGAGTAGACGAAGCCGCGCGCCATCGCCCTGGCGCTCGCGCGCTGATAGCGCCGGATCAGGACGCCCCGTTGCCGGGCGAGCGCTTCTTCGCTCAAGTCATCATCGTGATCGATGAGCGAGGCCCAGAAAAGATCGTCCGCCTCGATCAGCGCGTCGCGCCTGATGCGCGCCGTTTCTTCCGATTTCGTCTTGAGCGTAACGCGAATGACGCCGCGATCATCGACACCGGTATATCGGGTCGGCACGCGGCGGACATAATGCCAATAACCGTCCCTATACTGAAGGTATCGCCGATTCCCGGCGCCGCTCCTAACCACGCGAAATCCCGCTCCCAACCCGAAAACCGAGCAATTTCGTTACACAAATTGTTTCTCGTTTTGTAACACGATATTTCGATATGGCAAGCAAAAAATTCGAGTGCGTGCGAATTTCTTTCGCAATTACATGGAATTAGAACGAGTTTAAATGAAAGAATTTGGAGCGGGTAGCGGGAATCGAACCCGCATCTTCAGCTTGGAAGGCTGCGGCTCTACCACTGAGCTATACCCGCGCCGAGCCGGGAAAATACCCGCTCACCCATGGAATACAATGCGTTGCGGAAAGATTTTTCGCCGCCCGCCGGGTATAGGTTACTTTTGCGCCGTCCGGTCGTAACGGGCCTGCGCGGCATCGATCGCCGCCAGATTGGCCCGCGCCCAGTCGCCGAGCGCCAACACCGGTTCACTCAAAGACCGGCCCAAATCGGTAAGCGCATATTCCACCTGAGGCGGGCTCGTCGGATAGGTCGTCCGGCTCACCAGCCCGTCCCGCTCAAGATTGCGCAGGGTTCGGGTCAGCATCTGCTGGGAAATGCCGCTCACTGCGCGCTTGATTTCATTGAAGCGGAAGGCGCGCTCGCGCAGCAGGACGACGATCAAGACACTCCACTTATCTCCGAGACGCGACAGGACGCGGCTGACCTTCGGGCAGTCGTTGTGAAATAGGCTTTCTGCTTCAGAGGTCATATCGGTGTGACCTGGTCCCAATCTTATGCGTTCTTGCGCTTAGCAGATACTCACATAATTAGTCCAGGTCACTTTTCCAGACCTAAAGGATTCACCATGAAGCTCCTCCATATCGATTCCAGCATCCTCGGCGAAAACGCCGCCAGCCGGCCCATCACCGCCGCCATTGTTAAGCGCCTCAAGGATGAAACACCTTCTCTTGAGGTCACCTATCGCGACCTAGCCGCCGATCCCCTGCCGCATCTGACCCTTGGGCATATGCCGGGCGGGGAAAGCCCCTCTGCGGCGCAGGCGGAGAGCCAGGAGGCTCTCGACGAATTCCTCGCCGCCGACATCGTGGTGATCGGCGCGCCCATGTATAATTTCACCATCCCGAGCCAGCTCAAGGCGTGGATCGACCGGATCCTCATCGCCGGGAAGACCTTCCGCTATACGGAAAATGGCCCTGAAGGCCTGGCAGGCGAAAAGCGCGTCATCGTCGCCGTCTCGCGCGGCGGTCTCTACGGGCCCGAGTCGCCCTCGGCGGCGGCCGAGCATGTGGAAAGCTACCTGCGCACGGCTCTGGGATTCATCGGGATTGCAAATCCCGAATTCATCATCGCGGAAGGGTTGAAGCTCGGGCCGGAGCAGTTTGAGGCCGCGCTGACAGGCGCCCTCAAAGAAGCCGCGGAGCTCAAGGCCGCCTAGCCCCTAAATGCTTTGGACTTGAGCGGCGTCAATTGAAACGGCGCCGCTCTCTTCCAAAATGAGCTCCAACGAAAGGAGCCTTGCCTCATGACCCATACGCCCCATGAACTCGCCGAAGAGTTTCCGGAACACGCCGACCTTATTCACCAACTGAAAACCTCGGACGCCCATTTCGCCAAACTCGCCGACGCCTATCATGAAGTGAACCGGGATATTCACCGCCTGGAGACGCGGGTCGAGGCGGCGAGCGAAGACCGCGAAGAGGAATTGCGCAAACAGCGCATGCGTCTGAAAGACGAAATCGCGGTGATGCTGTCCAAGGCGAATGCGTAACATTCAGAACTGCTATTAAAGTTCGTTCTTACGCGGCCGGGCGAATTTCGGCGAGGGAATGTTGAAGATGATGGCCGCGGCGCGAATGGCGAAGGTCGCCAGCGCCGCTACGACCGCCGCCAGACTTTCGCCTACGCCGAGCGCAAGCAGTCCGACATAAACGGCGGCGCCGATCAGCGCCGCCGTCGCGTAAATGTCCTGCTTCAGGATTAGCGGCGGTTCGTTCAAGAGCACGTCGCGCACGACGCCGCCGAAAGTTGCGGTGACCGCGCCCATGAAGATTGCGATGAGCGCCGGCGCATCGAGAGCGAGTGCGGCTTGCGCGCCGAGCACCGAAAACACGGCGAGTCCCATAGCGTCGGCCCAGATCAGCGCTTTCAGACGCGAGTCGATGAAAGGCTGCGCCAGCATCGCGGTAAAGGCGCCCCCCAGACAAATGAAAACCGCCGACGGCGACGCAATCCACCACACCGGAAAAGACCCGAGCAGCACGTCCCGAATGGTGCCGCCGCCGACGCCGGTGACGAAGGCGATCATGGCGACGCCGAAAACATCCATATCGTTGCGGAGCGCTGTCAACGCGCCGGAAATCGCAAAGACAAAGAGCCCGATAATGTTCAGCGCCGCGAAGATTTGAGCGGTTTCCATAAGCCTGTTCCGTTCGCCGGCCGCCGCCCTATCGATTGTGCTTGAAATCGGCGGAGAGCCCTCTATGTGGTGTTTCATCCCTTAGCAAAACCCCATCGAGAAACGGAGAGAAATACGGTGAAGACCGCATCGCAGAAGATTTTTCTCGCGGCGGCCTTGGCGCTTGCGCCGGTCAACATGGCGGCCGCCGACGATTTCCAGCTCTGGACCGCCGTCGCGGCCAACGGCCCTGTCGAGGAAGACGGCCGCTTTCTAGTATGGTTCGACGGCCACGCCCGGTTTCGCGACGACGCGGGAGACCTTGGCGTCTCCATTCTGAGGCCGGGGGTTGGCTGGCGTCTCAACCGCGATCTCTCCCTGTGGGCCGGCTACGCCCGTGTGGTTTCACGTCAGGAAAACGCCGCCGATGTCGAAGAAAACCGCCTTTGGCAGCAGGCGACTTACGGCGTCGGTGACGTGCTGGGCGGATCGGTCACCGGTCGCTCCCGGCTGGAGCAGCGTTTTATCGATGGCGGCGGCGATACGGGCTGGCGGGTTCGGCAATTGCTTCGCTACAGCCGGCCTTTGACCGGCACGCCTTTGTCCGCGGTCGTCTCCAACGAAACTTTTATTGCGTTCAACGACACGGATTGGGGCGCTGCGAGCGGATACGACCAAAGCCGGAATTTCGTTGGGATCAACTACAAGGCGACGGATCATCTGGCCGTGGAAAGCGGATATATGCTCAATCACATCCGCCGCGACAATGCTGCAGACGCCTTCAATCATGTGGTCTCGGTCTCGCTAAACCTCTCGCTTTAACCAAAACTCCGCCCGTCTTACTCGGCGCGCGACAAGCCATACGAGATGCGGTAATCTCTTTCGAAGCAGCGGCGTTCCGGAAGCATAACGCCAAGCCGCTCGTATGTCTGCCGCGCGCCAGTTGAAACCATGAAGCGATGTTTGAAGGCCGCTGTCGCGGCGTTTGTGTTCGCCCTGTCGGTCGTTCAGAGCGCCGCGGCGGAAGATGACTTTCAGATCTGGGCGGCGCTTTCCGCAAGCGGTCCGGCGCGCCACGACAGTCGTCTCCTGCTCTCCCTCGACGGCAACATGCGCTGGCGCGATAACGCTTCTGATCTCAACTTCTTTATCATCCGTCCGGGCGCCGGCTGGAAGCTGAATGGCGATGTTAGCCTGTGGGCCGGGTACGCCTACAGCGTCGCGAAGCAGCCGGAAGCGCAGGACACAAAGGAGCACCGGCTCTGGCAGCAGGCGTCCTACCAACTTGGCGAGGCTCTCGGCGGCGCGCTTTCTGGACGGACCCGTCTTGAGCAACGCTTTTTCAGCACCGGCGACGATACGGGCTGGCGGCTGCGCCAACAGGTTCGGTATGTCCGGCCGCTATCAGGCCCGCCGCTGTCCTTGGTGCTCAGCGAAGAGATTTTTTTCGCGCTCAACAGCACAGACTGGGGCGCCTCCGCCGGCTATGACCAGAGCCGAACCTTCTTCGGTCTGGGGATCCGCGCGGCGGAGAGTCTGAAGATCGAAACCGGCTACCGGCTTGATCATATTCGGCGAGAAAGGACGGCGGACGCAATCAACCAAGTGATGCTGATCTCGTTCAGCCTGTCCCGTTAGACGCCCAAAACGCGCGACTGAAACACGTCGCGGTCAAGGCGATAGACGATGCACTCGTCCGTGTCGAAGACACGGTGCTCAACATATTTAAAGCCTAGCCGTTCATAGAACCGCCTTGCGCGCGCATTCGCTTCCAGCGGGTCAATCACTACCGCCTTCACCTTGTCGTTGGCGAAACATTTTTCGAGCGCAGCCCGCATCATCTGCGTCCCGAGCCCGCGGCCGAGGTCTTCCTCTTCGCCAATCCAGATGTCGAGGGCGCGATGGTTGTCTTCGATCTCGCCCCAGTAATGGGATGGTTCTCTTGCAGGGTCGATGATCTCCATGACGCCTACGGGCCGTCCGTCCTCCTCCGCGATCAGGAGTTCGCCCCATTCGGCGTTCCGGGGAACTTCCTTGTCCCAGTCATACCAGTCGTCGCCGCCGCCGGCGGAGATGACGTGAGGCATTTCATCCCAACGCTTCAGGAGCGGGATGTCGTCTTTTGTCGCCGGCCGCAAACATATGTTTCCCATGACGCCACGATAGCATCACGGGCTTTTGCCGGCATCCGTCTTGTTGAGACTATCATCGGGCGTAAAGCCGCGCTCCGCGACGCCGGGCGCCATCGGCTCCTCCTCCTGGCGCCGGCGGATGGAGGCCTCAGCGCGAATATGCGGCAGGGCTTCGGGAAATTCCTCTTGCAGCCAGCAGATCATTTCCTCGCGGATGAGGCAGCGCAGATCCCAGGCGCGGGGCGACGTGCGCGCACTCGCCAACGCTCTCACGGTGATCGAAGAACCGGCAGCCTCGACCACTTGGAGATTGACCACGTCTTTGTCCCAGAGCGGCGTTCCCTTGCAGATGTCCTCAAGCTTCGCGCGCATCGCCTTCACCGGCGCGCGATAGTCGAGGTCCCAGGTGACCGTTCCGATGATTGACGCCGATTTGCGCGTCCAATTCTGGAACGGTTTTTCGATAAAATAGGAAAGCGGCACCACAAGCCGGCGCCAGTCCCAGATGCGGATCACCACATAAAAAAGACCGATCTCCTCGATCCATCCCCATTCGTTCTCGACGACCACAGCATCGTCGAGTCGGATCGGCTGAGTGAACGCGATCTGCAGCCCCGCGATCAGGTTGCTGAGCATGGGGCGCGCCGCAAGACCGAGCGCGATGCCGGCGATACCCGCCGAGGCGAACAGGCTGACGCCGATCTGGCGCACGCCGGGAATGGCGGTGAGCGCCGCAGCCAGGGTGATGAAGGCGCCGATGACGAGGACGATGCGGCGGATGACGTCGAGCCGCGTCGCCATCTTGCGCGCCGCGAGATTGTCTTCCGCTTCGAGATCGAGCCGCGCCATACGGCGCTTGATGAGCGCATCGATGATCGTCGTCGCCGTCCAGCCGACAGCAACGACCATCAGAATGCGTCCGACGATGGAAAACGCCGAAACGAGACCTTCCGGGATTTCCAGCCGGTCTCCGATAAGTCCCGGCGAAGCAAGCAACGCCGCCGCCATCAACGCGAACAGCACAGGGGGCCGGAAGCGTCTCAGCCAGCGGGTTTTGGGCGAGCGGGCGTCAGAAGCGATGCGCGGAATCTCCGTTACAGCGTCGGCGCCGCTTTTGTGGGCTAAAGCGTGCGCGCAATCAACAGCTTCATGATCTCGTTGGTTCCGCCATAGATGCGCTCCACGCGGCAGTCGGCGTAGATCCGGCTGATCGGATATTCGTCCATATAGCCATAGCCGCCGAAGAGCTGGAGACATTTGTCGACGATCTCGCCGCAAAGATCCGTGAGCAGCATTTTCGACATGGAGGCCGTCGCCGCATCGAGCTTGCCCTCGATCAATTGTTGCGTGCATGAGTCGACAAAGACCCGCGCCATCGTCGCTTTCGCCTTGCATTCGGCGAGAACGAACTGGGTGTTCTGGAACGCCATCACCGGCCGGCCGAAAGCCTGCCGCTCCTTCACATAGTCGATGGTGAGTTTCAGGGCGCGCTCGATCTGCGCGATCGCGCCGACAGCGATCTGGTGACGCTCCTGCGGCAATTGCTCCATCAACTGGATGAAGCCCTGGCCTTCATCCGTGCCGAGAAGATTTTCGGTCGGAATCTTCACGTCGTTGAAAAACAGCTCCGACGTGTCCTGCGCCTTGTTGCCGAGTTTTTTAAGATTGCGGCCCCGCTCGAAGCCCTCGACCTGATCGGTCTCAACGACCATGAGCGAGACGCCCTTCGCGCCCTCGCCCGGGTCGGTCTTTGAGACAACGATGATGAGGTTCGCGGTCTGGCCGTTGGTGATGAACGTCTTCGATCCGTTCATCACATATTGGTTGCCCGTCTTGATCGCGGTCGTTCTCACCGCCTGAAGATCGGAACCGGTGCCCGGCTCGGTCATGGCGATGGCGCCGATCAGCTCGCCCGTCGCCATTTTCGGCAGCCAGCGCTTTTTCTGTTCTTCCGTGCCGTAATGCAGAATATAGGGCGCGACGATGCAGTTATGCAGACCCGCGCCGAAACCTTCGACGCCCGCATGGATCTGCTGTTCGATAAAAAGCTGTTCGTGGGCGAAATTGCCGCCCGCACCGCCATATTCCTCCGGCATGGACATGCAGAGAAGTCCCGCCTCGCCCGCCTTCTCCCACGCCCAGCGGTCGACCTTTCCCTGCTCGCGCCATTTCTCGACGTGAGGCGCGAGCTCGCGCGAGAAAAACTTGCCGACTTCCTCCTCGAAAAGATCGAGATCGTCGGTTTTCCATGACGGTTTCGGGGTCTGCAGGACGGACATGGCTCACTCCGGAAATACGTTGATTTCCCGAGTAAATTGCACATGAAGCCAGAGGCGGCAATGGCGCCGCGCAGCCGCAGAACGAAGTTAAAACCGCCAGTCGATGCCGACCCCTGCGACAAAACCGGCGATGTCCACATCGCCTGTCGCCGAACCGCGGAAAAGGTTTTCCGGATAGGCGGCGGATTCGTTAAGCGGCGTCGTTTCCGCGATGGCGTAGGACGCTGCGAGATGCAGTTCCGCCCGGTCCGACAGATCGCGCGAATAACCGGCGGCGAGCCAGACGCGGCTCGCGCCCGGCACGCGCGGACTGGAAAAGTCCGGGTTGGCCGGGTCTTCCTCATACATGACCCCGAGGCGCACGGTCTGGGCCGGGCCGAAATCGCGTTCGACGCCGACCGAACCCGCCCAGGCGTTCTGCCAGTTCTGGGTCGTCACCTCGTCAGCCTGTACGGGGTTTTCGAAATTGAGGACAAGCTGGTCGAAGCTCTCCCAGCGGGTCTGGCGCCCGGAGGCGAGAACGCGCGTCTTGTCATTGGCCTCGAACCGAAGACCGAACTGGATATTGCCGGGCGTCGTGAACTCGCTCGTCACGCCGGTGTCCTGGAAAAGACCGACAAGTCCCGCCAGCGTCTGGCCCGAGGTCGACGCGGAAATGTCGAACGCCGCGGTTCCCTCGAGATTATGTTCAATCTTCGAGGAGAAGCTCGCGCCGACGGTCAGCCGGTCGCCGATCGCGCCCTGAACGCCGACAACGAATCCGGTTCCCCAGTCATTCGCCGAGACATCGACAAACGCATCGTCCGTGCCCGGAACAGCTGCGGTCATCAAGAGGGCCGATTCAATCCCGGCGGCGTCGATGGCGCCTTCAAGACTGATGTCGACATATTGGAATTTCGGGCCGGCGGCGATGGACCAGTCGCCGAAGGAAAACCCGACCATAGGCTGGATCACGCCGGAAAGAACTTTCGAGTATGTGCCGTGATAGCGCAGCACCGACGTGTCTTCATATTCAGTATCGAAGCCGAACGGCGCATAGACCGCAACGCCGGCGAACAGGTGGTCGCTGAGTTTGAAGGCCGCAGCGCCAGTCGGGATGATGGCGTCGCCTATGACGCCCTCGCCTTCGGTTTCACCGGCGACCGGCACGACGCCAAAGAGCGCCGCATCCGCATTCTCGTAAGACGTGTCGTTCAGAACCCCGATGAAAGAGAGCGATGTCTCAAGCCCCTCAACGCCGACAATCGAGGCGGGATTGAAAAAGGCGTTGCCCGGCGTCGCCGGGGTCGCCTGCGCGCCCGCGGTCGCGGCGCCCAGCGCTTCGGCGCTTTGCAGGTTGAGCGAAAACCCGGAAGCCATGGCGGAACCCGCGCTTCCGGCGAGGACGACAAGCGACAGCGGCGCAATGTTCAGCGGTCGTGAATTTGGAGATTTATTATATTTCATTTTGAAACGCCCCTGATCATTTCTTTAACATTTTGGCCCGTCTTGCGGCGGACTGCTCCCGTATTGCCACTGCGCGGACGGACCCTCGGCGAATCGCCTTTCCAATCCGTAAACGCACCGGCGCACCCGGATGGTTAAGGCAGTTTTTGGGGAGGTTCGGGCGCGTCGTCTACTTAATCAATCGACATCGTTGAGGCGGCGGATGAGGCTCGACGTGTCCCAGCGTCCCCCGCCCATGGACTGCACATCGCCGTAAAACTGGTCCACCAGGGCCGTCACCGGCAGCCGGGCGCCGTTTTGCCGCGCCTCGGCGAGGGCGATCCGGAGATCCTTGCGCATCCAGTCCACCGCAAAGCCGAAGTCGAATTCGTCGGCGGCCATGGTTTTCGCGCGATTTTCCATCTGCCAGCTCTGGGCGGCGCCGCCGGAAATCGCCTCCAGCACGCGCTCAATGTCGATCCCGGCCCGGGCGGCAAAGTGGACCCCCTCGGATAGCCCCTGAAGCAGCCCCGCGATGCAGATCTGGTTCACCGCCTTGCAGAGCTGCCCGTGCCCGGCCGGACCGATATGGACGATGCGCGCCGAGTAAGCCTCCATGGCGGGGCGGGCTTTTTCCACATCCGCTTCGTCGCCGCCGCACATGACGGAGAGCCGGCCGTTTTCGGCGCCCGCCTGTCCGCCCGAAACTGGCGCGTCGACAAAACCGACGCCCTTCTCGCGCAGCGCCGAATGAAGCTGGCGCGCCAGCGATGGCGAGGCTGTCGTGTGATCAGTGAAAACGGCGCCATCTTTAAAACTATCAAGCGCGGCGCCGACCACCGCCGACACGTCCGGATCGTCGCCGAGACAAGCGAAGACAAGATCGGCGCCTTTAACGGCGTCCGCCGGCGTTTGCGCTGCAACACCGTTATTTTTTGTCACCCATTCATCGGCCTTGGCTTTTGTACGGTTGTAGACAGTGACGTCGTAGCCTTTCGCCGCCAGATGTCCGGCCATGGGAAACCCCATGACGCCTAACCCCAGAAATGCTGCTTTCGTCATGGCGCGGGAATTCCCTGAATATAGTTGCTGGCGAAATAAATCAGCGGCGCGCCCTCGACGCTGTCGAACTTCACGACTTCGCCCACAAGGATCACATGATCGCCCGCATCATGGCGCGCAATGACCTTGCAGTCGAAACCGGCGAGACGCTCCTTCAGGATCGGCGCGCCTGACTTCCAGGTCTCGAATTCTTCCTCGCGCGGACCGTTGGGCAGGAAATGCGCAAAGCGCTGGGACGCCGCCTGCTGATCCGCCCTCAGGATCGAAACGGCATAGCTTTGAGATCCCATAAAAGCGCTATAGGTCGAGGCCCGGTTTTCCAGGCACCACAGAACCAGGGGCGGCTCCAGCGAAACCGAGGTGAAGGAATTGATCGTGATCGCGGAGATTGCGCCCTCGCCGTCCCGGCAGGCGGCGACGCCAATTCCGGTGGCGAAACGGCCGAAGGCGTTTTTAAGCGGTCTGTATTTGTCTGTCATCGCTGCCGCCTTATGGGCCCGTTCCCACAACATATTGAAACATTTAGGCTTGTGGCGTTAGCATCAAATAGTGAAAATAAAAAGCGCACGAAGATCGGGCCCGGAATGACTGGGGCTGCGAGGTTCACAATAGGGCCGGGTCACGACAATCTGACATGATGGAAACCTTTCTGGCAGCCCCGTGGCAGATGTGGGCCACGCTTTTGGTCATCCTTGTTGCGATCGGCCTCTATGCGAGCGAGCGGCTCTCCATGGAGATCATCTCCCTCGGGGTAGTGGTCAGCCTCATCCTGCTGTTTGAACTGGCCCCGCTTCAACTTGAAGGCGCGGCGCCGCTCGACACGCAGACGCTGCTCGGAGGCTTTGCGAACCCGGCGCTCGCCGCCGTGATGTCGCTGATGGTTCTCGGCCAGGGCATCTTCCAGGCCGGCGCCATGGAGCGCCCGACCAAGCTGCTCATCGAATTCTACAACAAGCGCAAATACCTGACGATCTTCGCCGTCTTCGGCATCGCCTACGCCAGCAGCGGCTTCCTCAATGACACGCCTGTGGTCGTCATTTTCATTCCCATCGTCGCGGCCCTCGCGGCGCGCGGCGATGTCGCGGCATCGAAACTGATGATGCCTCTATCTTTCATCGCGCTCTTCGGCGGCATGACGACCATCATCGGTTCATCGACCAATGTCCTCGCCGCGGGTGTTTATCAGGCGAATACCGGTGAGGAGATCGGTTTTTTTGAACTGACGCCGCTGGCGCTCGTCATTGGCGGCGCCGGCATTTTATATCTCGCAACAGTCGGACGTTTCCTGCTTCCCAAGCGATCGCAGGAAAACCTCGCCAACGCCCGCGAAAACAAGCAATTCATCGCCCAGTTCGAAATCACGCGGGACAATTCGCTTGTGGGCAAGGGGCCCGTGGCGGGCCTCTTCCCTGATCTGCCGGAAGTCACCGTGAGGATGGTCCAGCGGCGGGAGAAAGTCATTCTGCCGCCCTTTGAGGACTTCCGTTTCCGGTCCGGCGACACGGTCATCATCGCGGCGACGCGCAACGCTCTCACCAATCTCCTGAAGGAACGGCGCGAGATCCTCAGCGATGTCATCTCCGAAATCGGCGTCGAGGACGAGGACCAGTCCTCGCCGGGCTCGACCCTCAATCTTGTAGAAGCGATCGTCACGCCCGGTTCGCGCCTCATCGGCCGCACGGTCGCCCAGGTCGGTTTTCACGCGCAGACCAACTGCGTCATCCTCGGCATTGAGCGGCGCAGCCGGATGATCCGGGCGCAGATGAACACGATCCGGCTCGAGGCTGGCGACGTGCTCCTCATTCTCGGGCGCGCCGACGACATCAGGAATCTGCGCGCCGACCGCGACCTTCTCGTCTTTGAATGGTCCATGATCGGCATTCCCGACGCAAAGCACGGGCCCCGCGCGGCGCTGATTTTCGGATCGGTGGTGGTCGCCGCCGCATCGGGGCTGGTGCCGATCGCGATCGCCGCCATGACCGGCGTCGTCGCCATGCTGGTCACCGGCTGCCTCAACATACGCCAGGCGGCGCGCGCCTTCGACCGCCGGGTCTACCTTCTCATCGGCGCATCACTCGCCATGGGGCTGGCGCTGGAGGAAACCGGCGGCGCGGCGCTTCTGGGCTCCGGGCTTGCGGCGCTGTCCTCGCATCTCGGACCCACCGCGCTGCTGTCGCTGGTCTTCATCTTGAGCGCGATCCTGACCAACGTTCTGTCGAACAACGCCACCGCCGTCCTCTTCATGCCCATCGCCATCAGCGCGGCACAGCAGGCCGGCATGGACCCGTTGCCGCTCGCGCTCACCGTCATCTACGGCGCCAACTGCCCCTTCGCGACGCCCATCGCCTATCAGACCAATTTGCTGGTCATGACGCCCGGTCATTACAAATTTAGGGATTTCATGATCGTCGGCGGGCCGCTCATAATTCTCCTGTGGATTGTCTACACAGTCGCAGCGCGCGTCTATTTCGGGTTCAATTAAGGCCCAATTGACACGCAGATAGAACGGATTCATTGCGGTTGCGATAATGGCCCGCTAAGGTTTACCCCTTACGTTGGATCAGATGAGTAACGAAGATTTCGCGCGACGGTTCGGCCTTGACGGGGGTGAGTTTTTCATCACGGCGCCCGCGCCATGTCCGTATCTCAAAGGCAAACGGGAAAGGAAAATTTTTTCCTATCTCTCGGGCGACGGCGCCTCATCGACGAATGCGCTGCTAACGCGCCGCGGTTTCCGCCGCTCGCAGAACCTCATCTATCTTCCCGCCTGCGAAGCCTGCACAGCCTGCGTGCCGGTGCGCATTGTCGTCGACGATTTCGATCTGTCGCGTTCGCGCCGCCGCACCCTGTCGCGCAACGCCGACATCATCCGCCGCATCAAGGGGCCGCGCGCCACCGGCGAACAGTTCTCCATGCTGCGCGCCTATCTCGACACGCGCCACGGCGATGGCGGCATGGCCGACATGACCGTGCTCGACTACGCCTCCATGGTGGAGGAGACGGCGGTCGACACGATCATCATCGAATACCGTTTGAAGGATGAAGACACCGGCGAAGAACGCCTGATCGGCGCCGCGCTCACCGACCGTCTTACCGACGGGCTGTCCATGGTCTACTCTTTCTTTGAACCGGAAGAAGAAGCGCGCAGCCTCGGCCGCTTCATGATCCTCGATCACGTTTCCTTCGCGCGCGAGCTTGGCCTGCCTTACGTCTATCTCGGCTACTGGGTGAACGGCTCGGACAAGATGGACTACAAAAAGACCTTCCAGCCGCTCGAAATGCTCGGGCCCAATGGCTGGACCCGCATGGACCGCCAGACCGCGCAGGAAAGCGTCGCCGGCGCCCTCTCTTTCTAGGCTTTTTCCTCCCGGATTCCCCCTTGGCGCTTTGACCCCGCGCCGGGTCATTGTACCGTCCGGCCTGCAGATGGGCGGGGCGTTGTCGCATTCTGGGAGTCGTCATGAGCATCAGAGCATATTCCGGGGCCGTCCTTTTCGCATGTCTTGTCGCCGGCTGTTCTTCCGCGCCTTTCGGCTACGCCGAAAACCGCTGCACGGGACAGCAGAACGCCTGTCAGGCCGATTGTGCGAGCCTCGATGATGGGCCGGCGCGCTCGGCCTGCATCCAGCGCTGCTACTCCGTCGAAGATCGCTGCACGACGAGCGGCTATGACGGGACCGGCTCTTCGCTCGCCGTCGATCAGGGCGTCGGCGCCGCAAAGTCGCGCAGGGAAAAAGAAGCAGACTACGAAGAATGGCGCGCAAAGCGCCAGCGCGAACGGATCGAGTCCGGCGAAGGCGACGTCGATATCGAAGTCGTCGACTAAAAAGAAGACATGAGGGAGGGGCGAAAAGCCTCATGATGAAACGCAGACAATTGCTAACGGGCGGCGCGCTCGGCGCCGCCGGCCTGGTCGCCGGGTGCGAATGCGGCGTTCCCCGCGCGCGAATGCGCGCATTTTTTAGATTTGCGAGCGCGCCGCCAACACTTCGGATAGCATATGCTTAAACGTAGACAACTGCTGACAGGCGGCGCCTTGGGCGCCGCTGGATTGGTTGCGGGGTGCGAGTGCGGCGCGCCCGCGGGCGGCGCGGCGATCCCCGGCGCGATCAATTCGCGCGAGCTGAAAATGGTGACCACCTGGCCAAAGGATTTTCCAGGGCTGGGCACCATGCCCGAACGTGTGGCGCAATTCATCACCGAAATGTCCGGCGGCGCGATCACTGTCCGCGTCTTCGCCGCGGGGGAACTGGTCAGCGCCTTTGAAAGTTTCGACGCCGTCTCCAACGGCGCGGCGGACATGTATCACGGCGCGGAATATTACTGGGTCGGCAAGTCGCCGGGATTCAACTTCTTCACCGCCGTTCCCTTCGGCATGACGATCTCCGAAATCATGGCGTGGACGGAATTTGGCGGCGGCCAGGCGCTCTGGGACGAACTCTCCGCGAAATTCAACATCAAGCCAATTGCGGCCGGCAATTCCGGCCACCAGCTCGGCGGCTGGTTCAAGAAGGAAATCAATTCGCTCGAAGATTTGCGCGGCCTCAGAATGCGCATGCCCGGCCTCGGCGGCGAAGTTCTGCGCCGCGTGGGGGCGGCCGCCGTGGCGATCTCCGGCGGCGAAATTTACCCGGCCCTGCAATCGGGCGCCATCGACGCCACCGAATGGGTCGGCCCATGGAACGATCTCGCTTTCGGCTTCTATCAGGAAGCGAAATATTATTACTGGCCGGGCTTCCACGAACCAGGCTCGCAGCTCGCTTGCGGAGTCAATCTCGATCTCTGGAATTCCTTTACCGCGACGGAAAAGTCCATCATCACCGGCGCCTGTCAGCGCGCCAACAATATTTCCATCGCCGAATTCACCCATCACAACGCCATCGCGCTGGAACAGCTGATCAAGGAACACGGCGTTCAATTGCGCCAGATGCCCGAAGACGTGATGGCCGCGCTTGCTGCCGCCAGCCAGACGGTGCTGCAGGAAGCAGCGGCGACAGACGACATCACGAACCGCATCTATCAGAGCTTCCGCGAGTCCCTCATGCGCTCCATGGAATGGAGCCGCATTTCGGACGAAGCCTATATGGCCGCGCGTCGAAAAGCGTTCGATCTTTAAGCCATGCTCGAACTCGTCGGCGATATCTTCAACTGGGTAGCGGCGGGGGTGTTGTTCCCGCTTCTCTTCCTGCCGCTGGGGTTTCTGTTTTCGGAAAAGCGGCCGCTGATCGGCTGGATCGCCCTTGTGACGGCCATCGTCATTGCAGGCGCTCTCTTCGCCCGACTGACGCCTGTCCTTTCGCTGACGCCATCCGTGACGAAGATCGTCTGGTTTGCGGCGCTCTTGGCTCTCACCGCAGCGGCTGCGGTCGTAAATGGCGCGAAAAAGACATCCTGGTATCTCTCGGGGCTTTTTGAAGTGGTGACGCACAAGACGGGCCGCGCCGTCATGTGGCTTCTCCTCGCCATGGCGGTCATCCAGTTCGGCGTCGTCATTCTGCGCTATGTGTTCGGCCTCAATTACATCTTCATGCAGGAATCGATCACCTACATGCATGGCGCGGTGTTCCTGCTCGCCGGCGGCTATGCACTCCTCACCGACGACCATGTGCGCGTCGATATTTTCTATCGCGAGGCGACGCCGCGCAGGAAAGCGCTGGTCGATCTCGCCGGGACCTATCTCCTCCTCGTTCCCGTCTGTCTGCTCCTCCTCTGGACAGCGTCGCCTTATGTGGCGCGGTCATGGGCGGTGGGCGAAGGCTCGAATGAAGCGTCGGGCATTCAGGCGCTGTTCATCCTCAAATCCTTCATCCCGGCCTTCGCCGTTCTTTTGCTCATGGCCGGCTTCGTCATCGCCGCGCGCGCCGTCGCGACCCTGAAGGAGCGCGGCTGATGGAGTTCGAGATCGGCAATGTCGCCTTCTGCGCCTGCACGTTCGCAGGATGGCTCGACATCTTGATGGTGTTCGTCCTCTGCGTCGCGTTGATGATGGGCTATCCGGTGGCGTTCAGCCTCGCCGGCACCGCGCTCATCTTCGCCGTTCTCGGCCTGATGTTCGGCGTCTTCGACATCTCCTATCTCATCCCCTTCCCGCAGCGCGTCTTCGGCGCCGTCTCCAATACAACGCTGATAGCGGTCCCGATGTTCATTCTCATGGGCGTCATTCTGGAGAAATCGAAAATCGCCGAGGAGCTGCTCGACGAAATGGCGAAGCTCTTCGGCACGCTGCCCGGCGGTCTCGGCCTGTCGGTGACGATTGTCGGGATGCTGCTCGCGGCATCGACCGGCATTGTCGGCGCCACCGTCGTCACCATGGGATTGCTCAGCCTGCCGACCATGCTCCGGCGCGGCTATGACCCGGCTTTTGCATCGGGCTCCATCGCGGCGGCGGGCACGCTCGGCCAGATCATTCCGCCGTCGATCGTCTTGATCCTTCTCGGCGACGTCATTTCCAACGCCTATCAGCGCGCGCAATTGCAACAGGGCGTCATGTCGCCGGAGACGGTCTCCGTCGGGCATCTGTTCGCAGGCGCGTTATTTCCGGGGTTGATGCTGGTAGGTTTTTACATCTGCTGGCAGATCTTCGTCGCACTCACCTCGCCGAAAAAGGCGCCGGCGATTCCCGCGGCGGAACTCGGCGGCACGCGTGAAGTCTGGCTCGCCGCGATGAAGACGCTGCCGCCGCCGCTGATCCTGATTGTTGCGGTTCTGGGATCGATCCTCGCGGGCATTGCGACGCCAACGGAAGCCGCCAGCGTCGGCGCCATCGGCGCGCTTTTGATTGCGGGGATGCGCCTTGCGCCGAAAGGGTCAGTGTTCGCCGGCCGCTTTGCAGTGCTCATTTCCGCCGCAGCGATCATCGGCCTGCTTGCGCTCACGGCCTTCCTCGATCTGCGTCTCGGGCGCGAAAGCATAACAACGGCGGAAAGCATCGGCATTGTCGTCGCCTTCATCTTCTTCGCGCTGACGCCCTGGGGCGTCGTCGCCAGCCTTTTCCAGCTGCACAAGGAAAAGGCGATGGCGCCGATCTTCGATCAGACGGCGCGGGTGACGACCATGGTGTTCACGATCCTCATCGGCGCCGCGTTGTTCTCTCTCGTCTTCCGCGGGCTTGGCGGCGACGACACGGTGCATCGCGCGCTTGCGGCGACGCCGGGCGGCGTTGTCGGCGCCGTCCTCACCGTGATGCTGGTGATGTTCGTTCTCGGCTTCTTCCTCGATTTCATCGAGATCACGCTGGTGGTCGTGCCGCTCGTGGGGCCGCCGCTCCTCGCCATGGGATTGGATCCCGTCTGGCTCGGCGTGATGATGGCGATCAACCTGCAGACGTCGTTTCTGACGCCGCCTTTCGGCTTCGCGCTCTTCTATCTTCGCGGCGTGGCGCCGCCAGAGGTGAAGACCGCGCACATTTATAATGGCGCCATTCCCTATATCGCCATCCAGCTTGTGGCGCTGGGCGTACTCGCGCTGTGGCCGCAGATCGCCACCTGGCTGCCGGGCGTTCTTTACGATTAAGCCAGCGTTTTAAGATCGACCGTCCTGTCGGCGAGCTTCGCCGGATCGAGCGTTGCGCCCGACACGATCAGTTTCTTACCCATGGCGAACGACGCCGGATCGTTGATCGCATCGACGGCGAGCGCCTTGCCGTCTTTCAGATACCAGACCGCGAATTTGTTCTCCGCCGGATCGCCGCGCACCACGAGTTCGTCATGACCTTCGCTGAGGCCCACGGTCTGCAATTTCACATCGTATTGGTCCGACCAGAACCAGGGCAGCGCATCGTAAACAACCTCGCCGCCGATCATGTTCGCCGCCGCCGCTTTCGCCTGTTCGATAGCGTTGGGTACGGACTCGAGACGCATGCGCCGTCCGTAACGCGGCGACGGAAAATTCGTGCAGTCTCCCGCGGCGAAAATCGCCGGATCGGAGGTGCGCGCATATTCATCGACGACAATCCCGTTATCGATGTCGAGCCCCGCCTCCCTCGCAAGCGTCACCTCCGGCGCGGCGCCGATGCCCACCAGCGCGGTTTCGCAGTCGATGACTTCACCGTCTTGAAGCCGCGCGCCATGAAGGCGGCGTTCTCCTTCGAACGCGGCGAAAGCCGCGCCCAGGCGCAGGTCAACGCCCTTGCTCAGGTGAAGCGTCTGGTAAAACTCTGACACCGGTTCGCCGGCGACGCGCGCGAGCACGCGCGGCGCCATTTCAAGAACCGTCACCTCGCGGCCCGCCGCGCGCGCAACCGCCGCAACCTCAAGCCCGATATATCCGGCGCCGACGATAACGACGCGCCCCGGCGCGGCAAGCATGGGTTTTAGCGAATCGGAATCCGAAAGCGTCCGCAGGTAATGCACGCCGCGTAGATCGGCGCCCGGCGCAGAAATCCGCCGAGGCGGCGCGCCCGTCGCGATCAGCAGCGCATCATAGGGGTGCGCCTCGCCGTCATCGGTCGACACAATTTTCGCTTTGCGGTCGATGCCGGTCGCGCGAATGCCGAGACGCAGCGTGATGTTTTGCGTCTCGTAGAATTCCGCGGGCCGCAGATAAAGCCGCGCCTCATCGAGCTCGCCTTTGAGATACGCCTTCGACAGCGGCGGACGCTGATAAGGCGGCGCTTCCTCGGCGCCGATGATCGTGATCGCGCCTTTGTAAGCGCCCTGGCGCAACGAGACCGCCGCCTGCGCCCCCGCCTGTCCCGCGCCAATAATGAGAATGCGTTCTACGCCCATGAAAAATCGTCCTGTCGCCCCCTCTGTCTTATGAGACTGTTAGAAGAAATGACAAGGGATGGCGCCTCCGCCTATTCCATTTCGCGGCTGAATGCCTATTGGTAGCTGCCCGTAGCCGACAGGAAAGATTGATGACGAACCGTGCGCAACTGACCATCGCCCCTGAACTCTTTGCTTTCATCGAGACCGAAGCGCTGCCGGGAACCGGCGTGATCGCCGATGATTTCTGGAACGGTTTTGCGAACATCGTCGCCGATCTCGGCCCCCGCAACCGCGAGTTGCTGGCGAAACGCGACGCCCTGCAGGCGAAAATCGACGACTGGTTTCGCGCCCATAAGGGAAAGTATGACGTCGCCGAGCACACGGCGTTCCTCAAAGAGATCGGCTATCTGGCGCCCGAACCCGCGCCGTTTCAAATCTCCACCGCCAATGTTGACGAGGAATTGCGCGCCGTCGCGGGTCCGCAGCTTGTGGTGCCGGTCTCAAACGCCCGTTATGCGCTGAACGCCGCCAACGCCCGCTGGGGCTCGCTCTATGATGCGCTTTACGGGACGGACGCGATCCCCGAAGCGGACGGCGCGGAGAAAGGCAAAGGCTACAACCCGAAGCGCGGCGAAAAAGTCATCGCCCGCGCCCGCGCGCTGCTCGATCTCGCGGCGCCGCTTGCAAATGGCTCGCATGCCGACGCTGCTGGCTATTCGGTGAAGGACGGCGCGCTTGTGGTTGAAACCGCCAATGGCGCGACAAGCCTCAAAAGTCCGGAGAAATTCGCCGGCTATCGCGGCGCCCCCGAAACCCCCGATGCGATCCTTCTCAAAAACAATGGCCTCCATCTTGAAATCGTCATCGATCCGGAAAGTCCTATCGGCAAGACCGACAAGGCTGGCGTCGCCGACGTGATCGTCGAGGCCGCCGTCTCCACCATCATGGATTGCGAGGATTCCGTCGCCGCGGTCGACGCCGAAGACAAGGTCAATGTCTACCGCAACTGGCTTGGCCTGATGAAGGGCGATCTCGAAGACACGTTTGAGAAAGGCGGCAAAACCGTCACCCGCAAGCTCAATCCGGACCGGGAGTATGTCGGACCGGACGGCAAAGCGTTCTCGCTTCACGGCCGCTCCATGATGCTGGTGCGCAATGTGGGCCACCACATGATGACGGATGTTATCCGCGATCAAAATGGTGAAGAGATTCCCGAAACCATCATGGATGCGGCGGTGACGTCGCTGATCGCGCTCCACGATCTCAAAGGCAAGCGCATGAACTCTCGCGCGGGTTCGGTCTATATCGTCAAACCGAAGCTGCACGGACCGGAGGAAGTCGCTTTCGCCGCCGAACTCTTCGGCCGCGTCGAAGACATCCTCGGCATGGCGAAGAACACGCTGAAAATCGGCGTCATGGACGAGGAAAAACGCACCTCCGCGAACCTCGCCGCCTGCATTCACGCCGTGCGCGAACGTCTTGTCTTCATCAACACCGGTTTCCTCGATCGTACGGGAGATGAAATCCACACGATCATGCAGGGCGGGCCGGTGATCCGCAAAAACGAGGTCAAGAACTCGGTCTGGATCGCAGCTTATGAAGCGCGCAATGTGGGCATCGGTCTCGCCTGCGGCCTCGCCGGCAAGGCGCAGATCGGCAAAGGCATGTGGGCGGCGCCCGACATGATGGCGGCGATGATCGAACAGAAAATCGGCCATCCGAAAGCCGGCGCCACCACCGCCTGGACGCCCTCGCCCACGGCGGCGGCGCTCCACGCCATGCATTATCACGAGGTCGATGTCTTCGCGCGCCAGAAAGAGCTGAAAGGCAAGGCGACCGGCGATCTCGACAAGCTGTTGACGCCGCCGCTCGCCGGCGGGACCAATTACAGCCAAGAAGAGATCCGCGAGGAGCTCGACAACAATGCGCAGGGCATTTTGGGCTACGTCGTGCGCTGGGTCGATCAGGGCGTCGGCTGTTCGAAAGTGCCGGACATTCATGATGTGGGCCTGATGGAAGACCGCGCTACCTTGCGCATCTCATCCCAGCATATCGCCAACTGGCTGATGCATGGGTTGTTGACGGAAGAACAAGTCATGGAAGCGCTGAAGCGCATGGCTGCTGTCGTGGACAAGCAGAACGCGAACGATCCGCACTACACGCCCATGGCGCCGGACTTTAACGGCCCGGCCTTCAAGGCGGCCTGCGATCTCGTCTTCAAAGGCGCGGAGCAGCTGAATGGGTATACGGAGTTTTTGCTGACCAAATGGCGCAAGGAAGCGAAACCGCTCAAAGGCTAAGCTCTATACCTCACGATATCGATCGAATAACGCCTTAATCAGACATTACAGGGCTTAGGGTTAAATCTTTAAAATACATACAAGAACGGTCATGGGAAGCCGGGTTCTTGTACGTTCAGATTCGGCGCTACTTTGGGAGTATTGAACATGAACCAATCCGTTGAAGACAAGATTGTTGCATCATTGCTTGACATCCTTGCTGATGGCTTCAATCGAGCGCTAGCTGCGCTCGAAGATGCGGGAGCGATTGACGCTACCTCGTTACGCTCAGACTACAAGTTTGGTGGTAAGTACTACGATTTGGTCACTGACTCGCTTGAAAAAACGGCCAACTATGCGCGGCCACGAATTAAAGAGATAATTGAAAACGGCTCCTAATGACTCTCTCGTGGAGAGAAGTTTCGTTGTCATGTTGGTTGCATTATGAGTCCGCGCCCTGGATGAACCCAAAGCTAACCCCGCCGCAGCTAAGTGACCGTTTGAGATCAAATGCTACGTATTAGTCGTGTATAGAGCGCACAAACAGGCGGTGTTTCTATCGATCCGAAAACCCGAACGGCGCAATGGTGCGGCGGTAATCGTCAGGGAGGACCTGCCGCCCGATGGGCGGTTCGGCGCGCGCGGCGCATTCGATTCGGTGACAAAGTTTGCAGGCGACGCCGATGGGCGTCGGCTTTACGGATTTCAGATCCTGGCCTTGCGTATAGATCAAACGATGCGCGTGTTTCGCGGCGCAGCCGAGCGCCACGGCGCGTTCGATGCGCGCCGCGCCCCAGGCGCCGCCGCCCGCCGTCACCGTGCGCACGATGGTGAAGAATTTTTCGCCGTCAGGAAGCTCCACCCATTCGGTGACGATCTCACGAGGGGTGCGGAACGCCTGATGTAAGGACCAAAGCGGACACGACCCGCCATGACGCGCGAAGGGAAAGCCGGCGCCGTCGAGCCGCTTCGACACGTTCCCCGCCGCATCGACGCGGATGAAGAAAAACGGGACGCCCTCCTGCCCCGGCTGTTGCAGCGTCGTGAGGCGATGGGCGACCTGCTCGAAGCTGGCGCCGAACTGCCGCGACAGGGCCTCTATGTCGTATTTGCGCGCCTCAGCGGCTTTGACGAAAGCGCGATAGGGCATCATGAGCGCGCCCGCCGCATAACTCGCGAGCGCCCGCCGCCCGAGACGCTCGCTGTTTTCCGAGGTGAACCCGCCTTCGGCCAGCGCCGCGTCAATCGTCTCACGCATGTCGAGATAGGCGATCTGCAACGCCAGTTGAAAATTCTGGCTGGCGCGGTCGAGCGTTTCATCGAGCGCGATTTCATTGCGATGACGGTCGAGACGGCGCACGGCGCCCATCATGATGTCGGGCGGGAAACGCCGCAGCCCCAGCTTGTGTTTTTCTTTGAAATAGGCCGCATAATTGTCCGCGCCCTCAAAATTTTTGGCGATTTCCGCCGCGATCCGCTCCGCATGATCGTCAATCGCCGGAAAGGAATTGCGCCGCGCCGACAAGAACCGTCGCGCCTCCGCCACCGGGTCCGGCGCGTCATGTCCTTCTCCTCCGCTATCGGCGAGTGCCAGTTGTCCGTCGCGATAGGCGGTGTACAGACGAATAACCGCTTCCGCGACCGCCGGATAGGAGCGCGATACGTCCTCCACGTCCATGCCGGAAAGTTCGAGATCGGCGAACAACGGATCGCGCAGCACGCCGTCGAGGCGCGCCGTAAACTCTTCTCCCCGCTCGCCGGCAAGCGAGGCCACATCGAGCTGATAGGCCTGCGCGAGCTTCAGCAGCATCTCGGCCGTCATGGGCCGCTGGTTGCGCTCCATCAGCGCGATATAGGACGGCGAGACGCCAAGGTCCTCGGCCATGACGGCCTGGGTCAGCCCCATCTCGCGCCGCAGGCGGCGCAGGCGCGGCCCCATGAAAGCAGCCCTATCTCTGCCTTTCTCTTTGGCTTTGGCCATTGGAATTCCTTACAAGTTCATACTTTACATCATTACAGCAAAAATCTGTAAAGTTTGACAATAAGACTATTTCGCGCCTGCACAAACCCCTGAACGCCGCCTATTTTCCGGACCAATGGCGGCGGCGATCCTGTCGTCAAGGTGAAACAGTCAAACGAATCAAAGGTGTAGACCCATGACTTATCTGGAGAATCTGAACAAGGCGGCCGCGACCATCAAGGCCCAGGACGGCTGGGACGGGATCGACGCCGAATCCGTCGCCCGGATGCGCCTCCAGAACCGTTTCCGCACTGGCCTCGATATCGCGCGCTACACCGCGAAGATCATGCGCGAAGACATGGCGGCCTATGACGCGGACCCCGCAAACTACACCCAGTCGCTCGGCTGCTGGCACGGTTTCATCGGCCAGCAGAAGATGATCGCCATCAAGAAACATTTCGGCGAGACCAAGGGCCGCTATCTCTACCTCTCCGGCTGGATGGTCGCGGCGCTGCGGTCCGAATTCGGCCCCCTGCCCGACCAGTCCATGCATGAGAAAACCTCCGTGCCCGCATTGATCGAGGAGCTTTACACCTTCCTGAAGCAAGCGGACGCGCGCGAGCTTGGCGGCCTCTTCCGCGATCTCGACAAGGCGCGCGACGCCGGCGATCAGGTTGCGGAAAAACAGATCCTCAACAAGATCGACAATTTCCAGACCCATGTCGTGCCGATCATCGCCGACATCGACGCCGGGTTCGGCAACGCCGAGGCGACCTATCTCCTCGCCAAGAAAATGATCGAAGCCGGCGCCTGCGCGCTGCAGATCGAAAACCAGGTCTCGGACGAAAAACAGTGCGGCCACCAGGACGGCAAGGTCACTGTTCCGCACGAAGACTTCCTCGCGAAGATCCGCGCGCTGCGCTACGCCTTCCTTGAACTGGGCGTTGATGACGGCGTCATCGTCGCGCGCACGGACAGCCTCGGCGCCGGTCTCACCAAGCAAATCGCGTTCAGCGCCAAGGAAGGCGATCTCGGCGACCAGTATAATTCCTTCCTCGATTGCGAAGAAGTCGCCGCCAACGACATCAAAAATGGCGATGTGGTCATCACCCGCGACGGCAAGCTAATGCGTCCGAAACGTCTGCGTTCGAACCTCTTCCAGTTCCGCAAGGGCACGGGCGAAGACCGCTGCGTCCTCGACTGCATCACCTCGCTGCAGCACGGCGCCGATCTGCTCTGGATCGAAACCGAAAAGCCGCATGTGGAGCAGATCGCCGGCATGGTCGACCGCATCCGCGAAGTCATTCCGAACGCCAAGCTCGTCTACAACAACTCGCCGAGCTTCAACTGGACGCTGAATTTCCGCCAGCAGGTGTTCGACGCGTGGGAAAAGGAAGGCAAGGACGTTTCCGCCTACAACCGCGACAAGCTGATGAGCGTCGACTATGACGACACCGAGCTTGCGCTTGAAGCGGATCGCCGCATCCAGTCGTTCCAGCGCGACGGCTCCAAACGAGCGGGCATCTTCCATCACCTCATCACGCTGCCGACCTATCACACGGCAGCGCTCTCCACCGACAATCTCGCCAAGCGCTATTTCGGCGAGGAAGCCATGCTGGGCTATGTCAAGAACGTCCAGCGCGAGGAAATTCGTCAGGGCGTCGCCTGCGTCAAACACCAGAACATGGCGGGTTCCGACATTGGCGACGATCACAAGGAGTATTTCGCGGGCGAAGCGGCGCTGAAAGCGGGCGGTAAAGATAATACGATGAACCAGTTCGCAGCAGCCAGCTAAGTTCTTTTGCAGGGAGGGAACGCCGCCGCGATAGGAAGCGCCGCCGGGTCTCCATTCCCGGCGGCGTTTTCTTTTTGAGATGCTCCAAAGCCTTCATCCTGAGGAGCAAAAATCTCTTCGTCCTTCGAGACGCCTCCGCTTCGCGGAGCCCCTCAGGATGAAGAGATTTTTGCGTCTCGAAAGATCGAAGGCGCGCCACCTCCGCCCGCTAATTCATAAAATCCGAGCAAGTCACTTCCTAAAGCGGCAGCTAACCACCGCAAGGCTGAGCTACGGTCAGGCCAACTACATCCGTCAGTTCAGGAGAAACGGCCTTGAAACTCTACAGCTTCGGCCCCGGCGCCAATTCGCTGAAACCCCTGCTCGCGCTTTATGAAAAAGAGCTCGAATTCGAGAGCGTCTTTTTGAACCCGGCGAAGTTCGAGCATCACGCCGACTGGTACAAAAAACTCAATCCCAACGGCCAGGTGCCGGCGCTCGAACACAAGGGCAAGATCATCACCGAATCGACGGTGATCTGCGAATATCTCGAAGACGAGTTCCCGGACCAGAATCCGCTGCGCCCTGCCGATAATTTCGAGCGCGCGCAGATGCGCATCTGGACCAAATGGGTCGATGAATATTTCTGTTGGTGCGTCTCGACCATCGGCTGGCACCGCATGGTCGGCAATATGGTGAAGCACCTTTCCGACGAGGAATTCGAGGAGATGGTGGCGAAAGTGCCGATCCATGAGCAGAAAGTGAAATGGCGGCGCGCGCGCGAAGGCTTCCCAAAGGAAATGCTCGATGAGGAAATGCGCAAGATCGGTCATTCGGTGAAAAAGCTCGAAGCGCGCCTGACGACAAGCAAGTGGCTTGCCTGCGGTCAGTACACGCTCGCCGATATCTGCAACTTCGCGATTGCGAACCGCATGGACCAAGGTTTTCCGGAATTCGTGAACGAAAAAGACACGCCCGCCATCCTTGACTGGCTGGGGCGGATCAATGAGCGCCCGGCGGCGAAAAAAATGTTCGCAAACCAGCCTTCGGAGTTTAATCGCAAGTAAGCGGTTGCTTCACAGGTTCTGCACCGCTCTATCTCCGACTACCACAGCCCCTAGGTCCGGCCTTTAAGCCGGCCCGAGGATGAACTTCGGCCGGGGGTCCAGATGCGGCAAGCGCCGTACTGGGTGATTCTGGATCCCGGCCTTCGCCGGGATGATCGGAGCATAGGAGGTAAAAATTTTGATCGTTAAGGCCGGAAGGACAAGGCGCCGCGGCGCTCCGCGAAGCGCCAGCCTTCCGCCGTCTTTCTGAACTTGTCCTTGTAGGTTCCAATCAGCGGACCGCCCTCGCCTTTGATGGGCAGGCCGCCATCGTCTGCCGCTGTTCCGGTGAACAAGAGAATGACGCTGAAGGCCGCGGCTTCCGTCTCGCTGATGACGTCGACCACCACATTGGCGCAGACATGCTGCGAGATGCGCGGCGGGCGGGCGGTGAACGCCTCCATCAGCGCTTTGCGCCCCACAATCGGCGCATCGGGGGCCGTGGGCCGCGTCATCAGCCCGTCTTCCGTATAAAGAGCGACAATCGCCGCCCAGTCATGGGCGTCGGTGAGATTGGCGTAATGATGGATAAGGCGCGCGCAGTCGGCCTCAATGGCGCGGCGGTCGTCTGGCGTCATGTCTTCCTCCGGGCTCTTTCAGCGTTCTTGAAGCCAGCCGCAGCTTTAACGTCAGTAAAATCCGCGGCATTTAAGTCTAATGCCGACCTGATGAGGCGCGCTCGTCTCTCCCCCTGAGCGCGGTCTCCGGCGTGTCGCGTATAGGCCGGAGGTCTCCCACCTCATCAGGTCACGGGGATTTGGGTTACGCCGCCGAGTGCATGTAGACAGAGCGCTCATGCGAGAAGGTCTTGAACCCGAAATAGCCGTGATAATTGCCGATGCCGCTAGTGTTGACGCCGCCGAACGGCAACTGGTTTTCGAGATAATGAGAGAACACGCCATTGACGGTGACGCCGCCCGATGAGGTGCGCGTTAAGACCTTGTCCACCACCGCCTGATCCTTGGCGTAGACATAGAGGGCTAGCGGCTTGTCGCGCGCCTCGATATAGCCGATCACCTCGTCGATGGTGTCATAGGTCATCACCGGTATCACCGGCGCGAAAATCTCTTCCTGCATGATCTTCATCTGCGGCGTGACGTCGGTCAGCATGGTCGGGTGAACGGTGAGATCGGCGGCTTCGAATTCGCCGCCGGCGGCGACTTTCGCGCCCTTCGCCACTGCGTCGTCGAAGAGGCCTTTGACGCGGTCGAAATTCCGCTTGTTCACCACTTGCGCGATATTTTCTTTCTGCAGCTTTCCGTCCTTGTAAAGATTTTCCTTCACATGGGAGGCAAACCCTTTCGTCAACGCGTCTTTCTGCGCTTCCTTGACGAAGACATAATCCGGGCAGATGCAGGCCTGGCCGCCATTGAATTGTTTGGCGTGGGCGAGGTCCGCTGCGACTTTATCGATGTCGGCGCTCTCATCGACAATGACCGGCGATTTCCCGCCGAGCTCCAGCGTCACGCTCGAAAGGTTCTTTGCGGCCGCGGCCATGACGATCTTGCCGACGCGCGGCGAGCCGGTGAAAAAGATATGGTGGAACGGCAGCGCCAGCAGCGCCTCAGCCACCGACACATCGCCCTCGAATAGCGCCACTTCGTTTTCGTTGAAAACCGAGCGGATAATCTTGCCGGCGACCTTCGCCGTCGCGGGGCAAAGGTCTGTCAGCTTCACCATGCAGCAATTGCCGGCGGCGACCGCCGCGGCGAGCGGCCCCAGCGTCAGACCCATGGGAAAGTTCCAGGGGCCGAGGATCAGGCACACGCCGCGCGCTTCATAGGTGATCTTCGCCTTGTCATCCGGATTGGCTTTCGGCTGAACCGGCGTCGGCTTCATCCACTCTTCGAGATTGTCGATATTCATCTGAATGTTGCCCATCACGCCGCCGACTTCGGTGATGCGGATTTCCGCTTCGGGTTTGCGCGTATCGGACTGCACCGCGGCGACGATCTCGTCGGCGTGCGCGGCGACTGCGTCTTTCAGTTTCGTCAGCTTCGCCTTGCGCTCCGCGGCGGTAGACGCCTTGACGTTCCACTGGTTCTCGATCTGCAGGTCGAACACCCGCTGTAGATCTTTGGCGGTCGGCTGGGAGACGCTGGTCATGGGATTTTCCCTTATTCGGAATGGCTGTTTCGGGCTCTCAAATCCGCATTTTAACGGCAATTTTCAAGGCCCTAAACTGCATTCGGGGGTCCCTTCGCCGGGGCGATGTTTTGAGTTCAGTTTGGGGAACACCGCACGTCTTAGCGGCAAAGAAGCGATTGCCGAAATGACCGCGAACCGCAACTAACCGAGATCGATTATTCCGTCGAAATTTTCCAAGACGACCGATATGAGCAGAACGATAATGAGGACCGCCGCCAGCCAGATGAAAAACTGAAATGTAATTGCGGTCAATCCCAGTGCGGCGCCGGCGAAGACGCGGCGCTTAGGCTCATGCCGGACGAATCCAACAAGCGAAACAATAATCGCCAGCCCGCCGAGCAAGGCGACAACGACTTGTGTGGTCTTATCGATATCCCATTCGGAAACCGTCTTGGTTTCAGCTTCCTCTCCGCGAAGCGCTCTGATTGCCGCTTCGCGAATTTCGACAGCGCTCTCGGCAACTACCGTTTCAAGAGACAGCTGCGGCGCAAAAGGCCCCGCCCAGAAATGAACCAGCGCCAGCAACAGGGATGCGGCTCCAAAGGCGATTCCAATGTAACCGAGTTTGACACCAGCCATCGCGAAACTCCCCGCCGGCAAAACGCCGGATCAATTCTATTCTGATCTAGCGACGCTTATTTGCAAAACCGTAACCGGCCCGGCGGAGATTTTCCGCCTAATTTGATTGGCATTTCAATTAATTTGACGGAGCAAAATATTCGCGCGCGGGGACCCGCTTCAAATGGTGGGCGGTGACGGGTTCGAACCGCCGACCCTCTCGGTGTAAACGAGATGCTCTACCAGCTGAGCTAACCGCCCTTCCCTGATGCGCCAGCGTTTGCCTGCGCGCGGGGCGCTCCTCCTAGCCTGTGCGGCCTCAAGGATCAATGCGGAGCTTCAACAGAAACGCCGCAAAACAAAACGCCGGCGGAGGGGTCCCCGCCGGCGTCCTGAATTCAGTCTCGGATCGCGCCCTAGTTCAGCGCGTCCTTGAGGCCCTTGCCGGCCGAGAATTTCGGCTGGGTCGACGCCGGGATCTGGATCGTCTCGCCCGTGCGCGGGTTGCGGCCTTCGCGGGCCTTGCGCTTGGCCGCAGAGAAGGTGCCGAAGCCCACCAGGCGCACATCGTCGCCGGCCTTGAGGGCGTTGGTGATGGCGTCGAAAACCGCGTCCACCGCTTTGCCGGCTTCCGCTTTGCTCATGTCCGCCATGTCGGCGACACGATCGATAAATTCGTTTTTGTTCATTCCTCCGGCCTTTCCGTTGTTTCGGGAATTGAAAACTTCGACCTCGAGGCCGGACTTTACTCGTCGCCCCGCGGCCAAAGCCAAGGAAAAATGGCTTAAAATAAGGGTTTTCCTTCCCCATGGGGGGTAAGCCACTGTTTTTCCTTCTTGTTTTTGTGAAGGTTTTTTTGTTCGCAAATGCGAAAAAGCCCGAAAAATCAGGGTTTTTCACGAAAAAGCCGCCCCCTTTCGGGGGCGGCCGATTCGTTTGAAGGGCTGGAAAAGCCCTTTAGTGCGTGACGACCGAGGCGCCGTCGCCCGCATCCGGGGACGGCGCGGGCTCCACCGGCTCCGTCCATTCGATGGGCGTCAGTTTCTGCGTCAGCGCATGGGCCAGCACCTCGTCCACCGTGGAGACGGGGATGATCTTCAGGCCCGCTTTCACATTGTCCGGAATGTCAGCGAGGTCCTTCTCGTTCTCTTCCGGAATGAGCACGGTTTTGACGCCGGCCCGGAGCGCCGCGAGGAGTTTCTCCTTGAGCCCGCCAATGGCGAGGACGCGGCCGCGCAGGGAAATCTCGCCGGTCATGGCGATATCCTTGTGGATCGGCACGCCGGTAAGCACCGAGACGATGGCGGTCGCCATGGCGACGCCCGCGGAGGGGCCGTCTTTCGGCGTCGCGCCTTCGGGCACATGGATGTGGATGTCGGTCTTGTCGAAGACCGGCGGCTCGATGCCGAAGGCGGTCGCGCGGCTCCTGACATAAGACGACGCCGCAGAGACGGATTCCTTCATCACGTCCTTGAGGTTGCCCGTGGGGGTCATCTTGCCCTTGCCGGGCATTTTGACCGCCTCAATGGTGAGGATGTCGCCGCCGACCGAGGTCCAGGCGAGGCCGGTGACAATGCCCACCTGATCTTCGCGGTCGATTTCGCCATGGCGGTATTTCGGCACGCCGGCGTAATCGGAAAGATTGTCGGCGGTGATTTTGACTTCCGTCGCCGCGCCGGTTTCGAGGTCGCGCACCGCCTTGCGCGCGAGTTTCGAGAGTTCGCGCTCAAGGTTGCGGACGCCCGCCTCGCGGGTGTAGCGGCGGATCAGCGCCATCAGGCCGTCATCGTCGATCGACCATTCCTCTTCCTTCAGCCCGTGGTTTTCGAGCAGTTTGGGAATGAGGTGGCGGCGCGCGATTTGGGCCTTCTCATCTTCCGTATACCCCGGAATGCGGATGATCTCCATCCGGTCGAGAAGCGGCTGCGGCATGTTGAGCGAGTTGGCCGTCGTAATGAACATCACGTCCGAAAGATCGTAATCGACTTCGAGATAGTGATCCGAGAACGTCGCGTTCTGTTCCGGGTCCAAAACCTCGAGCAGCGCCGAGGCCGGGTCGCCGCGGAAGTCCTGGCCCATCTTGTCGATCTCGTCCAAAAGGAAGAGCGGGTTCGACTTCTTCGCTTTCTTCATGGACTGAATGATCTTGCCCGGCATGGAGCCGATGTAAGTCCGGCGGTGGCCGCGGATTTCCGCTTCATCGCGCACGCCGCCGAGCGACACGCGCACGAATTCGCGGCCCGTCGCTTCGGCAATCGACTTGCCCAGCGACGTCTTGCCGACGCCCGGAGGACCGACGAGGCAGAGGATCGGGCCTTTCAGCTTGTTCATCCGCTTCTGCACGGCGAGATATTCGACGATCCGCTCTTTGACCTTTTCAAGGCCGTAGTGATCGGCGTCGAGCACCTCTTCGGCTTTCTTGAGATCGGACTTCACCTTCGACCGGTTGTTCCACGGGATCGAGGTCAGCCAGTCGAGATAGTTGCGGACAACGGTCGATTCCGCCGACATGGGGCTCATCTGGCGCAGCTTTTTCAGCTCCGCCTCGGCCTTGGTCTTGGCTTCCTTCGACAGTTTGGTTTTCTTGATCTTGTCTTCGATCTCGGAAAGCTCGTCGCGGCCGTCGTCGCCTTCGCCAAGCTCCTTCTGGATCGCTTTCATCTGTTCGTTGAGATAATATTCGCGCTGCGTCTTCTCCATTTGGCGTTTGACGCGGTTGCGGATTTTCTTCTCAACCTGCAGGACGCTCATCTCCCCTTCCATGAGGGCGTAGACACGCTCCAGCCGCTCGGCGACGCCGGCGATTTCCAAGAGCTCCTGCTTTTCATTGATCTTGATATTCAAATGCGACGCCACGGTGTCGGCGAGTTTCGCGTAATCGTCGATCTGGCTGATCGACACGATCACTTCCGGCGGGACGCGCTTGTTGAGTTTCACATAGGATTCAAACTGCGCCACCACGGAGCGCGCCAGCGCCTCGAGTTCGGCTTCGTCGCTTTCGCCTTCCTCGACGTAAACGGCTTCCGCTTCGAAATAATCGTCGGTGCGCACATATTTTTCGATCTTCGCGCGCGCTTCGCCCTCGACCAGCACTTTCACCGTGCCGTCGGGCAGTTTCAGAAGCTGCATGACCGACGCGATGACGCCGACTTCGTAAATATCTTCAACTTCCGGATCGTCGTCGCTTGCATCCTTTTGCGCCACAAGCAGGATTTTCTTGTCGTTCTGCATGACGTTTTCGAGGGCGGTCACGGATTTCTCGCGGCCCACAAACAAGGGAACGATCATGCCGGGAAACACGACAATGTCGCGCAGCGGCAGCACAGGATAGGTTACGGTCTCGCTCATCAAATCACTCCTTGAAGGCGCGCCCACACACTATAGCACGCGCCGGATTTTCTCGCGCCCGTCTCCATATAGGGCGGCGGTTCGCCTTTTTGCGCAACGGTTGATGAAAGCCGCCGCGCCCCACACCGAAATCGCCTGTTTGCAAGGAAGACTTGGAGGCAGGTGAAAAAGGCTGACCGCCACTCTAAGACAACGGCCGCGAATACGCGGTTAATGTGGCGGTCTTTGACGGGATTTCAAGGCGGCGGGAAAGCGCTGATTTTCCTCAAATAAAAATAAAACGCCGCCCCTTGATGAGGGCGGCGCCTGACTTTTCACCAGACGGCGTAACGCGTTTTAAGCGCTCGCGTCTGCCTCGATCGCCTGCTTGTCGCGGTCGGCGTAAATGTAGAGCGGCTTGGCGTTGCCTTCGACGACTTCGCCGTTGACGACGACTTCCACCACGCCTTCGAGCGTCGGCAGTTCGAACATCGAATCGAGGAGGATGCCTTCCATGATCGAACGAAGGCCGCGCGCGCCGGTCTTGCGCGCAATCGCCTTGCGGGCGATCGCAGACTTGGCGTCGTCGGTGAAGGTGAGCTTCACATCTTCCATTTCGAAGAGGCGCTGATACTGCTTGATGAGCGCGTTTTTCGGCGTCGTCAGAATCTGCACCAGCGCCGGCTCGTCGAGATCCTCGAGCGTGGCGATGACCGGCAGACGGCCGACGAATTCCGGAATGAGGCCGAATTTCAAGAGATCTTCGGGCTCGACTTCCTGAAGGATCGCGCCGATGCGGCGGTCGTCGGGGCTCTTCACCTCGGCGCCGAAGCCGATGGAGGAGCCGGAGCCGCGGCTGGCGATGACTTTTTCAAGGCCCGCAAACGCGCCGCCGACGATGAAGAGAATGTTCGTCGTGTCGACCTGCAGGAATTCCTGCTGCGGATGCTTGCGCCCGCCTTGCGGCGGCACGGAGGCGACGGTGCCTTCCATGATCTTCAGAAGCGCCTGCTGCACGCCCTCGCCCGACACGTCGCGGGTAATGGACGGATTGTCGGATTTGCGGCTGATCTTGTCGACTTCGTCGATATAGACGATGCCGCGCTGCGCGCGCTCGACATTGTAGTCTGCCGATTGCAGCAGCTTCAGGATGATGTTTTCGACATCCTCGCCCACATAACCGGCTTCGGTCAGCGTCGTCGCGTCGGCCATGGTGAACGGCACGTCGAGAATGCGGGCGAGCGTCTGCGCGAGCAGGGTCTTGCCCGACCCGGTGGGGCCGATCAGAAGAATGTTCGATTTCGCAAGTTCGACGTCGTTGTTCTTGGCCGCATGGTTGAGGCGTTTGAAGTGGTTGTGCACCGCAACGGACAAGACGCGTTTCGCCTGCCGCTGTCCGATGACGTAATCATCGAGAACCTTGTGAATTTGCTGAGGGCTCGGAACCCCGTCGGTGGCTTTGACCAGCGACGATTTCGATTCTTCGCGGATGATGTCCATGCACAGCTCGACGCATTCATCGCAGATGAACACCGTCGGGCCCGCGATCAGCTTTCTGACCTCGTGCTGGCTCTTGCCGCAGAATGAGCAGTAAAGGGTGTTTTTCCCGTCACCGCCGCTGCTCTTGCCGCCGATCTTGCTCACTATAACCGCACTCCTTCGTCAGCGCCCGACCTGATAACCAAAAAGGCCAGCGCCATTAATTATTTACTGGCGCAACCGGCGCCCGGATCATGGGCGCCGCCCCCGTCAGGCTGCACGATTGGCGCCAAGGCCGCTTCGGGCCATCCGCCATAGGACCATATTCCGCCTAAACCAATCAAGGAACCATTTAGCCTTTGGCTTAACAGATATGGTGAATTTTCCCCTCCTCGCTACTCCGACGGCGCAGCGCGCTCGTTCAAGACTTTGTCAATCAGGCCGAAGGAAACCGCTTCTTCGGGGTCCATGAAGTGGTCCCGGTCGAGAGTTTTCTCAATGGTTTCATAGGACTGGCCGGTGTGGTGGACGTAAATCTCGTTCAGCCGGCGCTTGATCTTGATGATATCCTGGGCGTGGCGCTCGATATCCGAGGCCTGGCCCTGGAAACCGCCCGAGGGCTGGTGGACCATGATCCGGGAATTGGGGAGCGAGAAGCGCATCTCTTTTTCCCCAGCCGTGAGGAGCAGCGAGCCCATGGAAGCCGCCATGCCGACGCACATGGTCGAGACCGCCGGACGGATATAGCGCATGGTGTCGTACATCGCGAGGCCGGCCGAGACCGAGCCGCCCGGGCTATTGATATAAAAGGCGATTTCCTTCTTGGGGTTCTCCGCCTCAAGGAACAGGAGTTGGGCGATGATCAGGGTCGAAACCTGGTCGTGGACCGGCCCGGAGAGGAAGATGATCCGCTCTTTGAGGAGCCGGGAGTAGATGTCGTAGGCGCGCTCGCCCCGGCTCGACTGCTCGACCACCATGGGGACCAGCGTGTTCATGTAAATATCCAGGGGGTCTTTCATCGACATCCTTCCTTAAGCGTGTCTCCGCCCTTTGGGCGTCTGTTGGCTCACCATTACGGCCGGCGTTAGGCGGGTCCGGCCGGTTAAAATTCTTCCTTAAGATGGGGGCTCGGGCGCGCGGCGCCAGCCCCCATTTTTCGCACCCTAGCGCGTCCCGCTTAAGCGAGGGTTATTCTTTTGAAAATGCAAGGAATTGATTGTCCCCATCCTTGCCGATGTTCTGAATCCGGAACGATCCTGGATCCGGTCCGGGAGACTCGCCGCCAATCCGTCCCGCTTCGGACGTCGCGCCGTCGCTCCGCCGTTAATCGTGACCGCCGTCCTCAGGGGGGCGAAAGCCGCGCTTCGGAACGGCGGCGCACCCGCCCGCGCTGAGCGGCGGCGACGTGATCGGCGAAACCCGGATCGGCCATGAGCGCCGCAAGCCGGGCGCCCAGCGTCTTCAACCGCTCGGCCAGCGCCTCACGCCCGCCCGGCAGGCCCGGATTGGGAAGGTCGTCGCGGAAGAGGCTGTCGCGGATCGAGGCGGTCTCCATGAGGTCGAACAGGGCCAGCCCGTTCATGGGAAAAACGGAAAAGGTGACGTGCAGGCTCATCCCGCTGCTGGCGAGCGCGTCGTGATACTGCCCGCGCGGCAGATACATGACGTCGCCGGGCCGCATCACCTGTTCGAACAGAACCGTCTTCTTCGCCTTGTCGTGCATGTCCTGAAGGTTCGGACGCGGCGGCGGCTGGCCCACGGGATTGTCGATGCGCCCTTCATAGACGCGCCACTTTTTTTCGCCGGCGATGTGAAAGGCGAAAACTTCGTGATCGTCATAATGGCTGTCAAAGGCCTGGCGACCGCCGCGCGAGCAATAGATATTGGCGCTGGCGAAACCGAGCAGCGTTTCTTCCAGCGCGTTGGCGACGGCGCGCAATGAGGGCGTCATGTTTTCGGTTTCGTTTAGCACGATGGACGCGCCCCGCGCGAACAGCGCTTCGACCTTCGCCGGGTCAGGACGGCGCACCACGCCTTCAAGCGATTGCACCGGCGCGAAAATCTGATCCTGTGAAATGGGCGCGCGGTCCGCCCACATTTTCAGCGTGCGCTCGTTCCAGAGCGAAGCTTGCGAGACAAGGCTGTTCAGGTCAGCGACAGAGAATATTTCCGCACGACTCCCCGCCGCGGGAATGTGCAGCGGCTTTTTACGGTAGTAGTCCGCAAAAAACGTGTCGCGGCCCACCGGCGCCAGAATGTCGTCGAAGTTGAGAATGCGCCCCTCCGCTGCGGGTTCCGCTTTAACTGAAAACGGCGGCGGTAATCCGCCGCCGCTTCAGAATGTAGAATAGAACGCCCAGCACCCCGGATCAACGAGCGGCGGAACGCGCCTTAAATCTCAAGGCCGTCCGGCTCTTCCATCAGCTTTTCCTTGCTGACGGTTTTGTCTTTCACCTCGGCGCGCTCGACGATGTAGTCGACGACTTTCTCTTCAAAGAGCGGCGCGCGGACCTGTTCCAAAGCCTGCGGGTTCTGCTGATAGAATTTCAGGACGTCCTGCGGCGAAATGTTCTGGCCCTGCATCTGCAGATACTGGGCTTCCTGAATAGCCTGGCGCTGGATCGCCTGCTGCAATTCCTGCGACGGCACCTTCACTTCGGCGCGCTTTCCGATTTCCGCGAGCACGAGACCGAGACGCACGCGGCGCTCGGCGATCTTGCGGTATTCTTCTTTCAGCTCTTCGTCGGTCTTGTCCTTGTCTTCCTCGTCGCGCTCGGTCGCCTCGACCTGGCGCCATATCTGGTCGAACTCGGCGTTGACCATGCCCTGCGGCAGTTCGAAATCATGAGCCTCGTCGAGCTTGTCGAGAAGCGAGCGCTTCAGATGGCTGCGCGACAGATCCTTGTAGTCGCTCTCGATGCGCTCCTTGATCCGCTTTTTCAGATCGTCGAGGCTTTCAAGGCCGACTTTCTTGGCGAGTTCGTCGTCGATGGCCGCTTCTTCCGGCGCGCGCACTTCATGGACCTTCACATCGAAGACCGCGTCTTTGCCGGCGAGGTTTTTGGCGTGATACTCTTCCGGGAAAGTGACCTTCACTTCCACATCGTCGTCGGTCTTGGCGCCGATAAGCTGGTCTTCAAAGCCGGCGATGAACTGGCCGGAGCCGAGCACAAGCTCGAAGCCCTCGCCCTTGCCGCCCTCGAATTCGACGCCGTCGATCTTGCCGACGAAGTCAATGAGGACCTGATCCTTTTCCTTCGCTTTCGCAGTCTTGCCGCGCGCCTTGTAGCTCACCTGCTGTTCGGCGATTTTCGACAGCGCTTCGTCGATGTCGCTTTCGGGCACTTCGGCGACCGGGCGCGTCAGCTTCAGGGTCGAGACGTCCATGGGCTCGAAGGTCGGCAGGATTTCCGCCTGCAGATCGTATTCGAGATCGGCTTTGCCGTCGATCACATCGTCGATCTTGGAGATGAGCTGCGGGCGCGGCGTCGTCGCCGGCTGAAGATCGCGCTCGGAGAAAGCCTTTTGCGAGGTCTCGGTGACGATGTCCTGAATGATCTCGCCCATCATGCCCTTGCCGTAGAGCTTTTTAAGATGGGACACGGGCGCCTTGCCCTTGCGGAAGCCTTTCAGTTGAACGCGGCCTTTGACCTCGTTCAGCTTGGCGACGAGTTTCTTGTCGAGCTCCTCGGCGGAGACTTTCACCAGAAACTTGCGGTCGAGCCCTTCGGCGCTTTTCTCAATGACTTCCATTTTTATCTCGTCTCTCGTTTGGCCGGATGGCCGTCAATTCCGTTCGTCATGCTCGCGCCTGCCTCGCGCCCCTGCCGGGGCATTCTCCGCCTATTTTTGATCGTCAATTCAATTGAATTGACGGATCAAAAATTTCGCCTCCGACGAACCGGCTGCGAATGGTGCGGATGGAGGGACTCGAACCCCCACGCCTCACGGCGCCAGAACCTAAATCTGGTGCGTCTACCAGTTCCGCCACATCCGCAAAGCCCTGGCGCAGAAAACGGCGCAAAGCAAAAGCGGGCCGTCGCGGCTGCGGCGGCCCCCTCGCGAGCGCGCTTCTATAACAGAGAAAACGGCGCTGTCGAGGCGTTCCACCCCGGATTAGAGCCGTTTTTCAAACCACCTGACATCGTGATAGCGGCCGAATTTCCGCCCCACCTCGTGATAGGTCCCGATCTCCCTGAAGCCGAAGCCTTCATGGAAGCGGATGGAGGCGTCGTTGGGCAGGGCGATCCCCGCATAGGCCCGGTGGACGTCCTCCCCGGCGAGGGCGTAAAAGAGCCGCTCATAAAGCGCCTTCCCGGCCCCGCAGCGGGAAAGTTCGGGCGGGACATAGATCGTCGTCTCCACCGAGGTCGCATAGGCTTTCTTGGCCTTGAAGGCCATGGAGCCTGCATAGCCCGCGAAGACCCCGCCCCTTTCGGCGACGAAAAGCCGGTGCGGGCCCTGCGCCCCGAACTGGGCGAACCAGGGCTCCCGCGCCTCCACCGTAAAGGCGCCCACATCGAAAGTGACAGCCGTCGTCTCTACGAAATGATTATAGAGCGCGGTAATCGCCTCGAGGTCCTTCCGCTCCGCCGGGCGCACGGAGATCGCGCTCATTGCTGGGCGGCTCCCTGCTGGTCAGGTGGACCGGGCTGCTCTGGCTGCTGGGGAGGCGCGAAAAGCTGGCGCAGCACCGCCGGAACAGCGCGCGGCAGATCCTCCGCAATAAGGCCCGGCCCCGCCACCTGTCCCGCAGCGCCGTGAACCCAGACGCCCGCCCCCGCTGCGGCGAAGCCGTCCATGCCCTGCGCCTTCAGCCCGGCGATGAACCCGGCGAGCACGTCCCCCGCGCCGGCGGTGGCCAAGTCCGGCGGCGCATTGGCGTTCATGAGCACCCGCCCATCCGGCGCGGCGATGATGGTGTCGGCGCCTTTGAGAACGACGACGCATCCGGCTTTCGCGCTCGCGGCGCGCGCCATGGCGAGCTTGCCGTCCAGTTTCGCCTCGTCCGGAAAGAGCCGCGCAAACTCGCCCGTATGCGGGGTCAGCACGTCATCGGGACGCAGCGCTGAAAACAAGGCGGCGGGATCGTCTGCGAAACTCGTTAGCGCGTCGGCGTCGAGCACCGCGCTGGCCTTGCTGTTCAGGATCGCGAGGACGTTTCTCTGCGTCTTGGCGCCGACACCCATGGCCGGACCTGCAACAACGCACATGGATATGCGGTCGGCGTCTTCCAGATGCGCGGCGAGGTGTTCGGCGTTTTCCGAAACGCGCAGCATGATCGCGGTCAAATGCGACGCATGAACGGGCGCCGCTCCCTGCGGAGACAAGACCGTCACGAGCCCTGCGCCGATCCTGAGCGCGCCCTCCGCCGCCAACCGAATGGCGCCGGTGTTCAACGGCCCGCCCGACACCGCCATGACGCTCCCGCGATGATATTTGTGCCCGCCCCAGCGAGGCCGCGGAAACATCGCGCCCCACAGCGCCGGATGATTCTCATAGGTTTTCGGCGACGCTTTCTGCGAGGCCTCGTCGCTGATCCCGATATCGGCGATGTCGACGGCGCCGGAGAGCGCCCGGCCGGGAAACAGCAGATGACCGGGTTTCCTCGCATGAAACGTAATCGTGCGGTTCGCCTGCACGGCCGTTCCCATAACGGCGCCCGTATCCGCGTTGACGCCCGACGGCAGGTCGATGGCGAAGACCGGCGCCGGATGGGCGTTCATCGCCTCGATCGCCGCCTTCGCCGCTCCGTCGACGTCGCGCGCAAGGCCGGTTCCGAAAATGGCGTCGACGATCAGCCCGGCGCCGTTCAAAACCTCGGGAGAAAACGGAACGATTTCCCCTTCATAGAGTCCGGCCATCAGCTTGGCGTCGCCTTTCAGCGCGTCGCGCTCTCCCACCAGCCCCACGCGCACCGGCCAGCCCGCAGTCGCCAGCTCGCGCGCGACGACGAAACCGTCGCCGCCATTATTGCCGGGGCCGCAGACGACCGCGACGGGACGGCGCGACCAGGCGCGCTGGATCAGCTCCGCCGCCTTCTCCCCCGCGGTCTCCATCAGCGCAGCGGAGGCGACGCCGGCCTCTATCGCGGCCTGTTCCGCCGCGCGCATTTCCTCGGCCGACAACACAAGATACGGATTCACGAGGGGTCGCCGCCTTTCGATTTCGCCATTCTGGTGTAAAAAGGTCTAGCAAATTTCCACGCCAGCCCGAAAGCCGTGAGAGAGCGAGCCCATGAAAAAGATCGAAGCCATCATCAAGCCGTTCAAACTCGACGACGTCAAAGAGGCGCTGCAGGAACAGGGCCTCCAAGGCATGACCGTCACCGACGTGCGCGGCTTCGGCCGGCAAAAGGGGCATACGGAGCTTTACCGGGGCGCCGAATATGTCGTCGACTTCCTGCCCAAGGTGAAGATCGAGCTTGTGGTCGATGACGGTCAGGTCGATCGCGCCGTCGAGGCGATCAAGAACGCCGCCCATTCCGGCCGCATCGGCGACGGCAAGATTTTCGTGTCGACGATTGATGACGCGGTGCGGATCAGGACCGGTGAAACCGGGCGGGATGCGATTTAGCTCCCGCCTCCCACCAAAGTTAAAGGGCGCCGCCGGCGCCCTTTTGCATTTAGATGTGCTTTTTAGCTGAACTGGTTTAGGCGTTTGACTTCTTACGGCTGACGGCGCCGAAAAGCCCAAGCGCGGACAGCATCAAAGGAAACGCCGCCGGAAGCGGCACCTCTGAAGTCACAAGGTCTATGCTTTGTGTGTTCAGAAGAACTGTCAGGGCGATGATTGTATCCGGATCTTCATCGTCGCGCATTGAGAAAACGAGCGACCCAAAAGCTCCGTCGAAATTGCTCAGCAGAAACTTGTCCGCCGTCAGCAATTCATCCGAGAAGGCGCTCATATCGTAATTTTCAAAGCTGAAATTGATATTGCTGAAGGGCAAGCCCGCCACAGCGCCCCCTTGGGAAGGCGAAACGACGCCGCTCGGCAGCACAGAGAAAAACACAAAATCGCCATCGGGCCGGTCATCATCGATCACCAGATCGCCCCGGGCATCCTCGATCATGTAATCGCCGAAAGAGGCGGTAAAGGCGAGATCGTAGCTTGTTCCGGTGACAAACGGAGTAGGCCCGGACGCGCTGGTAACGTCCAGAGAAATAAGAAATCCGTCGCCAACATCGAAAGGACCTGTGGTTGGGTCATAGATGTTGATGGGTGTCCTTGTATTTGCATTGGTATCGATGCTTTCAGCAGTGATGGAAGCAATATCGCCGCTGATATTGACAGTGACCAACGCCGCATGGGCGGATGTGGCGCTGATAATAAAGAATGCCAAACTTGCAATAATACGAAACATGAATCCATGAACCTCATGACTACAAGCATCAACTCGCATAACTAATTATACAAGTCTACCTATCACTACGAATGAAATTCTGAATAAAACACGCATTAGGCGAATGCTGTAGCGCTCTGTGTGCGCTTGAAAATATTCGTTGGAGATCGCCGTCAAGGTGACCGGCGGCGGGCCGTAGTATAAGGCCAAACCGGAAGGGGTGGATAACTTTTCACCACTTTTCTTTTGGCCGTATACTGCTTTGCAGTCCGGATATTGAGAGGCGGTGTGGCCTGCCGTTCCCATCGGTCCGGATTGCGGCGCGCGGGATGAGAAGCCAGCGTAACGGATGGTTTCTCATGCTGGCCGGTCGCAGCGCCCGGGCTTTCTGGCGGCATTTCAACGCTGGCGCGTAAAAACCGTCAGGGGTCGTCATTACGGCCGGGCCCGCCGATGCTGAAAAACGCTGCAAATGCGGGGCGTGATGCGCCCGATTGCTAAGTAAGTGCGATGGACGTTTCACGCCCCGCGCCTCTCTATTCATTACGTTCGGGTTCAGCGGAACCGTGGCGGGGATTGGCTATGGCCGACGGCCCTCTTCCCCCGTTTACGGGGGAAGTACCCGCGAAGCGTGGGAGGGGGTTAACCCCCTCCGTCTCGCTGTACTCGACACCTCCCCCGCAGGCGGGGGAGGAGGAGCGTTGCGCTAAAAGGAAATGCAGGAACTTAAATTCCCAACGCATCCTGCGCGGCAACCCCTTCTACGCCGCAAGCGGCTCGATCAGATGCGGGCCGTCATGGCGCGGCGAGTTGACGTCGGTGGAAACCGGATGCGCCGCCCAGTAGCCTTCGGGCGCCGCGGTGATGAGGCCCTCGAGGCTCGCCATGTCGCGCTCGTCGGCCTCGAGCCAGAGCTTGTAGGATTGCGGCGCGATCACCACGGGCTCGCGGCTGTGAATGTTCCGCATATCCGGGCCCGCCGCGGCGGTGAGAATCGCCAGCGTGTCGATCTCCCCGCCATCGGGATCGACAGCCGTCTCCCAGATGCCGGCGAGCGCAATGAGCCCGCCCTTTCGTTTGTGGACGGCGAAAGGCTGTTTTGCTTTCGCGGGCCGCGCCTGCCACTCGTAAAACCCGTCGGCGGGGATGAGACAGCGGCGGCGGCGAAAGGCGTTTTTGAAGCTCGCTTTTTCAAGCACCGTCTCGCTGCGTGCATTGATCAGGGGGCGCTTGGCGAGATTTTCGAGGAACTCTCCCTTCGCCCAGGACGGAACGAAGCCCCAGCGCATCAGCGCATATTCGCGCTCGTGACGCACGCTCATGCGGATCGCGGCCACCGGCTGGGTCGGGCAGATATTATAGCGCGGCGGAAAATTGTCGCGCACATCGACGCCGAAATGCGCCGCGACTTCCGCCGGCGTCGAAATGAGATAGAACCGTCCGCACATGAGAAGAGAGCCTAAGAGAAAAACATGACGGGCCGGGAAAATATTTTCACCAGCGTGGGCGCGGTGGTTTTCAAGGGCGAAGAGGCCCTCGTCATCCGGCGCGGGCGCGAGCCGTTGAAAGGCCAGTGGTCGATCCCCGGCGGCAAGGTCGACTATGGCGAGCGGCTCCATGACGCCGTCGCCCGCGAGGTGCGCGAGGAGACCGGGGTCGAGATCGAAATTCTGGGGCTGCTCGACGTCTTCGAGAGCCTCCCCGCCGCGGAGGGCGCGCCCCATTACGTCATGGTGGATTTCATTGCCGAATGGGTCTCCGGCGAGCCCCGCCCCGGCGACGACGCCGAGGCGGCGGAATTCGTCCCCCTTGCGGAGGCGCGGGCCCGGATCGCCTGGGATACGACCCGCCGGGCCATGGAGCGCGCGGCCCAATGGCGGGCGGGAAAGCTTCAGACCCGGTCATAATCCGGCTATATTTTGGATGAATAGGAGCGCCATGTCAGTTCGACGTTTCATATCCGCCGGGTTCGCGGCCCTAGCCCTCACCGGCTTTTCGGCGGCCGGCGCGCAGGACCTCGAAACCTACCAGCAGCGCCAGCGCGATCTCGAAGCGTTGGCGGGGCTTTTCGGCGAGCTTCATCACCTCCGCCGAACCTGCGACCCGCAATTCGAGGCCGATGCGTGGCGCGACCGGATGAAGACGCTGATCGACCTTGAGGAGCCGCAAGACGCCGAACGCGAGGCCCTGGTCCAGGAATTCAACAAGGGCTATCGGAACGCCCAGCGCGCCTATCCGCGCTGCGACCGGCGCGCGCGCGATTACGCCGCCGCCCGCGCCGCACAGGGCGAAGCGGTGGTCGCGCGTCTTTCCGCGCCGCTGCATGAGCAAGAGGACGAAGACGAGGATTTCGTCTCGTCGCCTTATATGATTACGCCGTCCGCCGATCCGGTCACTGAAAATTAGAACAACTGGCGGGGGCCGAAGTGACCGAAGCACAAATGCTCGAACAGATGATCATGTTGCGCGCCCAGCTCGATGCAACGCTTGCGCAGATTATCGCACTCAATTTTACGCTGTTCGTGGCGGTCTACTATTTCCTCCACCGCTCCGGCCGGCTGATGAAGATCGGTGTCTTCATCCTCTATTTTATCGGCTGGTACACTTTCGTTTCATCGGCGATAATCACCGCCGCGCATATGCAGGGCGCCTATAGCAGCCTTGCAACACTGATTTCTGACGGCGGGGCCAGCGCAGCAACATTCAAACTCATTGAGGCGATGAACTCGCCAACCTTTGTCGCGTTTTTGGTCACGGCCAATGCGGTGAATTTCCTGTTGCTGTTCGTCGCCTTCGGCTTCCTGTTTTTCTGGAAGCCGCGGCCCGGAGAGGCGCCAGCCGGACTGACTTGATCCTTATGCGGATCTATCGCCATCAGTCAGCCGCCATGCGATGTTTTCGCCGGCAAGGAACGGCGTCAGGCGCGCGCCCTCCGCATCGATGAGATCGGGAACGGTGACGTCCTTGCGCTCCAGCACGACCTTTCCGTCATTGAGCGGCAGGCCGTAAAAGCGCGGCCCGTGTTCGGAGGCGAAACCCTCGAATTTATCGAGCGCTTTTTCCGCGTCGAAAACCGCGACGTAACTCTCCAGCGCAAAAGGCGCGTTGAAAATCCCGGCGCAGCCGCAAGCGGATTCCTTGGCGCTCTTAGCATGGGGCGCGGTGTCGGTGCCGAGAAAGAATTTCGGCGAGCCGGACGTCGCCGCGCGGCGCAGGGCCAGCCGGTGCTTCTCGCGCTTCGCCACCGGGAGGCAGTATTGATGCGGACGAATGCCGCCCTCAAATATGGCGTTGCGGTTGATGTGAAGATGATGGGGCGTGATTGTCGCCGCGACGTTGGCGCCCGTCGACAGTACAAATTCGACCGCTTCCGATGTGGTGATGTGTTCGAACACGACTTTAAGCGCCGGAAAATCCGCAATCACTTTCGACAGGATGCGCTCGATGAACACCGACTCGCGGTCGAAAATGTCGATATCGCTGTCGGTGACTTCGCCATGCACCAGCAAGGGCATGCCGATCTTCTGCATGACCTCCAGCACCGGATAGATATTCGCAATATCGGTGACGCCGAAGCTCGAATTCGTCGTGGCGTTCGCGGGGTAAAGTTTGCAGGCGGTGAAAACCCCCTCGGCGAAACCGCGCTCCACCTCGCCCGGGTCGAGCGTATCCGTAAGGTAGCAGGTCATCAGCGGCGTGAACGCATGCTCCGCCGCGACCGCCGCAAGGATCCGCTCGCGATAGGCCGCAGCCGATTTGACGGTCGTCACCGGCTCTTTCAGATTAGGCATCACAATCGCGCGCGCAAACTGGCGCGCCGTATAGTTCGCCACCGTCTCGAGCATAACGCCGTCGCGCAGATGCACATGCCAGTCGTCCGGCCGCCGGATCACGAGGCGGTCCGTCACGCCGCCTTCCTTTATTTCTCTGTTCGCCATGGCACGCCTTTTAGGCCGGAGCGAAACCCCGGCACAAGAGGCGCTTTGATTCTCGGCGAAAGACCCTTACATCCGCGCCCATGAGCACGACCGCCCTCCTTACTGACCGCGCCGTCATCCGCCTTTCCGGCGAAGACCGGCTCTCGTTTCTTCAGGGGATCGTCACCAGCGATCTCGACCGGCTGAAGACCGCGCCCGCCCTGTTCGCATCCCTTTTAACGCCGCAGGGCAAGATCCTGTTCGACTTTTTTATCGTGAAGGAAGACGATGCGCTGCTGATCGACTGTTCCAAAGACGCCGCCGAAGCGCTTGTGAAACGCCTGTCGCTCTACAAGCTCCGGGCGAAGGTCAGCCTCGAGATCGCCGACGACAAACATGTGGTCGCGAGCGAGGCCGAAATTTCTGGCGGTTTCGCCGACCCGCGCCATCAAAAACTCGGCTGGCGGGCGATTGTTGGCGACAGCGATTTCGCTTCTGACGAAGATTACGACCGCCGCCGCGTCGCGCTTGGCGTTCCGGAATTCGGTAAAGACTTCGCTGGCGATGAGATCTTCCTCACCGACGTCAACTACGACGCGCTGAATGGCGTCAGCTATAAAAAAGGCTGCTTCATCGGTCAGGAAGTCTCCAGCCGGATGAAGCGCAAGGGCGATGTCCGCCGCCGCACGCTGATTGCGACATTCGACGGCCCTGCGCCGGAGAAAGGCGCCCCGGTGACGGCCGGCGGATCGACCCTCGGCGAGATCATGAGCGGCGCGGACGGCCGCGCCCTCGCCCTCATTCGCCTCGACCGCTGGGAAAAGGCGAAGGCGGACGGCGCGGCCATCGACTGCGGCGGCCGCGAACTGCGCTTGGCGATTCCCGGCTATCTCGAATGACGCTAGGTTCCTCGGTGGTCTGACGATCACAATAACAAGGAGGAACCGTCATGACGCCCACAGCAACCGCGCTTCTCGGCTACGCGTCCTGGTTTATCGTATTGTTGTTATGCCTTGCTTTCGTGCGCACGTCCCTCGTCATGCAGGGAAAGCGCGCGTCGAACTCCTTCGCCCCTTCCGGCGACGATATGGAAGGTTTCGCAAAACGCCTTACCCGCGCCCACGCCAATTGTTATGAGAATATGGGCCTCGTTGCGGCGGTCCTGCTTTATGCGATTGCCACGGGACAGAACGCCATGACTGACGGTCTCGCCTACATCTTCCTCGGCGCACGGATTGCTCAGTCTGCAGCGCATCTCATTTCCACCAACCGGCTGTTTGTCTTCCTTCGCTTCGCCTTTTTCGTGATTCAGGTCCTTATCTTGATCTTCTGGCTGCTGAAATTGTTCCATCATATCTGAGGGGAACCGGAGCCCCGTTCTTCTGTTTGTTTGGCGACGCCCGGAATGGGGCGTCGCCCTATCAATTCAGGAAAAGGGGGAACAGGATGAAATACGCAATATTGCTCGCCGCCAGCTCGATGCTCGCTGTTGCTTGCGCCCGCGACGAAGCCGTGGAGAACGATCCGAAAGCCGGCGAAATCGTCGAGGAAGGCGCGGAGGATATTGAGGAAGGAGCCGCCCGCGTCGGCGAAGAAATTTCGGCCGCCGCCGGCGAGGCCGCAGACGCTGCGGGCGACTTCATCGAAAACGAGCTGTCGCAGAGCAACGCCCGCGGCTTCACCGCCCGCAATATCATCGGCGAGTCCGTGCGCGGCGAGGACAAGCTGGCGATCGCCGTTATTGACGATTTGCTTTTCACCCCCGACGGCATGTTGCGCGCCGTCGTGCTCGAAGACGGCGCCTTTCTCGGACTTGGCGGCAAGCCGGCCACCGTCAGCGCCGACCGTTTCGCATTCGCCATTCACGGCGATGGCGGCGTCGCCGTGACCGTCACTATGACGGACGGCGAATTGAAGCAAATGACCGAGTCGCTCGCGTATGAGCCCGCAGCGGGCTTGATGGAAAATCCCGGCAACCTCATGAGCATGTCGGAGCTCCTTGGCGCGTCCGTGGTGAATGAGAATGGCGACAAGGTCGCCGACATGTTCGACATCATTCTCGCCGATCCCGGACGCTTCGATACGGCGATCCTTTCGGTCGGAGGCCTTGGCGCAGTCGGCAACCGGCTGGTTTCCGTCGATATCTCCTCTCTGGCGATCGACCGCAATTACGGCGCTGTTCGCCTTCTTTCGGCGCCGGACTTCGACGCTTTGCCCACATTTGAATATTGATTGCTTCATGTTGATTTTTGGACGCCGGCGGCTTTACCTAACGCAAAATTCTCAAAGAGGTTTTCCGTGGCCAAATCCGCCGGCGCCGAAGCGCCCTGCCTTTGGGCGCCGCTCGACGATAAAGTCTATCGCGATTATCACGACAAGGAATGGGGCGTGCCGGAATATGACGACCGGGCGCTGTTCGAAAAGTTAATTCTCGACGGTTTCCAGGCTGGTCTTTCCTGGCGCACGATCCTCTATAAGCGCGAGAATTTCCGCAAAGCGTTCGACGGCTTCGACCCGCAAAAGATCGCACGATACACGCCTAAGAAAATCGAAAGGCTGATGCAGGACGAAGGCATCATCCGTTCGAAAACAAAGATCAACGCCGCGGTTGGCAACGCCCGCATCTATCTCGACATGATGGAAAGCGAACCGGGCGGGTTCTCGGGGTTTCTGTGGGACTTTGTCGGCGGAGAACCCATCGTCAACCGCCTCAGGAACTATCGCGGTCACCAGACGACCTGCCCCGAAGCCGAAGCGATGGCGAAGGAACTCAAGAAACGGGGCTTCAAATTCTGCGGCCCTGTCATCGTCTACGCGTTCATGCAGGCTGTGGGCATGGTCAACGACCATGAGGACCATTGCCCGCGCAAGAAGGCGGTCCAGAAACTGGCCCGGAAACCCCGGAAATCCAAGAAAGCCTAGGCGGTTGCACAGCCCGCCCAATGGGCGCAAATTGCCGCCAAACCAACCTCTTGAGGGAACGCCCAACCATGTCGCAGGATTCCGCCGGCGTGCGCATTGTCGCCACCGGCCTTTACACCCCGCCCCACTCGATCTCCAACGACGAACTGGTGACGGCCTTCAACGCCTATGTTGAGGACTTCAACAGAAAGAACGAGGCGGCGATCGCAGCAGGCGATATCGCACCCTTGCAGCCGTCGTCATCGGAGTTCATCGAAAAGGCGTCAGGCATCAAGGCGCGCTTCGTGATTGAGAAGGACGGCATTCTCGACATCGCGCGCATGGCGCCGAAAGTCGCGCCGCGCGCCAATGAAGAATTATCGGTGCTGGCGGAAATGGCGGTGACCGCCGCGCGCGAAGCCATGCGGTCGGCTGACCTGAAGCCCGGCGACATTGACGGCGTCATCTGCGCGGCCTCGAACATGCAGCGCGCCTATCCCGCGATCGCCGTCGAAATTCAGGACGCGCTCGGCATTGACGGCTTTGCTTTCGACATGAATGTCGCCTGCGCCTCGGCCGCCTTCGGCATTGAAACCGGGCTTGGCCTCATTCGCGCCGGCGCGCGCCGCATCCTCATGGTCAATCCGGAAATCTGTTCGGCGCATCTCAACTTCCGCAATCGCGACTGCCATTTCATTTTCGGCGATGTGGCGACGGCCGTGATCCTAGAGCGCGCCGACGGCGCCCCGGCGGGCGAAGCCTGGGACATTCTCGGGACACGGCTCAAGACCAAATTCTCAAACAACATCCGGAACAATTTCGGCTTCCTCAATCATTGCGAGCGGGAAACCGGCGAACCCGCCGATCCACAGACCAACCCTGTGACCGATAAACTGTTCATGCAGGAAGGTCGCAAGGTCTTCAAAGAAGTGGTGCCAATGGTCAGCGAGCTGATCGCCGGCCATCTCGGCGATGTGGGCGTGGCGCCTGAAAACGTCAAACGCTTCTGGCTGCATCAGGCGAACCTCGCCATGAACGAATTCATCGCCCGGAAAGTGCTGGGCCGGGACGCCACCCGCGAGGAGGCCCCGGTGATCCTAGACGAATACGCCAACACCTCATCGGCGGGCTCGATCATCGCATTTCATAAGCACAAGGACGATTTTAAACCGGGCGAGATCGGCGTCATCTGCGGTTTCGGAGCGGGATATTCGGCCGGGTCCGTGATCGTCCGCAAAACCGCTTAATCGCGCCTTCACTATTCCGGCGGCAAAGTTTATGAGCGCTGGCGGACAAACCTGAACGCAGGCTAAGAAAGACGGCATGACGAATTATCTGCACAAGGGCGACCTTCCCGAAGGGCTCGATCTCGGGCCTGTCGTCGCGGTCGATTCGGAAACCATGGGCCTCATTCCCCACCGGGACCCCTTATGCGTCGTGCAGCTGTCATCGGGCGATGGCCATGCTCATCTGGTTCAGCTCAATCGCAAGACCTATGACGCGCCGCGTCTCAAGGCGCTGCTGTCAGACAGGAAGGTTCTCAAGATCTTCCATTTCGCGCGCTTCGACGTCGCTGCTTTCAGGCAATGGCTCGCCGTGGACACGGGGCCTGTCTACTGCACCAAGATCGCCTCGAAGCTTTGCCGCACCTATACGGACCGGCATGGCCTCAAAGACGTCTCCAGAGAACTTCTCGGCATCGAAATCTCGAAGCAGCAGCAATCCTCCGACTGGGGCGCCGATCAGCTCTCCGAGGCCCAGATCGATTATGCCGCCTCGGACGTCCTCCACCTTCATGCCCTGAAGGAAAAGCTCGACGCCATGCTCGCCCGGGAAGGCCGCTCCGCCCTGGCCGACGCCTGCTTCGCCTTCCTTCCCGTCCGGGCGGCCCTCGATCTCGCCGGCTGGCCGGAGACCGATATTTTCGCCCACTCCTAGGGTTTCTCCCTGAAAAGGCCGGATTTTACGACGAAATTCGCGCCTCTTGCTTCCCTCAAGCGCCCGCGCGACTATATGAAAGGTTGGGTGGCGGGGGCTGCTATCCGATATTGAAACTATTGGAATTTATGGGAAATCGCGCGGGGATATGACGACGGTCGTCACCGATGAGAAAAAACCGCTGGAGCCGACGCAGCTAGCGTCGCGGCGGCGCGCTCTCGACAGCTTGCCTTCTCAGGCGCGCACGACCGGCGACAAGGCCGCCGCCCGCTCCCGGCTCGTCCGTCGTCTGCGCATTGCGCTGCCAATCCTTGCGCTGGTCCTCGTCGCCGCCTTTCTCTTCAACACCCGCTCGAATGACGTGGACGATGCGTTCCTCGACGACTTCAAGGACATCGATGCGTCCGCTGAGGAGCTCAGCATGGCGAGCCCCCGCTTCGCCGGCATCGACAACAAGGGCAAGCCTTTCGAAATCACCGCCGAGGCAGCCCGTCAGAACACCAATGTGAAAGACGTGGTCTCACTGGAGCGCCCCCATGCGGTTCAGGGCGTAAATAACGGGTCGACCGTTGTGAGCGCAGACAAAGGCGTCTACCGCTCGGACGTCAATATTCTCGAGCTTGAGGACCAGGTGACATTGCAGCACGAAGTGGGCTCGGAGGTTTATATTTTCCGCGCTCCCTCCGCGACGGTTTCCATCAAAGACGAGATCGTCACCAGTGATACAGGCGTTGGCGGCGAAGGACCGGACGGCCGCGAGCTCACGGCGGAACGCATGAAAGCCTATAATGCGGACGGCCGCGTTGTTTTCGAGGGCAATGTGCATATGCGCATTTACCCGAAGAATGCGGTTCCGAAGAACGAAGGCATTGAAACCAATAACGACGTCGGCGACAAACCGGCCTTGAAAGACGTGGATATCGAGAACCCGCAATGATGCAGAAAACCTGTCTCGCCGTGATCGCCTTCCTCACAAGCGCCATGGCCCCGGCCGCCGCCCAGCTGATCGCCGCGCAGGACAGCAACGAACCCATCGACATCACGGGGGACGCCGCGGAATTTCAGGACAATTTCGCCGTCTGGACCGGCAATGTCCGGGTCGTGCAAGGGCCCGCCATCCTGACCTCGGAACGCCTTGAGGCCGTGCTGACCGATGAGGGAGATTTCGAGACCATCACCGCGATCGGCTCGGTGCGCTATTCAAACGGCGAAGAGGCGATCACCGGCGAACGGGCTGTATTCGACAATGAGGCCCGCACCATCGTCATGACTGAGAATGTGATCGTAACCCAGGGCAAGCAGGTGATGTCCGCAGGCAAGATCACCTACTGGGTCGATACAGGTAAGGTTTTGTTTACTCCTGAAGCTGGAAAACGAATTCGCGGCCTGTTTTTCACCGGCAAGGATGAGGAACAATCCTAAGGCTCGTTAACCTTTTGGCGAACCTTCACTGAACTTTAAAGAGAGACGCGCTTAATGAGCGAGAAAATGGAACCGACAAACGACATCTCTCCGGCCGCTGCGGACCAGTCCCGGCCCAAGAAGCTGAAGCCCAAGGTTATCGAGGGCGGCGGCGCGCTGGCGGCCGAGAATCTCGGCAAGTCCTTCAAGCGCCGACCGGTGGTGCGCGGGGTCTCCATGTCGGTGAAGCGCGGCGAGGTCGTCGGCCTCCTCGGCCCCAACGGCGCCGGCAAGACCACCTGTTTTTACATGATCACCGGGCTCATTCCGGCGGATCGCGGCCGCATCATGATCGACGGCCATGACGTCACCAACCTGCCCATGTATCAGCGCGCGCGCCTCGGCGTCGGCTACCTGCCGCAGGAAGCCTCGATCTTCCGCGGCATGACCGTCGAACAGAACCTGCGCGCCGTCGTGGAGCTCGTCGAACGCAACAAGGACAAGCAGCAGACGATCATCGACGACCTTTTGAACGAGTTTCACATCACCCATATCCGCAACGCTCCAGCGATCGCGCTGTCGGGCGGCGAGCGGCGCCGGGTGGAGATTGCGCGGGCGCTTGCAACGGCGCCTTCGTTCATGCTGCTGGACGAGCCCTTTGCAGGCATCGATCCGCTCGCCATCGCGGAAATCCGCGAGCTGGTGGCCCATCTTAAAGACCGCGGTCTTGGCGTTCTCATCACGGACCACAATGTCCGCGAAACGCTCGACATCATCGACCGCGCCTACATCATTCACGAAGGCGAAGTGCTGCTGGAAGGCGCGCCGGGGGAGATTGTCGGCGACAAGGATGTGCGCCGCGTTTACCTGGGCGACCGCTTCCAGATGTAAGGAAAGGCATGGGGCGTTGTGGCGTTAGCTCCGAGACTCGAGTTCAGACAATCACAGCAGCTGGTGATGACGCCGCAATTGCAGCAGGCTATCAAGCTGTTGCAATTGTCCAATCTTGAGCTCTCGGAATATGTCGCCGAACAGCTTGAACAAAACCCTTTTCTCGAGCGCGATGAAACGCCCGTCGACGGCCCTGCCGAACGGCGGGGCGAAAAATCGGCCGACGCCGAAACGCCCGCGGCGACTTCCGGCGATGTGGATCAAGCGGACGCCAAGGAAGCGCGTGAATCGCTCGACGTAGAATATGACGACATTGACCCCAACAGCTCAGGCAGCGACGCCGCTTACGGCGATTACCGCCCTAATGACTGGGCTTCGGCGTCTTCCGGCCGCAGCCTCGACAGCGACGATCAGGAATTCGGCGCGACGCTGAAAAAGGAAATCTCGCTCGCCGATCACCTGACCGAGCAATTGCAGGTCGCGACACGCGATCCCATGCAGCTTTTCATCGGCGCCTACATCATCGACATGATCGACGAGGCGGGTTATCTGCGCGAAGACCTGCCAGCGATTGCTGAGCGTCTCGGCGCTGAACTTGCCGACGTCGAAAATACGCATGCGATGATTACGGCTTTCGATCCCTCCGGCGTCGGCGCGCGCGATCTCAAAGAGTGCCTTAAACTTCAATTGATCGACGCTAATCGTTTCGATCCTTCAATGCAGGCTTTTGTCGAAAACATCGAGCTCCTCGCCAAGGGCGATCTGAAAGGCCTCATGAAAGCGACCAATGCGGACGAAGAAGATGTTCGCGACATGATCGCTGAAGTGCGCGGTCTGACGCCGAAACCCGGCTACGCCTATGGCGGCGGTGTTGTGCAGGCGATCGCACCTGATGTCTTCGTCACCAAATCTCAGGACGGGGGCTGGAAAGTCGAGCTCAACAGCGAAACCCTCCCCCGTATTCTCGTTAATCAGCGTTACTACGCGGAAATTTCATCCGTGAATGGCGCGGACGATAAAGACAAAACCTACATCGCCGAACAATTCGCTAACGCCAACTGGCTTGCAAAGTCGCTGCACCAACGCGCGCAGACCATCCTCAAAGTTGCGAGCGAGATCGTGCGCCAGCAGGATGCGTTTCTCGCTTATGGCGTCAAGCACCTGCGCCCGCTCAACTTGAAGATCGTGGCCGACGCCATCGAAATGCACGAATCGACGATCTCCCGCGTCACTTCGAACAAATATATCGCAACGCCGCGCGGCCTTTTCGAATTGAAATACTTTTTTACGGCCTCCATCGCCTCTTCTTCGGGCGGCGAGGCCCATTCCGCTGAAGCGGTCCGCCACCGCATCCGGGAGATGATCGAGGCCGAGACTAAGGACACTGTTCTGTCGGACGATAAGATCGTCGAAATTCTGCGCTCCGAGGGCGTGGACATCGCCCGCCGCACCGTTGCTAAGTATCGGGAAACATTGAATATTCCTTCCTCGGTCCAGCGCCGCAGGGCGATGTTGCAAACCGCGATCTAACCCTTTAATCCGCGCTGCCAAAGCCAATATAATGGCGGCGGCGCAATCTCGGGGGAGAGCCGTTAGTTTCAGGAGGTCCAATGGACATTCAGGTCAGCGGTAAAAACATGGATCTTGGCGACGCTTTGCAGACCCATGTGACTGACAAACTCGAAGACAGCGTTCACAAATATTTCGATCGCGGCGCGGAAGCGACGGTGACCTTTTCCAAAGAGCGTCACCTGATTGACTGCGACGTGACAGCTCACCTTGCCTCAGGCGTCTTTCTGGCCGCCCATGGCGAAGGAGGAGACGCCTACAGCGCTTTTGAAGAAAGCCTGGAAAAGCTGGAAAAACGCATTCGCCGCTACAAGAGGCGTCTCAAAAATCACCACACCAACGGCAAGGAGCCGCTGCCGGCGGAAAACGCGTCCTACTACCTCCTGCAACCCCTGGGCGAGGAAGAAGATGAGGATGACCGCGCTGAGGGCGACCCGAACCCAGTGATTGTGGCTGAGAGCCAGACCACGCTCAGGGAAATGACCGTCGGGGCCGCAGTCATGCAGCTTGACCTCGCCGAGCAGCCCGCCCTCGTCTTCAAAAATGCGGCTCACGGTCGAATCAATATCGTTTACCGCCGCCGCGACGGCAATATAGGGTGGGTTGATCCCGGGGCCTCTTGAGGCTAAAGGGCGGCGCGCCGGCAGATGGCCGGGGCTGACGCGATTGGTCAAAAGGACCGGACTTAAGGAACTTCTCAGCAGCTTGAATTATTCAGGAGCGGCGTAGAGCCAGTGAAGTATTTGCGTGAGCGTAATGGGACTTGAAGACCTTCTCAGCCCTAAGGGCGTCATCCACAATCTCAGGGTGAACTGCAAGCGCGAAGCGCTGCAGGCGCTTGCGGACAAGGCGGCCGGTCTGATCGACCGTCCGGCCTCGGACATCATGACGACCCTTCTCGAACGCGAGCAGCTAGGCTCAACAGGAGTTGGAGACGGCGTCGCCCTTCCCCATGGGAAAATTGACGGACTGAGCAAGATCGTCGGCGTGCTCGCGCGGCTTGAAACACCTGTGAGCTTTGACGCCCTCGACGATCAGCCGGTGGATCTCGTTTTCATGCTGCTCGCGCCGGCGAACGCCACGGCGGCGCACTTGAAAGCACTCGCGAAAGTATCTCGTCTTTTGCGCGATGAACATGCTCGCGAGGCTTTGCGCGGCGCCGATTCAGCGGAAGCGCTTTTCGCCATCGCCACTGCGGATCAAAAGCACCACGCAGCTTAAAACTGACGGATAGTCTGAGAAGAAAGCGGACCTGGATCGTCAGTGCACGCTGACAGGGTTCATCTCATATTGGCGCGCCGCCGCAAAAGCGAGATCGCGGTTGCCGACGAGCGCAAGCCGCTCGCCGCTGGAAGAATGCACCGAATAGAGAATATCGTCGTCAGCAATGTCGATCGTCAGCTCGCCGTCTTCGTCGATAAGGTCATCAAGCACATCGCGCGCGGCGACCGTGCGGATGTAAACGAGCTTGCGCCCCCCCAGCTCTGCGAAATCGCGCGCAGACAGGGGCAGTTGCTCTCCGTCGTTAAAAATTGCGCCGTTTTTCATCATCGTCATGGGTCTTGTATCCTTTGTCAGATCTTTCAGATCCGGCGTATTGCTGATTTTGCAGGGAAACTGGCTAGCAAACCGTGAACGCCGGAGAAGAAAATCCGATGATTTTCTTTACCGGTCGGAAACGGCGATGCTTTGACCGTTTCATGGCGAAACCGCCATTTTCCGACAGTCCCGATATGGGGATACATTATAACAATTCAATGACCGTCTTTTCCCCACACAGAATTGTTAACAACTGCGAGGGAAGAGAGTTCAGGAAGACGGCAGAGCCCGATCCTCGAGAATCGCGGCGAAAAGCGGCGCGTCCACATTGCCGCCGGAGAGCGTCAGGGCCGTGACCTTGGCCTTCGCGTCGAATTTGCCGGAGAGAAGCCCGGCAAGCGCCGCCGCCCCGCCCGGCTCCACCACCAGTTTCAGCTCCCGCCAGGCGAAAATCATCGCCCTACGGACGTCTTCTTCGGTGACTGTGAGCCCGCCCCGGACGAGCCGCTCCATGATGGGCAAAGTGAGCCGCCCCGGCGCAGGCGACGCGATGGCGTCGCAGATAGTGCGGCGGGTTACATCGGCACGGTGGCGCACGCCGTCGCGGATCGACGCCCAGGTCTCGTCAAAGCCCTCGGGCTCGGCGATCCAGACATCCGTCTCCGGCGACGCATCCTCAAGAATGAGCGCGCAGCCGGAAGTGAGGCCGCCCCCGCCGCAGCAGACGATAAAGGCGTCAAGCGAAAGGCCCCTCGCCTGCGCCTCATCAAAGGTTTCGAGAGCCACCGTGCCTTGCCCTTCGATGATGTGCGGATGATCGAAGGACGGCGCCAGCACCATGCCTTTTTCGGCGATGATGCGTTCGGCGATCTCTTCGCGATCCTCGCTGTAGCGGTCGTAAAAAATGATCTCGGCGCCAAGCGCTTTCACATTGCCGGTTTTGATGGCGGGCGCATCGGCCGGCATGATGATGGTCGCGTGGGCGCCGGCCATGCGCGCCGCGAGCGCGACCCCTTGCGCGTGATTGCCCGACGACCAGGCGAGAATGCCGCGCCGACGCTCTTCTTCACTGAGTTGCGAAATCAGATTGTAGGCGCCGCGGAATTTGAAGGAGCCGTAGTGCTGGAGAACTTCCGCCTTCAGAAGAACGCGCCCGCCGGCGATGTCGTTGAGCGTCTGGTTTTCAAGTAGCGGCGTGCGCACAGCCTTGCCCGACAAGCGCCCGGCGGCGGCGCGCACGCCGTCGGCAGTAATCGGCGCGGAGTTTAGAAGCGAGGCGTCCATAAAAAACTTTCAGCAGTCACGGGGCAAAGTCATGGCCAGAAAAGACGCCAATGCCAAGACGTTTTTGCGGCGCTCTCGGGGCGTCTCAGCCTGCAACCAGGCTTCCCGCCATCGCCAGCAGGATGATCCCGAAGATCACGCGGTAGATCACGAAGGGCGTAAAGCTGATGGAGCGCGTAAGTCGCATGAGCGCGGCGATCGCCGCATAGGCGCAGATGAAGGAAAGAACGGCGACGATGAGGGCGGCGGACATGGTTGCGCCCGCGCCTTCGCGCGCAATCTCGATAGCGGCGAAAAACCCCAGCGCCAAAATGGTTGGAATGGCGAGGAGCATGGAAAAGCGCGCCGCCTCCGTCCGCGCCATCCCTAGAAAACGCGCCATGGTCATGGTGATCCCGGACCGAGACACGCCGGGCACAAGCGCGATCATCTGTGCAAGACCGATGGTGAGCGCATCGCGCCAGGTGATGTTTTCAAGCCCTTCGCGCGCGCCCTTGGACCGATCGGCAATCCAAAGCAGAACGCCGAAGAGGATGCTGGTCCAGCCGATCACGATAGGAGAGCGCAACGCGTCGGTGATGTCGGCGAGCACAAAAACTGCGGCCAGGACCAGCGTTGGAATGGTCGCTGCAGCGATAAACAAAAACAGTTTGCGGTCGTCGCTTGCACGGAACCGGATCGTATCGACCCCCCCGCGGAACAGCATCGCCGTCTCCGACCGGAAATAGAGTAGCACCGCCACCAGCGATCCCACATGCGCTGCGATGTCGATGAGCGGACCCTGATCCGTCCAGTCCTTCACAGCGAGCGGCGCCAGTATCAGATGCGCCGATGAGGAGATCGGCAGGAATTCCGTAATCCCCTGAATGATGGCGAGGACGATAAGCTGGATCAGCGACATGGAAGGCAGATAAACCCGTTCGCCATGACGGCACTATGACAATTTGCGGGCAGGACTGATTATTTCAGACCGCTCAACTGTTCGCAGCCTGTGCAATTGGATCGATAAGGCCGATTTCAGCCAGCTTCGCCGCCACCGCGCCCTTGTCGAAGGGCTTGAGAATATGATGGGCCGCTCCCGCCGCCTTGGCGAGCTTGAATTGCTCATGATCGTTTTCCGTCGCACAGAGTATGATCGCCGGACGCTCTCCTTCGAGCGCCGCTGCTTCGCGCAGAAAATCGAGCGCGCCCATGGACGGCAGGTCCCAGTCGAGAAAAACGGCCGCCGGCATTTCCGTCCGGCAATGTTCAATCGCGGCGGATGCGTCAGCCGCGCCTTCGGCGTCCAGTCCCAGATCCGTGATGATGCGCTCGGCGATTTCCCGGATGAGGTCGGAATCATCGACAACAAGGCAAGTTTTGGAGGCGGTCATGACCAGTGAATCCGTTTGGTGAGTCTGCCGCCATTCTGCCCCGCCCACGTTAGCGCGGGATTAACGTCATGGTGAGGAATGTGTTAATCCCGCTTTAAGCTCCAAACGCCGCCCGGAAAACCACCTCTTCTTCGGTCCGATCCACCTTGATGGCGCCGCCAGCCGCGTCGACAAGGCGCGAGGCGATCAGGGCCGGGGTCAATTTAGGCGTGACATCCGTGGCGTCGCCGCCAAGGGCGCGCACGAGATCCTGGTTCAAGAGGAGCTTCTTGCCGGTCGCCTTGATGGTGAAATTATCGATATCGCCCTCGATGGCGACGAGCCCGCCGCGCGGCACGCAATCGGCGGCGGCATAGGCGAGCACCATCAGAACTTTCACCTTCTCCTTGGCGGCAAGCCCCGTGCCGATATCCCATTTCAGGTCCGCCTTGGTGATCTCGAAAAGGTCGGCCAGCGCTTTCTGCGCATCCTCGAGGCTGATCTGGGCGCCGAAGCCGCCCGCTGCGCCATAGGCCAGACGCGCATAGGAAAGGAGCGCAATGGCCTTTTTCGCGCCGGAGCGGATGAGGTCCATAGCCGCCTCGCGCATGGCGCCTTCCATGGAGGGATCGTCCAGCACCTCAAGACCGGAGCTCAAGGCGCCGACAGGATTGATGAGATCGTGACAGACCCGGGACGACAGGAGCGCCGACAGGGCCAGCGCGTCGGGATCATCGCCGTCCGGCGGCGTCAGATCGGTTTGGTCGAATTTCGGAGCTTCGGACATGAACAGGAACTTTCAAAAACTGGCGGCAATCCTTATCCCTGATTCGTCCGCTCCTGACTGCCGCGATTGTTGTGGAAGGCAGGCGCCGCCAGCCGCGCGCCCGTGAAACAATCCCGACTTCGCCGTCGTCTCGATGCTTTTCATCGGCGTTTTTACCGGGCTGCAGCAAAATGTGGCGCCATTTGGCCGTTTCTGCTCAACAGCTTTTGCGGGGATGGTTTTCATCATTGCAATTCGCCTTCCTAAACGCCGGGAGTCATAACGGACCGGACATGCGCGCATGATAATCGAAGGCCGGAAGCGGGGGATAACTATTCACCAACGCTGGAAAATATTGAAGAATTCAACACTTTTGAGGTGTTTTTCCCGTCATCGGGGTGCGGGTTTCGCCGCAAAGAGACTCAAATCCCCATGCTTTAAGCGTGGAGCCAAACTCCCGCCTTCACAGCAGGCGCCGCGCATGCGGATGGCCCAAGGGATCGACGCCATGGTCGACTTTATCCTCGGGCCGACCTGCGGGCCGTGGCGAGGCGCCGCTGGAGAGGTTGCGAGAGAGCGCTAGCGCTTGACCCATTCGCCGGAAGACAGCCGCACGCACTGGCCGCTGGTCGCCTGGTTCATGAGTTTTTCCGCGGTCAGCGCCGCTGTAACCTCGATGGTCACGCCATTGCGCTTGGCGAGATTGGCGTAGACCGTTTTGCGCTGCTGATTGATGTCGCGGATCTCGCGCTGCAATTCCGCGCTCGCGGATTCACCGCTGACGACGCCGAGATAGCCGTCGGCCTGCTCGCCGACAATGCAGTTGTCCTTGGCGTTTTCGACAAGCGCGCTCGCCGCCGAGGCTGCCGGCGTCGCGGCCGCCAGAATAAGCCCCGCAGAAGCGAATGCCATAATAAGCGTCTTTTTCATCGAATGTTCCATGCCGGCGTCCCCCTTAGAAAATGTCCGGATTTTGCGCGATCAGATCCTCGATCTCCCGGTCGAGTTTGACGCGCACTTCCTGGTCGATTTTGACATTGAGATTGACCACAATCGGTTCGTTCTCGTCACCTTTCAACGTGACGGTCGTGCAGGCAAGAAGGGCCGCCGCCGCAAATGGCGCCAGAACGGCCAGTTTCAACTGCTCCAGTCTCATCATCGGGGATCGCCCTCCGCCCTTGGATTTTTGTCGAATCGAATACGCGAACATCTTGCATCCTAGCTCAGCCTCAAGGCGAAAAATAGGCGGAAATATGCTGAAGACCTGTCCGCCCGCGCCATATTTCACCAAGCTTACTGGCTATCTGAAAGACCCTTTTCGATCTGGAGCTGGATATCGCGGGACAGGTTCGCCTGACGGAGCAACTCCAGAAGCGCCGCGTCAAGATTGATGCGGTAGATGACCGGCACCCGTCCCGACGCGTTGTTAAGCGTTACATCACCCGTCCCCTCGAAGTTCATCTGGAATTCCAGCCGGCCATCGAGAGCGCCGTTGACGCTCACTTCAAGCGAATTGTAGCGAAGGTCGCGCAGGATATCGAAAGCGACCTGCGCATCCTGACCCGCTTGCGAGGCAGCTTCCGACGCCTGACCTGCATAGCGGATGACGCCCGGCCCTTCGGACTTGAAGACGCCGTTTTCAATTCTCGCCCGGCCGCCTTCGAAAATCACCGGCAGTTCGCCGCTGATGATGCCTTCACCGGAAAGGCCTTCAATATCCACATATTCGAAAATCTGATTGAGATCGGCGCCTTCCGCGCGCAGCGGGATCGTCGCCTCGCCGGCGAATCCTGCCGTCGCATCGTAAACGCCGAGCGTGCCGCCAAACCATGGGAATGACGCTTCCGAAATGGTGACGCTTTCGTCGCCAGGCATTTCAAAGGTGATCACGCCTTGCCCGAGCTGAAGCGCATCCATATCGACGCCTTCGACGGAAATCGTCTGAAAGCCGTTGGTCGTCACTGGGAATATGTCCGTAAGCTGAATGGTTCCGCTGACATTCTTGGTGCGGGTCACCGCCTGCGTCGGACCGGCGAAGGAAATCTCCCTGAAATCGAGGGTCGCCTCGGAAACAAGCTCTTCGCGTCCCCAGGCGAACCGCACCGTTCCATCCATCTTGCCGTCGGCGTCGTTGACGATGCCTTTCAGCGCCGGCGAAATCCGGTTCGGCTGAAGGCCTTGCGGCGAGAAGGTGAGATTCTCCAGCGTCAGGACCGTTTCGCCGCTGGCGGTTTCCATGTGGTGAAAGCCCTCGCCCGCCCCCAAACGGTAGCCTTCGGGCGTTGTGAGGACATAGGCGAACGCCGCCTCATCATTTTCCAGCGTCGCATCGCCAGACGCGAAGACCGGCGCGATCATGACAAGCGACTGCTCGGGTCCCAGATGCTGCGAAAGCCGCAGGCGGTCGAGCGAGGCTTCGGCGCGCATCTCGGCCGCGTCGAGATCGAACCGGAAATCGCCGATGACGCCCGCCATGCCGAGAGCGTCATTGAGCGTCACGTCGCCATTCGCGAGACCGCCGGTGATCGTGGTGTGTTTCCTCGCCGGATGATAGGCGGCGTCGAACCGCACCACGGGCGGGCGCCCGCGCGCAACCGTTTCGCCAAGCTTGATGAAGCCGCTGCGCGCTGCGATTTCGCCGGACAGCGTACAGGCCGCCTCGCCCGTCCATGTATAAACCAGCAAGGGCCCTTCGGCGTTACACAATGTGACGCCGGTCAAGCTGACATCCAGCCCCTGTTGAGCGATGGCGCCCCGACCTTTCTCGATATTGAAACAGTCGCTCTTGCTGACGACGCTCGCGCGTTGCGCGTTCATGTCTGCGGTAATGTGAAAAGCGCCGTTGAACGGCGCATCATTGATCGTCAGCCGGCCGATCTTCGCCTTGCGCAAGCCGGATTTGACGCCAACATCGGCGGTGAGTTCCGGCCCCTTTGCATTGGCTTCGATAAGAATGCGGCTGCCGTCAAGCGACAACGCATCGGAGGAAAATTCCGCGATCTCCAATGGCGCCGCAATCCGCCAGGCGCCGCCCTCTCGTTCAATATCCGCCGCGCCTGTCGCATCGGCGCCGTCGCTTGAGAGCGCAAACCGGAAAGACGAGATTTCGCGATCCCCGCGGCGTGCATAAAGCGGCGCATTTCCCTGCGGCGCCAAAGTCAGCGAGGCGCCGTCAGGCGTCGTCATCGCCAAAGCGTTTTCTTCTTTTGAAAGCCGCAATTCGAACCCTTCCGGGTCAAAAGCGATGTCGACGGCGCCAGCGAGCGCTGCACGCTGCAATTTCTCCCCGAAGATCGTTTCCATTTGCGCAGCGCTAGTCACGGCCTGGAGATCTACGTCGCGCAATTCGATCTCCGGCGCCGAGAAACGGATGTTCGCCTCGCCCGCCAACGCGGAAGCGTCGCCTTTTGCGGCGTCGCTCCAGGACCCGCCTTTGCCCGTCAGGGAAATGCTCACGCCGTTTGCAGCGGCGGCTGTTGCTTCGATGTCGCCGGCGATTTGCGCTTCAAGAGAGGCTGCGCCATCGGCTGACAAAACGAGATGCGCGTCGCTTTCAACATTCTCGAAGAGATATTGCTTCCAGCGGAGACTGTCCGAGGACAATGCAACGGATGCCTCCCCGCCTTCGCGCACATCGTAATCCGCCGTGACCCGCCCGCGCGCCGTCCCTTCCGGCGCGTCGACAATGACCGCGACATCGCTCACAGCCAACCGGTCGAACGGCAAGGCGCCGCCTTCCCCGCCGCCGCCCAAAGAAAGGCCCGGAATGGATACGCCGCCGTCGTCGCCAATGTTCACGCGCAAGACGCCGGGCCCGGCGCGCACAGCGTCGAAGGCGCGTTCCTTCCAGAGCCGGCTCAGATGAAAATCCGCTTCGACCACGTCAAACGAAACGCCTCGCCCCCCCGACGGCCCTGCGGCGACATTTTCGAGACGGATGCCGTCAAAGGTTAACGCGGCGACGCGCGCTTGCGGCGCCTCAAGTCCTGCCGACGCCATGGCTGTCCGCACAGCCCACCCCGCCAGCGGCAGGCGCAAAAACCATATAGCCGCCGCCAGGACGACCAGGAGCGTCAGCACAATCGCCAGATACCGCGCCGCCCGCATGGTGTTACCTTACCCCCTCAAACACGACCGCTGCTTTTCTCTATTGATTAAGGACAATTTCGTCTAATGACCTCTGCGCAGCGCCCACAGCATGCAAAAAATTGCGGGCTTTGGCGAGGCGTGCGAGGATAAGGCGCGGCATGGCCTGTGCAAGGCGACCGTGGCGCAAAAAGCGACGGCAAGAGCACGGATGTCGAACGAGTTTGTTCATACAGGTCAGACGTTTACGGGACAGGGCGACGCCTATTGCCCGCTCGAGCGCAAGCGCCGCGGTCCGGCTGCGCTTTTCGCCGCGCTGACGGTGATGCTGGCCGGCGGCGCCTTTCTGGTGTTTTCCGCCGCCTCGACCCCGACCCGGCTGCCCGAAACGCCCCTCGCCTCGGCCTTGCCTGTTGAAGCGTCGGCCCCGGAAAGCGCCGTTAACCAGCCTGCTGTTGCGCTCGCCGCAAAGGCCCCAGAGAAAAACACGCTCGAAGCCGCGCTCGCCGAATCCCGCGCCGCGCGCGCGCCGTTGGGACTGGACGGGGGAGAAGAACCGCTTCCGACTCAAGAACTGACGCCGCGTCTCAAACCCGGTCCGGAAATTGAAGTCGCCGCTGCTAAAACCGAAATCATCGAGACCGCCGGCGTGGCCCCAAGTCTCAAGCCCGCGGCTACTCAGACTACGAGCGCTGGGCCGCGGCCCGTGAGCATGCTGCAAGTCGCGCAGACCCAGCACATCAGCGCCGACGATGCGCCGCCGCCCTTCTTCTTCGCCAGCGACATCGCGCGAAACGATATTGTCAACGTCGCGCCCGCCGTCGCCCTCGCCGCCGACATGGCGCAGGCCCCGGCGGAGGTCGTCGTAAAACTCAAGCGCGGCGAGAATTTCGTCGACGCCCTGAAACGCGCCGGCGTCTCGGCCGCGGACGCCAACACCGCCGCCTACGCCTTCGGCAAGCATCAGGATCTGCGCCGCCTGTTGCCGGGTCAGGAATTCGCCCTCACCGTCGGCTGGCCGAACCAGACCCTTTTCGAGATCGCCGCGCAGCACTCGGCGCCGGAGGCGCGGCTTCTCGGCCTCGAATACCGCGCCGACGCCGAAAACCGCGTTGTCCTGAAACGCGTGAATGGCGGCGAAATGGCGGCGGAAAAGAAAACCGTGCCGCTGACGACGCGGATCATGTCTATCGCCGGGCGCATCAATGGCAGCCTTTATCTTTCCGCCAAACATGTGGGCGCGCCGGACGAAGTCATCGCCAATCTCGCCGACGCTTTTTCCTATGACGTCGACTTCCAGCGAGAGATTTTCGGCGGCGACGAATTCGAAGCGATTTTCGAAGTGCGCTATGACGATCAGGGCAAACTCGTTTCCACCGGCGACATTCTCTACGCCCGCCTCAACTGGCGCGGACGCTCGCGCGAGAAAGGCTATTATCGTTTCCTCGGCGAAGACGGCCGGCCGGATTTCTACGACGCCACGGGACAAAGCGCGAAGCGCCTTCTGATGAAAACGCCCATCGACGGCGCGCGGCTGTCTTCGGGCTTTGGCACGCGCAAACATCCGATCCTCGGCTACCGCAAGGCGCATAAGGGCGTCGATTTCGCAGCGCCGCGCGGCACGCCGGTCAAAGCCGCAGGCGACGGCGTCATTCTGCGCGCCAATCGCTACGGTTCTTTCGGCAATTATGTGAAAATCCGTCACGCCAACGGCTATGAAACGGCCTATGCGCATCTTAACGGTTTCGCCCGCGGCATGCACGCCGGCAAGCGCGTCCGTCAGGGCGACATCATCGCCTATGTGGGCACCACGGGACGCTCCACGGGCCCGCATCTTCATTACGAAGTCCATTTGCGCGGCACTGCGGTCAATCCGCAACGCTTGAAAATCGACACCACGGGCAAAACCCTGGAGGGCCAGGCGTTGGCTGAATTCAAGGAAGAAAAGGCGCGCATCGACGCCATGCGCATGCCGGAGGAAACCCGCGAGGCCCTTTACGCGCGGGAGGAAAATTCCGCGCAAGGCGCGCTGTAAAAGGAAAACGCCGCAGACCTTAAGCCTGCGGCGTCTCACGCTGAGCGAAGAAACCTCAGTTCAACAGCCTTAATTCATGGGGTCGTCGAGATCGTCGGCCGCGTCTTCGATGTCGTCGCCGGCTTCCTCGAGGGATTCTTCGGTTTCGTCGGCCGCTTCATCCATGGCGTCTTCCGTGTCATCGGCAGCATCTTCCACCCAGTCGCCAGTTTCATCGCCGGCTTCTTCAAGGTCGTCGCCGACGTCATCGCCGACATCCTCGGCCCAATCGCCGGTTTCGTCAGCCGTCTCTTCCACCTCGTCCCAGGCGTCATCGCTATCGGCGCTTTGGGAAGCATCGGCGTCAATATCGCCTTCGCCGCGCGGGTCGAGATTAGAGTCGTCATAAACAGGCTCGCCTGCGCCCGTCTGCGTTGTCATTTCCAAGCCCGACCGGAAATCGGCGAGCGCCTGCGCATTTAAATCCTCGGCGCTTGTTTGCGCAGAAGCGCCGGCCAGCGCGAGGGGCGCGACGAGCATGGATGATGCAAGCAATTTCAATTTTTGAGGTTTCAACATAGAGGCGGTCTCCATCTGACTTCGGATGGTTAACACAGGCCTTACGCCCCGGTTCCCAGTTGCGCACGTCGTCCATGGCGTCGTCCACGACGGTTAAGCCCCTATGTTATGCTGCTTTTTTGGACTTTTCGGTCATCAATATACTGAATGTTAATGTCGGCGTATGGTTGGAAGGCCGCTGCGCATAACCGGAGAAAGGCGGGTGACTTTCCGGCAAAACATTTCATGATGGCAATGGACGCAACATCGGGGCGATGCTTCCGCGCGCTCCATGAAATCGGAGGCTGTTTTGTCCTCACAAACGCTCTCGAAAGGCGGTATTGCGCTCGACAAACATTTGCGTTTGCCGCTCACCATCCTGTCGCCGGCGACCTTTGCGCTCGCACTTGCCTGGATGGCATTTGAGGTCGGACCCTATTGGGACGTCGCGGGACCAGACATCAAATATTTCTGGCTTGCCGGTGAGTTCTGGACCGCAGGCCTGACGCCCTACGATAAAGCCTTCACGGCGAGGCTCACCGAGATAACCGGCATAAACGGCGGCGCAGGCGCATGGAATTACACGCCCAACTGGTATTTCATTTCGGCGGCGCTCGGACAAATGGATCTCCTGACCGCATCTCGCCTGTGGCTGGTTATGAACGCCGTCATGTTGCTGGGCGCTAGCGCGCTTAACGCCGCCGCATTTCGGCCAATGGGTGAAAACAGTGCGGTCCTTGCGCCCGCGGCGCCCATTAACCGGCTTGCCGCCATTCTGCCCCTGCTCGTTCTCTTCTTCCTTCACGGCGCGTATATGGGCCTTAGTCAGCCAGCGGGAAAAACGCTGGAGCTGGGGCAGTCTTCGATGCTCATCTATTTCGGTCTCAGCCTTTTGATCTGGTCGATCTTGCGTGAACGTCTCTATGCAGGCGCCGCAGGCCTCGCGATCGTTATGCTGAAACCGCAATTCGGCGCGCTTATCGTAACGGTTCTGCTGTTTTCAACATTGGGCAGACGCATCACCTTCGTGGCAGCGATCGTCTCCATACTCATGGCGCTGCCGGCGTTTCTCGTTTCGCAGCCCTTAGAGCTCGCATCCGATCTGTTGCACAATCTCGGCCATTATGACGGCCAGATTTTCAATACCGCAGCTTCCACGACGGGACTGCGCAATCTCGTGTGGACACTTGGCGGCGACGATATCGGCATGATGAGTTATCAACTTATGGCGCTGGCGTTCATCGCATGCGTCGCCGCATTTTTGTATTTGCGCCGAGGGGCGCCGCCGCGAACCATCGACATGGTGATGTTCGCCGTGGCGGCCGCGCATGTGTTCGCGCCATACCACTATTACGATTTTGTCCTTATGGGCGTTCTGATTTACTTCTGCGCGTCCCTCCGCACAGCGCCTGCCTTGATCTGCATGGCCGCGTTTTTGTTGATTATGCGCGCCGGCAATCTGCCAAATCTTCCCTCGCTTCAGGGCGAAGGCGTGATGGCCTATGGCGGCAATCTTTATATGACCCTCGCTGCCGGCATGATTTTGATTGTTATTCTGCGCGAGCTCTTCCGGAAACCGGCGCAGCCAACCGCATGATCACGGCAAGCCCGGGAATCTCTCCACCATCTGGATTTTGAGGTCGGGAAAGCTCGATACATACTGGATTTTGAGGTCCGGAAAGCTATCGACGAAGCGCCATTGTCCGCAATCGTCCGGAAAACTGTCGACGATTTGGACGTTCAGATCTGGAAAGCTGTCGACAATCTCCAAACGGATATCCGGGAAGCTTTCAACGACCTGAACGTCTCCATAGAGCGGCAGGCCGTTAAAGGCGCAGGCTTCGCGGTCGAGCCCTTCCGCCGCGGCGGCGTTCGCCGGGAAAAGAAGAACCCAACCCATCAGGGGCCCGAAATGTGTCGTGCTGAGACGGCGCATGTGCGGATTTTAGGCAACATCGGCGCCCCGGACCAGCCGACTATAGGGAAAAACACCCCGAAATCATTGACACTGAGGGGAAAGCTGCCTACTTCCCGGCTCGCAATGCTGCAATGCAGCGCGCGCAACCGGCCCGGTATGAACACTCATTCCCGGGTCCCACAATAAGACGCAGCGCCATTTTTGCATGTGCATCCGGCCTCAGGCCCATTGCCAATGATGACGCATCGTTTCCACGGCGGAAGAGCGGGGCGTTGGAGAGAAACAATCCCCGCCGATGCGACAGACGGCCAACCGCACCTGAACCAGGGCGCATAGCCGTCGAAAAAACCTAACGGAGACTCGATGTCTTTTGCTGATCTCGGCTTATCGCCGAAACTCCTCGAAGCTATTGCTGCGGCTGGCTACGAAAACCCGACCCCTATTCAGAAAGAAGCTATTCCCCCTGCGCTGAAAGGAAGCGATGTCCTCGGCATCGCCCAGACCGGCACCGGCAAGACCGCCTCTTTCACCCTGCCCATGATCGAGCGCCTGTCTAAGGGCCGCGCCAAGGCGCGCATGCCCCGCTCGCTCGTGCTTGCGCCCACCCGCGAACTTGCTGCGCAGGTCGCAGAGAATTTCGAGAAATACGGCGTCAATCACAAGCTTTCCATGGCGCTGCTGATCGGCGGCGTTTCCTTCGGCGATCAGGATGCGAAGCTCATGCGCGGCGTCGATGTGCTGATTGCGACGCCCGGCCGTTTCATCGATCAGTTCGAGCGCGGCAAGCTGCTCTTGAACGGCATCGAGGTGATGGTCGTCGATGAGGCTGACCGGATGCTCGATATGGGCTTCATCCCGGACATCGAAAAAATCTTCAAGATGACGCCGATCACCCGCCAGACGCTGTTCTTTTCAGCGACCATGCCGCCGGAAATCCAGCGCATCACGGATCAATTCCTTCACAATCCCATTCGCGTGGAAGTCTCGCGCCCGGCGACTGCAGCGACGACGATCACGCAGAATATCGTCCGCGTGCCCGGCAAGGACGACAAGTTAAAGCGCGCAATTTTGCGCGAACTTCTGCGCCAGGATGACGTCAAGAACGGCATCATCTTCTGCAATCGTAAATCCACGGTCGATGTGGTGGCGAAATCGCTGCAAAAGCACGGCTTCAACGCCCGCCCGATCCATGGCGATCTCGCTCAGGCGTTCCGCACGGAAACGCTCGAAAAATTCCGGACCGATGAGGTGCAGTTTCTCGTCGCCTCTGACGTCGCTGCGCGCGGCCTCGACATTCCGGCAGTGAGCCATGTGTTCAATTACGACGTGCCGATCCACGCGGATGACTATGTCCACCGCATCGGGCGCACAGGACGCGCCGGACGCAAGGGCGCCGCGATGATGCTGGTCACGCCCGCGGACGGCAAACATTACGACGCCATTCTGAAAACGATCGGCGCCGAGGAGATCGAAGCGCTCGATTTCTCAAAATTCTTCGATGAAAACCCGGTGCAGGAGAGCCGTTCGCGCGGCGGCAGAGACGCCAAAGGCGGCAAAAACGCCAAAGACGAACGAGGCGGAAGCCGACGCTCCTCGCGCCGGAGCGGACGCAAGCCGGAACAATCCGGCGACGCGTCAGAGACAGAGGTCTCGCAGCCCGAAAAATCGCTGGAGACGGCAGCGCCTGAAGAAGTGGAAAACGCGCCTCAAAAATCCGCTAATCGCAGAGATAGCCACGGATCCTCGCGCCGCCGCGGCGGCGGCGACAGTCGTCCTTCCCGGCGCCGCGATGAGGCAGTCGTCGGGCTCGGCGACCATGTCCCTGCCTTCCTCACCCGCGAGGTCGCGCGTTAATCTCTGATTAATCGCCGCCCCTATCAGCAAGGGTTTGCCTACATCCTCACAAAAGGTTTTAGGCAATCCTTTACGCCGTTGGCCTAGCCTCAGCCTTAACGGGGAGAACTACCGGTGTTGAGCACCAAGGGGCGTCATGGCTTTGAATAGTGAAACTTCGCATCACTGCGCAGAGTTGGCGCTGGCTGCGTTGAGAAAGACCGGGCTTGCCGCGACGCCGCGCAACTATGAGCTATGGTATGCGCATGTCGAGGGGAAAAATCCGGCCCTTTCCGCGCATATCCAGAAGGCGATGGACGCCTCCGGCAAAGTCACGCAGGAAAAGGCCGACGCGCTTTACCACAAGCTCGTCCAGCACGCCGACATATCCAATGACGTCATCGATCTGATGACGCGCTTCCATTCGGAAGTCGCGGACCTCTATGAGGTCGTCGAGAAAACCGGTGAAAACGCGCACGGCCATTCGGAAAAGTTGATTGATATTTCGGATCAGCTGCGCGATTCGACGGAAAAATATCCGGCCGTGGGCGCGCTCCTCGAAGGCGTCATCGCCGTGGCGAAGACCATGCGCGAGGAAAATGAATATCTCGAAGAGCGCCTCGCCGCCTCCATCGAGGAAGTCAACAACCTCCAGCGCGACGTTGAATCCATTCAGCGCGAGGCCATGCAGGACGCGCTGACGGGAGTCGCCAACCGCGCCACTTTCGACCGCTCGCTCGAAAAGCATATGAGCGAGGCGATGGAAAGCGGCGAACCGCTGGCGCTCGTGCTTGGCGACATCGATCACTTCAAGACCTTCAATGACACTTGGGGCCACCAGACAGGCGATCAGGTGCTGCGCCTCGTCGCCGAAGTCATGAACGCCAACGTTAAGGGCATGGATCTTCTCGCCCGCTATGGCGGCGAGGAATTTGCGGTCGTGCTGCCGGGCACGTCGCTGGAAAACGCCCACAGGGTCGCTGAAAAGATCCGCGTTGCTGTTGAATCGCGCCGGCTGCGCAAACGCCGCACCGATGAGGATCTCGGCATGATCACCATGTCCATGGGCGTCGCCCAGCTTCGGGCGAAAGACACCATGGAAAGCTTCATCGAGCGGGCTGACGCCTGTCTTTATGCGGCGAAAAGCTCCGGCCGCAACCGGGTCACCGACGAGAAAGAATTGAAGGGACCGGCGGCGGAAGCCCAAAAAGGCGTCGCCTAAGTCCTAAACGCCCGCATCCTCAACCAAAAGATCGAAGCGGTCGTGACCCCAATATTTCTTGGCGCCCATCACCGCGAAGGGAACGCCGAAAACGCCGTCCTCGGCGATCAGCTTCCGATGGCGGCGCATTTCCGCAGATACATCATCATCCTCTTGCGCTGATGCGACAGCGGCTTTGTCCCAGCCGATTTTTTCCGCGCACGCTTCCAAGACCGAGAGATCGGATACATCGCGGCCCTTGCCCCAGCGCGCATCGGAAACGGCGATGGCGTAGTCGAGCCCCTTGCCGTCACGTTCCGCCGCGACCGCCGCCTTGTAGGATGGCGCGAGATCGACGTCGAAAGGCTGCGGCGGCTGGATGGGAAGACCCATGCGCATGGTCATCCGCGGCGCATCCTGCAGGTAGTAGGAGAGCTTTAAGGGGTTCGCCACGGGGTCGTTGAACGACACCCCTTCGGGCGGCCCCGTAAAGGGAATGAGCGCCGCCTTAATCCCTTCGCGGGCCAGAATATGAAGCCCCAGGCGGGAATAAGGGCTGCGAAACGAGTGATAAACGCGGATCGAAGGCGTCTGGGTCATGGGTCTCTCCTTTTTCGGCCGCACCGAGCCGGCTCAGTAACTTTTATTTTGCAAGCTACTGCGGCGCAGTTTAACTTGCAATTTAAAAGTGACTCTCAAGGATTGCCTGTGCCCGACCCCGCCGCCTTCAACCGCTCCCCTTGCCCGCTGGCGGTGACGCTCGACATTCTCGGAGACAAGTGGTCGCTGATCGTCATCCGCGATCTCTTTCGCGGCGTGAACCGCTACAATGATTTCCTGAAATCGCCCGAAAGCATCACCACAAACATTCTCGCCGACCGGTTGAAACGTCTCGAAGAACACGGACTGATTTCAAAGTCGGCCTATCAGGAAAACCCTTTGCGCTACGACTATGCGCTGACGAAAAAAGGACGGGCGCTGGGGCCGGTGCTTCGCGAGATTGTCCATTGGGCGAACGCCCATTACCCCGATACGGTCAAACCGTTCGCTGTTAAGTAAGGATCAATCGCCAAGCTTGCGCAAAAGATGGTCGCGCGCTTCGTTGATCTTGGCGGCGAGATAATCCGTGCCCCCCTTGTCGGGATGAAGCTGCGACATCAGCCGGCGATAAGCGGCGCGCACGTCCTCCGCGCTGGCGCCCGATTTGAGGCCGAGGATTGACAGCGCTTCCTCCTCGCTCATGCGGCGCGCCGGCGGCGATGGCGGCGCCTCGTCCGTTTCCGAAGGTCCAGCACGGGCGCGCCAGGCCTCTATCGCAGTCACGCCGCCGACCGCCAGCAGCACCATGAACGCCAGCGGCCACAGCTTCGCAGCCAGAAGCGCCGCCGTGAGCACAAGCAGGACCACGAACTTCATGATTGTCATGGAGCGTTCGCCGCCCGCCTGGCGGTTCCCGCCTAAACGGAAAAGCAGCCAGCCGGCGGCGGCGAAGGCGAGAAACAGCGCGATCAGGCCAAGAGACATAAAGCCAGCATAGCCGCGGCGTTAGAGGAGAGCGATGCGAATAAACCGGATCAGGCCGCGGCGGCGTTCTTTTTGCCGCCGTTTTCGGCCTTGTCGCTGTCTTCAGGCTTCTCCGCCGCCGGATGGTCTTCCGCCGGAAGCTTGAGGGAAGCCACCAGAGAGCGGATCTCGAGCCGGGCGGTCACATGGCTCATGGTGGAAAGCCGCACCGGGGAATCGACGCCGCCGAGATCGAGCAGGGTCAGCCCGATGGGAAAGAGCTCGCGATAGATCACCCGGTCGCCGAAACCGCGCGCGAGCCGGAACCCGATGCGCGAGGACAGCTCCTCCAGCTTGTCGCCCATGGTCTTTTTGTTGCGAGCCCGCGTCGCCGAAAGCCGGTTGCGCATGACGATCCAGTCGATGCCGCCGCGCACGCCCATCAGCGCGCGCTGCTTGCGCGCGGTCCAGACCATCTCGCTGTAAAGGCTGGGGCCCAGCACCTTGCCCGTGCCGGGGTCGACCTTCGCAAGAAGATCGAAATCGACGAAACTGTCGTTCAGCGGCGTCACGATGGTGTCGGCATGGAGATGCGCGAGGCGAGACAGATGGGTGTTCGCGCCGGGACAGTCGATCACCACGAAATCGCAGCCCGCGAGGGATTTCAGCGCCGCCTTAAGGTTTTCCGTCTCTTTCTTCTGGGACTCCGCGCGGCTGTCGAGGGACGACGGCTCGACCGTCACTACCGTCGGAAAAACAAGCTCTTTTCCCTTGTTTTCACAGAACTTTCTTCGGTTCTCCAGATACCGGCTCAAACTGCCCTGACGAAGATCGAGATCCATCGCGCCGACCTTCTTGCCGGACCGCAGAAGCGCGACAATGAGGTGCATGGCGGTCGTCGACTTGCCCGAGCCGCCCTTTTCGTTTCCCAGAACAATTACGTGAGTCATTGAAAGCGTCCGCTATCGGCCCCGAGAAAGGCCGTGTTTGTCTGATTTTGCTTACGCATGGGAAACTTCTCCCCGTGTAATTTCGACTGTGAGACGATTCTGAGGCTTATGGCGATAGCGAAGACATCCGGCCTGAGGGTGGCGCTGAGCCTCGCTCTGGCGCTCCTTGCAGCCACGCCCGCTTTTGCGGATATGGGCCTTACTCCCCTGCGTCAGGTTCTGAGCCAGGACAATCCCGAAGCTGAATTCACCGTCTCGAACCCGTCCGACAGGATTATGGAAGCCACCGTTTCATGGACTGATTTGGCGGCGACGGAAACCGGTTATGCGCCGGCTGCGCCGGAGGACCGCGCCGCGCTGAGCGCCGCGCCGTGGCTGATCGTGTCGCCGGCCCATTTCCGCCTGAAGCCCGGCGCGCGCCAGACCGTACAGGTGCGCATCAAGGACGGCGCAACGCTGCCCAAGGGCGAGCGGCGCTCGCACCTTCTCATCGAAACCGAGGCCTCGCGTTCCGCCATCCGCAAGGCGAGCGCCGGCCTGCAGGTGGATGTAAGCCTTGGTTTGTCTGCGCCGGTGATCCTGCGCAATGGCGGCAAAGCCGACGCAAAGATCGCCGACGTCAGACTGTTGCGAGACGATGAAGGCCTCCTGATGCTCGAAACCGCTATCGAACCGAAAGGCGAGTGGTCGAGCTTCGGGCGGCTGATCGTCACCTACACGCCGGAAGACGGGGAGAAACAGCTGCTGGGATTGCGTGACAATGTCGCCGGCTTCACCGATGCGGAACGCCGCAAGGTCACCATCCCCTTCGGTTTCGTTTCGCTAGGCGCAGGCGAATTGGTTGTGCGTTACGAGGGCGCTGCGGAATTTACCGGCGTCATCTTCGACGAGCGCGCGTTCGACATCGCCCCGCCGGACGGAAGTTAGAGCGTTTAAAGGAAAAACGGCTCTCGGTTTTCCGTCTTAAACCGCGCCCGAAAGAATCTAGAGCATTCGGAGAGTTAATAGAGCGTCAGAATGCTCTAGCCGCCGTTTTCGGCAAGCGACAGGCGGTCGCCCTCAAAGCTCGCGACAGAACAGAATAGACCCTTGGCCTTCAACTCGCCGCAGAGAATTTCCGCCTTCTCTTTGGACGCAAAGCCGCCGCCGATCAGCCGAAGGAACCGCCCCTTCTCTTCTACATCGACGCCTTCCACGCGCGGCTCCAGAAGGCCGAGTTCATCGGGGTTTTCGCGCTGCAACTGGCGCCAGCCGGCCCGCGCTTCCTCCATACGGCGATAGGATGCCAGATGAACGCCGAATAGAACGCTTTCGGTTTCGATGTCGCCTTCGGCTTCATTTTCGAAAACCGTTTCGTTCGACGCGAAAGTCGGCTGCACAAGCCGGGGCGAAGTCTCCACCGGCACATCGGTCCTGGCGAGCGCCGGCGACGCGGCGTCATCCACCACGGCGTTGGGACGCGGTTCGCCGTTATCGGCAATGACTTCAGGCGCTGGCGGCAATTCCGGCGCAGGATCTTTCAACTCCGGTGCCGCGTCGCCGGCCTCAGCCCGGTCGCGCTCGCGTTTGAGCGCCAGCACTTCGTTCGAAAGCCGCGCGTTCTGCGATTTTAATCGCGCCAGTTCGGCTTCGAGGGCGGCGACCTGCATCCGGGCCGACGCTATCTCCTCGGGGTTTTCAGAGACGGCTTTTCCGCCGCCGCCCGGAAAGGACGCACAGGCGGAGACAAGTCCCAGCATGAGGAACGTCCCGAGGTATCTAATGAATGGCAAGGCCCGGTTTCTCCCTGAGAAATCAGAATCGCCCCATATATTAAGCATCCCGCACGCCGGGTCCAATGTCTTGACGAAAAAGCTGAAAAAAAGCCGCAAGCGGCAGCCGGCCCAGCGTTTTTTACAATCCCGGGCCCGCTGCTTTCTCACGGCCATATGACAGTGGCGTGAAGGAAAGCGCCGCTTCGGCTGTGTCTTTCTCAATCAGGCCGGTATCGTAAAACGCCGCCGTGCCGCCTTGCGGCGCGGCCGCCGTGAAGGCAAGGATTTCCTCGACGCCGTCATTGTCGAAATCCGCATTGGCGATTTCATGAATTTGAACCCGCATGGCGTCCGACGAAATCCGCCATTGGGCGCCGTCTTTTTCAGCGCCGAGACCGCCGTCGCCCAAGGTCACTTCGCCGAATTGCATACCGGCGGCGAGAGTCTTCATCTCTTCCGGATCGGGCGAGCCGTCCGTAAAAAACGATTCCTTCGCGGGCTGCGCATCGGCGAGCGCCGCAAGAACGCCGCAGGCGCGGGTGAACCAGGCTTCGCGGCGCATGTCGCGCGAGGTCAGCGCATACCACCCGTCAAAGCTCAACTCGCTATATTCGGCGCAGGTGCGTGTTTCCTTCGGCGCGGCGCTCATATCCGTCGGATGGGTGAGAGACACAGTGACAGGGTCGCCTTCGCTGTCTACGACCTGTCTGTCGCGCAGTTCCGCAAGCTCTTCGGTCGAGAAACATTTCGCGGAAACCCCTTCGACCAGAGCAAGATCGTCTTTGAGGCAGATTTCGCTGGCCGCGACGCGCGATCCTTCGGCCGTTTCCTTGTCCCGGTCCGGAACCGTCAGCACCGCCACGCCGGCCGCTCCCGCCGCCGCCGCGCCCATCACCAGAGTTTTCATCATCTGCATTACAAGAGTCCCAGTTCTGCGAGCTTCGCCCCTAATTCCGGCGGGGGTCCCTTTCGGCCCCTGCCCTTTAGATTTTGCCCTTTCAGATCTTGCGGCGCATCTTCTGCGGGAAGGTACCGCCATCCTTGAAAAGCGCGCCGCGGCTGCGGCTCCGTCAGCACATAGGCGGGATCGAGCAGGATCGCCGTGCGTTCGATCTCATCCTTCCCGGTCCGTCGTTCAAATCCGATAATGTTCTGACGCGCGAGGATGACGCCCCTGATGACCCAGTAAATGGAGCCGCCTTCGAGAAGCTCCTCCTCCCGCCGCGAATGCATCCGCGTGACGTGATCGTGCACGGCCCCGAGACCCGCCTTCTTGTTCACCTCGCAGCGATAGTCGATGCGCGCGGCGAGATCGTCGACGCTGTCGGCGCCGGCGCATAATTTCACAAGATGCAATGTCATTCCGGCAAGCTCGACTTCAACCTCGAGGGGCCGGGCTATTCCGCCACGCGCAATCGCGCAAGGTCCCGCGCCCGCTGTCGCTTGAGATCGTGCCGCGCCGCACGTTTCACAAGAATGTAGAGAATGAAATACGACATCGCGGCGCCGATGCCCGAAAGCCAGATCGGCAAATTCTCAAAGATCGCTGCAAAGCGCTCATAGCTGAGACCGATCGCTTCGGCGATCCCCGGCGCTTCCTGGCCGAGAAGCAGGATGGCGCCGACGCCGGTCATGGCGAAAGCAAGCAGGCCGGCCAGCAGCGCGCCCACGGTGACGCCCATGTCGGCGCGCTCTTCGGCCTTCGAGATGATCATCTTTGACGGGTCGCCGGAAAGCGCTTGCGTCGCGGCAAACAGCGACCGCGTGCGCGCCGCGCGTTCTTCAGGGGACAGCGACTTGCTGGCGTCCTTTTTGTAGTCTTTGAAATCGACGAGCGGTTTGGCGTTGTAGACCTTGTCCGAGATGAACTCCGGCTCGCATTCGGACGCAGGATGAACGTCCGAGGACGGAACAACGAGGGCAGCGTCCGTCGGCATAAGGAACAAGGACTTCTCCGCCGCGCGCCGGCGCACAAGACCGTCAAGCGTTGCAAGTTCGTTATTCACGAAAGCCTTGGTCCACAGCTCGAACGCATTCGCTGCGCCGATCTTGTCGCCGGCGTTAAGCTTTCGGAGCACCGTCGAGCGGCGCCAGTTGTCTTCCCCAATATTGAAGATAAGCGATACGAGCGCATCATGCTCGTTCTGGTTCAACGGCGCGCGCACCGTATCGCCAATCAATTGTTCGATGGGTTTCACGTCGTCTTTGAGGAGACGTTCGGCGTCACCCTCAGTGACGCTCATGCCGTGACGCGCCGTCCCGGTGTGGCCGTAGCCCACAGTCCATTGTTCGGTCGGGGCGTAATGCGCTGACATGCGCAGGCCCTCATACCCCTTGATCAGATTAAGACCGGTCTCTCCCGTCCGCATCAGACCCGCTTCAACCCCCTCTGAACCTCGACTTTGCCTACAAGACCACTCAGGAAGCCGCGCCCCAGCAAGGCCACGCCTTGCGACTCCCCCGCTGATCGCCGTTAACGATTCCTATCACGGGAGGGCCGGATTGGGTAGCCGGAGGGCCCGATCCGGCGGAATTTCAGCGCAAGGCGGCGCCGAAACGGCACAGCAGGCAGGGGCTTTTTACCAGACCGTAGCGTCATGATTTTCCCCAAACCCCGCAAATCTCCTACAACTTACTGAAATACAACCTGTTTTTTGACTTCTGATAAGCCGGGGCCCGGCCGATTCTGGCACAAGACTTGTGAGTGGGGCCTTGGGAGAGCCCCCGCGTCCCGCAAAAAGTGTTAATATCGGTCCGGGGGCGTATGAAGGTGACTTATGTTGGGTAACGGCATCACGAACATCATCGCCGCCGCCATTATTGCGCTGGCGATCCTGTGGACAGGCGGTTTTGGCGGCCGCAACGATTCAGGCCCCATGACCGAAGAAGAGTTCGAGGCTTGGTACGCGCGCGCCGTGGGCGACATTCGCAACGACATTGTCGTCAATTGCGGCTGCTGCGGCGACGAAGGCCCGAGGAGGGCCGCCGCCGAGTCTTTTTAGCGCCCCGCCCGGTTCCGACCCGGCTCGCCGGCTACACGCCGGTCGCCCCACTGGAAACGCGGCGGGTTCCGCCAACGGAAATTCCGCCCGTGACGCCGCCGCCGGCGTCCGAAGCGCCGCTGCCTCCGCCTTACTTCCCGGGCTGGCCTTCGATCCCGCCCGTCATCGCGCCGCCGGTCGTCGTCATTCCGCCGACCGAGCCGCCCTGCGATGAAGACAATCCGGACGACGAGGAATGCCCGCCAGAGGAGCCGCCGGTCGACGCGCCGGAGCCGGGACTGCCGCTTATTCTTCTTGCCGGGGGAGCAATCTATCTGGCGCAGCGCAAATTCAGAAAAGCTCCGCCTGCGGCGTAAATCACGCCGCCGGCAGAAGCACCGCCGCCGCAAGTCCGAGAAATACGAAAAAGCCGACCACATCCGTCACCGTCGTGACGAACACCGCAGAAGACACTGCGGGGTCGGCGCCGGCGCGCTGCAGACCGATAGGCACGAGGATGCCCGCGAGCCCGGCGCACAAGAGATTCACGATCATCGCGATCCCGACAACCATGCCGAGACGCATCGCGTCATCCTGACCGCCCCAGCCGCTCGCGAAATACCAGACGCCCGCAAGCACGCCCATGATGATGGCGAAAAGGACGCCGTTCAGAAATCCCACCAGCGCCTCACGCAAAACGACGCGCGCGGCGTTGGAAGGCGTCAGGTCCTTCGTCGCCAACGACCGGACGACGACGGTGAGCGTTTGCGTTCCGGCATTGCCGCCCATGGATGCAACGATGGGCATCAGGACGGCGAGCGCCACGATCTGACCGATGGCGCCGTCGAAAAGGGCGATGACAAGCGACGCAAGAATCGCCGTGGCGAGGTTTACGGCGAGCCAGGAAAACCGCGACCGCACCGTCTCGAACACCGTATCGTTGAGACCTGTGTCGGATTCGACGCCGCCCAGCGCCAGCATGTCTTCATGGGTTTCTTCACGCACCATCTCGACCACATCGTCCACCGTGATCATGCCGATCAGGCGATCGGCGTCGTCGACCACGGGCGCGGAAATGAGGTTGTACTGCTCGAAGAGATACGCAACTTCCTCCTGGTCCATGGTGACCGGGATGGTGCGCATGTCGCGGCTGGTCATGATGGTTTCGATCACCGTTTCCCGCGGCGACTTCAAGAGCGTCGACAAGGGAACCGATCCAACCGGCTTGAAAGCAGGATCGACGACGAAGACCTCGTAGAAACGGTCCGGCAGTTCTTCCGTGCCGCGCAAGCGATCGATGATCTGACCGACAGTCCAGAAAGCGGGCGACGCGAAAAATTCGCGTTGCATGAGACGCCCGGCGCTTTCCTCCTCAAAGTCGAGCGCGGCGCGTAGCGCCAGCCGGTCCTCCAGCGGCGCGAAGGCGAGGATCTCCGCCTGCTTTTCTTCATCGAGATTGTCGAGAACGAAGGTTGCGTCGTCGGTGTCGAGCTCGGCGACCGCCTCGGCGACCTTCTCGGGCTCCATGGCGTCGATGATGTCTTCGAGAAGATCGTAATCGAGTTCCGCCAGAACCTCTGACGGAAGCGCCCCGCCGAGCAGCTTTATCAGCGCCTCACGGTCTTCCTCATGTAAAAGGCCGATGAGGTCGGCGATGTCGGCAGGATGCAGCTCGCGCGTCAGCCCCTTCACCGCTTCGCTGTCTTCGGCCTCGATGGCGTCACCGACAGCGCTCACGAATTCCGGCGTCAGAGTCTGGTCTTCCGAAAACTGCCCGTCGCCCTCGGGCGGCTGACCGTCCGGGCGCGCTTCTTCTTCAACGGGCGCGGTTTCGCTCATGGCTGCCCCTCGCTGGTGCGACCGGAGTCAAGTGAATGAGATTGCCTTTTATCAGTTGCTATTCCAGCCCTCGAACGAACGCAAGGCCGGGAAAAGCCTATTTTTCTAGGATGTTAATCCCGAAAATTGAAAACGCCGCTGAGGATGATCGCGACCGTCGCCGCCCAGAGAAGGAAGGCGATTTTCGTCGCCAGCCAGGCTTTCTGTTTCAGCTTCGGATCGGCCGGCGCGCCGGGATCGGCGCCTTCGACGCCGTCATCGGGTTTTTCCCAGCGCCCTTCGACATTCATCGGCAGGACGCCAAGAAAGACGACCCACCACCAGACGATGTAAATGACAATGGCGCCGGCGGGATTCATGACGCTGTCCGGTGAATATGGGTGATGATGACCGGGCGCTTGCCCCAGACATCGTCGTAATAGGCGCGCGCCGCGCGTTTGACCGCCAGAATCACGGCCTCGTCGTCGCTGCGTTTGGTTTTCGGCAGCCCCAGCACCGCGTCTTCGATGTCGTCAGCGAGACCAGCGTAATCCGGCCCCTCGCCTTCATCGTCGACAACGCCGACGCCTTCCACGATCACATCGTCCGCCAGCGCTCCCTTGCTGTCGAGGACAAGCGAGACCGTTAACGCGCCCGCATAGGAAAGCTTGCGCCGCTCGCGCAAGGGCGCGGCGCCGTCGGGCAATAGGACGTCGCCGTCGAGATACATGCGGCCCGCGGGGACTTCGTCGATCCGCTCCGGCCCTTCAGGCGCAATGCGGATGAGATCGCCATTTCGCGGTGCGAAGGATTTTTCCGCGCCAAGCTCAAGCGCGAATTCCGCATGTTCCTCAAGATGGCGCGCTTCGCCATGCACAGGGATCGAGATGCGCGGCCGCGCCCATTCATACATGGCGCGCAACTCCTCCCGGCAAGGATGGCCGGAAACGTGCACGAATTCGTCTTTCTCGGTGATGACTTTCACGCCGAGTTCAACCAGATCGTTCTGCAGGTTGTAGATCTCACGGTCATTGCCGGGAATGATTTTCGAGGAAAAGATCACCGTATCGCCTTCGGACAGAATGAGGTCGCGGTGATCGTTGCGGGCGATGCGCGACAAAGCCGCGCGCGGTTCGCCCTGACTGCCGGTGCATAGATAAAGCACATGCTGACGGGGCAGATGGCCGGCGTCCACCGGATCGACGAAAGCGAGCCCATCCGGCAGCAGCCCCGTCTCGCGCGCCGCATCGACGATGCGCAGCATGGAACGCCCGAGGAGACAGACGCTGCGGTCCGCCGCAGCGGCGGCTTCGCAGATGGAGACGACACGGCTGACATTGGACGCGAAGGTCGTCACGGCGACGCGGCCTTCCTGTTCGGCGATCAGCTTGATGAGCGATTCCTTCACAGCCGTTTCAGAACCGGACTCGCCTGACGAGAGGACATTGGTCGAATCGCAGACCATGGCGAGCAGCCCGTCATCGCCGAGCTTCTTGATCGTGCCGACATCGGTCAGCGGACCCAGCGATGGCGTCGCATCGATTTTCCAGTCGCCCGTATGCAGCACCGTCCCGAGGTCAGTGCGCAAAACGACGCCGCTCGGTTCGGGAATGGAATGCGTGAGCGTGACATATTCAATGTCAAATGGCCCAAGTTGAAAGCGCGCATTCATGCCGATGACGTTGAGCTCCACATCGGCGGCGCCATATTCCTCAAGCTTGCGCGCGACCAGCGCCGCCGTGAAGGGCGTCGCATAGATCGGACAGCCGAGTTTCGGCGCCAGCAGCGCCACGGCGCCGATATGGTCTTCATGGCCGTGGGTCAGCAGAAGCCCGTGCAGCGCTTCCTTCTCTTCGAGAATAAAAGTCGGGTCCGGACAGATGAGATCGATGCCCGGCGTCGTCAGATCGCCGAACATCACGCCGCAGTCGATCATGATCCATTGCCGGTTTGCGGGCGTGCCGAAACCGTAAAGGTTCATGTTCATGCCGATCTCGCCGGAACCGCCGAGCGGCAGGAAAACAAGCTCCTTGCGCGACACTATTTCACCTTCAAGCGTTTCGAGATTTCGAAAAGCCCGCGAATGGTGAGATCGTGATCGAAGATATCGATGGCGTCCGTCTGCCCTTCGAAGAGAGACGCGATGCCGCCAGTCGCGACGACCTTCATCGGTTTCACATATTCTTTCTTGATGCGGTCGATGAGCCCTTCGATGAGCGCGATATAGCCCCAGAAAACGCCGGTCTGCATGGCGCCGACCGTGTCGGTGCCGATGATCTTCGCCGGCTTCTCAATGGCGATGCGCGGCAAGCGCGCCGCCGCCTCGTGCAGCGCCTGCATGGAAAGATTGATTCCCGGCGCGATAACCCCGCCTTCGAATCCGCCATCGGCGCCGACGATGTCGAAATTCGTCGCCGTGCCTGAATCCACCACCACCAGCGGGCCGCCATGGGCGGTGAAGGCGCCGACCGCGTTCACCAGCCTATCGGCGCCGGCTTCGGACGGTTTCGTGATCCGCACCTCGACGCCCGGAATATTGTCATGGCCGATGACAAAGGGTTCGCAGTTGAAATAGCGCCGCGACAAATTGCGCAGATGAAACAGCGACTGTGGCACCACGGTCGAGATGATGCATTCGGAAATGTCGGTCAGCTTGTAGCCGGCGAATTCCATGAGCTGCGCCAGCCAGACCGCGTATTCGTCTGCGGTGCGCGTCGTCGAGGTGGAGGCGCGCCATTGCGCCGCCGGTTTGTCCGCATCGTAAAGCGCGATCACCGAATTCGTGTTGCCGACATCGATGGCGAGCAGCATGGATTAATCCTCGGGTTGCGGCGAAAAGAATACGTCGCCCGCGGCGATTGTCCGCGTTCCTTCCCCGGTACGCAATATCAGGGCGCCGGTTTCATCAATTCCCTCGAAAACGCCCGAAAACTCAGCGTTCGGGAGGCGGACCGTGATCTTCGCCGCGACGCCGCGCGCCCGTTTGAGCCAGATGTCCCGGATCGGGGCGAAACCTTCCCTCACCCACGTCCCGTAATAATCCTGGAAATGACCGTCGAGGGACGCCGCGAATGCGCCCGGCCCCGGCGGGGGCAAAACATAATCCACAAGCCGCGTCACCTTATAGGGCATGCCTTCCGGCGCGGTGACCATGTTGACGCCGACGCCGATGGAAAGATGGCGCCCAAGATTTTCAAGCAGGATGCCTGCGCATTTGCCGCCATCGAGCAAAACGTCGTTAGGCCATTTGAGATCGATCTTGTCTTCGCCGACGAGACCGTCGAAAGCCGAAGCGAGCCCCAGCGCGATGACAAAAGAAAGCTGGCCCCAATGCTCAGGCGGCGCCTCCGGTTTGAAGAGAAGCGTTCCGGCGAAGTCGCCCGCATCCTGTTCCCAGCGGCGGCCGCGGCGGCCATAGCCGTCGGTTTGTCTGAGCGCGACAATCCAGACCGGCTCCGTCGCGCCGGCTTCGGAGCGGCGGCGCGCCTCGGCGCTCGTCGAATCGAGCGTGTCGAAAGTTTCAATGCGCGTTCCTGAAGGAAGCCGCCGCACGCGCTAAAAAAGCGACGCCGCCGCGGTTTCCGCGATCTGGCGCAGATAGCCCATGCCAACGGTCAAGAGCGGGAACATCAGCAGCGCGGAGCCCCAGGCGGCGAGACCGAGCGCGGGCCCGTGATCGCGCTCGAAGGCGGGCGCCGGATCGTCGAACCACATGAACCAGACGACGCGCAGATAATAAAACGCCGAGATGGCGCTGGCGAAGACGCCGGCGACGGCGAGCCAGATGAGCCCGGAATCGACGGCGGCGAGGAACACATACCACTTGCCGAAGAAGCCGGCCGTGGGCGGCACGCCCGCGAGCGAGAACAGCAAGACAGTCAGGATCAGCGCCATAGGCATGTTGGTGCGCGAGAGACCGGCGAGATCGGAGATGTTCTCCGTCATGCCGCCGCGGCGGCGCATCATCAGGATGACGGCGAAGGTTCCGACGGTCATCACGATATAGATCGCCATATAGATGAGCACCGACGAAACGCCCGGCGACGTTCCGGCGGCAAGGCCGATCAGCGCATAGCCCATATGGCCGATGGACGAGTACGCCATCAGACGTTTGATGTTCGTTTGTGCAATCGCCGAGAAGGCGCCGACCGCCATCGAGGCGAGCGCAATCAGCGCGATCACCGGTTTCCAGTCGTCAACGACGCCGGGGAAAGAAGACATGAGGACGCGAGTGAAAAGCGCCATCGCCGCAAGTTTCGGAGCGGCGGCGAAGAACGCCGTCACTGGCGTCGGCGAGCCTTCATAGACATCCGGGGTCCACATGTGGAACGGCGCGGCGGAAACCTTGAAGGCGAGGCCCGAGATCATGAAGACGAGGCCGATGACGAGACCGGCATTGTTTCCGCCCGCAGCCGCAGCCTTGGCGATCTCCGTGAAGACTGTCGAACCGGTAAACCCGTAAACCAGCGACGCGCCGTACAAGAGAAGGCAGGACGAAAGCGCCCCGAGCACGAAATATTTAAGCCCGGCTTCCGTCGAGCGGCGGCTGTCGCGGTTGAAGGATGCGAGGATATAGAGCGCGAGGCTCTGTGTTTCGAGGCCCATATAGAGCGAGATGAGATCGCTCGCCGACACCATCATCGACATGCCGAGCGACGCCAGAACAATCAGCACCGGATATTCGAAACGGCCGAGCTGTTCCCCCGCGAGATAACGATCCGACATCAGGATCGCAAACGCTGCCGCGCCATAAATCAGGATTTTGCAGAAGGTCGAAAAGGCGTCGATGCGGAAGGCGCCGTCAAACAGCGAGGCCGTCGCGCCGCCGCCCGGCGCCAGAAAAACAAAGATTCCGGCGAGCGCGAGCAATGCGACGGAGGCCAGTGAAATCTTCGGCGCGGACTTGTCGCCGAGAAAGACGCCCGCAATCAACAGCGCCATGGCGCCGATCGCCAGGATGAGCTCCGGCCTGGTAAAGGAAAGGGTTTCGAGAAGGCTCATCAGTTCACTCCGCCCGCAACGAGCGCCGCATTGTAATTCTCGATCAGGAGATCGACCGCCGGGCTGAAGACGTTGAGCGCCGGGCCGGGATTGAACCCAAGGAACAGGGCGAAAGCCATCAGGACGCCCAGCGTCGCCAGCTCGCGCGTGTCCACATCGGTAATCGCCATCAGCGATTCTTTTTCGAGCTTGCCATACATCACTTCCCGGTAAAGCCGCAGCGCATAGGCCGCCGAGAAGATGACGCCGAAAGCCGCAAAGAACGCGATCCAGCTATTCAGCTTGAAGGCGCCGGTCATGGTGAGAATCTCGCCGACGAATCCCGAGGTTCCCGGCAGGCCCACATTGCCCATCGTAAAGAAGAGGAAGAGAAAGGCGTAAAGCGGCATGCGATGGACGAGACCGCCATAGGCCGCGATCTCGCGCGTATGCATGCGGTCGTAAACGACGCCGACACAAAGGAACAGCGCGCCGGAGATGAAGCCGTGCGAGAGCATCTGGAATAAGGCACCGTCGATCCCCTGCTCCGTTCCCGTAAAGATGCCCATAGTGACGAAGCCCATATGGGCGACGGAGGAATAAGCGATGAGCTTTTTCATGTCCTCCTGCGCCAACGCCACCAGCGAGGTGTAGACAATCGCGATGACGGAAAGCGCGAAGACGAAAGGCGCGAAATCGGCGCTCGCCAGCGGGAACATGGGAAGCGAGAAGCGCAGGAAGCCGTATCCGCCCATCTTCAGGAGGATCGCGGCGAGCACAACGGAGCCGGCCGTCGGCGCCTGAACGTGCGCGTCGGGAAGCCAGGTGTGCACCGGCCACATGGGCATCTTCACCGCGAAGGAGGCAAAGAACGCAATCCACAGCCAGGTCTGCGCGCCCGCCGGGAAGTCGAAATTCTGCAGCGCAGGAATATCGGTCGTTCCCGCCTGCGCATACATCCACGCCATGGCGATCAGCATGAGGAGCGAGCCGAGCAGCGTGTAGAGGAAGAATTTCAGCGACGCGTAGATGCGGCTCGGCATCACGACGCCGGCGAATTCCTTCGTTCCCTTGGAGCCCCACACGCCGATAATGAGGAACATCGGGATGAGGCTGCCCTCGAAGAAGAAGTAGAAGAGGAAAAGATCGAGGGCGCAGAACACGCCGATCATCAGCGTTTCAAGAACCAGAAATGCGATCATGTAATCGGCGACGCGGGTCTTGATCGAATCCCAAGACGCCAGAATGCAGATCGGCATAAAGAAGGTTGTGAGCAGCACGAAAAGGATCGAAATCCCGTCGACGCCCATCTTGTAGCTGATGCCGCCGCCGAGCCAGGGGAACTGCTCCACCAGCTGGAAACCGGCGACAGACGGGTCGTAAAGCGCATAGGCGCCGAGCGACAACAGGAACGTCGCGGCTGTGAAAACGAGCGCGATGATCTTTGAATTGCGCTCGACGGTCGCGAGATCGTCGGCTGCGATGGAGCCGTCGTCGTTCTTGCGCGCCACCATGCGCGCGGCGACGATGAACAGCGCGCCAACAAGCGGCGCGAAGGTAATAAAGCTGAGCCAGGGCTGGTTTGCGAAACTTTCAGTCATTACTGGCCGCCCCCTGCCCGGATGAGAATGAAGGTCACCAGCAGCGCAATGCCCACCAGCATGGCGAAGGCGTAGTGATAGACATAGCCGCTCTGGATTTTGACGATGCGGCGCGCGCCCGCCGCGACCGCGGCGGCGATGCCGTCGGGGCCGACGCCGTCAATCGTCTTGCCGTCGCCGTCCTTCCAGAGGAAGCGTCCGATGGCGATCGCAGGCTTCACAAAGAGGAAGTCGTAGATCTCGTCGAAATACCATTTGTTCTTGAGGAAGGCGTAGATCATGCCGCCCGGCCGCAGGAGGCCCGGCTTCAACGGATCGCCGCGCAGATAATGCCAGCCCGCAGCGAAGGTGCCGGTCAGCATGGCGATGAACGGCGCCCACAGGACCCAGACCGGGATATCGTGATGGCCGCCGCCGTGCTCTTCAGCAGCCGCCCCATGATCGTCAGCCGTCGCATGGTCGTCTGTTTCGCCATGGCTTTCCTGAGCATGGCTCTCTTCGCGCATGGCGGCGAGCTCCGTCGCGTTCAGATGATCGGCGGCGGACGCCGGCTCTTCATGATGCGCTTCGGCTGAATAGAGCGCGCCGTTCCAGAACTTGTCCGCCTTGTCGCCAACGAAGTAGCCGTAGAACGCCATGCCGGCGACAAGCGCTCCAAGCGCCAGCGGCACCAGCGGCGCCATCATGGTGTCGGGAACGGCGTGCGGATGTTTACGGATATGTTCCGGCGCGCGGGAAGGGCCCCAAAAAGTGAGGAAGATCAGGCGCCAGGAATAGAAAGCCGTCATCACCGCCGCGAGCAGGCCGAGCGTAAATGCGAAATAACCAAAAGGCGCGCCCGCCTCCCCGCCGAAAAACGCGCTTTCGAGAATCATGTCCTTAGAAACGAACCCTGCCGTCCCGAACGGCGCGCCGAAAAGCTTGAAGCCGGGAATGCCGACGCCGGTGATAGCGATGGTGCCAATGACCATAAGGATGTGGGTGAAAGGCATGAGCTCTTTGACGCCGCCCATCTTCTTGATGTCCTGCTCATGGTGCATGCCGATGATGACGGCGCCCGAACCGAGGAAGAGCAGCGCCTTGAAGAAAGCGTGCGTGAAAAGATGGAACATCGCCGCGCCATAGGCGCCGACGCCCGCGGCGAAGAACATGTAACCGAGCTGAGAGCAGGTGGAATAAGCGACGATCTTTTTGATGTCGTCCTGAAGGAGACCGACCGTCGCTGCGAAGAATGCGGTCACAGCGCCCACGAGGGTCACCAGCGCCGCAGCATTTGGCGCATATTCATAGATCACCGAGCAGCGGCAGACGAGAAACACGCCTGCGGTCACCATGGTCGCCGCATGGATGAGCGCGGAGACCGGGGTCGGGCCCTCCATGGCGTCGGGAAGCCAGGTGTGGAGCAGGAACTGCGCCGACTTGCCCATGGCGCCGATGAACAGCAGCACCGCAATGACGGTCAGCGCATGGAAGTCCCAGGAGAGGAACCGGATGGTCAGTTCCTGAATATGGCCGCCCTCGGCGGCGTTCCACGGCGTTACGGTCGCGTTGTTCGCAATCGCCTGAAAGACTTCGTCGAACTGGATCGTGCCGAAAACATAGAAGATGGCCATGATGCCGAGAGCGAAACCGAAGTCCCCGACCCGGTTGACGATGAACGCCTTGATCGCCGCATCGTTCGCCGACTTTTTCTTGAACCAGAAGCCGATGAGCAAATAGGAGGCGAGACCGACGCCTTCCCAGCCGAAGAAGAGCTGAAGGAAATTGTCCGCCGTCACCAGGCAGAGCATGGCGAAGGTGAAGAGCGAGAGATAGGCGAAGAATCGCGGCTGTTCGCCGTAATCCTTCATGTAGCCCATGGAATAGGTGTGAACGAGGAACGAGACCGAGTTCACGACGATCAGCATCACCGCCGACAGGGAATCGAGCCGCACCGACCAGTTGGCGCGGAAGTCGCCGGAGCCGATCCATTCGAATAGCGTGATCGTGCGCGCATTACCGCCGACCGCCACATCAAAAAACAGAAACCACGACATGACCGCGGCGATCAGCAGGAGGCTGGTCGTTAAAAGCTCCGACGCGCGATAGCCGAAGGCGCGCCCAACCGGCATCGAAAGCATGGCGCCAAAGAGCGGCAGAAGTACGACAAAGGGTTCCATGAACGCTGCGCGCCCCTAGTTTTTCATCAAGCTGGCGTCATCGACGGCGATGTCGCCGCGATTGCGGAAGAAGGCAACGAGAATGGCGAGGCCGACCGCGGCCTCGGCGGCGGCGACGGTCAGCACCATGAAGGCGAAAACCTGACCCACGAGATCGCCCAGAAACTGCGAGAACGCCACGAGATTGATGTTCACCGCGAGCAGCATCAGCTCGATCGACATCAGAATGACGATGACGTTCTTCCGGTTGAGGAAGATGCCGGCCATGCCGATGGCGAAGAGGATCGCCGCGACGGAAAGATAATGTCCCAAACCTATTTCTTGGCCGATGTCCATGTCTAAAATACCCCTATGACAGTCCCTGGCCCGGCCGGATGTCTACAAGCTCGTAGCCTTTCTCGCGCTTGCGGCCGACTTGGCGCGCGGGGTCCTGTTTTTTGATCCCTTCTCGCGTCCGGAAGGTTAGAATGATCGCGCCGATCATGGCGACGAGAAGCACCATGCCCGCGATCTGAAAATAGTGAACGTAGTCTGTGTAGAGAATGAGCCCCAGCGCCTCGATATTGTTAGGCCCGTTAGGGTCTGCGACGGTTTCGGCCGCTGTCGGCGAGGGATGCGCGCGAGCGAGCTCTGCGTCGGACGGAAACGCCCAGACGAAGACTACCATGATGAGCTCGAACACGACGATGGCGGCGAGCGCGCCGCCGATGGGCAGATACTGCAAAAAGCCCTGCTTCATTTCGACGAAGTCGACATCGAGCATCATCACGACGAAGAGGAACAGCACCGCAACCGCGCCCACATAAACGACCACCAGCACCATGGCGAGATATTCCGCGCCCATGAGCACGAAGAGCCCGGCGGCGGAAATGAAAGCCGAGATCAGGAACAGGACCGAATGGACCGGATTCTTCGACGCCACAACCATGAACCCGGAGGCGATAGCGGCGAAAGCGAACAGATAAAAGGCGAAGGCGGCGATGGACATAAGCTTGGCGCGCGAGACTTTCCCGGACCGATCGTGGCTCGTTTAAAAAACGCGCCGAATGGCGCTTATGGACTGGTTCCCCCTACCCCCTTCCCCCACCGGCTTGCGGGGCGACTCGAGGCATAGGCGATACTGGCCGCGCTTTTAGAGGCATTGGCCGGGCTTTGCAAAGGGATAGAAGGCGAAAATCGGCGGAAATCCGGGGCTTATCGCCACGGTCTTCTTGCTGGGGAAAAGCCGGTTAAACGGAGCGCCTTTACGGCTTCTCAGCCGCCATTTCCGAGCGCGGACAGATAGGCGGCCAGATCGTCGACCCTGTCCGGCTCGACGATCAGGTTCGGCATGTTGCGATGGGGCGAACGCAAGAGCGCAGAGAGCGTCGACCGCGTCATATCCGGCCGGCCCGCCAGCGCGGCAAAAGACGGCGCGGCGGCGTTAGGCGAATTGAACTCCCCCACTTCCACCGCATGACAGGACGCACAGGCCTCCCGCGCATAGACAAGGCCGCGCGCCGGGGCGCGCATTTCCACATGAGCGTCGCCCCCATCATTGGCGCAAGCTACAACGCCGGCAAGCAAAAAGCCCGCAGCGACAGCGTCCGGCAAGGACAGTGACTTTCTTGAAAGCTCGCTCATAAACACCCCCGCAGGCAATCGCGGGGCCAAGTAAAGCATGGGAAGCCAGGCCGCGCCATTGCGCCAGAGCGTTCGTTTGACATCGCAATCGACCGAGGCATAGTCGGCGAGCATGGAGCTTGGAGCGCTGAAATGGGCATGTTTCGTCTTATTTTAGCGATGGCGGTCGTCCTCGGCCATGCCAGAGCCGGCTATGCGCCAATGAATGCCGGCCTCGCAGTCCAGGGCTTTTTCGTGATCTCCGGCTTTTATATGGCGCTGATACTCGACGAGAAATACGCCAGCGCGACAAAGGTGTTTTATACCAATCGTTTGCTGCGCCTGTTTCCGTCTTACCTGATTGTTCTGTTTTTTTCAGCCGTGGCGCTCTTCGCCTTCGACATTAACGATTACACCAATCGCAGAGAGTTTCTGGCGGCGTTATCAACTCCTTGGGCGGGGCTCAGCATCATAATCGCAAATCTAACACTCCTGGGGCAGGACGTGCTTTGCTGGTTTGACGTCAACACGCAACAAGGCCTGTTGCTCGACTCCGCCTTCGCCAATACGGGCAGAAACCATCCCGCATGGAATTATCTGCTCGTCCCGCAGGCCTGGTCCTTGTCCTTTGAATTGATGTTCTACGCCCTCGCCCCCTTTCTAGCCCGATGCAAAACCTGGATCCTCGTCGCTCTGGCGGCGGCTAGCATCGCTATCCGGCAGGGCGGCGTTTTGTTCGGAGAGGAGATCACTTATGATCTTTGGCCGCGGCGGCTTTTCCCCGCTGAATTATGCCTCTTTCTATTTGGCATGATCGCCTATCGCGGCCTGGGACTGGCGAAGCAGATTCCGCAACACCTGCGACTTTTGATCACGCTCGCCATGGCGGTCATGCTGCTTGCCCATGCTTATCTGCCGATCAGCAGGGAAGCAGGCAACTGGCTCGTCTATCTCGGCGTCGCGATCACAGCCCCGATTGCTTTTCTTGCGACGGGAAACAACCGTATGGATCGCATGATCGGCGATCTCAGCTATCCTATCTACATCACGCATATCTTGATCATTGCGCTCGTGCACGCAGCCAGTCCGCCGCAAGCGCTTTGGCTCATGCTCGCAGGCGTATTCGGCGCGTCAGCACTGTTGCTGTTCGCTGTGGAGCGGCCACTGGACCGGTGGCGTCAGCTGCGACTAAAAGGAAGATGTCCGCCATTGCAGAATAGAACATCACTGTCGCGCGGGCTTGAACAGGTATTATAACGCCGGTTACCGATAGGGCGCATCAAGTTCGAGATTGCGGGCGATCTCGCGCTCCCAGCGGTCGCCATTCGCGAGGAGCCGGTCCTTGTCATAGAACAGCTCTTCCCGGGTCTCGGTCGCGAATTCGAAATTCGGCCCTTCGACAATCGCATCCACCGGACAGGCTTCCTGACAGAAGCCGCAATAGATGCATTTGGTCATGTCGATATCGTAGCGCGTGGTGCGGCGCGAACCGTCGTCGCGGGGCTCGGCCTCAATGGTGATCGCCTGCGCCGGACAGATCGCTTCGCAGAGTTTGCAGGCGATGCAGCGCTCTTCCCCGTTCGGATAACGGCGCAGAGCATGTTCGCCGCGGAAGCGCGGAGACAAGGGGCCTTTTTCAAAGGGGTAATTCAAGGTCGCTTTCGGCGTCACATAATATTTCATGGCAAGGCCGAACGCCTTGATGAAATCCAGCAGCAGGAAGCCTTTAAGCGCTTGTGCGATGCGAGCCATGTCTAGCTCCTCCAGCTCTGAAGGTAATCGACCGCGCCGGGGAACGCCAGGAGCACCCCCGACACCAGCACCACCCAGACGAGACACAAGGGCAGGAAGATCTTCCAGCCGATGCGCATGAGCTGATCGTAGCGATAGCGGGGCACGATCGCCTTCACCATGGCGAACATGAAGAAGAAGAAGACGACTTTCAGGATGAACCACAACACCGGCATGGGCCCCCACATCAGCGGCTCCCACGGGATCGGGGAATGCCAGCCACCGAAGAAGAGGATCGTCAGCATGGCGCACATCAGGACGATATTCGCCAACTCTCCGATCATGAACATCAGGAAGAGTGTCGAGGAGTATTCCACCTGATAGCCGGCGACGAGTTCGGATTCTGCTTCCGGCAGGTCGAAAGGCGGGCGGTTGGTCTCCGCCAGCGCCGAAATGAAGAACACAACAAACATCGGGAAAAGCGGAATGAAATTCCAGTTCCAGAAGCCGCCGCCGGCGCGGGCCTGGCTTTCGACGATTTCGGAGAGGTTCAGCGATCCGACAAGCAATAGGACGGTGATGATGACGAAACCGATGGAGACTTCATAGGACACCATCTGCGCCGCCGACCGGAGGCTGCCCAGAAACGGATATTTCGAATTCGACGCCCAGCCGCCCATGATGACGCCGTAAACGCCGAGGGAGGAAATCGCGAAGAGATAAAGGATGCCCACATTGATGTCGGCGCCCACGAGCCCCGGGCCCACCGGGATCACCGCCCAGCCCACGAGCGCCAGGACGAAGGTGATGATCGGCGCGAGAATGAAGACGACCTTGTTCGCGCCGGCCGGGATCAAGATTTCCTTAAAAACGAATTTGAAGAGGTCCGCGAAGGACTGCAGCAGGCCGAAGGGGCCGACGACGTTGGGGCCCTTCCTCATTTGCACGGCGGCCCAGACCTTGCGGTCGAAATACATGAGGAACGCCTGCGCCAGGAGCAGCGTCACGAGGACCGCCAGCGCGCCCGCCGCCGTCGAAGCCAGCCACCATCCCCAGCCCAGATCGGTCGGCCGGGTGACCAGATTTGTCCAGATCTCTTCCATGGGGCCGCGTCATAACGAGGATCGCCCCTTTAGTCACCTAGGAAAAAGGAGCCAATCCGTCGCGGACAGGCCCCTTTTCAGGCGGGTTTGGCGCTCTCGCCCTATTTCACGTTGATCGAGGCGATGAAGCTGTTGGTTTTCTCGACCCGGCCGGGCGAGCCATAAATATCGACGGAGCCGATGCCGCTGACTGTGGCGTCCGCCGCCTCGCTGGCGTAGACGCTGGCCGAGCCGACACCGGAGACGTCGATGTCGACCTCGCGGCATTCAAGTTCCTTGGCGTCGAGATCGCCAACGCCGGAAACATCTGCGTCCAGCCGGCCGCAGGTCCCGCTGATTTCAAGATCGCCAACCCCGGCGAGATCGATCTCGAAGTCATCGGCGTCGACGCCCGAGATCTTGCCGTCGGCGACGCCGGCGATGTCGACGCCGTTGAGCGCCGGCAGGGTGATGTCGGCCGTAAGACCGAAATTGCGCCAGCGATGTTTGCCATTGCCGCCTTCCCTGCGGTCGAGCTTCAGCACGCCGTTTTCAACGCTCGCCTCCAGCCGCTCCATTTCCGATGGAGCACCCGACACGACCACGGAAAAGTCGCCGCCAACGGTCACGTCGATCTCGAATACGCCGCCAACATCGATCTCGTCGAACCCGACGAGATCAAGCGTTTCCGTGACGTCCTGGCTCTTGTCGCGCCCGCCGATGTCTCGCAGCGAACCGAACGCATAATGCGCGGCCGCTCCGGCTATCACGAGCGCCAAAATCAAACCGATAATAATGCCAAAGAAAATTCTCATGGGTCGCCTCCCGTTTATCCCCAGTGAATATTAGCACCGGCGCACGAAGACACAAACGCAGCTCGCCATGTCTGAAGGGCGGGTCGGCGAATTGGGGCCCGATTGGCTTGTGGTCTGCGGCCTGTCGTGTCCCGATTAAAAAGAAAGGGCGCCGGCGGCGCCCCTTATTTGCGGTCCACAGACCACTGATAACTGGATGCAGAACTCGTCAGTGGACGGTGATGTCCGCGAACATGCTCTTGTTCTTGCTTACCTTGGAAGGCGATCCGTAGACGTCGATATCGCCCATGCCGGAGACTTTTGCATCTACTGCATCGCTGGCGAACACCACCGCGCTGCCGACGCCGGAGACTTTCACCTCGGCCGTCGCGCATTCAAGACCGCGGGCGTCGAGATCGCCGACGCCGGAAAGGTTGGCGTCAAGCGCGCCGCACTCGCCGTCGACTTCGAGATCGCCAACGCCGGAAATGTTGATGGAGAAATTATCCGCATCGACATCCGACACATGGCCGTCAACGACGCCCGATATTTTCAGCGCAGTGAGGCTCGGCAGCGTTATTGTCGCCTCGATCCCGTCGCGATTATTGCGGTTTTTCTCGCCCTTCATGCGCTTGCGCTGATCGAGCACGAGCGCGCCGTTTTTCACCGACGCCTCGACCCGGTTCATTTCATAAGCAGGACCGGAAAGCTCCACGGAAAAGCCAGGCCCGACGCGCACGTCAAGCTCATAGACGCCGGCGATGGTGATGGCGTCGAAGCCGCCCAGATCGAGCTTGCTCGTCACCATTTCATCGTCATCAGCAAGAGCTGCGCCGCCTGCAAGAAGCGCCAGGGCGCCGGCGTAAAGAATAAGATTTTTGATCATTGCTCGCCTCCATCTCTTGCGACCAATGTAGCGACTTGAGCGGCGTTCGTGAAGTTCGGCTCGCCGCAGGGACGGCGCAGCCCGCCGAAGAAACTCAATGGATTCTAAAGAGGATCGGGCCTTCCGCCTCGGATTCGGCCTTTTCCGCCGCGCGCCAGTGGGGCGTCATGCGCCTTACAAAGACAAGGGAAACAATCAGCGGGGGGAGGAAAATGACAGCGAGGGTTCTGACGCTGGCGGCGCTTACCGACGGGAAACCGATTGTGAACAACACCAGCACGGCAACGGCGACGCCCATGGCCGCGCCGAGATAGGGCCAGAGATTGCGCCGCTTGCGTTTTTCAAGGGCCGCGAAAAGCGGCGCGCCGAACGCCACGCTGGCGCCGAAGCCCACCAGAAAAATCAGGATACTGACGAAGAGACCTTCAAGGAGAGCGGACACCAGCAATGTCAGAGAAAACCCGTTCAGGAGTTCCGCCGCGGCGAACAGGAGCGTGAGCGCGCCGCCGGCCAAAGCGCCAGCAAGCACGGCGACGACCATTTCCTCGAAAGCGACATTGATGCGGATTTGATCGAGTATCTCCGCCTGTTTCTCATCGGTAGGAAGCATCACTAACACGTTCTGAACGGCTTGTTAAAACCCCGAAGACAGCGGCGATCACAATCGGCGGCACGCCATAGAAGAAAGATATGCCAGCTAACTCATCAGCGGTCACCTGCACTCCATGAGCGAACCCTGGAACAATCCACAGGGCAATAAGGATCATGGATGCAATTGCGCCGCCAAATATATAGCCGAGCAAATTATTCTTTTGTGTTTTCACGAGCAGGTAGTGAATTGGCGCGCCAATAAGCAAAGCGGCTAAATAACCTATATGCACGGCAACCAGAAAATATAGTCCGAACGTTCTGGCCGAATCCAAAAGATTAGGCCCCTCCTCGGACGAGGACTCATTTAGCAAAAGGCTCAAAAGGATCAGAACGACCGCACAAATGAGAAGCCCTAACGGCACAGAGATCAAAGCATTGACGACCACGCGGCCGGAAAAAGCTTTCTGAAGCGCCGTCGTCACTCCGCCGCCTGACGCTTTGCGCCGCTCATCACGGCGGAACATTCCGACATGGTTTTCGAGGCGCGGGCGATTGGGTTGGTGAGATAGTAATCTCTCACCGCCGAGACGAAAGGCGCGCCGTCCATCTCGCCCGCAACGCCGCAGGCGCTCGCATCGAAGCGCTCTTCCAGATTGCCGATCTGGTCGATACGGCCGAGCGACGGCGCGTCGGCGATCATCGCCTGGCGCAGCGCGAACACGTCGTCATAGGGGAGCGTCTTGCCAATGCGGTCGGAGAGCGCGCGTATGATCGCCCAGTCTTCGCGCGCGTCGCCCGGCGGGAACGCGGCGCGGTTCGCAAGCTGCGCCCGGCCTTCGGTGTTCACGAAAATCGCGTTTTGTTCGGTATAGGCCGCCGCCGGGAAAATCACATCGGCATAGCGTGCGCCCATATCGCCATGGCTGCCCTGATAGACGACGAAGGCGCCGTTAAGCTTCTGCCCGTCGAACTCATCGGCGCCGAGATTGTAAACGAACTCGATTTCCCGGGCGCTGCAGGCCTCGAGAATGCCAGCGAAGTCCTTCCCGCCCTCACCTGGAAGGAAGCCCAGGTCGAGCGCGCCGACGCGGCCCGCCGCCGTATGAAGCACGTTGAAGCCATTCCAGTCGCCGCGGATGGCGCCGACGCCATCGGCGAGTTTGGCCGCTGCGTTGAGGATCGCAGCGCCGTCTTTGCGCGCAAGGGCGCCCATACCGACAATGACCACAGGATTTTTCGCGGATTTCAACGCCTCTGCAAAAGCGCCCTCGCCTTTTGCAAGGCTCGCCAGCGTGTCGGGCCCGGCGCCGAGATAGTCGTAATCGTAGGAAAGATCATTCTGTTCGCCGATAAGGCCGATCTTCACATCGAGATTGTTGAGCCAGACTTTGCGAATGCGCGCATTGATCATCGGCGCTTCGGCGCGCGGATTGGTCCCGATCAGCAGGATGACATCCGCCTGCTCGAGATTGGCGATGCCGGTGTTGAAGAGATAGCTGCGCCTGTCGCCGCTCCCGATCTTCGCGCCGTCCTGACGGCAGTCCATATGCGGCGTGCCGATGGCGGTCATCAGGTCTTTCAGCGCCTTCACCGCTTCGGCGGGAACGAGATCGCCGGCGAGCGCGGCGACTTTTTCCTTCGGCGCCGCTTTCAGCTTTTCGGCGACGACCGACAGCGCCTCATCCCAGCTTGCGGGCTGCAAGCGGCCGTCCTTGCGCACATAGGGTTTGTCGAGCCGTTGGCGCCGGAGACCGTCCCACACGAAACGCGTCTTGTCGGCGATCCATTCTTCATTCACGCCTTCATGCAGGCGCGGCAGGATGCGCAACACCTCGCGACCGCGCGCGTCGACGCGAATGTTCGAGCCGACGGCGTCCATAGCGTCGATGGAATCGGTTTTGCGCAGCTCCCATGGCCGCGCGTTGAATGCATAAGGCCGGGAGGTGAGCGCGCCCACCGGGCACACGTCGATGAGGTTGCCGGTGAGTTCGGACTGGACCGCCTTTTCAAGATAGGTGGTGATTTCCGCATTCTCGCCGCGATTGACGAGACCCAGATCGTCAACGCCGGCAATCTCCGTCGCGAACCGGACGCAGCGCGTGCATTGGATGCAGCGGGTCATGATCGTCTTGATCAGGGGGCCCATATATTTTTCTTCGACGGCGCGCTTGTTCTCCGCATAGCGCGACCCGTCGCGGCCATAGGCCATGGCCTGATCCTGAAGGTCGCATTCCCCGCCCTGGTCGCAGATCGGGCAATCGAGCGGGTGGTTGATGAGGAGGAACTCCATCACCCCTTCGCGCGCCTTTTTGACCATGGGCGTGTTGGTGAAAAGCTCAGGCGGCGCGCCGTCGGGACCGGGGCGCAGATCCCGGACATTCTGAGCGCAGGAGGCGACGGGCTTCGGCGGCCCGCCCTTCACCTCGATGAGGCACATGCGGCAGTTGCCCGCCACCGACAGACGCTCGTGATAGCAGAAGCGTGGAATCTCCTCCCCCGCGGCCTCGCAGGCCTGCAGGAGGGTGAGGTTCGAGGCGACTTCGATCTCCTCGCCGTTGACTTTGATGACGCGCGTCTCGCTCATGCCGGGCCTTCTTGAGGGGTCTGATATCCAAATTCGGGGCGTGGTTTAGCCGTCTTTACCCCGTGAGGCTAGAGCGCGCGGGCCGCCTTGCCGTCGCAGCCCGGCCGGCTTTTTCGCTCAGATTCCAAACCGCTGCATGTCCTGGCGCCAGTTCTCCGGCAGATCGCCCTGGAACCGCTCGTTGACCCCGCGATAGACATGGGCGTAGGCGCGCACGGCCTGCTCGCGCCGGGCGGGCGGCATTTCGCCTTCGATAGAGGCGTTGGAGCGGGCGCCGAAATCAGCGGGTTTTGGCTTGATCCCGGCGAATGCGCAAATCCGGTCGACCGCGCGTTGCGTGAACAGCCTTTCGTAGAATTCCACATGAAGGCGTTCCGGAGAGAAAGCCTTCAGGACTTCTTCAAAGGTGCGTTCGTAATTGCCCAGAAGCTGGAAGTCCTCGCGCCCGATCAGCCGGTCGAACATGACGTCGATGTCAAACATAGGGTTGTGCGTCTGATTGAATTTCATCGACGACCAGAAACGATCGGCCGGATTGCGCAACAGGAAAATCAGCCGCACATCGGGATGAATATCCCTCATCACGCTGAAGGCGTGGCCGTCCAGCATGGAATAGTCAGGCGTCGCTTCAAAAAGCACAGGCCGTCCTTGCGCGCCCCAGCTCATGAAGCGGAGATATTCATTGGGATTGGCGATCATCCGAAAGCGCAGGAGCATGGCGTGAAGCCGCTGCTGAATGATGGGATCGCCGCAGGTTGCAAGCGTCAGATTTGCAGTCAGGCGCTGATATTCCGCCAACATCTCTTCTTCATATTTCGCGCACCATTGCGGAACAAAGCGAGCATCGAAGAAATGCACTTCCTTTACCGGCGGCATGTGCGCCTGCGGGTGCGCGCGCAAATAGTCGGCGAGCCAGGTTGTGCCGGCCTTTTGCGCCCCGATGCAGACAAGCAGAGTTTGCGACATGCCTTCCTTCGCCGCGCCTGGCGTGAAGACAAGCGCCTTTCCTATTTTTCGCGCAGAGATTGCTCAAGCCGGTCAAGGCTTTTCGAAATGCTTTCCTGACGGAGGATTGTGCGTTGCGCCGCGCCGCCGATGCGCTGGCATTCTTCATACAGGACATCAAGCCGGCCTTCCATCCGCTCAATGGCGGCGGACATGGCGTCGAGCCGGGCCGAGAAGGCGTCGATGGTCTCACGCAGCTTCTTGGCCTCGTCGTGTTGTTTTTTCTCTGCCATTTTCCAATCCCCTCGCCGCTTCCCGCCTTTTCCGCCGAGCGCGCAGCCCAGCGTCAACAAATAACTCGCATAAATTGTCAAAATCGCAACAACCCCTTTAAATTGTTGCGAAATTGTCCATCGCAAATCAACCCTAAGCCTTTCATGTTGCAGTGAATGCAACGGGAAGTTGACTGGATAATCGAAGCGCTAGAGCGGGACCCGGCCAAAACCCAGACCGGGCTGGCCGCTGCGCTCGGCATCGACAAGTCCGGGGTTTCCCGGATGCTGAAAGGCCGCCGCCGGCTGAAATATGAGGAAGCGCAAAGGGCGGCCGAGTATCTTGAACTGAACCCCGCCGTCATCGAGCGCGCCGGCTTGGCTGAGTCAGAAACGCATTTTCTCCCGGAAGAAGGTCAGGAAACGCTGGCGCCGCTTTATGAAAGCGCAGCAGGCGAAAACGGCAAGTGGCTGCTAGACCTGCAACGTCCCATCGAACGCCGGCCGCAAGCACGGGATTTCGCAGGAGCCGCCTTGGTCTTCGGGTTCTACGCCCCCGACGAGTCCATGGGCCCCCGCTTTCACACAGGCGAAGTGGTTTGGGTCAACCCGGCAAGACCCCCTGCGGCGGGCCATGATGCGTTGCTGCTTGCCAAGAACGTCCCGCCAAGCGAAACGGCGGCCTATCTTTGCGTCCTTCAGGAGACGACCTCGAGCGCATACCGCATCTCCCAATATGGCGTCCGAGGGATGCGGGAATTTCCTCTGTCCGGATGGCGCGCCGCCTATGTCTATGGCCGCATCTAGGCCTTCTCGTGTTATCGAAACATTCAGAAGTGATTCGTAAACCGGAAGCTGCGCCTCAATACGAAAACAAGGATGTCATGGGGACCGACTACCAATCCTATCAGGCGCGCAAATATTTTCCCGGTCTCGACGGGCTGCGCGCCCTCGCCATCGTCGCCGTGGTCTGGCATCACAGTGCCCGTCCTGATTTTCTGCCCATGTTCGCGCGCGGTTTCGCCGGCGTAGACCTTTTCTTTGTCCTGAGCGGTTTTCTGATCGTGACGCTTTTGCTGCGGGAGAAAGCAAAGAACGGACGTATCTCGCTGCGTAATTTCTGGGCGCGCCGGTTTTTACGGTTGATGCCGGCTTATTACTTGCTTCTGTTCGCCATGCTGGGCGTTTATCTTGTCTTCAAACCAGATGACCCCGACACTGCGCGTCTTGCAGAAGGATTTCCCATATACGCGCTTTATCTGTCGAACTGGATTCATCCCGGCGCCAACAATCTCGGCATCACCTGGTCGCTCGCCACAGAGGAGCAGTTTTATGTCGTCTGGCCTCTGGTGGAGGCGTTCTTCGCGCCGGTCGCCGCCGCGGCGTTCTGGTTCGTTGCGCTGATCGTCAATCAGCTCATCAATTTCGGCGTTCTCGATCCCGCTATCGACGCCTCGTTCGGCGAAGGATTTGCAGGCAGCCGTGAAATTCTCGATTCGACGTTCACGCCAATTCTTCTCGGCGTCGGCCTGGCGCATCTTCTTCATCGCGAGAAAAGCTACGCGCTCGTAAAACGCCTCGCCGGCTTCAAATATGCGCCGCTGGTTTTCATGGGCGCGCTGTTGGTCTTGTTCAACATACCAGCCGCCGACATTTCCGGCGCGTTCCGGCTTGTCATGCATATCCTTATGAGCTTGTGGATCGCCTCGATCGTGCTGGCGCCGGCGTCGAAAACCACAGCCCTTCTGGACTGGCGGCCTGTCGCCTTCATCGGAGCGATCAGCTACGGCATGTATCTTTATCATATGTGGTGTGTTTACGCCGCGCAGATACTGATCGGAAAACTTGGCCTCTCCAATCTGTGGTTCGAATTTCCGCTGGCGCTAGCGGGAACAATCGCAATTTCCGCAGCAAGCTTTTATTTCTACGAAAAGCCCTTCCTCAATCTCAGGAAACGTTTCCGGAAGTAAAAAAGAAAACGCCCGGCTGCAAACAATCGCAAACCGGGCGTTTCGTTTCGGCGTCTGCCTAAAAAACTAGAGCACGCGCTCTTTAAGGTCTTTCGACGGACGGAACGCGACTTTTTTCGAAGCCTTGATCTTGATCGCTTCGCCAGTCGCCGGGTTGCGGCCCATGCGCGCCGCACGGTGGCGAACCTGGAGAATGCCGAGACCGGAGATGCGCAGCTTCTTGCCTTTTTTCAGGTAGCCGCCCATGCGGTCGATGAAATCGGAGACGATTTCTTCCGCTTGTTTCTTCGGCATTTCATGCGCTTCGGAAAGCTCCGCCGCGAGGTGCTTGATCGTCAGAACGTCAGGCAGCGGCTTCTTCGGAGCGGCGGCTTTTTTCTTCGCCGGCGCTTTTTTGGCGGCGGTTTTCTTGGCAGGCGCTTTTTTCTTCGCCGGCGCCTTTTTTGCGGTTTTCCGTTTAACGGCCATTTTCAGTATCCTTCAATCAGTCATTGAATGCGAAAAGCAGCCAAAAACACTGTGTTTCGCCTGCTGTCCCGGCATTATTGCGTATGATTCGCTTTGTGAGGAGACTCTAAAAAGCGCATTTAGGCCCATAAAATCGGGCTTTTTAAGCCTTTTGTGACCTTCTTTTCATGATCCATTCGAGATCGGGGTGGTTTCCGACCAGAAAGTGGTACTCGGCGACCTTTTCGAAACCGTAGCGTTGATAGAGTTTTTGGGCTCCGAAATTCTCGGAAAAGACGCCCACATAGAGATGCTCGAAATGCTCCTCGAGCCAGTCTAGCGCGGATTCGAGAAGGGCTGTCCCGAGCCCTTGGCCTTGGCGCTCGCGGTCGAGATAAAGCCGGCAGAGCTCGCCCGACTTCTCCGGCATGTCCGGCGCCGGGAGACTGCAAGGCGCGGCCGTGCAGTAGCCGATCATCTCGCCTTCCTGCGTTTCCGCCACCCAGGCGGCGGCTTCCGGATCGTTGAGAAAGTCTTCGTAATAGCCGGCGGAGTGATTGTAGGCGAGGAACTCTCGGAGGTCTTCGGCCTCGTAAAGATGCGCGAAAGTTTCAGTAAACGTCGCAACGCCCAGTTCGCTTAAGCCCGCCACATCGGCGAGCGTCGCGCGCCGGATCGCCGCCACGCTTACTCCGCCGCCGCAACCGCCACATGCGGGCGGTCGTTGCGGTAGGTGTTGATGCGTTCTTCGATCTCGTGACGGAAGTGACGGATAAGCCCCTGCACCGGCCACGCGGCGGCGTCGCCGAGCGCGCAAATTGTGTGGCCTTCAATCTGCGTCGAGACTTCGAGCAGCTTGTCGATTTCTTCGGTGGTCGAATCGCCAACCGTCATGCGCTCAAGCACGCGCCACATCCAGCCTGTGCCCTCGCGGCAGGGCGTGCACTGGCCGCAGCTCTCGTGCTTGTAAAAATAAGCGAGGCGCGCGATGGCGCGCACCATGTCGGTGGATTTGTCCATGACAATGACCGCCGCCGTGCCGAGACCGGAGCGGTGATCGCGCAACGCGTCGAAATCCATCAAGACGTCGTCGCAGATGTCTTTCGGCAGGCAGGGCACGGACGATCCGCCGGGAATGACGGCCTTGAGATTGTCCCAGCCGCCTTTGACGCCGCCGCAATGCACGTCGATCAGTTGCTTCAGCGGAATCGACATCGCTTCTTCGACGTTGCAGGGGCGGTTGACGTGGCCGGAGATCGAAAAAATCTTGGTGCCGTGATTATTCTCGCGCCCGAACTTGCGGAACCAGCCGGCGCCGCGGCGCAGGATCGTCGGGCAAACCGCAATCGATTCCACATTATTGACAGTGGTCGGGCAGCCATAAAGACCGGCGCCCGCCGGGAAAGGCGGCTTCAGGCGCGGCTGGCCCTTCTTGCCTTCGAGACTTTCGAGCAGCGCCGTCTCCTCGCCGCAGATATAAGCGCCGGCGCCGTGATGCACATAGAGATCGAAATCCCAGCCCGAGCCCGCCGCGTTCTTGCCGAGGAGCCCCGCAGCATAGGCTTCGTCGATGGCCGCCTGGAGATTGTTGCGCTCGTCCACATATTCGCCGCGGATATAGATGTAACAGACATGGGCCTTCATGGCGAAAGACGCGATCAGGCAACCTTCGATAAAGAGATGCGGATCGTGGCGCATGATCTCCCGGTCCTTGCAGGTGCCGGGTTCGGACTCGTCGGCGTTGACGACGAGATAATGCGGACGGTCTTTGACTTCCTTCGGCATGAAGGACCATTTGAGGCCCGTGGGGAAGCCGGCGCCGCCGCGGCCGCGCAATCCGGAATCCTTGATCTGCTGGATCAGCCAGTCGCCGCCCAGCGCCATCAGATCCGCCGTGCCGTTCCAGGCGCCGCGCTTCTTCGCCGCTTCAAGACGCCAGTCCTGAAGGCCGTAGAGGTTCGTGAAAATCCGGTCTTTATCTTCGAGCATGTTTCATCCGTTCGAATGCGTCACTGCTAATCAAATCAGAAGCGGCGCCAGCGCGACCACTCCAATGGCGACAATAATCAGGCCGGATTTTTGATGACCGGCGGCATATAACGAAGCCCCGAGCGCCAAGCACAACAACCCGCCAGACAAAAGCCACACGAGGAGGCGTTGCTTCACCTTCGGCCCGCTTTCCGGGTTATCCGGATCGAGCTCCGGAATATAGTGGGGGCTTTGCTTGCGATTCTCAGCCATGGGCGCCCTCGTCCGACGCCGGTTTCAGCGCAGCTTTGCTTTCGTTGAACCAGCGCACCGTCATCGCCCCGAAAACGATCGCCGTCCCGGCGACGCCGCCGATCAGGATGTTGAGATCGTCCGTATAGAGATACGCGCCGACGACGAGCATCAACACGGCGCCTTCCATCATGGCGATGTTGATCAGCCCTTTCATGGCGTCCTTGCGTTTGATGCTTTCAGGCGTCTGCACGGGTGTCGTTACTCCGCCGCATCCACTGGCGTAACCTCAACGTGCCACCACTCTTTCAGCGCCTTCACCGTTTGCGCGTCGGCGAACGCGCACAGGAAAACGCCGTCAAGTTCGATCGCGGCGCCGCCGGAGGCGCTGGTGAAGGCCGCATGCCATTGCGCCAGGCACTTGTCTTCGTAACAGGTCAGAACTTCATAAGTGAAAGTGACGTCGCGTTGGTCGGCGGTGACGCCCGCCCAGTATTCCTCAATCGCCGCGCGCCCCTGCATCACGTCCTCAAAAGGGTTTTCGTGATAGGTCGCATCGGCGGTGAACAGCGCGCCGGCTTTATCCGCATCGCGCGTCTCCCACGCTTCCTTGTAGCCATCGAGCCATGCGGCGAAATCCTGCGTCGTGACCGCCGCATTGGTTTCAGCCGAAGCCGGCTGCGCGGCGAAACACAAGCCCGCCGTCAAAGCGGCGATGGCTGCGAAGGCGGCGCTGCGCGCTGATTGGGTGCAGGTCTTCATGAATGTCACCTCGGGGCTTTCTGGGCTTACTCCGCCGGCGCTTTGGGCGCGGAATTCGGGATTTCCTTCAAGGGCTGCGTATAGCTGCCGTCATAAAGTTTCGGATCGGTGAGCGTCGTGTTCTCGCCTTCCGGGTCCGACGAATGACGGTTCGGATGCTGCGTGCCGATTTTCACTTTCTCGCCGCGGGCGAGTTTCGCCAGCAGGTCTTCGAGAATTTCCGGCGTCAGGTCTTCGTAATAATGATCGCCCTCTTTGGTCGAAATCTGGACCATGGGCGCATTGGCGCAAGCGCCGAGACATTCGACTTCGAGCCAGGAGAACTTGCCGTCCGCCGACACATGGCCTTCCGCGCCAATCACTTTTTTGCAGGTCTCGCGCAGGCCGTCGGAGCCGCGCAACATGCACGGTGTCGTGCCGCAGACCTGAACGAAGAACTCCCCCGCCGGCGCCAAATTGAACATCGTATAGAAGGTCGCGACTTCGTAGACGCGGATATATGGCATATCGAGCTGGCGGGCGATCGCCTCCATCATGGGGATCGAGCACCAGCCTTCCTGTTTCTGGCCGCGCCACAGGAACGGGATCACGCAGGAGGCCTGGCGGCACTCCGGATATTTCTTCATCTGCGCGTCGCACCAGGCCTTGTTCTCGGGCGTCCATTCAAAGGACGCGGGCTGGTCTTTCGCGGGGCGGCGGCTCGCCATGGGCGCTTCTCCTAGAAGGGGTCGTCATATTTGGCTGCGACACATAACTGATTGGCCGCAAAACGGAAGGGTTTACGGGGTCGCGGGCGCGGTTTTGGGCGGTTTTACGGGTTTAGGGCATGGAGGTGGCTATTCCAGCTCCACCTCGTTGAGGGCCGCCGCATCCTCGAAGCAGCCGAGGCAGATGACGGCGATATTGTCGGGCCCGAGGGCGTCGAACGCCTCCTGGCCGAGGGCGTTGCAGTCATTGCAGATCGCGTCCCAGACGCCGTCCGGCCCCCGGCTCCACCAGAAGCCCCGGGGCTCCCCCTCTTTAAGGGACTCGACAATATGGCGGCAGACAAAGGTCTGGGGCTGCTTGCCGTGGGTGCCGCAGGTGACGGAGGGGACTTTCATGGCCGCCCTTTTCAAGCGTCAGCCGTGAAATTTCAAGCCGTGCCTCTCCCGTCAAGCGGCCGGGCCGACTTCGTCAATCCAGAAGAATTGGCTTGCAGACCTCGACTACTTTCGGGTGCAGGTCGCCAATGCGCTGCACAACCTCCAAAGCCTTGCGAAAAGCATCTTCCGAGTTCGTCAATGTCGACGCATCAAAACGGGAAATATAATCATCAAGATCTGAAGGCATTTCAAGAAACGTTTCATAACCGAGGGCGCTCTTTTCCTCTTTCGTAAAATAGAGATGATCTTCATCAAGAAAATCGAAAAATGTATTCGCTTCCCTGCGAAACCGGCACAAAACGGCGGCCCTGGCTTCAACGGCCGCCTGCTTCTCCAATTCTTCACCGCGCTCGTCATTCTGATAACGACTGAAACGCGAAGCTTGTTCTTGCAAGACCGCGGAATAATATCCGTCCACATTCTTGCTTAGCCGCTGATATTTCGTAGTCGCGGAAACGAGTTGAGAGCAGGCGAGTCGTTTGCGCCCTTCAACCGAGCCGAACAGCCACCGGTTCTCCAGCTTTTCCAAATAATACCATGACAAATAAGCCTGCGCCGTCGCCGCGAGCGCAGCAATCGACGCCAGAATGACTGCGAAAAGTCTCATGAAAGCCCCCGTTCACGCCCCGCGCGGGAAGCCTAATATAGGACAACATCAGTGTACACCCTGACAGTACAGTCAGGGTGTTTTACAGAAATCTATTGAAAATCAGGCTCGTTAGCGATCGATCTCGCCGAACACGATGTCGAGCGATCCCAAAATCGCGGAGACGTCCGCAAGCAAATGCCCGCGGTTCATCCAGTCCATAGCCTGCAAATGCGGATAGCCCGGCGCGCGGATCTTGCAGCGATAGGGTTTGTTGGTTCCGTCGGAAACGAGATAGACGCCGAACTCGCCCTTCGGCGCCTCGACCGCCGTGTAGACCTCGCCCGCCGGCACATGAAAGCCTTCCGTGTAGAGTTTGAAGTGATGAATGAGGGATTCCATGTTCCCTTTCATCTTGTCGCGGCGCGGCGGCGCGACCTTGCCGTCCGTAGTCATCACCGGGCCCGGCGTTTCGCGCAGTTTCGCAATCGCCTGCTTCATGATGTGGACGGACTGATACATTTCCTCGATGCGGCAGAGGTAACGGTCCCAGCAATCGCCGTTCTTGCCGATGGGGATCTTGAACTCGTATTCCGAGTAGGATTCGTAAGGCTGCGCCCGGCGCAAATCCCACTGGATGCCGGACCCGCGCACCATGACGCCGGAGAAGCCCCATGCGAAGGCTTCCTCCGCCGTGACGACGCCGATATCCACATTGCGCTGCTTGAAAATGCGGTTGTCGGTGATGAGGGTTTCGATGTCCTTCACCTTTTGCGGGAACTGGTCACACCAGGCGTCGATGTCGTCGATCAGCGCTTCGGGAAGGTCCTGATGAACGCCGCCGACACGAAAATAAGCGGCGTGCATGCGGCTGCCGGAGGCGCGCTCATAGAACACCATCAGCTTTTCGCGCTCTTCAAAGCCCCAGAGCGGCGGCGTCAGCGCGCCTACATCCATCGCCTGCGTCGTGACGTTCAGAAGATGCGACAGGATGCGCCCGATTTCGGAGAACAGAACGCGGATATGCTGCGCGCGTTTCGGCACTTCGAGCCCGAGGAGCTTTTCCGCCGCAAGGCAGAAGGCGTGCTCCTGGTTCATCGGCGCGACGTAATCGAGACGGTCGAAATACGGGATCGCCTGCAGATAGGTCTTGTATTCGATCAGCTTCTCGGTGCCTCGATGGAGAAGGCCGATATGCGGATCGACGCGCTCGACGACCTCGCCGTCAAGTTCGAGCACGAGGCGCAAGACGCCGTGCGCCGCCGGGTGTTGCGGCCCGAAATTGATCGTGAACTGGCGCTCCGACGAGGCGTCGGAAGTTGAATCTTCGGGGGCGATATGTCCGTCAGCCATTTTTAGTTTCCTTGCGCCTGCGCAAACATCGCCATCACTTCCGCACCGGTCATTTTTTTCGTGGGCTGAGCGAAATCGTAATAGTCAGGCTTTTCATCGATAAATATTTCCGTCGTGAACTTCAGGCCGGACAGATCGTCGAGAGCGCCGGCATTGACGGAGTGCATAGAGCCGTCACGCATGCGGTAGAAAAGATTGGCGCCGCATGTCTTGCAAAAGAGGCGCTCGGCCCAGTCGGAGGACTGATAGACGCCCAGCTGGCTGTCGCCTTCGACCTCAGGCGCCGCTTCAAGAGAAACGCCCATCAACGGTCCGCCCACGAGACGGCGGCACATGCTGCAGTGACAGGCGTCGACATGAACGCCGTCTTCTTGCGTTTTCGGAAGCGTCTTGAATTTGACAGCGCCACAGAGACATTGGCCAGTTCTTCCGTTCGGCCGCTCAGTCATCGCTTACGCGCCCTTCCCTTCAGCTTTCTCATCACCCGGCAGCACATATTGCGCGCCTTCCCATGGGCTGAGGTAATCGAAATTGCGAAATTCCTGCACGAGCTTCACCGGTTCGTAGACGACCCGCTTTTGCTCGTCGTCATAGCGCACTTCCACATGGCCGGTGAGCGGGAAGTCCTTGCGCAACGGATACCCCTCGAAACCGTAATCGGTGAGGATGCGGCGCAGATCGGGATGACCGGAAAAGACGACGCCATACATGTCGAACGCCTCGCGCTCGAACCAGTCGGCGCAGGGGAAGACTTCCGTGATGGTCGGGATGGTTTCTTCCTCGCCGAGCTGCGCCTTCACGCGGATGCGCGTATTATTGTGCATGGAGAGGAGATGATAGACGACGTCGAAGCGCTTGGCGCGCTGCGGATAATCAACGGCGGTCAGATCGATCAGCACCAGAAACTTCGCCAAAGGATCATCGCGCAGGAACTGCATCACCGGCACGATGCGGCTCGCCGTCACTTCAATCGTCAGCTCGCCATATTCCACTCGCCAGGAGCGGATGTCGGCGTCGATGGTCGCGGCGATATGTTCGCCCAGTTCTTTCAGTTCTTCGGACATCAATCCCTACCGAACAATCGACCCTTCGCGGCGGATCTTCTTCTGTAATTGCAGGATGCCGTAGACGAGCGCTTCCGCCGTCGGCGGGCAGCCCGGCACATAAATGTCGACCGGCACGACGCGGTCGCAGCCGCGCACCACCGCATAGGAATAGTGGTAATAGCCGCCGCCATTCGCACATGAGCCCATGGAGATGACGTAACGCGGGTTCGGCATCTGGTCGTAAACCTTGCGCAGCGCCGGGGCCATCTTGTTGGTCAAGGTGCCGGCGACGATCATCACGTCCGACTGGCGCGGGCTTGCGCGCGGGGCGAAACCGAACCGCTCAACGTCATAACGCGGCATGGACGCCTGCATCATCTCGACGGCGCAGCAGGCGAGCCCGAAAGTCATCCACATCAAGGAGCCGGTGCGCGCCCAGTTGATGAGCGCGTCCGCCGGCGCGGTGATGAAACCGCGATCCGCAAGCTGGTCCGAAAGGTCTTTGAAGAACGGGTCTTTCGCGTTCGGATTATAGCCCGGTCCGCCTGCGCGCGCAGCGGTCCCGTAAGGAAGCTTGGTTTCCTCTAGCGCCATTCCAGCGCTCCTTTCTTCCACTCATACAAGAAGCCCACGGCGAAGACGGCGATGAAGACGAACATCGACCAGAAGGCGAAAATCTGGAAATCACGGTCGGCGCCGAGCTCCGGATTGAACAGCGTCACCGCCCAGGGAAACAGAAACGCCACGTCGAGATCGACGATGATGAAGAGAATGGCGACGATGTAGAACTGAACGTCGAACTTCATCCGCGCGTCGTCGAAGGCGTTGAACCCGCATTCATAGGTTGAGACTTTTTCGGGGTCCGGGTCGTTCGGCGCGATGATCGCCGGGGCGACGAGGAAGCCCAGCGCCAGCACCAGCGCGATCCCGAAGAAAACAAGAATGGGCAGCCAGTCGAGGAGGAAGTCAGCGCTCGCCACTAGTCGTCTCCAATAGGTCTTGATGCGCCCGGCGCGTGGCCGGAGCGAGTTCGGGGCGGAACCTAGAAAGGTGCGCCGCCAAAGGCAATGAGATTCCGGGCTTTTTCGGGCCCCGGAAGGGCGCGAAGCCCCTATATGAGACGGAAAACCGCAGGCCCCGCGAGGCCAGCCTGGCGACGCTAGCGCCTACTCGTTCGCCTCGAGCGGCTCCTCGACCTCGTCGGGGAATTCACCCTCCCGGCCGCGGCTCAAGTAATCGTCCCAATTCTCCATTTCCCAGAAGCGCTCATCGAGGAGACCCGAGCGGATGGTTTCCGGCAAATCTTCGAGCTTAAGGTCTTTCTGGGCGTCGCGGTCGGCGGAAAAGGCAGCGAGATTGGCGATGTCGTCGGCGGTGAGATAGATCGTATAGCCAAGCTCGATCGACTGAAGCTCGATCATCGCCGGGGCGCCGCGCCACATGCGGGCGGCGAATTCGAGGGGATCGACCGGCGGCGCGCCGATTTCCGCGTCGAGCGCCGGAGCGGCCTTGCCGCCCACGCCGTTGACGGCGTGGCAGATGACGCAGCCTTTTTCCACAAAGAGCGCCCGTCCCTGCATCGGGTCAGCCTCATGGGTGACGGAGGGCTTCAGGCTGACGGCGCCCGGCTCGGCGCTTGCTGCGGTTTCAGCCGCATTATTCTCCGCGCCGCAACCCGCCAAAATGATGGCGGCCAGCACGCCCAGTCCGGCGAAAGTTTTCCCCATGGTCTTTTTTTCCCTTTCTCCCGCGAGCCGACATTGTCGCGCCGATTCCGCGCGCCCGCAATGCGGCGAATATGAAACCCGGGAAATCTTTAGAGAATGCCGGGAAGATTGAGTCCCTTTTCCCGGGCGCAGTCGATGGCGTCCTCATAGCCGGCGTCGGCGTGGCGCATGACGCCGGTCGCAGGGTCGTTCCACAGGACCCGCTTCAGGCGCCGGGCCGCGTCTTCGGTGCCGTCGGCGACGATCACCATGCCTGCATGCTGGGAAAAGCCCATGCCGACACCGCCGCCATGATGCAGCGACACCCAGGTCGCGCCCGACGCGGTGTTCAACAGCGCATTAAGGAGCGGCCAGTCTGAAACCGCGTCCGAGCCGTCCTTCATGGCTTCGGTTTCGCGGTTGGGGCTCGCGACGGAGCCTGAGTCGAGATGATCGCGGCCAATCACCACCGGCGCTTTCAACTCGCCCTTCGCCACCATTTCATTGAAAACGAGGCCGAGGCGATGACGGTCGCCCAAGCCCACCCAGCAGATGCGCGCCGGCAATCCCTGAAACGCGATGCGCTCCTTCGCCATGTCGAGCCAGTTGTGAAGGTGCTTATTGTCGGGGAGCAGCTCCTTCACCTTTTCATCGGTGCGGTAAATGTCTTGCGGATCACCGGATAGCGCCGCCCAGCGGAACGGGCCGATGCCGCGGCAGAATTGCGGACGGATATACGCCGGCACGAATCCCGGAAAATCGAACGCGTCTTTGAGGCCCTCGTCAAATGCGACCTGTCGAATGTTGTTGCCGTAATCGAGCGTCGGAACGCCTGCGTTCCAGAAATCGAGCATCGCCTGAACCTGTATTTTCATGGAGGCGCGCGCAGCCTTCTCCACCGCTTTCGGATCGCTTTCGCGTTTCTCGCGCCACTGGCCCAAGGTCCAGCCGATGGGGAGATAGCCGTTCACCGGATCATGCGCCGAAGTCTGGTCGGTGACGATGTCAGGCTTCACGCCCCGCTTCACAATCTCAGGGAAAACATCGCCCGCATTGCCGAGAAGGCCAACGGACTTCGCCTCCCCCGCCTTCCTCCAGCGTTCGATTTTTTCGAGCGCTTCGTCGAGAGTTTTCGCCTTTTCGTCGAGATAACGCGTGCGCAACCGGAAATCGATGTGGTCTTCGTCGCATTCAACAGCGAGACAACAGGCGCCGGCCATCACCGCGGCGAGCGGCTGCGCACCGCCCATGCCGCCAAGACCGCCGGTCAAAATCCATTTGCCCTTGAGGTTGCCGTCATAATGCCGACGGCCCGCCTCCACGAAGGTTTCATATGTACCCTGAACAATCCCTTGCGTGCCGATATAAATCCATGAGCCCGCCGTCATCTGGCCGTACATCATCAGGCCCTTTTTATCGAGCTCGGAGAAATGATCCCAGTTCGCCCAATGCGGCACCAGGTTGGAGTTGGCGATCAGAACGCGGGGCGCATCCTTGTGGGTTTCAAAAACGCCGACCGGTTTCCCGGACTGCACCAGCAGCGTTTGATCTTCCCGCAAAGTCTTCAGCGTCTCGGCGATGGCGTCGAAATCGGCCCATGACCGCGCGGCGCGGCCTATCCCGCCATAGACGACGAGTTCGTCCGGGTTCTCCGCCACCGCACGATCGAGATTGTTGTGCAACATGCGGAACGGCGCTTCCGTCGTCCAGGAAAGACAGTTCAGCTCCGTTCCCGTGGGGGCTTTCACATCGCGCTTATTCGCAAATCGGTCAGTCATCATCGGCTCCGTTCAATTCACCAAAGAGCGCAAGCTTTTCGATGCGCTCCAGAATCTGTTTCAAGATTGCGCGCAATTTTTCCGCTTTCGTTTCGCTGTAGGAAAACGGCGCACTTTCGGTATCGAGATAGGCGCTCTGGGCGATCTCCATCTGGATCGCATGGACGCCGTATTGCGGTTCGCCATAATGGCGTGTGGTCCAGCCCCCGCGGAACCGTCCGTTCACGACATAGGAAAAATCGGAACCGGCGCAGACATCTGCGACCGCTTCTTCAATGGCCTTTGCACAGGTCGCAGAATTGTTCGTGCCGATATTGAGGTCCGGCAGCTTTCCGTCGAAGAGATACGGAATATGCGAGCGGATCGAGTGGCAGTCATAAAGAACCGCCACGCCATGGGCGTCGCGCACGCGGTCGATCTCTGACGCCAGCGTCAAATGATAGACCGCGTGATAGTCCATGCGGCGGCATTCGATTTCTTCTACAGTTGGCGGCGTATTCCAGATCGCTTCGCCATTGAAATCCGTAAAGGGCACGAGCCCGGTCGTGTTCTGTCCGGGATAAAGGCTGGCGCCCGACGGGTCGCGATTGGCGTCGATCACATAGCGGTGGGAATTCGCGCGCACGATTGTCGCGTTGGCTAAAAGCCCGTCATAGAGCCGGTCCACATGCCAGTCCGTATCGGCGAGCGCGCGCCCGCGTTCGTTCAACCGCGCCCTGATCTCATCGGGGACGAATACGCCGCTATGGGGCTGTCCAAGAATGACCGGCCCCTCGCCCGATATGACCGTTACAGGAGTCATGACGCGCCCAAAGCGATGGGCGCGACGCCGGCATGTTCGGACATCGCCGGCGACCGGACCAGTTGCTTTAGTCTATCGATATCATTGGAAAGGATTCTGTCTGCGCCCATGGGCGCGCATTCTTTGCGAATGGCGGCGATGACGTCTTTCAACACCGGGCTCGTCTCCAGCGGCGCGCGCATCTCGACACCTTGCGCGCCCGCCATCGCTTCGACGGCGATGATGCCGGAAAGGTTTTCGTTCATCTCGTGCAAACGCCGGGCGCCGTGGCACGCCATGGAGACATGATCTTCCTGATTGGCGGAAGTCGGCGTCGAATCGACAGAGCGTGGATTGGAAAGCGCCTTGTTCTCGCTCATGAGCGCGGCGGACGTCACTTCCGCAATCATCAGGCCGGAATTCAGTCCCGGCTTCGGCGTCAGGAATGCAGGCAATCCGTAACTCAACGCCGGGTCCACCAACAGCGCGATGCGGCGCTGGGAAATCGATCCGAGCTCCGACAATGCAATCGCGATCTGGTCCGCGGCAAACGCCACCGGCTCCGCATGGAAATTGCCGCCCGAAACGATCTCGCCGCCCGCCAGCACCAGCGGGTTATCCGTGACGGCGTTGGCTTCGACTTCAAGCGTAAAGGCCGCCTGACGCAGAAGATCGAGACAGGCACCCGCCACCTGCGGCTGGCAGCGCAGGCAATAGGGATCCTGCACGCGTTCGTCGCCTTCGATGTGGCTCGTAATGATCTGCGACCCGTCGAGCAATTCGCGCAGGCGCCGCGCCGTTTCGATCTGGCCGCGATGGCCGCGCAACGTATGAATCTCCGGATGAAACGGCGCGGCCGTTCCCATGGCCGCCTCGATAGCGAGCGCGCTTGTGGTGATCGAAGAAAGGGCGAGCCGCCATGCGTCGAAGAGGGCCGACAAAGCGAGCGCCGTCGACACCTGGGTGCCGTTGATCATGGCGAGGCCTTCTTTGGCCGACAGCACCAGCGGCTCGATATCCTCCGCCGCCATGGCGTTGCGCGCGGCTTTCTTTTCGCCGCAATGGAAAACTTCGCCCTCGCCGATCAGCGCGGCCGTCATATGCGCAAGCGGCGCCAGATCGCCCGAGGCGCCGACAGAGCCTTGCGACGGAATGACGGGGAGAATGTCGGCGGCGATGAATTTTTCGACCTGTTCGATGACCTCCCAGCGAACCCCGGAGGCGCCGCGTCCGAGCGACAGGAGTTTCAGCGCCATCACCAGCCGCGTCACTTCGGGAGAGAGCGGCGCGCCGGTGCCCGCGCTGTGAGAAAGAATGAGATTGCGCTGAAGCTGCGCGAGATCATCACTGCCGATCCGCACAGAGGCGAGTTTTCCGAATCCTGTGTTGACGCCATAGACGGGCGCGGCGCCCGCCGCCGCCTTCGCGATTTCACCCGCAGACCGCTCAATCCCGGCGCGCGCCGAAGGATCGAGACCGAAAGCCCCCTTCTCCCGATAGAGCTTTTCAAGCGAAGCGAGGCTCGCCTCGCCTGGCGTCAAGGTGGCGCTCATATGAGCCTCGATTGATCTGAACGGCGGATCGCCGCTTGATATGTGCAGTTTATTAGCTATTATGTATGCACATATTAGGCGGAGTTGCAAGCCGTGGCCTCAACAAGACTTTTCGCGCGCGAAGCCCTTACCCCTGAAGGGTGGGCGCAAAACGTCTCGGTGGAAATCGGCGCCGACGGCCGAATCGTCGCCGTGACCCCCAACGCCAACTCGCAAGGAGTCAAAGTCGGCGCGCTCCTGCCCGCCCCCGGCAACGCCCACTCTCACGCCTTTCAGCGCGCCATGGCCGGTCTCACCGAATACCGCTCCGCCGCCCATGACGATTTCTGGACCTGGCGCACGCTCATGTATCATTTCGTGGAGCGCCTGACGCCCGACGACATCGAAGCCATCGCCGCGCAAGTGCAGATGGAAATGCTCGAGGCGGGCTTCGCCGCGATCGGCGAGTTTCACTATCTCCACCACCAGCCGGACGGGACGCCTTACGAAAACCCAGCCGAACTGGGCGAGCGCATGTTCTCCGCTGCTGCGGAAACCGGCATCGGCTATGCGCATCTGCCGGTGCTTTATATGCGCGGCGGCATGGACGGGCGCGCGCTTCAAGGCGGGCAACGCCGTTTCGGAAACACGCTCGATACATTTGAGAACCTTTTTGAAAAAGCGCGCACGGGACTTGCAAATCTTCCCGGCGACGCGCGTCTCGGCGTGGCGCCGCATTCCTTGCGCGCTGTCGACGAAACGGCGCTGCGCTTTGCCGCCGGACTTCAGCGCACCGCGCCGGTGCACATTCACGCCGCCGAACAGACCGGCGAAGTCGACGAAGCCCTTGTCCATCTCGGCGCAAGGCCGGTGGAATGGCTGCTCGACAAAATGAAGATCGGCGCCGACTGGCGTCTCGTCCACGCGACGCAAATGACCGAAACGGAAACGAAAGCTCTCGCCGCTTCGGGCGCCGGCATCGTCGTCTGCCCGATCACGGAAGCCAATCTCGGCGACGGGATTTTTCCAGCGCGCGATTACTTATCGGCTGGGGGAGCGCTGGCCCTTGGCTCCGACTCGAACATTCGCATTTCGCTTTCGGAAGAATTGCGCGCCCTGGAACATTCCCAGAGGCTTCGCGACCGCGAGCGCGCGGTGCTCGCAACGCCGGAAAAATCCTGCGGACGGCGCATGCTCGAAGCTGTTGCAGAAGGCGGCGCATCGGCCCTCGGCCGCGATGCAGGCCGCATTGAAGCTGGAGCGCTCGCTGACCTTTTTGCGCTCGACACCGCCGCGCCCGATCTTGCCGGCCTTTCCGGCGACCGGCTCCTGGACGCCTGGATTTTCGCGGGCGGCGATCGTCTCGTCACTGATGTCTGGGCCGCAGGGCGGCATATGGTGAAAGACGGCCGCCACATCAAACGCGACGCCATCGCCGCGCGATTTAACAAGGTCATGTTGCGCCTTCGGAGCGAGCTGTGAACGAACGCAGCCACCACGCGATCCGGGAGGCCATCCGTGAGCGGATCTCTTCCGGCGAATGGGCGCCCGGCGCCCTGATGCCCGGAGAAGCCGACTTCGCCGATGAATATCGCTGCGCGAGGACCACGGTGAACCGCGCGCTGCAGTCTCTGGCTGAGGACGGCCTCATCGAACGCAAGCGCCGCGCGGGAACGCGGCTGAAAGAAATTCCGGTGAAGCGCGCTCGTTTCGACATTCCGCTCATCCGCCAAGAAGTGGAAGCGTCGGGCGCCCAATACCGTCCGCATCTCCTGCTTCGCGAAAACATCGCGGCGCCCGGCGCCGTCGCCGCACGTCTGCATCTCAAAACCGGAGATCGCGTCCTGCACCTCCAGACGGTGCATCTCGCCGACGGCGCGCCTTACGCCTTTGAAGACCGCTGGGTGAATATTGCCGCGGCGCCGGGCATCGTCGATGCGCCGCTCAATGACATCAGCGCGAATGAGTGGCTGTTGAAACACGCACCCTATTCGAGCGGCGACGTCGCTTTTTCCGCGGCGCCCGCTGGGGCGCGCGAAGCGGCGGCGCTCGATGTCCCGGAAGGCGCCGCGCTTTTTATCATCGACCGCACCACATGGCTCAATGATCGCCATGTGACGACCATGCGGCTCCATTACCGTCCAGGACACAAACTTCACGCCGCTCTTTGACAAGCGACAAAACCAAGGAACAGACCGCGAACGCAGCATTGCCCTGTTTCAGGACAGGAAAGTTTTCCCGCTTTGGGCCGCGCTTTATTCAACAAACGCCGTCTTAAAATTGATATATTTCCCAATGAGCGGGATTCGTGCATCATCAACCTGCAAGATGTTCCTGACGCTTGTTGATAAGGGAGGCGCGATGTGGCGTTTGAGAAACGCGGTCCAGCGGATTTCGAATCGCTAAACGCCGGCGCTGTCGACGCCTTGCGTCAGAAAATCGACAGCCGCCTTTGCGAACTTTATCGCGAAACGCCCCATGACACGCGCCTTGTATGCGCCATGCGTCATGCGCTGCTGTCTCCGGGAAAGCGCTTTCGGCCCATCATCACGCTCCTCGCCCATGCGGAGCATGGCGGCGACATCGAAGACGCTTTGGACGCCGCCTGCGCCATCGAGATGGTGCATGCCGCCTCGCTGATCATGGACGATCTTCCCTCCATGGACGATGCGCGCCTGCGCCGCGGCCGCCTCGCGACTCATGTCGTTTTCGGCGAGGGCACAGGCATGCTCGCCGCGGTTTCCCTTCTCAACGAAGCCTATCGCGTTATCGCCAATGGAAAAGCCGGCGATCCTGCGCAGAAGATTCGGGCGATCTCTTACCTCACCAAAGCGGTTGGCCCGGAAGGGCTAGCCGGCGGACAGGAACGCGACATTATGTGCGGCGGCGGCGCCGACGGTCCGTCGCTCAACGAAATCGAACAACGCCATCTTGAAAAAACCGGCGCGCTTTTCGCCGCGGCCGCCGCCATCGGCGCGGAGCTTGCGGGCGCCAATGAGCATAACGTCAGGAAGATGCACGACTATGGCGTCGCGCTGGGCCTAGCCTATCAGGCGTTCGACGATGTCATCGACGTCGAATCGACGACCGAAACCGCCGGCAAGGACGTCTCCCAGGACGAAGGCAAGTCGACCGTTGTCAGCCTGCTCGGCCGCGACGGCGCCCGGCTTTCCGCAGGGCGCTGGCTGCAGCGCGCGATCGATCTTGCCGAGGAGGCGAAACCCGGCAAGCCGGCTCTCCTTGCCGCCCTCGCCCGCAAGATCGGGGCCAAGTTCGGCGTGCGCGGCCTTAAAGACGGGACCGCGATCCGGCACGGCCGCCCCCAAGCCACCTGAGAAGGCAAGCCCAGCTTCAACACATTTCGCCGCGTCGCGCGCCTGCGGCGAGACTGCTATAATCGCCATATGTCGCCGTTCGCCTTCATCTCAGTCGTCATCGCTTTCATCCTGTTGATGGAAGGCGTCGCTTGGCTTGCGCATCGTTACGTCATGCACGGCTTTTTGTGGTCCCTGCACAAGTCGCATCATGAGCCGCGCGAAGGCGCGTTTGAAAAGAACGACTGGTTCGCGGTGTTTTTCGCCATCCCCTCGATCATTCTCATTTACATTGGGGTTCAGGGGTATGCCCCGGCCCTCGCCGCGGGTATCGGCATTTTCGGGTACGGTCTTATCTATTTTCTGTTTCACGACGTCTTGGTGCACCGGCGCATCGATCTCGGGCTTCGCCCGAAAAAAGGCTATCTCGCCCGGGTCGTGCAGGCGCATCGGCTGCATCATGCGGTCGAATCGAAAGAGGGCTGCGTTTCTTTCGGCTTCATCTTCGCGCCGAGCCCGCAGCATTTGAAAAAGATGATGAAAAAGACAGAAGGCGCGCGTCTCAGAAGCGCGGCCGTCAAGAGCAATCTGCCGCCCCTCGAATAGACTTGCGGCTCCAGAGCGCGTTGCGGGGCGGCGTTTGCGAACGTCTCAAAAAGATCGACGCAGGCGCGCCGGTTGCAAGACCAGCGAGAGCGAGCGACGCCTTGCGCGGTCCGGAAACAGCGACGCGCCCGCGCCAGACATCCGGTCCGCCCTCGCGAATGCGCCGGCCGATGTCGCGATAGATATTGCGCGCCGCCGCCACCGCCGCCGCCGCGCGAGGCGGCAGGCGCCGCACCCCCGACGTGGCGGATGCGTAATACTCATCCGCAATGTCGAGGAGTTTCAGCGCCGCCTTCCAGACCGCTTCCTTGTTTGCGGGATCGAGGATGGATGCGGGCTCAGCGGGAACGCCCTCGCCCGTCAGGATTTGCGCGGGAACATAAACACGTCCGGCCCGCGCATCGTCATAGATATCCCGGCAAATATTGGTGAGCTGAAAGGCAAGACCGAGATCGCAGGCGCGATCGAGGGTTTCTTCGTCGTCGCGATCGACGCCCATCAGGATCGCCATCATGATCCCGACAACGCCGGCGACGCCGTAACAATAACGCAGCGTATCGTTCAGAGTCTCAAACCGCACCTCCTCCGCATCCATGGCGAAACCATTGAGGAGATCGAAGGGATATTGCTCCGGCATCCGATGGCGCCGCGCGACTTCAGCGAAGGCGTCGAAGGCCTGTTCGCCGACATATTCGCCCTTGAGGCTGGCCCGTGTTTGTTCTCTGAGTCGCGCAAGCCGGCGCCGTCGCTCACCCTTGGTCATCGCCGCATCGGGCGCGTCCTCGCCCATGGACTGGCCGTCGATCACGTCGTCGCAATGCCGGCACCAGGCGTAAAGCATCTGCGCGTCGGCCTGCATCTCCCGTCCGAAAAGGAGCGAAGCAAGCGCGAAACTTTTCGAGCCCTGTTTGATCGTTTGTTTGCCATAAGCGGACAGCGCCTCGCGGGCGGTCGCGCGCTCGCTGGCGACGACGGTCACGTTATTCCGCCGCTTCCGGCAGAGAGGCTATTCCGAAATCATCGAGCATCAACCCCGCCGTCGCCTTCGCCGACCCCACAACGCCGGGTATGCCTGCGCCCGGATGGGTCCCTGCGCCGACGAAATAGAGATTGGAAATCTGGTCGTCGCGATTGTGGGTCCGGAAATAGGCGGACTGGGTGAGGATCGGCTCGATCGAGAACGCGGAACCGAGATGCGCGTTCAATTCCGTTTGGAAATCCGCCGGCGTGAAGATCCGCGATGTGACGAGGTCTTGCGTCAACCCCGGGATATATCGCTCCTCCAGATATTTAAAAATGCGGTCGCGATATTTCAGACCTTCAACGGACCAGTCGATCTCCGCCTTGCCGAGATTGGGAACGGGCGAGAGAACATAAAACCCGTCGCAACCTTCGGGCGCGAGTGCCGGGTCTGTCGCCGTCGGCCGGTGCAGATAAAGCGAGAAATCATCGGGCAGGTTGGGGCCGGAAAAAATTTCCGAGATGAGCTCGCGATAACGCGGACCGAAAATAATCGTGTGATGCGCGATGTTCGGATGTTTTCGCTTCAGGCCGAAATAGGCGACGAAAAGCGAATTGGAAAAGCGTTTGCCTTTGATTTGCCGCGCAGTCTTCGCCGCTGACGGCGTTTTGCCGAGGAGCTTTTCGTAAGTGTGAACGATGTCGGCGTTGGAGGCGACGGCGTCCACCTGAACCTCGACACCGGATTCAAGGATGACCTTTTGCGCCCTGCCGTCCTCAACGGTCACTTCTTTCACCGGCGCATTCAGGTGCAGTTCGCCGCCGAGATCGGTGAACAGCCGCCCCATGCCGCTGACCAGCGCGCCGGTGCCGCCGCGGGGAAACCACACGCCCCATTTGCGCTCCAGCGCATGAATGAGCGCATAGATCGCCGATGTCTTGAAAGGATCGCCGCCCACCAGCAGCGTATGGAAGGAAAACGCCTGGCGGAGCTGCGGATCTTTGACGAAATCCCCGAGCCGGTCATAGACGCTGCGATAGCTTTGCAGGCCGATGAGCTGCGGCGCGACGCGGATCATCGACCAGAAGTTCAGAAAAGGCACGGCGCCTAGCTTCAGATAGCCCTCGCGGAAAAGCTCGACGGAATATTCATGAAACCGCTGATAGCCTTCGGCGTCCGGCGGATTTTTCGCGCGAATCTGTTCCAGCAGCCGCGCCTCGTCGCTGCAATAGTCGAAGGAATAGCCGTCTTCCCAGAGGAGCCGGTAAAACGGATCGACGTTGAGGAGCTTTACATAGTCGGACAGCTTGCGGCCGCTTAAATCGAACAGTTCTTCAAGCGCCGACGGATCGGTGATGACGGTGGGACCTGCGTCGAAGGTGAAGCCGTCCTGCTCATAGACATAGGCGCGCCCGCCCAGCCGGTCGCGTTTTTCGAAGAGCACCGTATCGACGCCCGCCGCCTGCAGCCGAATGGCGAGCGCAAGCCCGCCGAATCCCGAACCGATCACCGCTGCTTTTGTCATCACGCCTCTTGTCTTTCCGCGCCCATTGCGCGTTTCAGATACTTCGCCTCGCCGAGACAGCCAAGAGCGCGGCTCACCGGCACCGGCGGTTTTCCGGCGAGGATCCGCGCCCGATCACCGAGATGTGTTTCGCCCGCATAGAACCGCTCGATGAGCGGTTGCGGCAGACTGTAAAACCGCTGCAGCACCTTGTAGCGCTGATCGGGCTCTGCGGCGCTAAAAAGCATCCGGCTCAACAGGCGGTAGAAGCCGCGGCGCCGCCAGAGCGAGACACTATGATCGCGAACAAGGCGGGCCAGCGCTGGGCCCGAAAGATCTTCCTGCGCCGCAATCAGTTCCGCAAGCGCCGCCGCATCGGGCAGTGAATAACCGGTGAGCGGATGGAAGAGCGCGGCGCGCATGCCGGCCGGGGCGACGCCCGCCTCGCTTTCGTCCAGAAAAGCCTCGATGTCGCCCGCGAGCGCGATGGGCAAGACGCCTTCCTCCTCCCGCAGGACCTTTGAAATCGTCCAGCCGCGCGAGGCGCAGTAGTCAGCAACGCCCTTGCGCAGAGCCTCGCGGTCGAGGGATGCGCCGTCGGCGTAGCGCGTATCCTCCACCAGCGCGGTTTTCTCCGTAAACGGCAGAACATATAAAAAGCGGTAGCCGTCTTCCTGCGGCACGCTGGCGTCCATGATGACTGGCGCATCCAGCCCATGGGGCGCGGTGAATTCGAGTTCCTGTCCGATGAATTTTTGAAACCCGAGGGCAAGCCGGTCGCTCTGGCGCGCGCCGCGGGCGTCAATCACCGCCCCCGCATTAATCACGCGCTCGCCTGCGAGGCGCAAGCCGTCAGCCATGACCTCTTCGATGTCTGCATTCAGGACCAGCCCGTCGCCGAGCCGCGGCGCAGCGACATCATGCAGCCGCGACGACGAGATAGAGCAATATGGCGTTTCGAGAACGCGATGATAGTTCGGAAAAATAACCGCCTGACGCTCCCAGCGCCGACACACGAAAGCAGACAGCCACTCACGCGTCTCTGGGCTGACATCCGCTTCATGAAATGACCATGTGTGATTGCCGCCGAGCGAGGCCCCCTGCTCCACCAGCGCCACAGAGACATCGGGGCGCAACAGGCGAAGACGGTAAGCGATCAGCGCGCCGGATAGCCCGCCCCCCGCAATCGCGATGTCCACCCTGTTGGGAATACTCAAGCCGTCCGCCTCCATTGCCAGCCTTGTGGATTATAGGCGATAGTGGAAGCGAATACACTGTGACTTCGCGCCCGGCAAAAAGGCCCCTCTCCCGTGAGTTTCGCCGATACATTTGTGATTTATCTCCAGCTCACGGCGATCATCTGGGCGCGCTATTTCCTGATCGCCGGCCTCTTCTACTATCTCCTATGGGGACGGCCGGAAGAAAAAGTCCGGGCGCGCCGCCTCGCCGAGCGCCGTCCCAACGCCAAGACCGTCAGACATGAAGTCACCATGTCACTCGCCTCCTCCGCGATCTACGCAGCGCCCGGCGCCATAGTTTTCGCGAGCTATTTGAACGGCGGCACGGCAATCTATGCGGGACCAGTCTCCGGCGCCCTCGGCTGGATCTATCTGCCCGTCAGCGTGATGATCTATCTGATGATCCACGATTCCTATTTTTACTGGACCCATCGCGCCATGCATCATCCGAGACTTTTCCGGGCGACGCATCTTTCCCATCACCGCTCGCGCCAGCCGACGCCCTGGGCGGCGTTTTCATTTCATCCTTGGGAGGCGATCATCTCCGCCTGGATTCTGCCTGCGGCGGCGTTTTTCATTCCCATCCATGTGGGCGCGGTGCTGTTCGTTCTGGTCTTCATGACGTTTTGCAGCGTCGCAAATCACGCCGGCTGGGAGATCGTTCCGGAACGCTGGCTCAAAGGCCCGCTTGGCGCGCATTTCATTTCGGCGAGCCACCACAATGTGCACCATACCAATTACAGCGCCAATTACGGGCTTTATTTCCGGTTCTGGGACCGGCTGATGAAAACCGACAGGGGCGTCGCTGAGCCTATCCGCGCAGGGTGATGGTCATGGCCATCGGCTTGTCGAAATGAAACTTCGCATAGTCGAAGGATTTCGGGAGCATGCGGTCGGTTTTCGCGCCTGAGAAGCCATAGGGCTCCTTCGGAGGACCGTAAAATCTCCGGTTCAGTTCGTTGTCCCCGTCTTCATCGTGAAAAACCCTGATTGCGTATTCGCCAGGCGGCAGATCGTCCACATGCAGCGTGACTTCGTTCTCCGCTGTGCGGGGCAGCGTGAAGGTGCGGAACGGTTCGGCGTCGTCAACGAACCAGCTGTCCTCCGTTTCGATGCTGACGCGCACGGGACCTTCACCCTCGCCGAGATGGGTGATCACAAGATCAAGTGTTAGCGCCTCAGCGGCCTTTTCTTCCGCAGCGTTTTCCACGGGCAATGGCCTGAACGGGCTTGAAGGCTCATCTGCGGCGAGCGCAGATCCTGACAATACGCAGCCAGACAGCGTCCACGCCAGCAAGTCTTTTTTCATTCCTGAAGCCCTCCCTTGAGCGAAGGCCGGCATCATTACAGAGACCGACCTTCTGGAAAAGCCTTTTGAAGCCCAGGGAAATATTCTGATTATGATGCTTTGGACAGCACTTGCTCATGGGGATTGTAGTTGAGCACCGGCCCGAGCCACCGCTCGGCCGTCACAAGATCCCAGCCCTTGCGCCGCGCATAATCCTCAACCTGATCCTTTTCGATCTTGCCGAGCGCGAAATAGTGCGAATCGGGATGAGCGAAATAAAGACCGGAAACGCTCGCCGGCGGGGTCATGGCGTAGCTTGAGGTCAGCTCGACCCCGGCGCGTTCGGGCGCATCCAGAAGGTCGAACAGCACCGCCTTTTCCGTATGGTCCGGTTGCGACGGGTAACCCGGCGCCGGACGGATGCCGGCGTATTTCTCAGCGATCAAATCTTCACGCGACAGAGCCTCGTCCGGCGCATAGCCCCAGAATTCTTTTCGCACCCGCGCATGGAGATATTCGGCGAAGCCTTCCGCAAACCGGTCGGCCAGAGCCTTCACCATAATCGAGGAATAATCGTCATTGGCCTTCTTGAAGGCTTCTGCGCGTTCCAGCTCGCCATGCCCCGCCGTGACGCAGAAGCCGCCAATCCAGTCGGGTCCTTCCGTCTTCGGCTTCAGGAAATCCGACAGCGCGACATTGGCGCCGTCTTTTTTCTTGATCTGCTGGCGCAGGGTGAAGAGGCGCGCAAGTTCGGCGTCGCGGTTATCATCCGTATAGAGCGTAATGTCGTCGCCGTCGGCATTGGCTTGCCAGAACCCGACCGCCGCTTTCAACGTCAGCCATTTCTCCGTGACCAGCCGGTCGAGCATTTGCTGCGCGTCGGCCCAGAGCGTGCGCGCAGCCTCGCCGCGTTTAGAATCCTCGAGGATCTGCGGATAGCGGCCAGGCAGATCCCAGCTCATGAAGAACGGCGTCCAGTCGATATAGGGCAGGACGTCTTCGAGACCGACTTTGTCGACGGTCTGCGCGCCGACAAACGAAGGTTTTTGCGGCTCGTGCGTCTTCCAGTCGGGCCTGAAGCGGGCTTCGCGCGCTTCTTCAAGCGTCAGGCGCTCTTTCGGACCGCCGCCGGAGCGCGACGCGCGCATCTGAGCGTATTTCGCTTTCGTTTCTTCCCAGAGTTTCGGACGAGACTCTTCCGACAACAGATTGGAAACGACGCCCACGGCGCGGCTCGCATCCGCCACATGAATGACGGGCGCCGCGTCGTAACCGGGTTCGATCTTCACCGCCGTATGGGCAGGCGACGTGGTGGCGCCGCCGATCAAGAGCGGCAGATCCATGCCGCGCCGGCGCATCTCGCCCGCGACGAACACCATCTCGTCAAGCGACGGCGTGATGAGACCGGAGAGACCGATGATATCTGCGTTTTCTTTCACCGCAGTGTCGAGAATGGTTTCGCACGGCACCATGACGCCGAGATCGACCACCTCGTAGCCGTTGCACTGCAAGACGACGCCGACAATATTCTTGCCGATGTCGTGCACATCGCCTTTGACCGTCGCCATGACGATCTTGCCGTTGGACTTGCCGACCATCCCCATCTCTTCCTTTTCCTTTTCCATGTAAGGAAACAGATGCGCGACGGCCTGTTTCATGACGCGGGCGGATTTCACCACCTGGGGCAGGAACATCTTGCCGTCGCCGAAAAGATCGCCAACGACATTCATGCCGTCCATCAACGGCCCTTCGATCACATGCAGCGGACGCTCGGCGGCAAGACGCGCCTCCTCGGTGTCATCATTGATGTAATCGGTGACGCCATGGACCAGCGCATATTTCAGCCGCTCGTTTACCGGCTTTTCGCGCCAGGAAAGATCTTTCTCTTTCGTCTGACCTTTCTGGCCGCGATAGCGCTCCGCGATATCGAGAAGACGCTCCGTCGCATCGTCGCGGCGATTGAGGATCACGTCCTCCACCCTCTCGCGCAGCTCCGGCTCGATGTCGTCATAAATGTCGAGCTGGCCGGCGTTGACAATGGCCATGTTCAACCCGGCCTTGATCGCGTGATAGAGAAAGACCGAGTGCATGGCGCGGCGCACGGGTTCGTTGCCGCGGAAAGAGAATGAGACGTTGGAGAGGCCGCCCGAAACATGGGCGCCCGGAAGTTCTTTGCGGATGCGTCCCGCCGCCTCGATGAAGGCGCGGGCGTAATCATTATGCTCTTCGATGCCTGTGGCGACCGCGAAGATGTTCGGGTCGAAAATGATGTCTTCCGGCGGGAAGCCGACTTTCTCAGTGAGCAGATCGTAAGCACGCTTGCAGATGCGAAACTTCTCATCCGCGGTTTCGGCCTGCCCCTTTTCGTCAAAGGCCATGACCACGGTCGCGGCGCCGTAGGAAAGGACTTCGCGCGCCTGTTTCAGGAAAGCTTCCTCGCCTTCCTTCAACGAGATCGAATTGACGATGGCCTTGCCCTGCACGCATTTGAGGCCCGCCTCGATTACTTCCCACTTCGATGAGTCGATCATGATCGGCACGCGCGCGATATCGGGCTCCGCGGCGATCAGATTGAGAAAGGTGCGCATGGCCTCCGCGCCGTCGAGCATCCCTTCGTCCATATTGACGTCAATGATCTGCGCGCCGTTCTCCACCTGCTGACGCGCGACTTCGACCGCCTCGGCGTAACGGCCGTCGGTGATCATCTTGCGAAAGACGGCTGAGCCGGTGACGTTGGTTCGTTCGCCGATATTGACGAAAGTGGCGGTCTGTTCAGTCATGAATGTTACGCAATCTCGAAAGGTTCAAGGCCCGACAGGCGCATGGCGCGGGGGCGTTCGGAAATCTCGCGGGGCGCGGCACCTTCAGCGGCGCGGGCGATGGCCGCGATATGCTCCGGCGTCGTGCCGCAGCAGCCGCCGAGAATATTGACGAGACCGCTTTCCGCCCATTCACCGAGCATGCCCGCCGTCGTTTCCGGCTGTTCATCATATTCGCCAAAAGCATTCGGCAGGCCTGCATTCGGATAAGCGGCGACAAGCGTATCGGCGATGCGCGCCAGCGTTGCGATATGCGGGCGCATGAGATCGGCGCCGAGGGCGCAATTGAGCCCGATGGCGAAAGGTTTGGCGTGACGTACGGAGTTCCAGAACGCCTCGACAGTTTGTCCGGACAAGGTGCGTCCCGACTTGTCGGTGATCGTGCCCGAAATCCAGATCGGCAGCCGGTCCATGCCTTCCGCTTCGAGATCCTGGATCGCTTTCACCGCCGCCTTGCAGTTCAAGGTGTCGGTGATGGTTTCGATGAGATAAAGATCGACGCCGTTTTCATTCAGCGCCTTCACCTGCATTCGGTAAGCCTCATAGACCTCGTCGAACGTGACGCTGCGCGCGCCGGGATCGTTCACATCCGACGACATGGAGAGCATCTTGTTCAAGGGACCGATGGAGCCGGCGACGAAGCGCGGTTTTTGCGGTTCTTTTTCGGTCCAAGCGTCCGCGGCTTCGCGGGCGAGCCTCGCGCCTTCGCTGTTGATGGCGATGACGTCTTCAGCGCCAAGCTCGTAATCGGCCTGAGCAATAGTGGTCGCAGAGAATGTATTGGTCTCGGAAATATCGGCACCGGCGCCGAAAAACGCGTCGTAGAGCTCGCTGACGATATCGGGCCTCGTCAGGCAGAGAATGTCGTTATTCCCTTTCATCTGACCCGGATGATCCTTGAACCGGTCGCCGCGATAATCCGCTTCCTCAAGCCCCTTGCGCTGGAACATCGCGCCCCAGGCGCCGTCGAGGATGAGAATGCGTTTCTTCGCGGCGTCTTTGAGCGCCGCAATGCGCTGCTGACGGTCGCTCATGCGGCTCTCCTGTCTTTGCTGATCCCAAGATTGCGGCACACTTCTGTCGCAAGCGCGGACTTGTTCATGGTGTAGAAGTGAAACGCGTCGACGCCTTCATTGGCGAGCCGCGTGCAAATCTGCGTGGAGAGATCCACGGTGACCCGATCGCGCGCCTTGGCATCGTCATCGAGCCCGTCATAAGCGCTTGACACTTTCAGCGGCACAAAGGCGCCGCAAAGCCGCGCCATCTTCTGAAGGCCTTTGAAGTTCGGCTGAAGCATAATGCCGGGCACAATCGGTTTGTCGATGCCTGCATCCGCTGCAGCGTCGCGATAGCGAAGGAACACTTCCGGCTCGAAGAAGAACTGCGAGATGGCGCGGTCTGCGCCAGCGTCGATTTTCCGCTTCAGATTGTCGAGTTCGTCCTGAAGGCCGCGCGCGTCGGGATGGGTTTCGGGATAGCAGCCCACGGAAACATCGAAATCGGCGATCTTTTTCGCGCCGGCAATGAGATCGTTCGCATAGGCGTAGCCCTGCGCATGAGGCTTATAACGCGCGCCGATCCCATCGAGGGAATCGCCGCGCAGGGCGACGATCCGGCGAACGCCAGCCGCCCAATATTCTTTAAGAACCGCATCCACATCTGCGCAGGACGCCCCGACGCAGGTGATGTGGCCGGCAACTGGAGCCTCTTTCGCGATCGCCGCCGTCACGCCCAACGTGCGCTCCCGCGAGGAGCCGCCCGCGCCATAGGTCACAGAGATGAAAGCCGGGTCGAGCGCGGCCAGGTCCTTGGCCACGCCCAGCAGCGCCTCGACACCGTCAGGGCGCTTCGGCGGGAACAGTTCGAAGGAAACATCGGGCTGATTCATGATGCTCTGCCTAATCCATTGTTTCGGATAGGAATTTTTTCCTATTATCACGAGTAACACCTATATCATGAGGATATAAACATATCCTTATATGATTGGAAAGCAGATTTCCACGCAGTGCAGCATAAATTTGTTGAAGAAATGCGGCGTGCCGGTTCCGGCGCGGCCTGCAGCAGCACGGTTTCTGGTGGAAGATGGTAGCGGGGGGGAGATTTGAACTCCCGACCTCAGGGTTATGAATCCTGCGCTCTCACCAACTGAGCTACCCCGCCAAAGGGTGTCTCCGGCGGGGCGAGCCTCGCGCCGGGAGCGGAGGTCTATAACGGGGAGCCCCCGCCCCCGCAAGACCAATTCGCCCGGGCTCAGCGGACCTCTCAGCGCCGTTGGGCCGCCACTCGCGCGGCGGCGTGATCGGCGACCGCGAGGCAGGTGGTGAGCCCCGGCGATTCGACGCCATAGAGCCCAAGATAAAAAGGAACGCCATGGGTCTCGGCGGTTGAAAAGAGGAAGTCCCCTTCCTCGCCCGGCCCTTTCAGTTTCGGGCGGATGCCCGCATAGCCGGGCTGGAGTTTTTCTTCATCGATGTCGGGCCAGAATTTTCGCGCCGCCGCGGCGAAGACGGCCCGCTGCGTTTCATCGACCGAATAATCCGTGTTCGTATCAATGTAGGAGAGATCCGGTCCGAGCTTGCCCTGCCCGCCGAGATCGCGGGTGTAATGAACGCCCTGGCTGTCCGGCGCCGGCAAAGGATAGATCAGCCGCGAAAACGGCGCTTTGCCCGCATAGGTGAAATACTGGCCCTTGCCGTATTTTAGATGCGGGATCGTCTCATCGGGAATCCCATCGATCGACCGCGCCACGCGATCCGACCACAGCCCGGCGCAATTCACCACCGTCTTCGCTTTCAGCGTCACCGGATCGGCGCCGCCCGCATCGATCTCGATTCCATCTGATAAAACGCGCCCGCCGGTCACCGGCGAAGACAGCGCCAGCGCGCCGCCATGGTTTTCGACTTCGCCGAGAAGCGCGAGCATCAAGCCGTGACTGTCCACAATGCCGGAAGACGGAGACTTGATCGCGCCGAACGAAAGCAGCCCCGGCTCAAGCGCCGCCGCTTCTTCCGCACTAATGATGGAAAGGTCGTCAACGCCGTTCTTTTCGGCGTTTTCCTTGAGCGCCGCGAGTTTCGGGACATCCCCCGCGCTGGTCGCCACCAAAAGCTTGCCGCAGCGAGAGTGGTTGACGTTATGCTCCGCGCAAAAGGCGTAAAGCATGTCGCGGCCCCGGACCGCGAGCGATGCGCGCACGCCGCCGGGTTTGTACTGAATGCCGGCGTGAATGACTTCGGAATTCCTCGCCGAGGTCTCCTCGCCGAAAGCCCCGTTCTTTTCGAGAATGAATACTTCGCGCCCAGCCTTTGCGAGCGCGCGGCCGACAGCGAGGCCGATGACCCCTGCGCCGATGACGACCGCGTCGACCGCCTCGGCCACTGATCTAGTCCGTTGTGGCGACCCAAGTCGGATCGTCCTGGACTTCGCGCTCCCAGATCAGGAACTCGTAATAGCCGCAACGCTTCTGCGTCGGAAATTCGCGGCAGATTTTCGGGCGGCCTTCATAGATGGTGCAGTTGCGGGTTTCCTTGTCGAGGAACATGCAGGACGTCACAAAGTGCTCGTCATCCGTATGGCGCAGAACGCGGGGATTTTCCTTGTCGCCCTTTTTGGTGAATTTCTTCTCGGCCTTTTCGACGCTGATGTCATGATACTTGGCGAGACGTTTCAGATCGGTCTTCGTCACCGGAATATGGGTGTAGGAACAGCAATAGGCTGAACACTTGATGCAATCGTAAAGCTTCTTGGCCATCATACGCCCCGCGCAGCAAACTCAATCCATCCGGTAGTGAACGAAGTCGCTTAAGGTTGCAACCTTGTCATAGAGTTTACGCGCGGTTTCATTGCCTTTGTCGGTGTGCCAGTAGACGCGGGAGAGGCCGCGGCGTTTGGCTTCTTCATAGACGGCGTTGATCAGCGCGCGTCCGGCGCCGCTGCCGCGCGCGTCAACATCCACATAAAGATCTTCGAGATAGCAATAGCCTGTCTCCGACCAGGTAGAGGGATGCGGCAGGCCGTGAACGAAACCGATGACGGCCCCGCCCTCTTCCGCCACGAAGACGAAATAGGGCTCGCCTTTCATCAGACTGTGGAAAAGTCTGTCCGCATGAGCCTGCGGAAAGTCCTTCTCATAGTAATCGAGATAGGCTTTCCACAGACGCTGCCAGTCGGCTTCGTCACCGGGTTCGATCTTGCGAACCGTCATCACGCCGCCGGCCTTGTCGCGGCGATCCAGCCGCCGCCAAGGACGCGGTCATTGGCGGCGTCGGGCGAATAGAAGACGCAGGCCTGTCCCGGCGCGACGCCCTCTTCCGGCGTCGCAAGCTCCACCGCCCAACCGTCTTCCCAGACGAGCCTTGCCGGCGCCGGCGGCCGGGTCGAGCGGACCTTGACGGCGACTTCGGTTCCGGCGCGCGCGGCCGTTTCGCCCTCGCCGTCGCCGAGCCAGGTGACGTCTTTCAGCCGGATGCGCGAGACCATCAGCGCCTCGCGCGGGCCGACAATCACCTGACGCTTCGCCGGATCGAGCCGCACCACATAAAGCGGGTCGCCCGCGGCGACGCCGAGGCCGCGGCGCTGGCCCACCGTGTAATGGATGACGCCCTGATGGCGCGCGAGCACCGTCCCGTCGAGATGCACGATCTCGCCGGGCTCGGCGGCGCCGGGGCGAAGGCGTTCGACGACAGTCGCGTATTTGCCTTCCGGCACAAAACAGATGTCTTGGCTGTCCGGCTTGTCGGCGACGACAAGGCCAAGCTCGGACGCAATCCGCCGCGTTTCCGATTTCGGCAGATCGCCCAACGGAAAGCGCAGATAATCGAGTTGCTCTTTCGTCGTCGAGAACAGGAAATAGCTCTGGTCTTTGGAGGCGTCATGGGCGCGGCGCAGCTCCGGCCCGTTCGGTCCTTCGACGCGGCGGATATAATGGCCCGTCGCCATAGCCGCGCCGCCAAGATCGCGCGCGGTCTCAAGCAAGTCCTTGAACTTCACCCGCTCATTGCAGCGCACGCACGGGATCGGCGTCGCTCCGGCGAGATAGGTATCGGCGAAGTCCTCCATGACCGCTTCGGAAAACCGGTTCTCGTAATCGAGGACGTAATGGGGAAAGCCCATGGCCTCGGCGACCCGGCGGGCATCCTGAATATCCTGGCCGGCGCAGCAGGCGCCTTTCTTCTGGATCGCGACGCCATGATCGTAAAGTTGCAGCGTGACGCCAACGACATCGTATCCGGCGAGCTTTGCGAGCGCTGCGGTGACAGAACTGTCCACCCCGCCCGACATGGCGACGATCACGCGCGCGCCTTTCGGCACGCCGAGATCGATCCGGGGCGCGTCGATGGCAGTTATGTCTTTCAGCGTCGTCATAGCGGGCGGGAACATAGGGACCGGGCCGCCATGGCGCCAGTCCCGGCGGCAAGGGATTGGTTACATTCCTAACCAATCCCTTAAGGCCCGCGTAACGGCCCCTCTCTAACATTACCGATTGGAGAGAAAGCCGGTGCGAGTTGCGTCATGCGCCCCAAAAAACCATCCCGGAAGCCCGTCCGGCGGGAGGCCAAAGACGGCCGCCGGTCCCGCAAGGCCATGCGCCTCGTCTCGAACGCCGCGACGCTGGCGCTGGCGATCCCCCTTGCCTGGCTAGCGGCGGGCGCGGCCCCTCATGGATTCGCCCCTGAGAAAACCTATGCGGGCGTCGTTACCAAGGTGGTCGACGGCGACACGCTTTATCTTGAAGGGGTCGACACCCGCATCCGGCTGTGGGGCCTCGACGCGCCGGAGCTTGGCGAACGCGGCGGAAACGCAGCGAAACGGACCTTGCGCGAGATCGCGCATGGCGAGCGCCTGCGATGTAAAGAAATCGACATCGACCGGTACCAGCGCATCGTCGGCCAGTGCTTCCTCGCCGGTGGCGAAGACGTCGCGGCGCTGATGATCGAAAGCGGCAGGGCGACGGAATATGTGCGCTATTCGGGCGGCTATTATTCAGCGGTGAAGTTTGCAAGTAACCGCTAGCCGTCAGACTTTCAGGCGGCGCGCTTGAGCTTCAGCGCGGTCCACACATCGTCGAGCGCGGCGACCAGCTTCGCCATGTGATCGTCCGTATGCAGCGGCGTCGGCGTAAAACGCAGACGTTCCGTCCCTTTCGGCACGGTCGGATAGTTGATCGGCTGAACGTAGATATTGTGTTCGTCGAGAAGATAGTCGGAAACGCGCTTGCACTGCACCGGGTCGCCAACCTTCACCGGCACGATATGGCTCACCGATTCCATCACCGGCAGGCCTTCGTCGGCGAGCAACTTCTTGAGGCGCGCTGCGCGCTCCTGATGCTGTTCGCGAAGATGGTTTGAAACCTTCAGCGTCTCGACGCTGGCGAGCGCGCCCGCGACAAGGACCGGCGACAGCGCCGTCGTGAAGATGAAGCCCGATGCATAGGAACGGATGGCGTCGACGATGTCGGCGTTCGCGGCGATATAACCGCCCATGACGCCGATGGCCTTGCCAAGCGTGCCTTCGATAATGTCGATCCGGTGCGCAACGCCGTCGCGCTCGGAAACACCGCCGCCGCGCTTGCCATAAAGGCCGACGGCGTGAACCTCGTCGAGATAGGTGAAGGCGTTGTAGCGCTCGGCGAGGTCGCAGATCTCCGCGAGCGGAGCAATGTCGCCGTCCATGGAATAGACGGATTCAAAGGCGATCACTTTCGGTCGATCGGCCGGCAGCTCCGCCAGCAATTCTTCAAGATGTTCGAGATCGTTGTGGCGCCAGATGCGCTTGATGGAGCGCCCGCCGCGAATGCCCTCGATCATGGAAGCGTGATTGAGCTCGTCGGAGAGGATCACGCAATCGGGAAGGATGCGCGATATCGTCGACAGCGTCGCCTCGTTGGAGACGTAGCCGGATGTGAAGAGAAGCGCCGCTTCCTTGCCGTGGAGATCGGCGAGCGAGCGCTCAAGCTTCATGTGGTAATGGGTCGTGCCGGCGATATTGCGCGTGCCGCCGGCGCCTGCGCCGACTTTGTGAAGGGCCTCTTCCATAGCCCCGACAACCGCCGGGTGCTGGCCCATGCCGAGATAGTCGTTAGAGCACCAGACGGTGATTTCCCGGGGCTCGCGCTCCCGCTCATTATGGCCGCCATAATAAAGCGCCGTCGGAAATTTCCCGCGCATGCGCTCCAGGTCAGCGAACACCCGGTAACGGCCTTCGGCCCGAACCGCGTCCACCGCCGCCCGGAATGCTTCGTTGTAATCGACCATCGTGCTCTTTCGGCTCTTTAATCCCCGGCATCCTCAGGATGACACATAATCAAGTACCGGCCGTAAATGCCAGAGCCAAGGCTCCGGACCGAACGCCGCATCCGCAAAAAACCGAAAATAAAAACGCGCCTCCCAGAAGGAGGCGCGTTTTCCACGCACCAATTGAGAATGGTTCTCAATTAAATCGGATTACAGACGATAGCGGACCTGGTCGGCCCAGAAACGCTCAAGGCGCTGCAACGTCTTGTTGGTGTCGTCGATGAGCTGGCTGTTGACGCCGCCCACCTGCTCCACCGACTGGAGCTGACGCTCGAAAAGCGCGGTGATGGAGTCGCGCACCTCAAGGCCCACATCCGTCAGCGACACGCGCTTGGAGCGGCGGTCCGTGTTGGAACGCTCATCCTTGATATAGCCCTTCTCCACAAGCTGCTTGAGATTGTAGGAGACGTTAGAGCCGAGATAATGGCCGCGTGAGCGAAGTTCGCCCGGGGTCAGTTCGGCGTCGCCGATATTGTAGAGGAGGAGCGCCTGGACGGAGTTGATGTCCGTCTGGCCAAGCCGCTCAAGCTCGTCCTTGATTACATCGAGAAGCTGACGGTGAAGCCGCTCCACCAGATGCAACAGCTGGAGGTAGCCGGATTCCAGCGCTTCCGGGTCTTTGCCGGCCGATGTCGCGCTTTCGCCAATCACTTCTCGCATTGCCCCGCTAACTGTCATTATTAACACTCACTCAACGAAAATCCTGAACCCAGATATACAAAAGAGGTCTAAAAGCGCCGTTAAGCCAGACCGTTCAATTTGCAATCAAATTCTAAGGACCCAGAATTCGGCCAAAATTAGGATGGGCTTTATCTGCACGAGATAATAATAACGGATTATGAACAAACGCCCTTTTGCTTCCTTTCCCGCCCTCCGCATGCGCCGTTTGCGGCGCACGGACTGGTCCCGGCGCCTGCATGCGCAAACCCGTCTGAGCGCTGACGACCTGATCTGGGCGATTATCTTAAAAGACGGACAGAATGTGAAAGAACCCGTCGCCTCGATGCCGGGGGTCTTTCGTCTGTCCCCAGATGAGACAGTAAAGGCGGCGCAAGAGGCGAGGTCGCTCGGTATTCCGGGGCTGGCTCTCTTCCCTTTCACAGACGCCGAGGGCCGCACGCCCGGGGGCGAGGAAGCGCTCAATCCCGACAATGTGATGTGCCGCGCGGCGCGGGCGATCAAGGCCGAGGTTCCGGAGATCGGGTTGATGGCCGATGTCGCCCTCGATCCCTACACCGATCATGGCCATGACGGGCTGATGAAAGACGGCGAAATCCTCAATGACGAAACCGTAGAGATCTTGGTCAAGCAATCGGTGGTGCAGGCCGAGGCCGGTTTCGACATCATTGCGCCCTCAGACATGATGGACGGGCGCGTGGGCGCGATCCGCGCCGGGCTCGACAAGGCCGGCTTTCAGCATGTGCAGATCATGGCCTATGCCGCGAAATACGCCTCCGCGTTTTACGGCCCCTATCGCGACGCCATCGGTTCGTCAGGCGTTTTGAAAGGCGACAAGCGCACCTATCAGATGGACCCGGCCAACAGCGACGAGGCCTTGCGCGAAGTCGCCCTCGACCTCGCCGAGGGCGCCGACAGCGTAATGGTCAAACCCGGCCTTCCCTATCTCGACATTGTCCGGCGGGTTAAAGACGAATTCGGCGCGCCGACCTTCGTCTTTCAGGTCTCCGGCGAATATGCGCAGATCAAGGCCGCCGCACAGAACGGCTGGCTCGACGGCGAGAAAGCGATGATGGAGTCTTTATTGGCCTTCAAACGCGCCGGCGCGGACGGGATCATTACTTACTTCGCGGCGGATGCGGCGCGGAAGTTGAGTGCGTAGTTTTTAGTTCGTAGTGCGTAGTAAAATTATTCAGCTAAGCACTAAGCACTAAGTACTCTCAAATCCCCCCATACCCGCCTTTCGGCTTCAGGGGTTTTCGTAAAAATCCGTACACGGGCAAAAACAAAAGCGCGAAGAGCGTCTTGATGGCGAAGTCGCCGATCATCCAGTTGATCCACGGCACGCCGGAGCCGGCATAGACGCCGGGGAAATAGATCAGCGCGTAAGTACCATAACCGAGCAACGCGCCGAAAAGCGGCGCGCGCCACCAGCGTCCGCCGCCGCGTGAAATATCGTAAGCGCTTGCCGCCATATATTGCGCGGCCATGGCGCTCGCGGTGAAGAGAACAGTGAACCTGACGCCCGGCAGATCGCCATCTTCAAGCGACGGCGCCAGGATCGACAGCTCTGCAAAAACCGCCGCCGCCGCAACGCCCCAGGAAGCGGTGACGGCTCTTGAGGCTTCGTCGCCGCCATATTTGCGCGCGAAGAGAATCACCGCGAGCGGCGCCATCGCCATCAGGACCCCGCCCCGCGACAGCCAGTTAGAGGGACGCGAGGCCACATGGTCCCCGGCGATCCAGTCGAAGGCGTAGACGGGAATATCGACGGTGAGCATCGCGGCGAGAAGAAGCGGCGTCAGCATCACGGCCAGCATGACCATGCGCATGAGGCCGGTCATGAACTCGCCCGACTGGCGCGCCATGCGCTCCACCGCCGTTTCACGGGGGTTATGCTTTTCGACCGCGGCTTCCATGCGTCCTGTCAGGCGTTCTTTCCGTGAGGCTTTTTATACAGACTCGCCGCCCGTCCCCAGAGGTCAGAAGGATAAAAGAATGCACAGCATCATATTCCGATCATCCCGGCGAAGGCCGGGATCCAGCAAAAGAAACTATGTCGGGCGAAGCCCGTCTTTTTGAGGTGACTGGACCCCGGCCGAAGCCTGTCCTCGGACCGGCCTCCGGCCGGACCCGGGAGCCGGGGTGGTCGGGTGAGAGGTTTTTCTCCAGAGACGCTAGTACAAAGAAAAAAGCGGCCCAGAAGGCCGCTCTTTGTAAAATCTTTTGGATTTGAACCGCTTAGGAGGCTTTCGCCAGCTTCTTCTTGAGCTTCAGCGCGTTGGTGGAAAGCTGGGCGTCATTGGCCTTGGCGAGGAAGGCGTCGAGGCCGCCCACATGGTCCACCGTGCGCAGCGCCGAGGCGGCGATGCGGAACTTGAAGCCCTGGCCGAGCTTGTCCGAATGCAGCGTGACGTTGCACAGATTGGGCAGGAAGCGCCGCTTGGTCTTGTTGTTCGCGTGGGAGACATTGTGCCCGACCTTGGGGCCAATTCCCGTCAATTCACAGCGCCGAGCCATGGGTCCAACCTTGCATTTTGAGGGGCCCGCGCCATATCGGCGGCGTCCGCCCGTCGTTAAACCTTGAAAATGAGCGGCGGGACATAACCGAGGCCCGCGGGGGCGTCAAGCGGCCATTAGACAATAACGATCTATACGTCATTGACATATAGGCGTCAGAGACGTATACAAAGCCATGATCCGGCATCATACGGTTGTCGAAACCGAGGAATTCGCGGCTGACGCGCGTCACTTGAAAGTCAGCGAAGATGAGGTGACCCGCATCATCACCGAAATCTCCCTCAACCCCGACGGCGGCGATGTCATAGCCAATTCCGGCGGCCTCCGGAAAGTGAGAATCGCCGGGCGTGGCGGCGGCAAGAGCGGCGGGTATCGCCTTCTGGTTCTTTACCTCAACCAGAATTGCCCGACCTATCTTTTCGCCATGCTGAGCAAGGGGGAGCGGGCGAATTTTTCGAAGGCTGAACTTGCCGAATTGAGAAAATTGGCCGCCGAAACGAAACGCTATTGGAAGGAGCGAAAGACATGAGCCGAAAGCCCCTGAGCGAGCGCGTCTTGAGCGCCGCCCGCGAGGCGCGCGACCATGCGGCGGGCAAGATCAAGCTCGCCGAGCACCTTCCCGTTATTCCTGAAAATGTGGATGTGGCTCAAATCCGCGCGCGTTCGAACCTGTCCCAGGCGAAATTCGCCCAGCGCATCGGGGTTTCCGCCGCGACTCTGAAAAACTGGGAACAGGGCCACCGCAAGCCGAGCGGACCGTCCCTTGTCTTGCTGGCCATGTTGAGCAAGAACCCGCGCATCGTTGAAGAAACGCTGGCGCCGGAACAAGCCTGAGCCCAAAGCCTTACTGAAACCGCGTCTGATTTGACGCTCGTGACGCCAGAAAGAACGGCGCATCGTGTCCTCTCCTTCTTTTTTCGATGAGTTCTCGTCTTCCGGCGGGGGGCGGCTATGCGCGGTGCTGGGCCCCACCAATACCGGCAAGACCCATTATGCGCTGGAGCGGATGCTCGCCCACAAATCGGGGATGATCGGCTTGCCCCTGCGGCTCCTCGCCCGGGAGATTTATGACCGGATCATCTCCGTCCGCGACCCGCGCGAGGTCGCCCTCGTCACCGGCGAGGAGAAGATCATCCCGCCGAACCCGCGCTACTGGGTGGCGACGGTCGAGGCCATGCCCCTTGAGCGCGAGGTCGATTTCCTCGCCATCGACGAAATCCAGCTCGCTGCCGATCCTGAACGGGGCCGCGTCTTCACCTCGCGCCTCCTCCATGCGCGCGGACGCGGCGAGACCTTGTTCCTCGGCTCGCACACCATGCGCCCGATCCTGCAGCGGATGTTCAAGCGGATCGAGTTCCTGTCGCGCGACCGGTTTTCGCGGCTTACCTATACGGGTCCGAAAAAGGCGACGCGCCTGCCCCGCCGCTCGGCCATCGTCGCCTTTTCAGCGGATACGGTTTACGCGCTCGCCGAACTTATCCGACGCCAGCGCGGCGGCGCGGCCGTTGTGCTCGGCGCGCTTTCCCCGCGCACCAGGAACGCACAGGCCGAACTCTATCAATCGGGCGAAGTGGATTTCCTCATCGCCACCGACGCCATCGGCATGGGCCTCAACATGGATATCGACCATGTGGCCTTCGCCGCGTCGCGAAAATTCGACGGACGCCGCCCGCGCAATTTGACGCCGTCGGAACTCGCGCAGATCGCCGGCCGCGCGGGGCGGCATGTGCGCGACGGCACCTTCGGCGTCACGACGGATTGTCCAGCCTTCGACGAAGATCTCGTCACCGCTATCGAGGATCACCAGTTCGATCCGGTGAAAGCATTGATGTGGCGGTCGGAGCAGATTGACCTTTCCTCACTCTCCGCATTGAGGCTTTCCCTCGACCGGCCGCCGCCGCGCGATTACTTCATGCGCTCACGCCGCGAGGATGACGAAGACGCGCTTTATCGCCTCGCCGCACGCGACGACATTCGCGACATGGCGAAGGGCGGGGCTGCGCTTGGCCTCTTATGGGACATCTGCCAGATCCCCGATTTCCGCAAAACCGGCGGCGACCAGCATGCGCGTCTTTTAGGCGACATCTTCGAACTTTTGATGGGTGAAGGGCGTTTGCCCGATGAATGGCTCGCGCCGCGCATAGAACGGCTTGACCGGATCGACGGCGATATAGACGCGCTTTCGGCGCGCATCGCCCATATCAGGACATGGACCTATCTTTCGCACCGCGCCCATTGGCTCGACCGCGCCCCTTATTGGCAAGAGCGCGCCCGCGCGATAGAAGACAGGCTCTCGGATGCGCTGCATGAAAAACTGACGCAACGCTTTGTCGACCGGCGCACGGCAACCCTGTTAAAGCGTTTGAAAGATGACGCCCCTCTACTGGCGGGCGTCACTGACGACGGAGAAGTGATTGTGGAAGGCCAATTCATCGGCCGCCTTTTAGGGTTTGAATTCATCGTCGATCCGCGTGCAAGCGGCGCGGAAGCGAAATCGTTGCGCGCCGCCGGCGAAAAAGCGCTGCGTCCGGTTCTGGCTGCGCGCGCCGCCGCGCTGGCGAACGCTGAGGCTGGCGAGTTGCGCCTCGACGATGGCGGAACCGTCTGGTGGCGATCGGCGCCCGTTGCGCAATTGCAAAAAGGCCCGGCGCCGTTGCGTCCGTCGCTCGCCATTTCCGGCCTAGCGGAAGTGACGCCGAATTTGCGCGGCCGTGTCGAAGACCGCATGAAAGATTTTGTCGCCGCGAAGATCGAAGGATTACTCGGTCCGCTTGTCGCGCTTCAGTCCGCCGCGAATTCAGAATCCGAAGAGGGCCTCAAAGGCATCACCAAAGGCGTCGCATACCGCCTCGTTGAAAATTTTGGCGCCACCTCGCGCACGCAGTTCGGCGATGATCTGAAACAGATCGATCAGGAAGAACGCGCGAAGCTCAGAAAACTCGGCGTGCGCTTCGGCGAGTTCACGCTTTTCATGCCGGCGCTCTTGAAGCCGGGGCCTGCTTCCTTGCTGACGCTGTTGTGGGCGCTGTGGACCGACCGCAAGGCGGGCGAGGTTCCGGCTCCCGCTGCGGGCCGTGTTTCCATTGAGATGAACGAGCATCTTCCGCATGCCTATTATTACGCTGGCGGCTATCGCCCGTCGGGCGTGCGCGCCGTCCGGATCGACATGCTGGAGCGGCTGGCGGGCCTCATCCGCACCGCGCGCAATGAAGGCGGCAAGGAAGGCTTCCAGTCCAATGCGCAGATGATGTCGCTGGTCGGGTGTTCAGGCGAAGATTTCGAGGCGATCCTGCGCTCGCTCGGATTCCGCAAGAACACCGTGAAGCGCAAGGTCGAGCCGAAAGCCGAAGCGGCGCCCACCGCTGAAGCAAAGCCTGAAGATGCGCCTGCCGCCGAAGCCGCGCCATCGGCGGCGACGGACGCCGCGCTCGGAACTGCGCCGCAAGCGGGAACATCCGAAGACGCAAGCGCAAGCGGCGCTGCCGAAACGCCGGCGCCGGCCGCGCCGACGACAGCGACACCAGAAGATGCGCCTGAAGCGCCGGCCGCGACAGCGAGCGCTCCTCAGGGGTCCGATGTTGTCGAGACGGGGCCAGAGGCATCAGATCAGACTGCCGCCGCACCGGCTGAGGCGGACGAAATCGAAGTCACGCTATGGCGCCCTGCTCCGCGCCGTCCAAAGCCGCAAGGAAAACCGCAAGGCAAACAGGCGCGGCGCGAAGACGGCAAACAAGGCGACCACCGTCAGGGTCAGCAACGCCACGGCCAGCGAGATGGTGGCGGCAAACATCGCGACGGCGACCGCAATGACCGTCGCGGCAAAAACAGCAAGGGCGGCGGCCCCCGCCGCGGCAAGGACCAGCCGCGCAAGGGCGCCGTCTACACCGCCGGGCCGAAGCGCGAGAAAAAAGCCGATCCGAATTCGCCCTTCGCCGTGCTCGCGGGGCTCAAGGCTGAACTTTCCGGCGCGTCCAAAGACGAGAAAAACAAAGCCCCAGAGAAGGCTGAATGACGGTCAAAGCCGCCGAAGCTACGAGCGCCGCGCAGCGTCTCGACAAATGGCTCTGGATGGCGCGCTTTTTCAAAACCCGCACCCTCGCCGCCAAGTTCGTCAGCGACGGCCATGTGCGCATTACCCGCGGCGAGGCGACGAGCCGCGCCGACAAGCCAAGCGCGTCCATTCGTCCTGGCGACGTGATCGTCTTTACACGGAACGAACGCCTGCGCGTCATCCATATCCTCGCCTGCGCCGAGCGCCGCGGGCCGGCAAGCGAAGCGCAAACCCTTTACGAAGACCGTTCTCCGCCGCCCCCGCCAAAGGACGAAACGCCGGCCATTCCCTTCGCGCGCGAAAAAGGCGCCGGGCGCCCCACCAAGAAAGACCGCCGCGCCCTTGCCGCGCTGAAAACTGCTGAATAGGAAGACTTGATGTTCGACAAACTGTTCCAACGCTTCAAAGCTGAAGCGCCCGAAACCAATGCTGCTGCGCAGCTTGAGATCGCCTTCGCGGCGCTGCTGATTGAAGCGGCGCGGGTAGATGAAAATTATGACGAAGGTGAAACTGTCATCATTGAACGGGCGCTGAAGAAACGTTTCAGCCTTTCCGACGCCGAAGCGTCTTCTCTGCGAGTCCGCGCCGAAGCCGCACAGGCTGGCGCCACGGATATCCAGCGCTTCACCAAGATCGCCAAGGCGATGAGCCGCGAGGAGAAAATCGAACTCATTGAGGAGCTTTGGGAAATCGTTCTCTCCGACGGGGAGCGCGACCCTTTTGAGGAGACCCTGATCCGCCAGATCTGCGGCCTCATCTATGTGGACGACCAGGAGTCGGGCGCCGCCCGCGCCCGGGTCGCCGCCCGGCTCAGGTAAACTCTCAAGGGAAAATGAGAAGCCCTTCAGGAAAGCTCGCTTGCTTCCCGGCGGCGAGCGGGTAAGAAAGGCGAAAACCGACACCGACAGTAAGGAGCGCCTGCGACATGACCTATGTGGTGACCGAAGCCTGCATCAAGTGCAAATACACTGATTGCGTTGAGGTGTGCCCCGTCGACTGCTTCTACGAGGGCGAGAACATGCTGGTGATCCACCCGGACGAGTGCATCGATTGCGGCGTGTGCGAGCCCGAATGCCCCGCCGAGGCCATCATCCCCGACACCGAGGCGGGGGCCGATAAATGGCTCGAGCTGAACACCAAATACGCCGCCGAATGGCCGAACATCACCCAGAAAATCGACCCGATGCCGGACGCCGACGCCCTCGCCGAGGAGGAGGGCAAATTCGAGAAATATTTCTCCGACAAGCCCGGCGAAGGCTCTTAAAGTCCCCTTTTAGGCGGTCATCCGCCCCGCCTCCGCCAGCCAAGCAAAGCTGTAGCGAAGGTTGAAATTTTGTGCTAATATTATAGCTGAATTCTGGATCGTTTTACGGCGCGCGCCGTTAAGCCGGAGTCTTCGGACTAACACTTAACCCCTTGATGCTGAAGGCTTACTTGTCTCCATTCTGAATGGGAGGTAGGCGGCTTAGGCAGAGGGCGGCGCGCCTCGGAAGCTGCGAATCCGTTGGGGAAAAATCCAGCGGCGCAGCCCCTTGGGCCCCGCATGACGCATCCGCCCCTCGAAACTCCGCCGGCTGGGGCCGGCGCCGCTACATTAGGGTCACCCATGGCGAAGAAAGCGACAACCAAGAAGAAAACCGCCGCTAAGAAGGCGCCGGCGAAAAAGGCGGCCGTGAAAACCACGGCGTCAAAGAAAAAGACCGCAGCAAAAAACACCGCGCCCGCGAAAAAAGCCGTCAAAAAAGCCACGGTAAAAACCTCCGCGAAAAAGCCCGCCAAGAAGAAAGCGGCGGTGAAGACCAGCGCCAAGAAGGCCTCCGTTAAAACCACGGCAAAGAAAACCGCCGCCAAAAAAACGGCGGCGGCGAAGCCCTCGGTGAAGACCACGGCCAAGAAGGCCGCGCCGAAACCCGCTCCCGAAAAAAAAGCTGCAGCGAAAAAGACGGCGCCCGCGAAGGCCGCGAAAAAAACCGCAAAGGCTGAGACCAAAGCCCCGCCCAAACCGAAACCGGTGAATGTGGGCCAGGCGCCGCGCAAAACGACCCTCGCCGCCTCGATCCCGACCCCTTCCATGACGCCCCCTAAGGACGCGCCCCAAGCGGACGCCGAGGCTTCGATCAACACAGAAGCCTCGACCACCGCGAAGCAGGATTTCAAGGTCAATGACAAGATCGTCTATCCGGCGCACGGGGTCGGCAAGATCATTAATCTGGAAAAGCAGCAGGTGGCGGGCATCCCCATCGAGCTTTTCGTGATCGACTTCGACCAGGAGAAGATGAAGCTGCGGGTCCCCACCGGCAAGGCGAAGGCGGCGGGCATGCGCCCCCTGTCCGACGACAAGACGGTGAAAGACGCGATTTCGACGCTGAAAGGCCGCGCGCGCATCAAGCGCACCATGTGGAGCCGCCGCGCACAGGAATATGACGCCAAGATCAATTCCGGCGACATCAAGCTCGTCGCGGAGGTGGTGCGCGATCTTTACCGCGGCGAAGATCAGCCGGAACAGAGCTATTCCGAGCGTCAGCTTTTTGAAGCCGCCCTCGACCGCATGGCGCGCGAAGTCGCCGCCGTGCGCGACGTCGATCTCGGCAAGGCGATCGAAGAGCTTGAAGGCGTCCTGAAAAAGAAAACGGCGGCCGCCGCCACGGCCTAATCCAGCCGCTCAATCTGCAAGGGATGGTTGAGGTCGATCGACGGTCCGTTGATCGCCTCGACAAAGCCGCGCACGCGCACCCTCGCGCCGCGTAACGCCGCGAGGTCGAAGCCGTCTTCGGCCCAGCGGGCGGAGAGCCGCGACGGGGCGCTGGCGGTGAAATCCTCACGGAAATCCTCGCCGAAATTGAGATAGAAACGGCTTCCGTGTTTTTCCGCGGTGAGGACTGTTCCTTCGATCAGATTGAAAGCGCCAACGGCGCCGTCCGCATCTGCCGCATCGAAAACCCGATAGGCGGAAAGCGCCCAGAGCCCTCGCCTTTCCGCTCGCGCTTGCGCCTCAAGGGCGAGCAAACGCCGAATAACGTCATGATGGTCCGTCTGCGGCGCAACACGCACCGCGCCCGTCGCCGCCAATATTTCCTGAAGCGTCGCTGCGCTTGTCCGCACGATTACCGGGCGCACGCCCCAGCGTGTAGGCGGCAAAACGTCTTCGACTTCGATCACGCCACTCAACAAGGTTTGCAAAGCGCTGCGCGATGCCTCGAAATGCGGAGGCGTTTCATCGTCCAGAACATAAAGCGGCGGCGCCAATACATCTGCGAGCATGAACTCGGCGCCATTCATTGCAAAACGATCGCCGGAAAGCGCCAGCGCATTGTCGGCGCCGGTTTGCGCAAAACTGCGTGAAGCGCAAAGCGAGGCGGCGCCTGTAATGAAGCCGCGCCGCTTCATCCGGAAATGACGCGCACTTTCGAACGCGACCGGCGTCCTGCTTTATCGACAACCGTCACATCGTAAAATCCGGCGCGCACAGGCCGCCATATATGACGCCCGCTAGTCTGCTCGACGTCGAGGGGCTCGCCGTTGACATACCAGCGCAAATCCCCTTCGCCACCGCGCGCTGCCAGCGAAAAGCCGCGCTTCTCCGCGCCCAGAAACACTTCGACCCCGTCGCGGGGAAAGACGATCTGTGGCGGCGCTTTATCCTGCGAGACGCCGAAATGCGCCATAGCGAGTACGGGGGCGTCGTCTTCCATCTCCTCGATCTCGCCTTCTGTGGCGCCGTTACGATCGAGCATGTCGAAGACCTCAAAGAGCAGCGGCGCCGCCGTCTTGCGTCCTGTGGCGCCGGGCCGCGGCGCGCCATCGGCGCGGCCGACCCAGACGACGACAGTATAGCCGCCGCCATGACCCGCCGCCCAGGCGTCGCGAAAGCCGTAGGATGTGCCGGTCTTGAAGGCGACGCGCGAGGCCTTGCGCGACAGATCGGCGGGCGCGCGGCCTTCGAGCGACGGCGCTCCGGCGAGAATGGAGGAGATGCGCGCGGCCGTGTCTTCGGAGAACAGGCGATAGGCGTGATCCGGTTTCTGTTCGTCAGCCGCTTTCCAGACCAGCGGCGCGACTTCGCCGCCCCCGCCCAGCCCCGCATAAAGCGTCGCGATCTCGCGCGCCGTAACGCCGGCGCCGCCCAGCGCCAGCGCAAGACCCGGCGACTTGTCGGCGCGGTTTGGCGTTTTCAAGTCGACGCCCGCCGCCCGAATGAGCGCCGCGAAACGCGACGCGCCGATCCGGTCAAGCGCGCGCACTGCAGGCACATTCAGCGAATGCTGCAAGGCGTCGCGCACCCGCACCTCGCCACGGAAAGTGCGGTCGAAATTTTCCGGCGCATAATCGCCGAAAGCACGCGGCATATCGTCGATTACCGTATTCGCCGACGCGTATCCCGCTTCGAAAGCGAGGCCGTAAATGAAGGGCTTCAATGTCGAACCGGGGGAACGCGTCGCAGTCGTCAGATCGATCCAGCCGCCTTTGACGTCGAGACCCGAGGAGCCGACGCTCGCGCGCACGGCGCGGGTCTTGTTGTCGACGATGAGCAGCGACGCCGTAGCGCCATCATCGAACGGCTTCACATAATCGGCGAGCATCGTTTCGGCCCGCGCCTGCAGCGACGCATCGAGGGTCGACCGGATAACGCCGGGTTTATGGGCGCGCGCAAGCTCCTGCGTTGCATGATAGGCCATGCGCGGCAAGGGATGGCGCGCCACGGGCAAGCGCGCCTCGTCGGCCTCTTCTGCATGGACGTCATCCATCGCGCCTGCCGCCGCAAGTTTTTGAAGGACTTCCCTTCGCGCCGCTTTCGCCGCCCGAGAGCGCAGGTCAGGCCGCCGCGCCTCCGGCGCCTGGGGCAGCGCGATCAGCAGCGCCTGCTCCGCATCGGTGAGCCGCGTCGGCTCCTTGTCGAAATAGATGCGCGAGGCGGCGCGCACGCCTTCGATATTGCCGCCATAGGGCGCGAGCGTCAGATAAAGCTCCAGAATTTCGCGCTTCGACAACCGCCGCTCGATCTGAAGCGCGCGCACCATTTCGGCGAGCTTGGCGCCGACCGTGCGCTCGCGCGGTTCAAGGAGCCGCGCCGTCTGCATGGTGATGGTGGACGCGCCAGAAACCACATGCCCCGCTTTTGCGGAACTGACGCCGGCGCGCATCACCGCCAGCGGATCGACCCCCCAATGGGAATAGAAGCGCTTGTCCTCAACCGCGATGAGCCGGTAGACGAAAACCGGATCGACCTGGTCGAGATCGGCTTCAAACCGCCAGCGCCCTTCCGGCGTTGCAAAAGCGTGAAGCCATTCGCCATTGCGATCGGTGACGAGCGGCGACAGTTCGTTGGCGCGCTCCAATGGCGGAGGGAAAAGGAGATCGAGCGCGGCCAAAATTATGAAGCACGCACATACCCCCGCAAGCACCCGCAAAGCCCCTCTCCCTTTGGGAGAGGGGTTGGGGTGAGGGGGAATTATGGTGGGCAAAAATTTCAACGAAGAACACCCTCACCCGGATTTTCCCTAGAAAATCCGACCTCTCCCGCAAGCGGGAGAGGTGAAAGAAAGTTCGACCAATTCATCACTCCGCCGCGGCGACGGAGAGCCGGCCGACTTCGGTCCGCGCGAACTCGCCGGGCCGGTACATGTCTTCAATGACGGCGCCCGGCATCACGAACTCGCCCGGCGTCACGGCGCGGACCACATAGGCGAGCGTGAAACGGTCGCCGCCCCTGACGTCGACAGCGGCGACAAACCGGTCGTCGCGCGCTTCGGCGACTTTCGGATAGGACAGCGCGCCGGCCCATTTATAGGGTCCGTTATTCCCCGCGCCGCCGGCATCGTCCGGATTGAGGATCGCTTCGATTTCCAGCCCCGCCGGAAGCAGGTCGGCGATCACCGCGGGATGAAGACGTTGATCCGTCGCGGTTCCGCTGATGACGACCACAAGCCGGTCGTTCTGGCGCACCGCTGAAAGGTCCGCCGGTCGGCCGTCGCGCGTCGCAATGCGCTTGGTCAGCGTGAAGCCCTGCTGAGTCGCCGGCGGCGCCGATGTCGGCGAGCCCGACACCGTCAGGGAACGGAAGATCTGCCCCTCGCCGTCATTGCGATAGGCGACGCCGTCGTCGATTTCCGCCTCGTTGGGCGTGAATGACGGCGCCGGCGGAAGATCGGCGAGGCTCTGGCCATTGACCGAAAGCTCCACCGCCTCCGACGTCCGCAACAATGCCTGCGCCGCCAGAAGCGTGAACGCCTTTTCCTGCGTGTGCATCGCCTTCGGGTCTTTCATATAGGTTTTGAGCTGCTCGACGAGCGCTTCGGTCTTATCGGTCTGGCCGGCCTCGACGGCGAGCGCCACCAGCCCCGCCACGTCGCGCAGATTGGTCTGGTAGTAATCGCCGCGGTTCTGCCAGCCCACCGCCTGCATCGCCTGTTCGAAGGCGCTGTTTGCGCGCGCGCGGTCGCCCATCATGGCGAGCGCCGCGCCGATATGGGCGCGGGCGAGCGGGCTCGGCGTGCCTTCGAGAAGCGCGTCGTGGAAATAACGCAGATCGGAGAGATCAGCTCTGCCGGCGCGCGCCAGCACGTAAAGCGCATAGGCCGCGGAGCGGCGTTTCAGGAATTCGCGCGTGTCGTTGTTGCCAGTGAATTCCGGAACGTTGGTCTGATAGCTCGCAAGATACCAGCGGTCGACGCGCGCGATGTCTTCAAGAGAGTCATACGCCCGCGCGAGTGCGTCGTCGGGCACGCCGTAACCTTCGTTCTTGGCGCGATAGAGGAAGTCCGTGACATAGGCGCCGAGCCATGGCGACGCCCAACTGTCGCCGACCCGCCAGAGGCCGAAGGCGCCGTCCGGCGATTGCCGGTTCAAAAGCTCGTTCACGGCTTTTTGAACGCGCGGACGCACCGCACGCTCCGGCCCCTTGCCCACTTCGCCGCCGAGCACGTCGACGAAGAGCAGCGGCATCGCCGAACTCGTAAGCTGTTCCGAGCAGCCGTAAGGATAGCGGTAAAGCGCATCGAGCAGCGGTCCGGGCTCGACGCCGTCGAGACGCGAGAACGAGACCGTCACATCGGCCGAGCCTTCGACATAGGGCGCCGTCACCGCATCGGTGAGCTGGAAGGTCTCTCCGGGTTCGAGCGCCGCGGTCCGCACCTCCGTCACCGGGAAGTACGGCGTGCGCGACTGGATCGGATAAGACCGCGACACCGAAAACCCGCCGGGTCCTTCGACGCTGAGATTGACGGCGCCGATGCCGACTTCGCCGGTTTCGAAAGAGAAGGTTTGGGTCTGCTTTTCGCTGCTGGCGAGCGTGAAGGTATGGGTCGACGAGATATCCACCGGCCCCTCGCCCGTCAGCGACACTTTATAGTCGCCCGCCTCGCCGTCGACATTGTCGATGAGAAGCGTTGCGGTCGCCACATCGCCCGGCGCAAGGAAGCGCGGCAGCGCAAGTTCCGCCGGCACCGGATCGCGCACGGTCAAAGCCTCGGAGTCCGAGCCGAGTTTCTCCTTTGACCAGGCCACGGCCATGAGGCGCAATTCGCCATTGAAGTCCGGCACTTCAATGGGAACGGTGGTCTTGCCGCCGGCGCCGACGGTCACGGGGCCGGTGAAAAGCGCCACCGATTTCGTCGGCACAACCGTGAGGCCTTCGCCGCCGAGACTATCGCCGCCGAACCGCGCCGCCGCGCCGAGATTGGCGTCAAGGATGCGGCCGTAATCGTCGCGCACGTCAACGCCGAGACGTTTCTTGCCGTAATAATAATCGACCGGATCGGGGGACGCGAATTTGGTGAGGCGCAGAATGCCTTCGTCTACCGCAGCGACCGTCATCATCACCGTCGCGCCCGGCGCGGCGCCCGAGACCGTCACCGGAAGATCGAGCCGCTGACGCGGTCGGAACACGTCCGGATCCTCGATGGCGACATCGAGTTTGCGCGCCGACATGTCGAACGGCACATAGGAAACCGCCATGGCGCGGCGCGGCACCGGCCGGTCGCCGGGATCGCGCGGCGTCACCACCGTCGCCATCACATAAAAGCCCGCGCCCCAGCTCGGATCGGTGTCGACGATGATCTCGCGGCCTTTGGCCTCGACGCCCATGCGCTGCACGAGCTGCACCTTGTCCGTCGCGATGACGATGGTCGCCTCGCCCTCGTAAGGGGGATTGAGGAACAGTCGCGCGCGCGAACCCGGCGTCACCTTGTCGTTCTGCAGGGTGAGCGCCGCCTGATCGGGCGAGTCCGCGCCCGCCGCATAGGAACGCCAGCCCACATAGAAACGGATGTCGCTTTTGGCTTTTCCGCCAGCTTGAGAAACTGTCAGACGATAGGTGCCCGGATCGATACGCTGATTGACCAGCGTCGCAATCTCATCCGGTCCGGTCTTGCCGCGGCCTTCGGCGACGAGAACATCGCGGAAGGACCGGCGCCAGCGCCACTGGCCATTCTCGCGATACCAGTCGAACCAGTAATCTTCCTCGACGAGACGCCATTCGACATCGCCTGCAATCAACTGGCCCTGCCAGTCGATAAGCACGGCGTTGACGCCGACCTCTTCGCCTTGTCCGAAGCTCGACGCATCATTGGCGAGTTTCAAGCCGACATAAGCGTCATCCGGACGCACCGGAATGCGCGCCGATTCGCGCACCACGCGCCCGCCGGGCTCAACAACGCCCACAACCACATCAGCGCGCATGGGGGCGCCATAATTTTTCGGCGCGTCGTCCACATTAATGGCGACGCTCGCCTCGCCCGCCGCATCGGTCGTCGTATTCGGCAGGGTCAGGAAGCGCTCGTCGAAACGCCCGTTCACCGGCCCGAAACGATAGCCGGAAAAATCCGGAAACGGATTGGGATCGAGCCGCAGCCGCGCTTCGGCCTCAACAGCGAGACCGCTCGCCGGCGCGCCATAAAGGAACCGGCTTTCGACCGACATCTCCCGGGTTTCGCCGGGACGGATCGGGGTTTTCTCATCGCCTTCAAGTTTCACCTCAAGACGCTGGGGCACGAAGTCTTCGACGGAGAATTGTTCGGCGCCGACAAAGCCCTCGACGCCATCCGCCTCAACCTGAATATTCCACATGCCGCGCGGCGCGGCGTCAGGCACATCGTAATCGAAGGTGAAGCCGCCGACGGTGAGTTCATCGATGCGGCGCTTGTCGGCTTCGGTTCCGTTGGGACGGCGGATGGTGACGGTGAGCGGGCGGTTCTCGATTGCCTTGCCGGCGTCATCGCGCAGAAGACCCGAGACATGCACCGTCTCGCCGGGGCGATAGATGCCGCGGTCGAGATAAACGAAGGCGTCGACTTTCGACGGCGCGGCGCGCCCGCCCACATCGCGGTCGGAAAGATCGAGCGGCGCGCGGTCGAGATCGAGCGCGGCGTAGTCGTCCTGAGGCCCATAGGCCATGAGCATGCGCGGCGTTAACGGATAATCGCCATTGACTGCCTCTTCGGCGAAATGCGCGCGGCCGTCCGCATTGGTGATCGCAGTCGCGAGGATGTCGTTGTTGGCGGCGATCAGCGAGAGTTCAACCCCGGCCATGGCGCGCGCGGTCGAGATCGAGCGCACGAAGACATCGATGCCATCCGCGCCTGAGTAAGTGGTGAGCGCCATGTCGGTGAACAGGATCCAGCGCCAGGCCTGCGCCGCGCGGTATTCATCGGCGCCGGGCGATACGTCTTTCAGCCGCAGGAAATAGGCGCCGGGCGTCAGCTCGCCGAGCGCCGCGCCAAGGGCGAACACGGTGGTCGTCGTTTCGTTGCGCTCGCCGGGCGTCGCGATTTCGCCCTTCCAAACCTCGACGCCCACATCCTGACCGTCTTCCTGATCCCAGACATAGGAATATTGATCCTCGCCGCTCGCTTCGCCCGCCACGATATTCTTGCGCGCCAATGACCGGTCGGAGACGCGGTAGACCTTGATCTCAACCTTCTCCACATTGACGGTCTCGATCCCGATGCCGTCAGCCTCTAACCGCGGCAGGATAACGCCGTCGCCGGCGAAGCCCGCATAAGACGGCTTGTCGCCGAAAGCGACCGTGACTTCTTCCGTGCGCTCAAGGCGATCCCCCTTGGCCGAGGGCAATCCGGCGCGCAGGCGCACGCGATAATCCTTGTCGAACTCAAGACCGGTCAAGCAGAGCGAGGTTCCGTCGACCTCGATAGCGGAGCCATCGGCGGGGCTGACGCGCACGAAGTCTCCATAGTTGACGTCGCCGCTGTCATTGAGGTCGCGATTGAACTGGAGGCAGGCTTTCGGCGTCGCCGTCCCGGTGTCGAGGCGCAGGCGGCGATAGGAGAAATTCTTAGGCTCTTCCTCTTCCGGGCGTTCGGCGTTCTCGGACCGGCGCTCCTGAAACGGGCGGCGCTGGGCCTTGCCCCGTTCGGCGGAGACCACAGGCTGGCTGTTGGGTGCGGTCCGCGACCCCGAGTCGGGCGCAATCGTCCGCCCGAGAAGCAGCCCCAGCGCAAACGCCGCCAGAACCGCCGCCGCCCCGATTACATATTGTCTGCGCGCAATCATACCGTCTCCCGCCTGATCCCCTTAGCCGCCGGTTGGGCCGCCGTCCCGGCGGATACCGCCCGCTAATTATGGCGGTTAATCAGCTAAAGGAAAACGATTCCAAGACGTTTTCAGGAAATTTAGGGGGCCCGCCGATCTGGCGGTTTTGATGCGTTGCGATATGGGCTAGAAAGCGGCCGCTCTTGTCCCCGTAGCTCAGCAGGATAGAGCACCAGATTCCTAATCTGGGGGCCACAGGTTCGAATCCTGTCGGGGACGCCAAGCGCAGCTGATTGGAGGTATAGCCCTCTTACACGCGGTCAAGATCGTCTCTCAACTTGACCTCGCTCATGATTGGCCGATGATTTTTAGCCTAAAGGCCGGCTGAAACTATGAGGGGCGTCGCCGGACGAGGTGAGTTTGCGCCGGATGTTCGACAAAGATATGAGCCAACCAACGAAGCCCCCGGAAGGCGGCAATCTCGCATTTCTGACCAAAGGCCTCTCCAAAGTCTATGGCGAGGGGCCGGCGGCGGTGCACGCATTGCGCGGGGTCGACCTTGAAATTCCGGCCGGCGAACTCGTCGTGCTGCTCGGCCCGTCCGGCAGCGGCAAATCGACCCTGCTCAATATTCTCGGCGGCATTGATCGCGCCTCGAGCGGCGAGGCGTTTTTTCTGAACGAAGAGCTGACGGCGATGAACGATCATCAGCTCACAGCCTATCGCCGTCGTCATGTGGGCTTTGTCTTCCAGTTCTATAATCTGATGCCGAGCCTTACCGCGCTTGAAAATGTCGACCTCGTTGCGGAGATCGCTCCAGCCCCCATGAAGGCCATCGATGCGCTCGACATGGTCGGCCTGAAAAACCGGGCGACGCACTTTCCGTCTGAACTCTCCGGCGGCGAACAACAGCGGGTCGCCATAGCGAGAGCCATCGCCAAGAACCCGACGGTGCTTTTCTGTGACGAGCCCACCGGCGCCCTCGACAGCACGACCGGGGTCGGCGTGCTGAAAGCGCTTCAGGATCTCAACACGCGGCTCGGCACGACGACGCTGATCATTACTCACGCCGCCGCCACCGCCGCCATGGCCGACCGCGTGATCCATTTCGCCGACGGACAGATCCGCGAGGTCGTGAAAAACGACGCCAAGGCTTCGCCCGAAGAGATCAGCTGGTAAGCGTTAATGTTTCCGTCCATCAGCATCCTCGACCAAAAGCTTCTGCGCGATCTCTGGCGCATCAAGGGCCAGGCCGCGGCGATTATTTTCGTGATTGCGGCGGGCATCTCGCTCTTCGTCATGTCGCATGGGATGATGGTGTCCCTCGACGAAACCATGCGCGCCTATTACGAGCGTTACCGGTTCGCCGACATGTATGCGCCCGCGAAGCGCGCGCCGGATCATTTGCTCGAAGAACTGCGCGCTTTGCCCGGCGTCAACGATGTGGAGGGCCGCATCAATGGGGGCGGTCTTGTGGCGCTTCCAGGCGTTTCCGCGCCGATCAGCGCGCGCGTTCTCTCCTTCAACCCGGAAGCGCGGTCGCCGATCAACGATGTTCATCTCTCGTCGGGACGCATGATCTCTTCCACGCAGAGCGACGAAATTCTCCTGCTGAAATCTTTCGCGGACGCTCAAGGTTTAGAGCCCGGCGATTCCCTGTCGATCACCATGAATGGCGTCCGCCACGATTTCAAAATCGCCGGCCTCGTTCTGTCGCCGGAGTTCATCTACGCCCTGCCGCCAGGCGATTTCGTTCCCGACGCCGGGCGCTTCGCGGCGCTCTGGGCAAACAAGGAAACCATGGAGGCGGCTTACGATCTCGACGGCGCCTTCAACGAAGCGGTTTTGACCTATGCGCCGGGCGCCAACGAACAATTTCTGATCGACGAACTCGATCGTATTCTCGCCCCCTATGGCGCTGTCGGCGCTTATTCCCGCGCGGACCAGATCTCCAATAAATTTCTGGTGGAGGAGCTGGCCCAGCTCAAAACCATGGGCCGGGTCATGCCGCCGATTTTTCTCGCCGTCTCGATTTTTCTTTTGAATGTGGTGATCACCAGGCTTGTGCAGACCGAACGCGAGCAGATCGGCCTTATCAAGGCGTTCGGCTATTCCAACGGCGCCGTCGGCTGGCATTATCTGAAATTCGTGCTGGCGATTGCGCTGGGCGGCGCGCTCGTCGGCTGGGCCGGCGGCTTCTGGCTCGGACGCATGATCGGCGAGATTTATCAGATCTATTTCCACTTTCCATTTCTGGTTTTCGTCGCAGATTTTTCGACCCTCGGCATCGTGCTGGCGATCAGCGCCTTCGCCGCAGCCGCCGGCGCGTGGTTCGCCGTGCGCTCCGCCATCAATCTTACTCCCGCAGTCGCCATGCGCCCGCCGGCGCCGCCGAAATATGCAAGCGGGGATGGAATTATCAAAGCGCTGAGCCGCTATCTCGATCAGCCGAGCCGGATGATCGTGCGACGCCTTGCGCGCCAGCCGGTGCGCGCGGCGCTCACGACCTTCGGCATCGGCGCCGCCATGGGACTCTCGGTGATGATGCGCTTCAACGTCAACGCCACCGATTACATGCTCGATGTGAGTTTCAACGTCATCGATCGCAGCGACGTCCTTGTCACCTTTGTCGAGCCCCTGTCGGACAAGACCGTCTTTGAACTCGGCAGCCTTGACGGCGTGACCTATGTCGAGCCTTTCCGGTCGACGCCGGTGATGTTCAGACATGACCGCGAAGAGTTTCTCGGCGGCATTACCGGCCTCCCTGACAATCCGCGGCTTAACCGCGCCGTCAATGACGATTTGCAGGATGTCGAAATCTCCGGCGACGGGATCGTCTTGTCCGCACAGCTAGCGGAAATCCTCAACATCACGGTCGGCGATACGCTCACCGTCGAAGTGCGCGAAGGCCGGCGCCCGACGCTTGAGATTCCCGTCACCGGCCTCGTCGAAGCGCTGATCGGCACGCCCGCCTATATGGACATGGCCTCGCTCAACCGGCGCCTCAAAGAACCGAACCGCGTTTCCGGCGCTTATCTGAAGATCGACTGGACAGAGCGCGACGCCGTCTATGACCGCATCAAGGCGATCCCGCTTGTCGCAGGCGTCAGCCTCCGGCGCGAGGCCTATCAGAATTTCTCCGACATGATCGACGAAGGGCCCGGCGTCTTCCGCTACATCATGACGGTGTTCTCCATCGTGATCGCGGCGGGCGTCGTCTATAACAGCGCGCGCATCGCCTATATCGAGCGTCAGCACGATCTTGCGAGCCTGCGCGTTCTCGGCTTCACCAAGATCGAGACAGGCTATGTGCTTTTGGGGGAGCTGGCGCTGCTGACCATCTTCGCCCTGCCCATCGGGTCGGCCCTCGGCTATCTCATCTGGTCCTATATGGCGACGGCGATGTCGACGGAGCTTTACCAAATCCCCACAATCTACAAAGAGAATGGGCTTGGGATTGCGGCGATCATAATTTTTCTGGCGACCGCGGTCGCCAGCGCCTTCGTGCAAAATGACGTCGGCAAAATCGAGATGGCGACCGCGTTGAAAACCCGGGATTGATACAATGATGAAAGGCCTCAAATCTCGCACGACAGTCATCGCCGCAGGGGTCGCTGTGGTTGCGATCTTCATGCTCTATGCGTTCTGGCCGCGCCCCATGGCCGTCGATCTCGGCGAAGCCGGGCGCGGGCCCATGATGGTGACCATCGATGAAGAAGCAAAAACTCGCGTGCGCGACGCCTATGTGGTCTCGGCGCCGGTGAACGGGCGGCTGCTGCGCGTCGATGTGGAGCCCGGCGATGAAGTCATCGAGGATGAAACAATCATTGCACGGATGACCCCGACAACGCCTTCCGTTCTGGATGTGCGCACCGAAGAACAGGCGCGCGCCGCCGTCGAGGCCGCAGAAGCCGCGCTGACGCTCGCAAGAGCCGAAATGCGCCGCGCAGAGGCAGACGCCGATTACGCGCGCGCGGAACTCGCGCGCACGCAGACCTTGCGCAAATCCGACACGGTTTCCGAGGCCGCGCTCGACCGCGCCGAACGCGCGTTCCGGTCTGCGGACGCGGCCCTCGACACCGCGCGCGCCGCCGTCGCCATGCGTCAGGCCGATCTCGACAATGCGCGCGCCATGTTGATGACGCCGACTGAGGCCGAGCGGAAAGAAGCCGGCACCAATCCGCATCCGCAAACCTCGATCCCCTTACGCGCGCCGATCTCTGGCCGCATCCTGCGCGTCATGCAGGAAAGCGAAACCGTCATGCCGGCGGGAACGCCAATTCTGGAAATCGGCGATCCGCTCGGCGATCTCGAAATCGTCGCGGAACTTCTGTCAACGGATGCGGTGAAAGTCTCGCCAGGCGACCGGGTGATCGTCGAGAAATGGGGCGGAGAACCAGCGCTCGAAGGCCGGGTCGAAAGAATAGAACCCTGGGGTTTCACAAAATACTCCGCTCTCGGCGTCGAGGAACAGCGCGTCAACGCCATCATTCAATTCGCGGGAGCAGAAGATGCGCGCGAACGTCTCGGCCACGGTTTCCGCGTCGAAGTCCGCATCGTCGTCTGGGAGGATGAGAACGCGCTCACGATCCCGTCAAGCGCCGTCTTCCGCAGCGGCGACAATTGGGCGGTGTTCGCCGTCGACCGCGGCCGCGCGCGCCTGCACATTATCGAGGCTGGGCGCAATAACGGCATCGTCACGGAGGTGAGAAGTGGTCTCGAGGAAGGCGACGCCATCATCCTTTATCCCGGCAACCGGGTCAGCGACGGCGCGCGCGTCAAGCAACGCGCGTTGGAATAGGCGTCGGCTTCATCTGTAGCAAGGGCTGCGAAAACGCCCAAATAGGATATAAGCGACCGGCCGTCAGTTCCGGGAGCTTCATCATGCGCCTTTCACGCCGCGCCCTTCTTCAGTCCTCCGCCGCAGCAGCCGCCATCGCCGCCCTTCCCGCCTGCTCCAGTAGCGTCGCGAAGAAAGAAGGGAGTCTTCTCAGTGATATTACAGATCGCATCCTCACCGCCTATCCCGAAAGCGCGTCGAGCGCGGGGATCGACACAGGCAAATATGCGGCCTTGAAATCGCAGCTAACGGATCGTTCGCCGGAAGGTCAGGCGAAAATCGAGAGCATGGTGCGCGACACACTTGCGAAACTGCAAAAGATCGACACGGCGCAACTTCCCGCCGATGAAGCGCTCAACATCGACGTCGTCAGGACCGTCCTCGAAAGCGCCGCCGAAGGATTCGACTTTCCCTATGGCGACATGGCGCTGTTGAATTCCAACTGGTCCTATCGCAACGCGCCCTATGCCGTCGCCCAGAATACTGGCGCCTTTGTCGAAATCCCGAGCTTTCTCGACTCTTCTCATTCCATCGAAACGGCGGAAGACGCCGACGCCTATCTCGAACGCATGGAAGCCTATGCGGGCCAGCTCGACGGCGAAACCGAACGCGTCATTGCAGATGGAGAGCGCGGAGTCATCCTTGCCGACTTTCTGATGACCAAAACCCTCGGCCAGTTGCGCGGCGCGCTGGCGTTGCCGATGGACCAATGGGGCATCGTGACATCGCTCGCCGCGCGGGCTTCGGCGTTCGGCGGCGATTACGCCGCTAGAGCCAAAACCATTGCGCAATCGAAGATCGGACCGGCGCTGGAACGTCAGGCCGCCGCGCTCGAAGCGCTTGCGCCGCGCGCGACGAGCAATGCCGGCGTGTGGGCGCAGCCCGAGGGCGAGGCCTATTACGCATGGGCGCTGAAAGCCGGAACCACCACGACCATGTCGCCCGACGAAGTGCATGAAATGGGGCTTGAAGAACTGGCGAGCCTGCAGGCGCGGATGGACCCGATCCTGCGCTCCATCGGTTATACGGACGGGCTCGTAGGCGCGCGCATGGCGGCGCTTTACGACGATCCGCGCTATCAGTTCGCCGAGGGCGACGAAGGCCGCGCGCAGATCATGGCGCTCATAGAAGAAACGCTGACCGACATTCGCGCCCGGATGCCGCAAGCCTTCGAAACTCTCGTTCCCGGCTTCCTCGAAGTGACGCGCATCTCCCCCGATGTCGAGGCTGGCGCGCCCGGCGCCTATGGCGGCGCGGGCTCCATCGACGGCAAACAGCCGGGGCATTTCTGGATCAATCTGCGGACGCCCGATCTTCACCGGCGCTTCACCCTGCCCGACCTCACCTATCACGAGGCGATCCCCGGCCATGTCTGGCAGGGCGAATATACGTTCAAGCAGCCGCTGATCCGTTCGCTTCTCGCCTTCAACGCCTATTCCGAAGGCTGGGCGCTTTACGCAGAACAGATCGCCGACGAGCTCGGCGTCTATGACGACTTCCCGGTGGGCCGTCTCGGTTACTTGCAGTCTCTCGCTTTCCGCGCCTGCCGCCTCGTCGTCGACACCGGCCTCCACGCGAAACGCTGGACGCGTCAACAGGGGATCGACTTTTTCGTCGAGCATAACGGCTCAAATCCGGATGAAGTGCAAAGCGAGGTCGACCGCTATTGCGCCTGGCCGGGTCAGGCCTGCGGCTACAAGGTGGGCCATTCCGCCATTGTCTCCTTGCGCGAAAAAGCGAAAACCGCGCTCGGCGACAAATTCGATTTCCGCCGCTTCAATGACGCCGTGGTTCTCGGCGGCAACGTTCCCATGACCGTGCTGTCACATGTCATCGATGGCTATATCGCGCGGGAACAAGCGGGCTGACGGCCGTCAATCCGCCTTTATGGCAAGACGCCGCCCTTACCAGCGTTCGAGTTTCTCGAGGAAATAGTCGTGCAGATCCTGCGCGGTCTCATTGGTGAGATCCTTGTCGTAAACCCCGATCAGTTTCGCAGTGGTATCCGCGGGAAGCTTTTTACGAATCACGCCTAAGGCCGCAGGCGGCGCAGCCACGACGAGTTGATCGAAGCGTTCCTTCTTCTCCGCTTCCACGATGTCTTGAACACGCGCAAATAGAAATTCCTGCCCCGCCTTTTCGTGGTCGTCAGCTTCGGTAACAGAGAAAGGGGCGCCCGTGCCGATCGTGCGTCCCCGCGGCGGACGGTCGCGCCCGAGATCGCGCGAGGGTTTTCGCGCATCTTCGTCGGCGTTTTCCTCAACCAGAGTCCACGTCCCGCCAGGACCGGAACTTTCAAAGATACGCGATTTCGCGCTGTCAGCGATCAAAAACCAGGTGGTGCGTTTTGGAAGTTTCATAATGCGCCTTTCGGGAAGATCTGCCTGAGGCAGGCGGATTGCTCCCAAAATAGATATGAACGATATAGGCGCGGTATGATCTGCAGCAAGCCGCCCAACGATGCGACGTTTTAGGCATGGTGAAGCAACCCGCGCCCCTGACGCCCCGGAAACCCTGGCATAGCCTTACGATTTCCGACGCGTTCGCAGCGGTGGACGCGACTGTAGAGGGCTTGTCGGAGGCGGAGGCGGGCCAGCGGCTTGAAAAATACGGGCCGAACCGCTTGCCTGAAGCGGGCCGCCCGTCGCGACTGCTTATCATTCTCCGCCAGCTCAACAACCCGCTCACCTTCATTCTCTTCGCCGCCGCCGCCATTGCGCTTTTTCTGGGCGAGAATACCGACAGCATTTTCATCTTCATTGTGGTCGCCATCAATGTCGTAATCGGCGCGTTTCAGGAATGGCGCGCGGAGGAGAGCGCCGCATCCCTAAAGAAGACCTTGCGTATCAAACCTACGGTCATTCGCAGCGGCGCGCGACGCATCGTCGATATTGAAGATCTTGTTCTCGGCGATATCGTGCATCTCGAATCCGGTTCGGTCGTGCCCGCCGATCTGCGGCTCGCCTCCGCGCAGGATTTACGCATCGACGAATCGCTCCTCACCGGCGAGTCGAAACCCGTCGCCAAGGAAAGCGATCCTGCTCTCGAGGAGGAAACGCCGCTCGGCGACCGCCGCAACATGGCGCTTGCAGGCTCGATGGTGGTCGCGGGACGCGCCACTGGCATCGTCTGCGCCACGGGCGAGGCGACAGCGATCGGAACCATCGCGACCATGCTCGGCGCCAGGGGCGCCCGACCGCCGCTGCTCATCCGCATGGAAACATTCTCCGCGCGCATCGGCGCGTTTATCGTTTTCCTCGCGACGCTGCTGGGCGTTGCGTTTTACCTTGAGGGCGCGCCGCTCGGCGATATTTTCCTTCTATCCGTCGCACTCGCCGTATCGGCGATCCCCGAAGGCCTGCCCGCCGCGATCACGGTGACGCTCGCTGTCGCCTCCTCGCGCATGGGAAAACGCAATGTCATCGTGCGCCGCCTCCCCGCCGTCGAGGCGCTCGGCTCCTGCACGCTGATCGCCACCGACAAGACCGGCACGCTCACCGTAAACCGCCTCACCGCGAAAAAACTCATCCTGCCGGATGGCGCAGAGTATGACGTCAGCGGCGAAGGGCTGGAGCTCTCTGGCGAGTTGCGTGCCGAAAGCGGCGGGGCCTGCGATCCGGGCCATCTCGAAAAAATCAAGCGGCTCGCGCGCGCAGCCGCGCTCACCAACGAGGCGGACGTCGCCGAAATTGAAGGCGTCGTCGAGGCGCGCGGCGATTCCGTCGACATCGCTTTTCTGGTGCTGGCGGAAAAACTCGGCGCCCGCAAAAAAGATCTTCACGCCGCCTATCGCCAGCAGTCGTCTCTCCCCTACGAGCCGAAGCAGGGTTATTCCGCCTCTCTCGACATCGAAACGGAGAACGGCTTCATTTCGGCGAAAGGCGCGCCGGAGATTGTCCTCGATATGTGCGCCGGCGTCGACCGGGAGTCTGCGGAAAAAAACCTGCACCGCCTCGCCTCCGCCGGATATCGCGTGATCGCAGTGGCGCAAGGCGCGACGCCCCAAGGCAAAACGCCGCTTGAACAACATCACCTTAACAATCTTGAGTTTCTCGGTTTCGCTGGTCTCATCGATCCTTTGCGCAAGGAAGCGGCGCAGGCGGTTGCAAGCGCGCGGGCGGCGGGGGTCGATGTGCGCATGATCACCGGCGATCATCCGGAAACGGCGCTCGCCATCGCCCGCCAGCTCGATCCGTCCTGGGCGCCGAACACGGCGCTCACCGGCGCGGAACTGGCGAAGCTCAAAGGCGAGGAGCTGCGCCGGCGCGTCAACGAAGCCGCTGTATTCGCCCGCGTCGAACCGGCGCAGAAGACCCTCATCGTCAAGGAGCTTCAGGAAGAAGGTCATTTCGTCGCCGTCACGGGCGACGGCGTAAACGATGCGCCGGCGCTAAAAGCCGCTCATGTGGGCGTCGCCATGGGCGCCGGCGGCACAGATGTGGCGCGCGCAGCCTCAGATCTCATCATCACCGACGATAATTTCGCCTCCATCGTCGCCGGGATCGAGGAAGGCCGCGCCGCCTATGACAATATCCGCAAGATCGTCTGGCTCCTGCTCGCGACTGCCGTCACGGAGGTGATGATCTTCGTGCTCGCCCTCGCCTTCGGCATGCCGATTCCGCTCACCGCCGTCCAAATTCTCTGGATGAATCTCGTCACCGAAGGCATTCAGGATGTGGCGCTCGCCTTCGAAAAGAAAGAGCCCGATCTGATGCATCGTCCGCCGCGCAAGCCCCGCGAACCGATCTTCAATCGCCAGATGATCGAGCAGTGTCTCGTCATCGGCGCCTATGTGAGCGTTCTTTCCTTCGGGCTCTATTACTATCTGCATGAGATACGCGGACTCGACGTCGCGGCGGCGCGAAACACGGTGCTCCTCTTCCTCGTTTCCTTTCATAATTTCCACGCCTTCAACTGCCGCTCCGAGACGCGCTCGGCGTTTGTCGTTCCTTTCCGGGCCAATCCGATTCTGATCGCCGGGGTTGCAGGCGCGCAGTTGACGCATATTCTCGCCATGCACCTGCCGGGCCTCAGCGGCGTTCTCGAAATCAGTCCCGTGCCGCTTTACGAATGGGGGATTGTTTTCGGGCTCGGCGCCACGGTCGTCTTCGCGGGCGAGCTCTACAAGCTATTGATCGCGCGGCCGCGCGCGCGGGTACTGCGAGCGAAGCTCGAAGGAACGCCGGCTTATGCATGACAACGCGCCGGATAAAGAAGACGTGGAAGCATCGGGCTCGCGCGAAACGCGGCGCTCCTTGCGGCGACGTGCGCCATGGCTGGCCGGCCTTCTCGCGGGAATTGCAGCGCTGGCGGCGCTCATCCTCTTCATCACCCATGCCGGGGACATAACAACCTTCGCAAGACAAGCGGCGAACGCCAAAGCCGGGCCGCTTTTCGGCGCCGTGGCTGTGCAGGCGCTGCCCTATCTCATTACCGCCTTTGTCTGGTTTCTGTTTTTGCGCCGCACCGGAACGCCGCTCAAATTCATGTCGCTGGTTCCGCTCTCCTTTGCCAAACTCTTCGCCGATCAGGCGATTCCGTCGGGCGGATTGTCGGGCGCCGCGTTCTTTCTGTTTGCCTTGACGCAGCGCGGCGTACCCGACAAGGCGGCGTTCCGCACCTTCGTCTTCACAACCTCCGCCTATTTTCTCGCTTTTCTCGGCGCGGCGATCATCAGCCTCATTGCACTTTCACTGGCGGAAAACGCTCCGCCCGCTCTATCGGCGAGCGTGTCGGCCTTCGCAGGCTTTTTCGTACTGCTTACCGTGCTTGCCGGCCTCGCCATTCTTTACACGGCGCCCATGCCCGCCTTCCTCGCGGGGCGGCGCTTTGCGCAGAAAGCGGCGGAATTTCTGGGCGCCGCGATCGCCGACATCCGCCACATGCCGCATCTCTTCGCGAAACTGGCGCTATTGCTGCTCGCATCGCGCGTTATGGACGGTCTTACTGTGATGCTGATTTCGGACGCCATCGGTGCGCCCGTACCCCTCTTCACTGGCTTCATCGCCGTCGCCACCGCCTCCATCGCCGCCACGATCGGCCCTGTTCCCATGGGACTTGGGACCTTCGAAGCGGGGATGATCGCCAGCCTATCGGTCTTCGGCGTCTCCGTGGAGGACGCCCTTACCATCACGCTTATCTATCGCGGGCTGACGCTGTGGCTGCCGCTGCTGCCGGGTTTTGCGATTCTGCAGCGGGAATTCCTCCGCCGCCCCGCAGCAATGGCGGAAAAAACTGATCCCGATCAAGCTTGAAACGCGCCGGCGCGGTTAACTTACTGGTTGTAGCAGCGAAGGAAGGAGCTTTCCTTTGTTCAGGGATCGGCGCGATGCCGGAAGACAGCTTGCCGAAAAACTGCTTTCCTTTGCGAAAGCCGAACCCGTTGTTTACGCCCTCCCGCGCGGCGGCCTGCCGGTCGCCGATGAAGTCGCGAAACGCCTCGATGCGCCGCTAGATATCATCCTCGTGCGCAAGCTTGGCGCGCCTGGGCGTCAGGAACTCGCCATTGGGGCGGTTGTGGACGGTGCGGCGCCCACAATTGTTCTTCATCAAGACATCATTGCCGAACTTAATGCGCCGGAGAGCTATATTAAATCCGCTGAAGATTCCGCGCTCGTTGAAATCGAGCGGCGCCGCAAACTCTATATGAAAGACCGTCCGGCGCTTTCACCGAAAGACCGCACCGCAGTCATCGTCGATGACGGTCTCGCCACCGGCGCCACCATGGAAGCCGCCGTCGCCGCCATGCGCAAGGCTGGCGCTGCACGCATTATCGTCGCCGTGCCGGTTGCGCCGCGCGATACAATAGAAAAGCTGGAAAAAATCTCAGACGAAGTCATCGCCTTTGAAACGCCCTATCCTTTCTGGTCCGTGGGTTCCTGGTATCGTTCTTTTCCGCAATTGACGGACGCGGATGTCATTGAAACATTGGCCCGCCGCCACGCCGAGGAACAATCATGACCGATTACATCGCCTGGTTCTCCGACATCACGAGACAAGACGGCGCGCGCGCCGGCGGCAAGAACGCCTCCCTCGGCGAGCTTGTGCGAAGCCTTTCCTCGGCTGGCGTCAATGTGCCGAACGGTTTCGCCGTAACCGCAGCCGCTTATCGCCTCTTCCTCAAGGAAAACAATCTTGAGGAAAAGCTGGCGCGTAAGCTGAAAGAATTTGAGGAAAACCAGAACGCCCTGGCGGAGGTCGGCAAGGACGTGCGCAAAATGATCCTCGCCGGCGCCATGCCGCGCGATGTGGAAGACGCCGTCATCGCCGCTTATCACGAACTTGGCGAAGGCGGCGCATCCCCAAGCGTCGCTGCGCGCTCGAGCGCAACCGCCGAAGATTTGCCCGAAGCGAGTTTCGCCGGCCAGCTCGAGACTTTCCTCAACGTCAAAGGCGACGCAGCGCTGGTGGAGGCCTGCCGCAAATGTTTCGCTTCACTTTATACCGACCGCGCCATCAGCTATCGCCGCAATCACGGCTTCGGCCAGCTCGATGTCGCCGTCTCTGTCGGCGTTCAGCGCATGGTGCGGTCCGATCTCGCCTCATCCGGCGTGATGTTCTCCATCGACACGGAAAGCGGCTTTCCAAACGCGGTTCTCATCAACGGCGCATGGGGGCTGGGCGAAACTGTGGTGCAGGGAACGGTCGATCCGGATGAGTTTGAAGTCTTCAAACCGCTTCTTGATAATGAAAAGCTGACGCCGATCCTGCGCCGTAAATGCGGCGCCAAGACAGAAAAACTCGTCTATGCGGAGAAAGGCGAACGCCCGGTCGCGTTGAAAGAAACGTCTGCGCAAGAACGCAGCAGCTTCGTTCTCAACGAAGAGGAAATCCTGACGCTGGCACGCTGGGCCGTGAAGATCGAGGATCATTATGGCGGGCCCATGGACATGGAATGGGCGAAGGACGGCGAGACGGACGAACTTTTCATCGTGCAGGCGCGTCCCGAAACCGTGCAGGCGCGAAAGGCTGCCGGCGCGCTGAAAACCTACAGCCTCAAGTCCCGCAGCGAAAAACTGCTCGAGGGCGCCGCCATCGGCGACGCCATCGCGTGCGGCAAGGTCTGCCGCATCGACAGCGCCGACAATATCGCCGATTTCGAAGAAGGCTCGGTGCTGGTGACGCAGACGACGGACCCCGACTGGGCGCCGATCATGAAAAAGGCCGCGGCCATCGTCACCGATCATGGCGGGCGCACCAGCCACGCCGCCATTGTCAGCCGCGAGCTTGGCCTGCCCGCCATAGTCGGCGCCGGAAACGCGACAGCAGTTCTTTCTGACGGGCAGGATGTCACTGTCTCCTGCGCCGAAGGCGAGACGGGCTTCGTCTATGACGGTCTCCTCGACTTCGAGGTGGAGGACCTCGATCTTTCCGCCGCGCCGGAAACGCACACGCAGATCATGCTCAACATGGCGAACCCGTCGGCCGCCTATCGCTGGTGGCGGCTGCCGAGCGACGGCGTCGGCCTCGCCCGCATCGAATTCATCATCAGCGATATCATCAAAATTCATCCTCTCGCCCTCGCCCGCTTCGATACGCTGAAAGACGAGGCGGCGCGGGCGGAGATCGAGAAACTGACGGCGGGGTACGCCGACAAGAAGGAATACTTTATCGATCTTCTGGCGCGCGGCGTGGCGCGCATCGCGGCGGCGCATTACCCGCATCCCGTCATTGTGCGCCTCAGCGATTTCAAGACCAATGAATATGCGAGCCTTTTGGGCGGACGACAGTTCGAGCCGGAAGAAGACAACCCCATGATCGGCTGGCGCGGCGCCAGCCGGTATTATCACGACGATTATCGCGACGGCTTCGCCATGGAATGCGCCGCCATGAAACGCGCGAGAGAAACCTTGGGCCTCACGAACATCAAACTGATGATCCCCTTTTGCCGCACGCTCGAAGAAGCCGATAAGGCGATCGGAGAAATGGCGGCTCACGGTCTCAGGCGCGGCGAGACCGGACTTGAAATCTATGTGATGGCGGAAATTCCGTCGAACATCGTGCTCGCGAGTGAGTTCGCCAGCCGGTTCGACGGCTTCTCCATCGGCTCAAACGACCTCACGCAATTGACGCTCGGCATCGACCGCGACAGCGCCAGCCTTCGCCCGCTTTTCGACGAACGTAATCCGGCCGTGAAGGCGCTGATCGCCGAGCTGATCGAAAAAGCGCGCGCGAAAAACGTCCCGGTGGGCATCTGCGGACAGGCGCCGAGCGATTATCCGGAATTCTCCGCTTTCCTCGTTGAGAACGGCATTACGTCGATCTCGGTCAATCCCGACAGTTTCCTCAAAGTGAAGGAAACCGTCGCCGCCGCAGAGAAAAAAGCCCCGGCCTCCTCCTAGTGCATCATCAGCACAGGCAGTTTCGCTTCATGTATCATGTGACGGGTGAAACCCCCGAGCACGGCCTGGCGCCAGCGGCTATGCGAATAGGCGCCCATCACCAAGAGATCCGGCTTTTCCTCGCGGATTTCCGCATCGAGCCGCGCATTGACGCTTTCATCGCCGGTCACCTCGATTTTCGTGCGCGCTGCATTGACACCGTGAAGGCGCAGATAGGCGGTAATCTCATCGGTGTTGATAAACGGCGCGCCGCTCTTGCGGACGCTGATCACCATCACCTCTTTCGCTTCTTTTAATAGTTCAAGCGACGCGCCGACGGCGCGCGCCGCCTCCTCGCTGCCGTTCCAGGCAATGACGATTTTCTCGGGCGCCGCCGCAATACCGGCCGCCGGACACAGTAGCACCGGGCGACCCGACTGAAAGAGAAGGCTTTCAGCGATGCTTTCCTCCATAGGCGTAGAATCGTCGCCGGCCGCGGCCAGCACCGAAAGGTCGAAGGCCGTCGCCCGGCGCGCATAATCGGAAAGCGGATCGCCTTCCATTTCCGTCCATGACGCCGTCACGCCATGATCCTTCGTGCGTTCTTCCATTTTGACCGCCCCGGCGCCGGTCTCTTCGCAGAGCTTCGCGAACAACGCCTTCAAACTGTCCGCAAGCTGGTCTTCTGCTTTCTGGAAATTTTCAGTGAATTCCGTCGAGACGCCGCCCAGCGGAAAATAGACATTGGCCGGGGGCGCCGGCCGCGCGCGCATATGCGCCGCCGAGATATGCGCTTTATCGTCCTTGGCGAGCATCATCGCAGCGCGGAACGCCGTTTCCGATGCTTTCTCTTCAAAAAACGGAATAAAAATCGATTTCAGCGCCATGTGGATCCCTCCTGAAAAGTCGAGGCTACCCTTGCATGCGGCCGCGCTTATTGATCGAGGTCAACTACATGCGCCTGGCAGCCTACTCCTCTTCAAGGGCGCGGCGCAAACGGCGCAAGATCACATTGCGCGCGCGTTCATCAGCGGCCTCTTCCAAGGCCTCGCGAATATCGAGAGACAGCTTCGCCAGATCATTGTGCCAGTCGGGATGGATCACCGCTTCATGGCCCAGACGGCGCGGCCCGGCGCGTTTGGCGATGCCGCCTTTTCCCAGAAGATCAACCTCGTCATCGAGATGCGGGATGATGACCCGATCCTCCTCAAACCCGGCAGCAACAAGACGATCACGCAGCGCATCGAGCCCTTCGGTTTCGCCATGGGTGAGAAAAACCCCGCGCGTCACCGGCCGCCGCGCCATCATCCAGTCAAACAGACCGTCCGCATCTACATGGCCGGAATAGATGTCGGTCGCCTCGATATGGGCTTTGATCCGCACCTCCTCGCCCTGGATGCGCACGGCTTTGGCGCCGGCCTCGATGATTGCGCCCAGAGTGCCCGGCGCCTGATAGCCCGTGAGCAGCACCGTGTTCTTTTCATCCCATAAACGGCGTTTCAGATGATGACGAATGCGCCCCGCCTCGCACATGCCGCTGGCGGCGATGATGATGACGCCATTCGCGTAATTGTTGATCGCCTTGCTCTCCTCGGCTGTCCGCGTGAAGTGAAACGAAGGGTTGCGGAAAAGTTCGCCATTGGCGCCAAGATCTTCAAGATCTTCCGCATGGCGCTCGAAAACCTCCGTCGCCTTGATGGCGAGGGGCGAATCCAGAAACACGACCCGTTCCTCAATCTCGCCTTTCTTCATCAACAGGCTGAGATCGGCGAGCAGCTCCTGCGTGCGCTCGACGCTGAAGGCGGGAATGACGAGCACGCCGCCGCGCCCCATGGCCTTGCGCACGAGGCCAGCGAGCACTTTGCGGCGTGCGTCGGGTTTGAGCTCAGGCCGTTTACGCGCGCCATAGGTCGCCTCGCAGACGACATAATCGAGATTGCTGGGCCCGTCCGGGTCCGGGTGGAACAGCTTGTGATCAGGCCCAATGTCGCCGGAGAAGAGAAGGCGCATGATGCGCTGCTTGTCGTCTCCGGTCTCAATCTCGAGTTCGATGGAGGCGGAGCCGAGTATGTGGCCGGCGTTCCAGAAACGCGCGCGCACGCCCGATGCCGGCTCGAACCAGCGCTGGTAGTCGCACGCGATGATTTTGTCCGCCGCCGCCTCGCCGTCTCCGGCCGTATAGATCGGCTCCACCGCTTCACGGCCCCGCTGCGCGTTGCGCCGATTCAGGAAGGCAACTTCCATTTCCTGAATGTAACCGCTGTCGGGCAGCATAAACTGCAGCAGATCCCGGGTTCCTTGCGTTGCAAAAACTTTGCCGCGAAAGCCATCGCCCATGAGTTTGGGCAAAAGCCCGCTATGGTCGATATGGGCGTGGGTCAGGAGAGCAAAATCCGCCCTGTCAGCCGGAAATGGAAGCGCGCCGTAATTAAGCTCCTTTAAGGTCTTCGATCCCTGAAACATGCCGCAATCGACAATGAAGGCGCCCTTGTCATGCTCGATCCAGTAGCACGAGCCCGTGACCGTGCCCGCGGCGCCGCAAAATTTCATGCGCAGGCTCATTTCATGCACCTCAATCTCATCAGCTCAGTTTTCCAGCGGATAGCCACAGCTCCCGCACTTTCCTAGGCGGCGAAACAATTATCAACATCCTGTTTTGTCTATTCCAAATACCAGAATGACGCAGGAACGGCGCGCATCAGGCGCGAGGCCAGGGCTCGAATTAATGCGGAACCCTCTCCGTCGGCGATTATTTCCGGTCAGGACACTCATTCCGCTCATCCAGCTATGCAGCGGACACCCCGCTCATTCTCACCTCCGTCATCGCAGGCGGCCTCAAAAGCTCCCTGGAAACACCCGGCGCTCATCCTTGAGGATGAGTTGCTTCAGGCTGACGTTTTCAAAGAATATTGTCCGATCTCGGATGCGCAGCGGCGCATTGCCGCTCGGTGAAGGAAGCGCGCAAACGCCTCCGGCGCGCACGGCCAGCTTTCACTTTGCTGGACGTCCATCTCGGTCATGAGAGAACGGCAAACCGATACAGCGCAGGCTCCGATTCTACCGCGCGCATTACGCGCTTCTCACCAGCTATCCTTCCATCGCTGACTTCGCCGCAGGAGCGCGATATCGCATGGTTGTACCCGAAACATTCGGCGCGGAGGCCCTGGCACCCGCCGTTGCAGCGTTGCTCCGCAAACCGCATCTACCGTAACAGATCTCATTTTCGCGGAACCCGTTTCGCTTTGCAGAATTGTCTTTGTGAAATGCATTCTATTTTTTGACTTGGAACGGGCCAAATAAAAAATAACTAAAAAGATTTTCGGCACGCGGTGTTTTTACCATGTTTTCACGTCCCTGCGCGATAGTCCGGACTGCTGCGAAGATAACAAGCAAGAAGAAAGCAGACATCTTCCAGTGAACTGAAATGTATAGATTCTGACTGCAGCTTTTTCCGTATGCAGAGCTATACGCCGGCAGGGACAAGGAAGGTCGCGGCCGCCCGCCCTGTGAAAAAAGAAAAATAAAGGCTTCTGGAGCGGCTTTATGAAATATCTCGACGATCTCAAACTCTCCGTCAAAACCCCGGCGATCATTGTCACGCCAGTGCTGGCCACCGCGGTCATGACTTATTATTTTGGCCTCCCCATCGCAGGCCTCGCCGGCATCGCCCTTACCGCAGCGGCGAGTTTCTTTCTGGTAAGGACCGTCACCAACCCGCTTCAGACCTTGCGTGGCGCGATCTCCAGGCTCGCCGCCAGAGACTTTATCGGCGATACGGAAACAGGCGGAGGCGCCGTGCGCGGCGACGAATTCGGAGAGGTCGGCAAGGCCGTCACCGAACTGAGCGCGACTCTGAAGGCCGACCTCGAACGAGTCCAGAACGAAGCCTGGTCGGCTCGCTTCAAAAGCTCCGCTTTCGAAGGCTCGACCAACGCCATGATGGTGATCGACCGCGACTTCAAGGTGATCTTCATCAATGAAGCAACGAAAAAACTGCTCGCGGACAACATTCACACCTTCCGCGACATCTGGCCCAATTTCGATCCGGACAAGATTATCGGCTCCAACATCGACATGTTCCATAAAAACCCGGAGCATCAGCGCCGCCTCCTCGCCGATCCATCTCGCCTGCCTTACAAAACCGACATCACGGTCGGTGAACTCAAATTCGAGCTTGATGTCCGCGCGGTGAAGGATCGCGATGGAGACTATGTGGGCAATGTCCTTCAGTGGAACGACGTCACCGCCATCCGCACCAATGACGGCATTCTGAAAGCGCTCGACCGTTCGCAAGCCATCATCGAATTCACCCTTGAGGGGAAAATCCTGCACGCCAACAAGAATTTCCTGGACGTAACCGGCTATTCGTTGAGCGAAATTATCGGCCGGCATCATTCCATCTTCGTCGATCGCAAGGAAGCGTCGTCCCCCGCCTACAAGGCCTTCTGGGAAAAGCTCGGCAAAGGCGAGTTCGACGCCGGGAAGTACAAGCGCGTAACCAAGTCTGGCGACGATATCTGGATCCAGGCCGCCTATAATCCGATCATCGACGGCAATGGCAAACCGTTCAAAATTGTGAAATTCGCGACGGACGTTACCGAAGGCGAAATCATAAGTAATGAAAACAGTGCGAAGATGAGAGCCGTTAGCCGAACCCAAGCTGTGATAGAGTTCGAGCTTGACGGCAAGATCATCACGGCGAACGACGTCTTCCTGTCTGTCATGGGGTATGCGCTAGACGAAATCGCCGGCAAACATCACCGCATATTCACAAGCGAAGAGTTCGCTAACTCCAGTGAGTATCACCATCATTGGGAGCGGCTGCGCAATGGCGAGTTCATTGAAGGAAAATTTCAGCGGTTCGCGAAGAATGGCCGTGAAGTCTGGATTCAAGCCTCTTACAACACGCTCTTCGACCTCGACGGTAAACCTTATAAGATCGTCAAATACGCCTCCGACGTGACGCAGACGGAGCTTGAGCGCCGCCGCAATGAAGAAGAACGCGCTCAAAAAGCAGAAGAGGTGCGCAGCGTGATTGAACGCGTCGGCGCCGCACTGCGCCGCCTTTCCGATGAAGATTACAGCATCACCATCGATGAGGCTTTCCCGAAAGAATTTGAACAGGTGCGCGCCGATATCAACACCGCGATCACCAAGATGGCCGAGGCCGAACGCCAGCGCGAACTCAATGAACAGGAAGTCGCGAAAAAACGCGCCGAGCAAAATGAGGTCGTGGAGGCGCTCGCCTCGGCGCTGCAAAGCCTCTCCGACGGAGATCTCGCCTTCGAGATCGAAAAAACTTTCCCCGAAGAGTTCGATCAGCTGCGCCTAGACTTCAACAGCGCGATTTCCAAGCTCTGCGAAGCCATGCGGGGCGTGGTGGTCTCCGCTGATGGAATCAAGACCGGCGCCGGCGAGATCACGCAAGCCTCAGACGACCTGTCGCGCCGCACCGAAGGCCAGGCGGCGACGCTGGAACAGACTGCCGCCTCACTCGAACAGCTGACCGCCGGCGTCAAGGCCGCCGCCGAAGGCGCGGACCGCGCCAACAAGGTCGTCAGCGAAGCCAAGCATAATGCAGAGCAAAGCGGCGAGGTCGTGCGCGAAGCCGTCGCCGCCATGGCCGAGATCGAGAAATCCTCCGAACAGATATCGCAGATCATCGGCGTCATCGATGACATCTCATTTCAGACGAACCTTCTGGCGCTTAACGCCGGGGTCGAAGCGGCCCGCGCCGGCGATGCTGGTCTCGGCTTTGCGGTCGTGGCGAAAGAGGTCGGCGCCCTCGCCCAGCGCTCTTCCGCCGCCGCCAAGGAGATCAAAGCGCTTATTTCCGCAAGCTCGCAGCAAGTGGGGCGCGGCGTCGATCTTGTCGGTCAGGCCGGCAAAGCGCTTAACGAGATCGTCGCATCCGTAACCAACATCAATGAGCTTGTTTCGGCGATCGCCGTCTCAGCGAAAGAACAGTCGACGGGCATCGCTGAAATCAACGTCGCCGTGACTCAGCTCGACCAGGTGACGCAGCAGAACGCAGCCATGGTGGAGGAGTCGACCGCAGCGAGCCATTCCATGGCGCAGGAAGCCCAGGAACTCGCCCGCATGGTGGCGACCTTCCGCACCGACGCCGCCATCAGCAGCATCACCAAGGACAATCACAAAGACGCGAAGACGTGGACCGGAAAAAAAGCCCCTGCGGGCAAGACGAAGCAGGACCATGTCATCGCCTCGCGCGAGACCGCCAAAGCCAAGCCGGGCAACGGCGCCGATAATTGGGAAGATTTCTAAGACTTGGAAGGCAAGACTTGGGGGAAAATGGCGCGAGTGACGGGACTTGAACCCGCGACCTCCGGCGTGACAGTGCAGCGGTAAGTAATTTGCGCGTGTTTGCCTGACTTTGCTGAGATTGGATAAATACCTGAAAATAATGATATTATTCTGCTGACGCAGTCCGGAGGTAATGCTACAATCGGTCCCGATTTGAGCGATCTTGCTTACCATACGCTTACCCAGCGCTCTGGTAAGCAAGACCGGAACGGACGAAAGCGAGCGGTGAATGCCCCGGATCACCAAGAGCCTGATCGCCTCCTCCCAAACAAAAGCTGAGCGCTACTATGTCTGGGACGAAAAACCATGGGGCTTCGGGCTTTCGGTGTTCCCTAGCGGCAGGAAGAGCTTCGTCTTCCAATACAGGACGGCGGACGGCCGCAGCCGGCGCGCCACCATCGGAAAAATTGAGTCTCTAACGCTGGATCAGGCGCGTCAGCGCGCGCAGGAAATGTCCGAAACTGTCCGCAAGGGCGGCGATCCCCTAGAGGAGAAAAAAGTCGCACAAGCGGAAATGTCGGTCGGAGACCTTTTCAACGCCTATCTCGCAAGCGAGACTTTTAAGGAAAAGGCTCAGAGCACGCGCGAAACGGACAAAGGCAGAATCGAGAATCACCTGCGCCCCCTTCTCGGCAAGAAATTCGCCCGCAAGCTGACTACCGAGCAGGTAAAAAAAGCCCGCCGGGAAATCATTTCAGGCAAGACTGCGAGAAACGTGAAAACCGGCTGGCGCGCCCGCTCCATCGTTCGCGGCGGCGAAGGGACCGCGCGGCAATCCATGCGCATCCTGGCGGCGATTTACTCTTGGGCCGGAAAGGAAGGGCTGGTCGATAAGAACCCCGCCCGCGACGTAGACAAAGGCGGCGACGGCGAGCGCGACATCGTCATGCGCAACGCCGACGATTACCGGCGCCTATTCGAAACCCTCGACGCGATGGAGCGTGAAAGCCGCATCCGGGCCGCTGTGGCTGACATATTCCGGCTAATCGCCCTAACTGGCGCCCGGCGCAGCGAAATCACCGGACTTCTCTGGAGCGAAATCGACCTGCAGCGCGGCGTCATCATCAAATCCTCCAAGCGGCACAAGACCGGGAAGAAGACGACAAAATCCCGCATAATCGGGCTGCCTGAACTGGCGCGTGCAATTCTATCGCGCCAGCCAAGCGGCCCACCTGACGGGCCGGTCTTTCCGCCTATGCGCAAAGACGCAGCGGGCCGCGTTTATCCAGTCTCTCGAAAAGGCGAGCCCGGATGCATCAATGTCACCAAAGACTGGCGAGCCGTGCGGACCGAAGCGAAACTCCCTGAAGGAATCGGCCTTCATGGTTTGCGCCATTCCCTCGCAACTCATATGGCGATGCAGGGCGCTCAGGCCGCCGAGATCATGGCGGCGCTCGGTCACCGCAAGCTCTCAACGTCGCAACGTTACATCCACTATGCAGAGGACGCTCGCGCAGCGCTAGCGGAACGAGCCGTCGCTTTTATCCGCGACGCGATGCCAACCGAGGGCCATCAGCACAAAACTGAAGTGAAAGAAAGATCCGATGATGAACCTATAGAGTATGAGGATGAACGCCATGCCGTCTTACATTTCGCCGTTCGATGAACGTTTCCTGAAACTCGGCCAGGCCGCAAGGCTTGCCGCTGAAAACCATGCCGGCCTCGAAAGCGCCGACATCATGGACATGCTGGCGCGCGCCGTCTTCTCCGGCGCATTCGACCCCTCCCCCATCGATCTATTCGACAAGGCCGCGCGAGAGGCGCGCGACGCTGCTGAAAACTGGCTGCATGTGCCGATAGAGACGCCGCCCGCAGAAATGACACCCGCCCAACGGAAACTCTCGCCGAAACCGCAGCAGTATTTCGGCGCAAACCGGATGACCATCGCCAGCGTCATGGAATCGCTCGACGCGCTGCCCGGCGACGCCTCGCAATGGCATGCCTTGCTGCACGACATAACTAGACCAGAAGGTCAGGAAGAGGCGTTCGCGGCGCTCACCAAGATGCCTTTCGATCATTACCCGAAGGCCGGACGGCGCTATCTCAAAGAAATCTATGTGCCGCGTGATAAATTGCGCCGCTGGTTTACGCTGCGCCAAATCCCCCTACCGCCTTTTCTGGAGGAGGACGACTGCGCAAGACTGGTAGCGAACCTCGAAAAAGTAAGAGAGTTGGATTCTTTACAAAGCACGCGCGGCCGACCGCAAAAGGCCGCATGGAGCAACATCACTAAAGCGCTGCTGCAACTTCGAACAGAAAAGCCCAATCTTCCGAAAAAGCTGCTTGCCTATGAGGCATGGAAGCGCGCCGCTGAGGAGTTTGACGAATCCGATCTTCCAAGTGTTGCGACGATCCAGCGCAAAATCGGCGAAATTCTTCGGTCCAAAGGTCACTAGCGGAACCTTAACATCACCGGCAGACATTTGCTTTGTTCATTAGCGCAACCGACTCCCGTAAATTCCGTTTCTCACTCTTCTTCGTCTTCGCCGTAAAACGGTTCGTCATCGTCAAAATCATCATCATCGTCGGCGGAGTAGTTAAACGCTTCATCGTCCCACACGATTGCCAGTGCTTTTTTGTCCGAGTCCTTTGTCAGCGACTCTCTTCCGGCCAGGAAAAGCAGATCGCGATAGGCCGAAAAGGGAATCATGTCGCACGCATTGTTGAAGCTTGGCTGGTCGAATTGAACCAATCGCCACAAGATCAACTTCTGGACGACCTCGTCGACAGATGCTGCGCGAGTGCGCGATGCAAGCCGGATCATCTCTTTCTCGGTCTGATACCAGGCGTTTGCTTTTTGATCGATAAGGCGCAGCTCCGAGCAGTCCCTTGCATCACCTTTCTGGGCGAACGCGATTTTTTCGACCCGGTTGCGGACAGCGAACAGGCGGTCGAGCTGATCGAGCATTTCGCGATATTCGTTGATCAGAATACCAAAGGGAGAGTCGCTCAGCGAAAATTCGGGCGTTCCTCCAAATTCGAATTCGGCGGGCGCAATCAACGAAGCTGCGCCTTGTAAAAGGTGTCGGCGGGTCGTCATGATGCGACCTCCTGCTTTGCGCATCGTTCACCAATGCACGAAAATAAGTGACTTATGTTTTACATAGGTAGTTTATTAAAAACATTTGACTGGCGTCAATGAAAAACATAAGCTTCTTGTGATTTTTTAAAAAACCTGCACATGCTTCCGGCATGATTAAGCCGGAACAGTGTCGGGCTGCGCGAGCCCTGTTAGATTGGACTCAGCGGGAGTTAGCTGCGCGAGCAAATCTAACGGACGTAACGATCCGGGAATTCGAACGCGGCAAGAGTCGCCTCAAAGACAGCACCGCCCAATTAGTGCGTTTGGTTTTTGAGAACGCTGGCGTCACGTTTATTGAGGCCAATGGCGGCGGGCCGGGCGTGCGCCTGACAGAATCGAAGTCGAACAGCTAATTCCAGCACGACGATTGCGCAGATTCCCTGATATCCAGAGAGCCGACACAACAGGGCTGCGTACACGAAGCTAGGAGCTCGGTAGTATCTGGGCCATAGTAAAGTGGTGCCGGTCCACCCATATCCCTCCAGAAGCTTCACATTTCTATGTCTGTTTCACATCACACGCGAGGAAAGATAATTTGGTCGACTTCAAAAAGCGCCTCGGAGCCGCCAGACGGGTCAAACCAACTGACCCGATAACGCTTTACGAAACCCTCGACCGCGCGTCCGACAAAGGGCCGCTCCGGCCTGCCCAGGTTTCGGTCCTCGGCGATTGGAATATTCGCAAGGCAGCTGAAAGCGACTTCATCGTCAAGCTGCACACCGGACAGGGCAAGACCCTCATCGGACTACTCATGCTGCAAGCCCGCCTGAACGAGGGCAGCGGCCCGGCAGTCTATCTTTGTCCAGACCATTTTCTAATCGCCCAGACGCGCGCACAAGCCAAACAATTCGGCATCGCGACGTGTACCGCCGATGGGGACTTGCCTGAAGCCTTTCTCAATGGGCAATCGATCCTTGTCACCTCAGTCCAGAAACTCTTCAATGGACGGACAAAATTTGGACTGTGGTCTCAATCAATTGAGGTCGGGACTGTTTTGATGGATGACGCCCACGCTTGTTCGGATAGAATTCGGCAAGCCTGCACAATCTCGCTGCCGCGAAGCTATCAGGCCTATGGTGCGCTGAAATCCCTTTTTGCCAGCGATTTAGAGCAACAAGGAGCAGGTACGTTTGCCGATATTGAAAACAAAAAGCGCAGCGCACTCTTACCAGTTCCGTATTGGGCTTGGTCGGATCGCGAGTCGGAGGTCGCAAAATTCCTCGCTGCGGAGGCTGATCGCGATAAGATTTCTTTTGCTTGGCCGCTCCTAAAAGACATGCTTCCGCGATGCCAGTGCATTGTGTCCGGCCAAGCCATCGAGATCGAACCATACTCGGCCCCATTGGACGCCTTTGGGTCGTACGCCAACGCCGACATGCGCATTTTTATGTCCGCCACAGTCACCGATGACGCATTTCTGGTGAAAGGGCTCAAACTTGAGCCAGAAACTATCACAAGGCCGCTTACCTATGATGACGAGACTTGGTCGGGCGAAAAAATGATCGTGATTCCATCTTTGATCCATGAGGATCTGGATGATCATTTTGTCCAAGACAAATTCGGGGCCTCGTCTGAGGGGCGAAAGCGTGGGTTCGTGGCACTCGTTCCGAGCTTTGCGCGCGCCGAACTCTGGGAATCGCACGGGGCCATCGTCGCGAAACCCGAGACGATTGAAGTATTAGTCAGCAGCCTCCGAAGCGGCGATAGGGACAACACGATTGTTTTGGCGAACCGCTATGATGGCGTCGATCTGCCAGATTCCGCTTGCCGAGTGCTGATCTTTGACGGTCGTCCCTTTTCTGAAAGCCTAGTAGACTTGCAGGCCGAACAAGTGAGGCCCAACAGCCAAGCTACGTTGATGAGAACACTCAGAAGCGTAGAACAAGGCCTTGGTCGGAGTGTTCGCGGTGAGAAGGATTATTCCGTGATCATCCTGTCGGGTACCGATCTTGTGCGATTGGTCCGGGCCCCGTCGACGAAAGCGCTTCTCTCGCCGCAGGTCGCCCAACAGATCGAAATTGGCCTTGAAGTCTCAGAACTTGCCAAAGAAGAAGTTGCGAGTGGGGACAAGGAACCGGAAAAAGCGTTTACCGACCTGATCCGGCAGTGCCTGAGACGCGACGAAGACTGGAAAGCGTTTTATGCAGAACAGATGGACGCCTTTGACCCGCGTGGCTCAAGCGTGGAGCTTCTAAATATCTTTGCGCAGGAACTAGAGGCCGAGGACGCATTCGCAGCGGGCGATGCCGCCGGTGCCGCAGACATTCTGCAAACTATGCTGGATGCTGGCGATTTCAATAATGAGGACACCGCGTGGTATCTTCAGGAGAGTGCGCGTTACCAGCATGGGTCGGACCGCGCCGAGGCCCTGCGCCTTCAAAAGGCTGCTCACAAGAAACACCGCCGCCTGCTCAAGCCATCAAGCGGCGTGACGGTTAAGAAGCTTTCGCTCATTAACCAAACACGCACTGAGCGGATTGCGACTTGGTTGAAGGGTTTCAACGACTATGACGAACTCAACGTCACCATTTCCGAGGTCATTGGTCGCCTGCGATTTGGGGTGAAGGCAGACAGTTTTGAGGGCGCTCTTAATGAGCTTGCTGAAGCATTGGGGTTTGCAGGCGAACGCCCTGACAAGGATTGGAAAGAAGGTCCGGACAATTTGTGGGCGCTTAATGACCAGACCTATCTCGTCATTGAGGCCAAAAGTGAAGTGAAAACAGACCGTGCTGAAATCAACAAAGATGAGGCCGAGCAGATGAATCGGTCGGCAGCATGGTTCGACAAACACTACAAGGGTATGACCGCAACCCATCTCATCATCCATCCTGCGAAGAAAATCGCAAGCGAGGCAGCTTTCACCCATAGCGTGTTAGGGATTACGGAAAGCGATCTCCGCCGGTTGGAGAAGGCTTGTCGGGGGTTCTTCAAGTCCTTTGAGACGCAAGAACTCAGAAGCGTCTCCCCGACCTTTATCCAAAAGCAGATCGATGCCCACAAAGTGGGCATCGCAGAACTTTGTACGGGCTATGCACGGCAACTCAAAGACATGAAACGAGACTAGAAATTGGGTCTATTTTTTCCCGGCAGCAGTCTATAATAGACGAATTCATCCGCAGAGATGCGCCAACGCGTCAAATCTTCTCCCGGTGTGATGGAAACTGCGTGACACTGAATGCTTCGAAGCGATTCATCTGAGGTTGAATGAGGCAGAAGGCCTATTCTTGAGGGTCTATTCTTGCCCTGTGAAAGCCTGATGTCGTCTTTTGCACGCGAAGCCAACGCTCAAGGAAAGCGGTCACTGCCATGGTCGCCTTTTCGCTAATTTGCGCCATTTCGCCTGAATTTGACGAAATCATCCCGCTATTTCGCCGATTTCGCCTGTGCTGGGATTTCCCTCGTTTCAGTAACGAGGAGGCCCGACCATGGCCGAAAGTCCCAAAACCCAACCCATTACCCCGCCGCCGCTTGAAGAGATCGCGCGCGCCAATCCCGGCTGGTTCGATGAAGCGGTGACCGCCGCCGACGCGGCGCAAGTGACAGGCGTGCCGCCTGCAACGCTCGCAACCTGGCGCTCGCGCGGCGGCGGCCCGAAATTCCTGAAGCTCGGCCGCGTCGTGCGCTACCGACGGCGGGCGCTCTATGAATGGATGGCGGCGAGGGAGCGCCGCCATACGGGCGACGCGGGGACACAGTGACCGGCGCGAAAACCCGGCCACTGACCATCCGCTTACCCGCCCGCGCGGTCGACCGTCTGCATGAACAAGCAGAGTCCGTCAAAGGCCGCCCAACCGCGGTTGCGCGCGAGCTGATCCTTGCGGGCCTCATCAACGGCCATTCCCGCGAACAGGCCGAACGCATGCTGATGATCGAGCGGCGCCTCGCGGCCATCGATCAGCAGGTGCAGGCGGTCTCGCAGAATTCGAAAGAGCAATCGGCCTCCATGAAGAGGCTTCTCGCCATGTTCGAGGCCCTGTTGCAGGTGCTGACCGGCGAGCGTTCTTAAAGGAGTAACCGCCATGAACAGCCCGAAGAAAATCCTCATTGTCGCATCCATCGTCCTCTTCCTCGCGGCGTTCGCCGTCTTCGACGTCGGCTTCAGGCAATGGACGCCCATCGCGCATATGCCGGACGGCGGGTTCGCCCGGTACAGGCCTGCGGATATGACAGCGTGTGCCAAATACCGCGTGCGCGCCTTTTTCTTTGACGCGTACGCCAAGTACTTTTGGAGCGGTTGCAGGGCCCAGCTCATCAAAACCAATGGGCTCGCGGGCTTCAACCTCCGCTACTGGCCGGTGGTCTCGTTGTCCGTCGCCGGGACCGGCGCGCTCCTCGCTTTTGCGCTCACGGTTCGCTGGGAACCGCCCAGGGTAAAGGTCACCCGCGGCAGGGAATATCTCACCGGCGGCGCGGCGCGCGCTCGGCTTCGCAGCGCCTGCGCTGTCGAATATCGCTACTCCTCGAAAGGTCTCCAGTTCCCGCCGGGCATCCGTATCAGCGCCGAGCGCGAAACCCGTCACTGGCTGATCTGGGGCAGCGTCGGCTCCGGCAAGACCCAGACCATGCTGCACCTCATGCGCGCCGCGATCTGGCGCGGCGACAAGATTCTGGTGCTCGACACCAAAGGCGACATGACGGAATCCATGCCGACGGAACCGGCGATAGTCGCGCCCCAGGACGAGCGCTCTTTCGTCTGGGACGTCGCCGCCGACTGCCGCACCAAACAGGATGCGAGGGAGCTGGCGGCGCGGTTTATTCCGGCGAGCAGCGATCCATTCTGGTCGGATGCGGCGCGCGAAATCTTCGTCGCCTGCATTGCGCAATTGCAGGCCGAAAAGCCTGAACAATGGAGCTGGGCCGATCTCAGGGACATCGTGCTTCAGGATTCGGCGGCGTTATTCAAGACCGCGCAAACCTATCATCCCGAAGCCATGCGGGTCCTGAAAGATCCCGCCAGCAAGACTGCGCAAAGCGTGCTGACGACGTTTCAGGCGCATCTGAATGTCGTGAGCGCACTCGCCGAAAGCTGGGGCGGGCATGAAAACCCGCCGCGGTTTTCGGTCAATGAATGGCTGCACATGGACCATGCGAAGCCGGTGATCCTGCAGCGCGACGCCAAATATCCGGAACTCTCGAACGCATGGATCAGCGGGCTTCTCGGCCTGCTTTCCTCGGCGGTCGGAAGCCCCTCTCTATCGGAATCGCGCACCCGCCGCGTGTGGCTGTTCCTCGACGAATTCCCGCAATTGCCGCGCATGAGCGACTTCTCGACCTTCCTCGATATGGGCCGCTCGAAGGGCGTGATCGTGGTTATGGGGGCGCAGGACATCGCACAGATCCGAAGCGTCTATGGCCGCGAGCGCGCCGATTCATGGATCGGCATGATCGGAACGCAGGTGATCACGCGGCTCAATTTCGGGCGGGGCGCGGAGGAAGCAAGCCTGATGATCGGCGATCAGGACGTCGAATATAAAGTGCGTAGCACGGGAACCAGCGGTGCCCACACGACGGTCACGGAAAGCATTCATCGCGAAACCCGCCGCGTCGTCACCGCCGCAGACCTCTCAAACCGTCTCGGCCCCCGCAAAAAACGCATCCGGATCGCGCTGCTCGGCCCCGGAAAAGACGCCTATGAACTCGATCTTCCGTACGTCCGCCAGCAGCAATTGCGCCCCGCATCGCAGCCGGCGCAGTGGACTTATCGGGCGACGGAACGCGCCAGATACGGCAAGCCCGGCGTAAAAACCGAGCCCGAAAGCGCGATCTCGAAAGCCGACGCCGCCTTCATCCGGGGCGACAAGGACGACTGATGGTCGCCTCGATTTCGGTCCGGAAAAGCGTCGCCGCAGCTGCGGCCTACTATCAGCATATGGGCAAGGACGACTATTACGCCCGCGAGGGCGAGGCCCCCGGTCGCTGGGAGGGGCGAGCCGCTGAACGTCTTTCTCTTGAAGGTTCGGTCTCGAAATCCGACTTCGAAGCGGCCCTCGAAGGCCTCGATCCGCGAACCGGAGAGCGGCTCATTCTCGCGAACGGCATCGCCCATACGGCGGGATGGGACATGACGTTCTCAGCCCCGAAATCGGCATCGGTCCTATGGGCGCTGTCGGCCGAAACCGAGCGCCAGACCATCGAAGCCGCCCACCAAAATGCGGTGAACAAAACCCTCAAACACCTCGAAAACAATCATGCCTGGGCCCGGCGCGGACGGCGTGGAAGTATAAAAGAAAGGACCGCAGGATTGCTGGTCGCGGCCTTCGATCATCACACGAGCCGCGACCTCGATCCCCAGCTCCACACCCATGCCTTCATCTTCAATCTGGCGCCGCGCCATGACGGGAGCTGGGGCGCGATTGTCGGCCGCGAACTCTATCTGGCGCAGAAGGAAGCCGGCCGCATTTACCGCGCGGAATTCGCGAACGGGCTCGAAAGATCGGGCGTCGAGATCGCAAGGGAGGCGGATAGTTTTCGCGTAACGACTATCCCGAGAGACGTGGAGCGCGCGTTTTCGAAACGCCGCGAAGCCATTGAAAAGGCCGCCGAAACCTATGGCTACACGAGCACGAAAGGCATGGAAATGGCGGCGCTCAGAACACGAAAACCGAAGCAGGAAATGAACCGCGAGGCGCTTCTTTCCATGTGGCGGGAAGAAGCGAAAACGCTCGGATTCGATCTCGCAAAACAACAGAATCTGACGCCAAAACCGGAGATTATTCAGGCGCGCGGGCATGAATATTCGCTCGAAATGCGCTTGAATTTGGACGCGAAAACGGCGCAAACTCAGGCCGAAAAACACGCTAGAACGCAGCCCCAAAAGGCGATCCAGCCGCCGAATATCGCCCGTCTTCTGCAGCGTCTCGCGGTGACTCTGGACGGCCCTTCGCGTATGTCTGGCATCCGTTTCAGCCTACGGCAAAAGGAGAGAAATCTCGAACGGGATTAGCGTTTTAATGCGTGTACAGCGTACTTGGGCGCTAATGCATTAGCGAGGCTCAGGTTTTTCGACGAATGAATGGCAAATGTACACAGTGAATTTGCGGCTTTGTACACTGGGCACGGGAATTCCAATGCCCTGTTATGCTTGGGCTTGCCCCCTTCCCGGCCGCAGGCCGGTATGCGCCTTCAGGCGCCGGGGTGTGAAAACTAAGACCTCGTCGTTTAGAGCGCACATCCGGCGTCCATTGAATTGGACTAATCCAATCTTTCGCCAAGAGAATGCGCTGCAGGTTAGAGCGGCCGTAGATCGGCGGAAACGCCCTGCCACGCGCGACTGGCGCCGCTAGGCGCGCGGGAAGCGCTGGAAAGGGCCCAAAAACTGCCAATGAAGCTTCGGGGTCTGTGGTGGCGCATAGCTAGGAGATACGCAAAAGCGAAAACTACAAACGAATCCAACGCCAGGCTTGCATGCCCCGCGACCGGTAGCGGCGCAACCGCATGGTAGCCGTCCAGCTTGATTGGGGGGCGCCACTTGCGGGCCATGATTACACAGGAGCGCAAGCAACAGGCGGCAACACCCCCATCCCTGCGGCAGGATAGGAAGCGCTATCAGGCACCTGAAAACCGTGGCCCCCAACGCGTGCGGAGCGACATCGCTGCTCTTCGCGCGAATGCTAAGCGCAGTGGCTAATTTCACATAAACTCACATTATCTCACATGAGCCGGGCGGCTGTGCGAGAGCTGCGGAAAAAACCTTCTGTTCGGTTTCGTGCTGCCCGGTATTATCCGACCAGACCGCCCGCGAGTGGAGAAATTAATGAACTGGAATGCTCATGTCCCTTGAAATTGATGACCTGCCGCCCCTGCGCCAGCCGACCAAAAGCCAGTCGGACGAGATTTACGAGAAATACCGCCACATGCTGCCCCCCGAGATGCCGGAGAAGGCTGGACGCGATCACATCGAAGCGCTGTGGATGATTATGCAAAGCTTCGTCGATCTTGCCTTCGGACAGGATGCGGTATCGATGGCGCTTGCCGAGCGTAAGCGCGAAGACGAACGAAAACCGGCGAAGAAGAAGCGGGCTAAAACCCGAAAAGGTCGCCCTGCCGAGAAAGCAGCTCGTCTAAAAGGATGATATGCGCAAAATCGTTGAAAAGATGGTTATGTTTCAGGCTGACCGAGGTATGCGCAGCGTCACAGCATTCCGGGATCGCTTCACGGTCTTCGTTTTCGCGATAGCGGTGTAATTCCCGGACGGCGCGCCGGTAGCCGGACACGTCTTCCTTCAGGTGATCAAAGAATGAGAGGCGCAAACGCCTCAATTCCTCCGAGCGCCGGGGTTCCGCCTTGGTATCAATAAGGTCGATGTTTGTCGCCTTGTAGCCGCGATACTCCCTTGCTCTGACACTCTCGCGTATTTGTTTAAAGGTAAGCGGCTTTCCGCCAAGAACATAATACCAAGGATGGCCGGGGCCGTACCCGCCGATTTTCCAGTCCTGTTTAGCGGTTGCATCTGGACACATTTTAATGCCTCCAGAAAATGTGGACTTCCTCAAAGCCGATTTCGACCGTGAAGACGTCGTTGATTTCCAGGTCCCGCGCCATTGCATCATAGTCGATGTAATAGAGAAGCCCATCCGGAATCGTCGTTGTATCTTCGGTGATCTCCTGCGCGAATTCAGAGGCGGTTTTGAAACATCCCGCGTAGTGCTCCCCTATCGCTTTCTGCGCGTCGTCAAGGTCGCCGAAATGCTCTAAGAGCTTGCCGCCAAGCGTTCCATGCTCTTCGACAAAAGCGGCTATAGCGCACACTTCAGCGATTTCAGAATATTCCTCAACCCGCGCGCCTTCAAAACCTTCATAATCGTGAATGGCGTATTCTTCAGCATCCTCAACAGGCGACGCCTTGAGCATGGTTCCAATTTCTTTCCGGATTGCCTCTTCATCCTGACACGCATCAATCCAACGTCCATGCAGTATGCCGTTGTTGTATGCTGCCAGACAGGCCACATAGATTCTGATCTCTCCTTTTTGCTCGCTCATCGTTTTTCCTTCCATTGGTAATGGGTTGCACATGCAACCCTGCCTCGTGGCGAACAGGGGTGTGCAAACGGAGGAAAAAATCGCCGGCGGGCGCAGGCGCTTTTTCGCCGAGCCTCGGGAGACCGGCTATTTTTTACGAAGTGCGCTGAGGGCGAAGCCCTAAGACTTCTTGCGCGAGGGATTGAAGCCGAATGGCCAAGACCGCTTAAAGCAGGCTTGGCTTACGAAAGCCCGGTCCGGAAGGATGCGCCCAACGCTAACTTGAAAAAACCAGTTAGATCGCCACTAGGAATCGATAGATTTCGACCATCGCTAATGTATCCAACTCGCAATAGGAGAGAAGGGCTTCTGCCCTACGCTCAGCTTCTTCTCCAGCCGCGCTAATCATCTTCTCCCACGCATCCATGGCCGATGCGCCGTCCTGCACATCGAGCCCTTCGTAGCTCAGCTTTGGACAAAGCACGGGGAGAACCTTCTTGATCGAGGTCGAACCATCAAACCGAGCATCAACATAGGCACCTTTAAAAACGTCTTCGAGGTCCACAGTGCGCTCGTTGATGTCTGATAGGAGATCGGCGAACTCAGGAAACAGCTCTGCCATCTCTTTATTGCGCGTCTTTTCGAACGACGCGTGCCAGGAAACGATGTTGCCCTTTGGCCCAATTTCTCGGCTTAGCTTTGTAAGCAGTCGATCTGGCAGCCGAGCTTCCCGCTCAAGATATTCATGGTGCTCGAGCGTTCCATCCTCATGAAGGACATGTAGGGAATACTGGACCGGAAAGTGCTTGTGGGGGCTTGTCCGGTCGATCAGTGGAACGGCGGACGCATAAGTTTCATAATCGAAGAAATAGAGTGGGAATTGGTATCCGGACAAGATTGCGCGGATCGCTTTCACATCGATGATAGGCGCACCGGCCCGCGCCGCGGCAACGACAATCGATTGGTTCGGCGTCAATTTGTAATCCTCGGCAATATCGAGCAAATCGAAAATGCCGTCCGCAACAAGCTCGTCGCGCTTCTTCTGACTTAACCGAGGAAGACTGTAGATCGATGGCTTTGGGATCTGGGGGTTGAACAACCTGAACGTATCGCAGTGGTGAGAACGAGAAAGGTAAAGACAGGAGCAGCCTCCTCGCTCCAGCACGTCCTCAGCCAACAATACCAGGGCTTGATTAATCTGCTCTGCCGTCTCTTCTTCAATTTCCGCCACGCGATCCGTTACATCAACAAAGGTCAGCAACAATGAAGGATCGATTTCCCCGTTGCGAACATACTCGCCATTGAGATGAACGAGATAGACGGTATCGATCTTCTGACCAGCCCTCTGTGCGCAAATCTTCTGAAAACAGGCATCTTTCAGATGATTGTGAGCCGCGTCAGTTTTCACGCTTGTCGAGGATTTGATCTCGTAGAGCACAACGCCGCCATCGGCGGTCTCTTCTATCACATCGGCGCGCGCGAAAAGCCCGGCGTCAGTCTCGAACACGTGTTGGAAACTAACTGCTCTGTTCTTATCAGCATCGAAAAAGTCCCGGACGTAACGCTCGACCTCATAACCTTCGCGAGTGATCTTTTGGAGAAACGTAGAGAATTCGCCGTGTAGGTAGCTCTCTGGCTCACGCTTCAATAACCAGAGCGACTTCGGACAATTCAGATATTGAATAAAATCGGTCTTTGTAAGTTTCATAGTCCACGCTTATCCCACCCTTGAGTATCCAAAGGCATTTTTTATGTACGTATTCAGAAACCGGCCTTTCGATCCAGCTTGCATGAGCTGGTCATACAAATTTTGGGGCACGCCATAGTATTGGTATATTGTTCCATTGAGGAATTCGACTTCCAATGTTTGAGATGGCGTATCATATCCAATAGACGCAATATTTGAGGACGCTACAGAATATCTCTCCATGATTTTCTCCTACCCGTCCTCTGACTCATCAATGACCGCCTGACGCTGAATCGCGACGGTGTTGATTGTGGCTCTGGGGCGCTGGGCACGCCAGGATGCGATAACACGATCATAACCTTCTTCGCGGCGAGGGATCGACCACCGCTCGCTCACTTTGGGATCACTGCTCCTAGGCTGATGATCTTTTTGCGGAAGCGTGATGCGACAGCGCATTGGTAACTTGGCAGCTTCTCCCATCACGATGGCCTCGCCGGTTCTAAGAACCGGTAATACTTCTAACAAACTGACGAGCCCATCTGGAAGCGTGCCCTGAACCCTCGCCCGGTCTTGCGGATTAGATAAACGCAAAGCAAAGTAAGTCCCGCATTGGGATAGTATGGTTTCATCCACTTCCGATGGCCGCTGGCTGATGACCATGGCTCCTACACCATACTTTCTTCCTTCTTTCGCGATCTTCTGCACTGTTTGCGAGGCTAATCCCCTGGCATCGCTCGACAAGTAACGATGCGCCTCCTCCATAACGACCAGCAATGGGCGCTCGATGCCGCCTTCTGACTTCTCACGGCTCCAGAAAATAGACTCGTACACGACCTTAAGAATGGAGCCGACCAATCGCTCTAGTACGAGGCTTGGCACACCTGACAGATCAAGGATGGTAATTGGGTTAGGGCCACCAATCCAACCAGCTAGAAGTTCGTCTAGGTCCCTATTTATCGTACCATCCAGCGCTGGCTCCCAATCCCCAGGATGGAGAAGAAAATTGTATCGGCGATCTAATAGTAAAGACCTCAGTTGATTTAGTTGTCGTCGAATGCCGATGGCTTGTTGGTTTAAGAATGGCCCCTGAGCACCCATCGCATGCGGCTTGTAGGTAGGGGCAATGAGCTGATCAGGATCACCCGCATTCTGGCGAGTGGATTGATCACGGTTCGGTCCTTCGAACGTCGCAATTTCGAAGTCGATTAGATCATACCAGAGTCGCTTGAGGCTGAACGGAAGGGGCGTATCAACTGTAATCGAACTTTCCTGAACACCTGGGAAATTCTGTGCAGCGTGAGCGGCTACTTTGAGCTGAAAAATCTTGTCTGTGAATGCTGTTTCTCTAGGCCCGTCAACACCACCAGTTAGGAAACCGAGCAGATCAGAAGCGTCCAGTGCCCAATAGGGCATCAATAACTCTTGTTCTCCGGCTTGCGGATCGACCGAAAAGACATTGGCAATATCCGATAGCGCAGCGGAATACTCACCATGAATATCGAGCATCAGGATGCGAGCGCTAGGATAGTGCTCCACTCCCTCTGCGGAGCTTGCAATCGAACGCAATAGACTAGCAATTGTAGTGGACTTTCCGGAGCCGGTTGAACCAAGTATGGCGCAATGCCGAGTAACAAGCTCATTGAGCGAGAGTTTGGCGGGAATGCTCTCCGCACTGGATAATGAACCAATAACAATCTGACTGCGATCACTAGCGCCATATATCTTCGCTAGACTGCTCTCCGTTGTGATGTGTACGCCATCGCCAACATTCGGATACTGACTTATGCCTCGCTCGAATACGCCACTAATCGCTTCACCGACGAGCTGCACCTCCATCCAACGTCCGGTGTCAGCTTCAGGCGATGTGCCTGACTTTGGGGCGGCGTTTGCTCCAACGCCGGACACAACTCCATACAGGTCCTGATATCCTTGCGGAATCCTAACGAAACTACCGACCTGTCCGATCCGGTAAGCACGTCCTTCGATCATCGACAGGCCGGAAGCCACGGATTGCGCGAGGTGGACACTTACGGCAGACCCGGAAACTGATGCGACACTGCCCAGAAATGTAGGATCACGACTAAGCATTTCCGGCATCACCTCCCGGCGCTTCCTCAGCTTGGTCAGCCTTAACAGGTGTTGTGTCGGGACTGTGAAAGATATCGTCTGCCTGGGCCAATGCGAAGAACCTGGCCAGTCTTACAAAATCACCCAGCACGAAGTGGCTTTCGCCATTTTCCTTTGTTTCCCAGAACGTGCGCCTAATGCTTTTCCATTCTTCGGTCGGAGGCTCTCCGGGACTCCATTTGCCCTTCACTCCGAAAATAACCGCGCCATCACGCGCATAAATACTCAGGTTTGGCCGTCGCAATGCAAGCTTAATAGCCAACTCTTCTTCCTCAAGCGGCTTGAACTGGAATGCGAGAATTGCGGTGTGGTTATTTGTTGACAGCGCTTCATCGAAGACGGCGCATATATGCGCGTCAAAGAATGAAAATCCGGAGCAAATCAGAATGGTGTCTGGCGTAGTGAGAAAGTCGCGCAGGCGTTCGAAAAGCGCAGAATACGGCTGGCGTGCAATCTGATCGTATTTTAGGTGATCCGGATAAATGAGTTCAGTAGCGTTCCGACTTCCAGTCCTAATAATAGCGTCCGGTTTCACCTCCCATCCCAACGAACCGTGTATCTTCCACATGCGCGACCAGCGTGCCGGAAGAGCGTCATGAGCGATGCTCGTCGGATCAAAGAATGGCTTGTGCGCGCCTGTGAAACCGTCAAAATATGGCAGTCTGGCACGCTCGAACGCCTCCTCTAAAAGAAGGTCATAGTTCGGAGTAAATATCTCAATGGGATAATCCCGATGAGTCCCGCCAATCCATGAGACAAGTTCTGTGAAAGCATTTGGCTCTTCCGGAAGCGACCTGGCAACGATTGCACCTATCTTTTCACAAATGCGCTGCGCAAGCTGTTCATAGGCCTGCCCGTTAAGGCCATAGACTTCAGTCCCGCCAATTGCTTGAGATAAACGCCGAACTCGGGTCAAAATCGCCTCTATGTTCGGATTTTCTCCCAATTCCGGCAATATCTGGTCGATCACAGTACGGTCTTCGGCCTCCAAGTCATCTAGAACAGTCTGTGTAAGTCGAGCAACATCGGGGATCAGCGGAGAGCCGGCCTCATCCAGCTTACCTTCCGCGTTCACTCTAACTGACACCGGAGCGCCCGCACCTAAAAGTAGCCCAATGCGCTTTTTCCCTTGCGAAAGGATTTGACGCAAATCGACCATAAATCGGTCTGGATTATGTAAGGTTGTATCCGTCATTGTTGGATAGCTCCTGCATCAGGAGGGTCGGAGCGAACGTCTCTAAGAGCACGATTAAAAAGATGTTTGATGGCTGGGTTCGATATAATCTCAAGACACATTGGATTTCCCCTCAAATAGATGTTTCTGGAAACCAACGAAGGCCTCACGAATACGGGGTGCGCCGCCAAGTTCTTTAGCGGCGTCGGCGACTGCGCGATACTTCAATTCCAACAGCGCAGGTAACTTTTCGCTATCGAGCTCGTCCACGCCGCGTTCCACGTATTGGGCTAGTACGAAGTCCAGGAAAGCTTGCAGCTTCTCATCATAAGACGAAAGAACGGTTGCCTTGCGGTTTTCGACGCGTTCGAGGCGCGTCATTGTTGGCAATGCGAAAGCGATGTAGGCAAGAACATCAAAGATATCGCTCTTGTCGGCGCTTATCATTTTCCGAATTTCAAGAAGCTCTTCGCGCCCGTATCCACGCTCGCTTAAACCATCGAGAAGCACTTTCCGCGCAGACGGATCGCCCCAAAGCTGCCGAAGCTCTGCTTCGTCTTTAAACAAGGCTGGTAACTCGCCGAATAACCTTTCGATGAATTCCGCCGCCGATAACGGCCTGCCGTCAGGACTATAAAACATGGTCGAGCTGATATGCTGAAGCGTGCGTTCCTTGCCATCGGCAAGCTTGATCTTGATGCGCTGCGGACGCGGCTCAGGTTCTCCGCCCCCACCATCGCCACCTCTGGGCTGGCCCGGAGCGCCAGGTGCCTGCGGCGCGGTGGGTTCGGATGGCTCCAGCGGTTCGCCGTCCCATTCAGGATCGGAAAAATGGGAGTAGGCTTTCACAAAGTCGTAGATCGTGAAGTAGTCTTTCCCGTCATAAAGACGTGTCCCGCGCCCGACGATTTGCTTGAATTCGATGATCGAGTTCACGGGGCGCATCAGCACAATGTTGCGCACGTTCCGCGCATCGACGCCGGTCGAAAGCTTCTGCGATGTCGTCAGGATCGTCGGGATCGTCTTCTCATTGTCCTGAAACGCGCGCAGCCAAGTTTCGCCCGCCGCGCCGTCGTTGGCCGTCACCCGCACGCAGTAATTCGGGTCTTTGGATGATTTTATCTGGTTGATGAGGTCGCGCACAGCGGCGGCGTGGTTCTGCGTCGCGCAAAAGACGAGTGTCTTCTGGTTCTGGTCGATCATATCCATGAAGGTCTTTACGCGATACTTTTCGCGTTCAGCGATTTCGATGATGCGGTTGAAATCGACCTCAGTGTAGAGGCGACCTTCGTCGACTTCGCCGTCCAACACATCATCATCGCGTGTGTAGACATACTCATCAAGCGTCGTAGCGATCTGCTGCACCTTGAACGGCGTCAGGAAGCCGTCATTGATCCCTTCGCGCAGCGAATAGATGTAAACGGGCTCGCCGAAATAGGCGTAGGTATCCACGTTGTCCTTGCGCTTAGGTGTTGCCGTCAGGCCGAGCTGCACTGCGGGCTCGAAGTATTCGAGTATTCCGCGCCAGTTGCTCTCGTCCTTCGCGCCGCCGCGATGGCATTCGTCAATGACAATGAAATCGAAGAAATCAGGCGGGTAGTCGAAGAAGGATGGAGTCGGTACACCATCCGCATTCGTGCCGCTCATGAAGGTCTGAAAGATTGTGAAGAAGAGAGACCCGTTCTTCGGCACACGACCCGTCTTGCGCACTTCTGACGGCACGATGCGCACACGGGCGTCATCTGCAAAGGGTGAGAAGGCGTTGTAGGCCTGATCAGCCAGTATGTTCCTGTCCGCAAGAAACAGGATGCGCGGACGGCGTTTGGGCTCGCCTGATAGATTCCAGCGGCTGTGGTAGAGCTTCCAGGCAAGTTGGAAGGCGATGAAGGTTTTACCCGTTCCAGTGGCCAGCGTCAGCAGGATGCGCCTGTCACCTTTGGCGATGGCTTCCAGTACGCGCGCGATAGCAATATCCTGATAGTAGCGCGATGCCCAAGAGCCCCCCTTGTCTTCGGTCGGCACGGCGGCGAAGCGTTCGCGCCATTCATTTTCTTGCGCAAATGTCGCCGCCCATAATTCGTCAGGGGTGGGAAAGCCGGAAACCTCGCCTTCCGCTCCCGTTTCCATACAGGCGCGATATACCCCGCGCCCGTTCGTGGAGTAGCAAAAGCGAATTTGGAGCTTGGTCGCATAGGCCTTGGCTTGGCCCAGCCCTTCTGTCACATGCGCATCGCGTTTCTTGGCTTCGATGACGCCAAGCCGTTGGCCCTTGTACACTAGAATATAGTCGGCGATTTCCGCCTTGCCCCGACGCCCTGCGCCTTCAAGGCGTCCGGCGGTGATGTGAAACTCGCGCGCTACGCGGCTGCCTTCGACAACGCCCCAGCCAGCGGCGGCAAGAGCGGGATCAATCACCTCTGCGCGGGTCTCAGCTTCGTTCAAAACAGGGACTCCTGCCTTGCGCGAACAGCTTTGGCGGAGCCGTCTGGGATGATGTTATTTTGCCGAATGAAGCGGATCGCTTTTTCAAACTTCGTTATGGGGATTTCCAGCTTGCTGGCGGCCCAATTCTCTCTTGCTTCGGCAATGATCGCATGGCGCGTCGGTTCGACGCCGTCGATAATGAGGTTGTTCCAGGCTGCATGAACCGTCGCAAGAACCTCCGCCTCCTGAGAGTCCATCGGCACAAGCAGGTCAATAACCTTCGCGATTTCATCTTTTTGAGCAGATAGCCGAGCATATGCGCTGGCGAGCGTTTTCTCGAAATTGCGCCCCGGTTTAAAATCATAGCCGCCACCTCCGCGCGCCTCGAAAGAAAAATAATCTTGCTGCGCCGCCCAGCTTTCAGCGCGACGCATATGAGCGCTGTCGTTTGGGCCGGCTGCGTCTTTGATCGGATCACGTCCTAGATCGACACCAGCAACGGCTTCCACGAGGTGCAGCACCTTCTGCCCCTTTACGCGACCAAACGTTCGGTCACGTTGAGCAGCGCGGTGCTTCGCGTATGCAAATGCCAAGACATCGGCTGTGAACTGCGGCGATGTGGTGGCAGCCACAGCATTTACATTCGCCTCACGTTCATTGGCAGAGGTGAGCTCACCGGAGAAAGCTTTTTGAAGAAGCGTTTGCCGAAGTTGCGAGAGTGCGCGGAGTTTCGAACGATATACTTTGGATAGTTGGCTACGCGCGTTCATTGTACTGTCAATTTTCGCTGCCGCTGCTTTCTGCGACTTCAAATCCGGAAGCCTTACACGGTAGGCAAAAAGGTGTTTGCGGTTGACCTTGGGCATCCCGGCCCGGCCAGAACCTTCCACGGCGTAGTCAGTGAATCTCTTAGAAAGCAGTAAAAAATATAGGTAGTCTCGATCTAGAACCCTCTTGCGCGGCTTTAGAGGATAAATGTCGGCGCTGCACAGCCCCGTGAAATCAGGCCGCGAAACCTTCATCAAGTAGGGTCGAATTTTGCTGTACAGAACTGTTTCCCGGTCGAATAAAAACTTTCCTGAGATGAGTCCTTCTTCCTTCGCGGTCCTCAAATCGATCAATTCGTCCGACTTGGTGATTATGTTCCCGCCACCAATGTGGAGAAGGTTCGCGAACTCAGCCGCCTTCGGGTCTATAAGACTGGACTCAATCGAGCAGACATCTGACAACTCATACTCAGCCCCGCCCTGATCGTCGAATATGGACTGAAGTTGACTGTCAAAAAGTTCCTCAGAGTTCGCCAAATTCCGCTCAGCGTTGGCTGTGGCATTGGCGATACCCTCGAACGCCTCATCAAGAATTGCAACGATCCGCTTTTGTTCTTCGAGAGGTGGAAGAGGTATTTTCGACGACTTTATGTTCCTAAGTATGATACGTTTGATTGCTGCCCCGGTCATCTGACCAGTGATGGACGCAAAGCCTTCCGCACTCTGAATGTAATACATCAACCATTTTGGTAGTAACTTTTCCGATAATGTCTTGATCAAGCATACGCTTGAGAGAAGGCTGATCGGTTGGTCCAGTGTGTTAAGGCATACATTGCCCGTGTTTGCCCCATCTTTTGTAAGTAATACATCTCCGATGGCGGGATTACACCTCGGGTAAATCGACTGATGAAATGTCGCATCCACATATTCAACACGGCTTAAATCCATTCTACCATTCCGAATATTCTTTGACGTGATATAGGGGAATAGATTTGGACCGGGCTTGGCAAAGGTGGTTTTAGGAGAATGGTGTGCGCCGTCTTGAATCTTCTCGCAGACGGTATCCAGTCGAACTCTCTGCCATTTGCCACTCATAGCAGACCCCTTATACTCTGGAGAATGTCCGCGCTTTCGGCATCAAGGGCTATCATCTCGTCTATGATATCTTCGGGCTCGCGGTAGACGACTTCGTCATTCTTGTTCGGGTTTTTGACCGACATATCAAAGCTGGCCTGATCAAGATCGGCGGCATTCACGCTCCAGCTTTTTGCACTGTCTGTGCGCTTAGCGGCTAAGCGCACAAATTCCTCGAAGTCTGCATCGGTGAGCGCCGTCGTCTTGCCCAAAGAACGGCCAGGGTCGAGCTGGTAGTACCAGATATCGCGGGTGGGCGCGCCCTTCTCGAAGAACAGTACGACCGTTTTCACCCCCGCCCCCTGAAACGTGCCCTGCGGGCAATCGAGCACGGTGTGCAGGTTGCAGGTGGAGAGAAGTTCCTTCCGCAGGGCCGCGGCATCGCCGTTCGAAAGGAACGTGTTCTTGATAACCACGGCAGCACGTCCACCGGGTTTGAGCATTTTCATGAAATGCTGGAGAAATAGATACGCAGTTTCGCTCGTGCGGATCGGAAAGTTTTGCTGAATTTCCCGCCGCTCGGAACCGCCGAAGGGCGGATTGGCGAGGATCACATCCTTTTGGTCTCTGGGCTGGATATCTGTGAGCGAGCGCCCCAGTGAATTGTCATGCACGATGTCTGGCGCTTCGATACCGTGCAGGATCATGTTCATGATGCCAATGACATAGGCTAGGCTCTTTTTCTCGACGCCCGAGAATGTACGCTTTTGTAACGTCTCAAGGTCTCTGGTGCTCTTGGCGTTCGGGCGCATGTATTCGAAGGCTTCACACAGGAAGCCCGCTGAACCCACTGCTCCGTCATATATGGTTTCGCCAATCTTCGGATCGATCACCTTGATCATTGCGCGGATGAGCGGGCGCGGCGTGTAGTACTCTCCGCCATTCCGCCCCGCATTGCCCATGCGTTTGATCTTGACCTCATAGAGGTCGGACATCTCATGCTTGGCGTCCTGCGAGCCGAACTCCAGCTCATCCGTAAATTCCAGCACGTCATGTAAATTGTAGCCCGAATTGAACTTGGGTTTGATCTCGCTGAATATCTGCCCGATCTTGTACTCAATCGTATGCGGGTCGGAGGCGCGCTGCTTAAAGCCTCTTAGGTACGGGAACAGCTCATCGTTAACATAAGCAATGAGGTCATCGCCTGTCAGCGCGTGGTCACGATCCAGCTCGCCTTTGGCGGTCTTCGGAGCCGCCCATTTCGACCAACGATGCGCGTCATCGATGATATAGTTGTAGGGCTTGCCTTCCAGCTCGGCCCGCGTCGCGCGCTCGGCCTCCAAGTCATCGAGATATTTGAGAAACAATACCCAGGACGACTGCTCTGTATAATCCAGTTCGGTCGTGCAGCCTGCTTCCTTGCGCAGCGCATCGTCGATATTTTTAAAGGCCTGCTCAAACATGATGAATCCGCTTTTTCGTCTTGTTTCTGTTTAGCATTTTATTTTGTGGTGTTCACGTTTGTTTTGCCTCACATCGCATTTACTTTATGGAATACCATGTCGCTCTCGCTTTTCCGTGGCGGCGGATGCGGCCCTGATTGACCAGTTCTCTGAGCCGCACTTTCAATGTGTTGCGGTTCGCTTCTGTGCCGTCCGCTAGCTGAGCAATTGTCTGCCGACCGTTCTTGCGGATGAGGTCGATGATCTCGACCGAAAGCGCAGGAAGCTCGGAATCATCTGCTTCCTGCGCCTGACCGGCCTCAAGGCGGCGGGTCAGATTGTCCTTTTGCTTTTTCAGGCAACGCAGGAAGAAACCGACCCACGGCTCCCAGTCGGGGGATTTGCCTTTCAGGGTTGTCTGCGTGCGGCGCAGCGCCTTGTAGTACAAATCCTTGTTTTCCTCGATCACACTTTCGAGGGAAGCGTACGGCACATAGTCGTAGCCAGCGCGGAGCAATAGTAAGGTCGTCAGCACGCGCGAGAGGCGTCCATTCCCGTCCTGAAACGGATGGATCGCCAGAAAGACAACGACAAAAACAGCGACGATCAAAAGTGGATGGAAGGCTTCTTCGCTGATCGCCTTGGTCGTCCAGGCGACCAATTCTTCCATCTCGCGCGGTGTATCGAATGGCGTTGTCGTTTCAAACACGACGCCGATTTCATTGCCGTCCGCATCGAAGGCGACGACATGGTTGGGCAGCGTCTTGTAAGAGCCGCGATGGCGCTCGTCCTTGTTGCTACGCCGCAACAAAGTTTGGTGAAGCTGTTTGATGTGGTTCTCGGTCAGCCGCAAATCTGCGAAGGCCTCGAATACGAGGTCCATTGCCTCGGCATAACCGGCGACCTCCTGCTCATCGCGGGAGAGGAAGGACGTCTTCTCCAGATTGGAGAGCAAGGTTTCTACTTGGGCGTCGCTAAGCTTCGCCCCTTCGATGCGGGTGGACGAGCCGACGCTTTCGACGGTGGCGATTTTTCGTAGGGCTTTGAGGCGGTCGGGTGAAAGGTTTTCGAGGGCTTGCCAGCGCCCTTTGAACTCATCAATTTCAGCGATGAGCTTTACAAAGTCAGGCGTCAGGGCAAGTTTTGGGTCTTTCATGGGCCTCAAAATATCCGATTCTACACCCGATTATACCCAATTATACCCGATAATCTACCCTTGTTCTAATGCGAATTCGCCCGATGCGTCCCTAGCGCGCCCAGCCCTCCAATGTACAGAGCTACGGTTCGAAGGGCGGCTAGAGGTGACGGCTTTTAACACGTCGTCTCGGAGATGTTAAAAAAAGCGCGGTTCTTTAACGCGTCGGCTTCGTCTGCCTCGCTTGTGTTAGCGCGTGCCCATAAACGCCAAAGTTCTTTTGGCTGGCCGGTTGGAGAGTACCCGGTGCGAAAGCACGTCTACTGCATGCGCTTCAACAAGAAGAGAGAGACCTACAACATATGACGATTGCGTCCGCAGACTTTGTGCATCGCCGCTTAAGTTTGCTGGCGGTTGATTTGATCTGCTTACCCTGTGCTTACCCAGCGAGTTGCGCACAAGGAGCCACTTGGCGGCTCCGCTCTTAAAGTATTAAATTTGCTTGGATAATCTGGCGCGAGTGACGGGACTTGAACCCGCGACCTCCGGCGTGACAGTTTCGTGGACCTTTATTTGCTCTGGATTGTCTATCTTTGATGTAGTTTGATTTTGGATTGAATTTCAATTATTTATTGCGCCATTGAATCTCTAAGAGTACTTTGTGGGCTGTCTGACGAAGCCAGAATTTGCGTCCCCATAGTACCCTCTAAGTACCCCGTCGCAGATAGAATGAGGTCCCGAGATGCCACGCCGAAGCGCGGAAAAGCTGACAAAGCGATTCGTCGAAACGCTTGCACCAGTAGCCGGAAAAGACTTTTCGATCTGGGATAGAGACATCCCGGGCTTTAGCGTGCGGGTGAAACCGACCGGCGCGAAAACATATGAGATTAAATACTATGCTCCGGACGGCCGGCAGCGGAAGAAATCGCTCGGCAAGGTCAGCCATTTGACGCTGGACGAGGCTCGCAAGCTTGCGCGCATAGAACTCGGCAAGGTCGCCGGCGGCGGCGATCCTGTCGCGGACGCGAAGCGCGAAAAAGGCCGGATGACCATCGCAGAGCTGTGCGACCGTTATTATTGCGACGCAGAAGCTGGCCGCGTCTTGTACCGGAGCCGCCCCAAAAAGCCGTCAACGCTGGCGGTCGACAAGGGCCGTATCGAGCGACACATTAAGCCCCTGCTCGGCAAAATAATGCTTGGGGATCTCACTCGCGCCGATGTCGAACGATTTATGTTCGATGTGCGTGACGGGAAAACCTCCCGCGACGTTCGCACGAAGCCGCGCGGACGCTCCATCGTGCGTGGCGGCATTCATGTCGGCGCCAAGTCCGTTATGCTGCTTTCGACGATGCATCGCTATGCAATCCGGAAGGGCTGGGTCGACGCCAATCCCTGTCACGATATCGACAAGCCGGCCGACGGCAAGCGAACTCGTTACCTTAACGCGAAAGAATACGCCGCCCTCGGCGAGGCACTGAAACTGGCGGAACGTAAGGGATTCGGCGCAACGACGAGAGATGCGACCATCGCACTTCTGCTCACTGGCTGTCGCCGCTCCGAAATCCTGAAGCTAAAATGGGGCGAGATCGACGCGAGGGGCCGCTGCTTCCGGTTTCTCGATACGAAGACGGGGCCGCAGATGCGTCCCTGCGGACAGGCGGCGATGAACCATATCCTTGGCCGGGGCATCGGTAAGGATGACGAATGGGTCTTCCCCTCCCCGGTCAATGAGGGCCCCCTCACGGAAGTGCGCAAGTTTGTCCATTGGCTCAATAAGGAAGCCGGGCTCGAAGGCGTGTCCCCACACGTTTACAGACACAGCTATGCAACCGTTGCATTCGAACTCGGCTACAGCGAGCTCATCATCGCGGGCTTGCTTGGACACCGCGTCTCGAGCGTCACAGGCCGTTATGCTCATCAAGTGGATCAAGTGCTCGCGGACGCAGCAGACCGTGTCAGCGACACGATCCTTCGCCGCATGGGAATTCACACCAAGACGCGCCATGCGGACGAGATGAAGCACGTCGGGGAATTCAATGCAGTCCATGCCGACGCCGGTGCCTGACCCGCTTGGTTTATCCGTGTGCGTTTTGCAGTTCGTTGCGGAGCGTTGCGGCAGTTTGTGGAGCATTGGAACAATTGCGAAGCTTTCTACTCCACACAAAGACGAATAGATGCTTAAATCGAACCGGACTAAAGTAAGTGATCTGGAGTTCGCGATGCCTAAAGAGAATTCCTCTGCAAGCAAACAAGTCAGAACGGCGCTAACTTACATTTCGCCGTTCGATGAACGGTTCCTGAAGCTCGGCCGGGCTGCAAGGCTTGCCGCTGAAAACCATCCCGGCCTCGACAGCGCGGACATCATGGACATGCTGGCGCGCGCCGTCTTCTCTGGCGCATTCGATCCCTCGCCCATCGATCTATTCGACAAGGCTGCCCCAGAGGCGCGCGACACTGCTGAAAACTGGCTCCATGTGCCAATAGAGATGCCGCCCGCCGAAATGACGCCCGCCCAACGGAAGCTCTCGCCGAAACCCCAGCAATATTTCGGCGCAAACCGGATGACCATAGCCAGCGTCATGGAATCACTCGACGCACTGCCCGGCGAAGCCTTGCAATGGCATAACCTTCTGCACGACATAGCCAGACCCGAAGGTCAAGAAGAGGCGTTCGCGGCGCTCACCAAGATGCCTTTCGATCACTACCCGAAGGCCGGACGGCGTTTTCTCGAAGATATCTATGTGCCGCGTGATAAACTGCACCGCTGGTTTACGCTGCGCCAGATCCCGGTGCCGCCGTTTCTGGATCAGGACGAATCACAGTGCTTAAAACTCCCGTCAAACCCCGCCAAAGTAAAACACATTGGCACCATGCAGAGTACGCGGGGCCGACCGCAGAAAGCCGCGTGGCGCAGCATCACCAAGGCGCTTCTGGAACTTAGAACAGAGAAACCGAAGCTTCCGAAAAAACTGCTCGCCTATGAGGTATGGAAACGCGCCGCAGAGGAGTTCGAAGAAGGCGACCTCCCAAGCGTCGCGACGATACAGCGTAAGATGGGCGAAATTTTGCGGTCCAAAGGTCATTAATTTAGGAAATGCCAAAGACCTTCTCGCTTTTCGCGGCCGGACGTCCGTGAATTACTAGAATAGCAACAATGATAACTGTTTACGGATGACTTAAACAGGAAAACGACTGGGAGTTGAAATCCACTACCCACTAAAGCCCAATTCGGTTTTCGGCGACAACAAAGAAAAAGAAAACTAGAGTCCCCAGCAAGGCTTTTCCTAGTTCCACCATGGCAAGCTTAATTGAGCTCGCGCCAATTCGGTCTCGTACATTTTTTCCCAGAGGGAAGAGAGAAAGTATAATCAGTATAGGAAACAAAAGGCTCAAAAGAAAATTTTCCCACCATGCCCAAAAGGACTTACCTTGCCAATGCCATGGATTATTTCCCCAGTGGCGGTAGAGCACTCGCAACATCGCGGCTGCTATCAGGCAATAAAATGTGAAAGCGTCTTTTGCCGCGTTGGAAAAATGGAACCATGGCGTCGGCGGCAACCAATCAAGCCAGTTTCCGGCCCAATTAATCAGCGCTAATAATATCCAGCCGAGCCCGCTGAACAGAGCGTCCCGCATAGTGCGGTAAGCTTCTACGAAACCTCCCATGATGCCTAGCATATAAGGGTAAAGAGGTTCGTGGAATGCACTGAAAATAAGCGATGCCAACGCCACGATACTTGCAAGGAGGCCGAGGAAGCCGATGGTGCGAGACACTATTGCTATGCCTCCGCAGCAAATAACCGTAACGCTTCACTTTCCAGATGCGAATAAGTCGCTTTAACGGCAGACTCGTATAGAAAATCTGGCAAAACAAACCAAGTTGCAAAGGCTTCTTGCTTTGGCGTTCCCGTATGAGCAAAGCCGCCCTCATCCACTTCATCGTAGATCTCGCCGTTCCACCTAATGGCGCAGACGGTCCTTTCGCCATCCACTATCCCAATCGCGATTGAATATCCGCCTTCTTTGCCGTCATAGAGTATCTTCTTGGGGTCAAATACCGCCCACCCTTGCACCGTCTCTCGCGCATGCTCTTTGCCTACCCGACGAACGGCTTCCGGCTGAACAAATGACAGTTGATCGTCAACTTTGCTTTTCTTGAAAAACATTGGCCCCTCCGACGTTTGACTTATTCAACGCCATCGCGGGACGAACGGCAATACGACGGCTGGATTTCTCGCCCACGAGGTCTAAAACCTTTTGATGAACTAGGAGATAGCCCTCCGGCGGACGTTGTTTCGCTATTTCAAGGCGGCCGCAAACGGATTCGATCAAGTTTATCCCGTCCGCAACCTCCGGTAGCAAATTGTATAAACTATGATCAAACGACCTTGTTCAATCTTCTTCGTCTTCTTCGTCTTCTTCGTCTTCGCCGTAAAACGGTTCGCCATCGTCAAAATCATCGTCATCATCGTCGGCGGAGTAGTTAAACGCTTCATCGTCCCACACGATTGCCAGTGCTTTTTCGTCCGAGTCCTTTGTCAGCGATTCTCTTCCGGCTAGGAAAAGCAGATCGCGATAGGCCGAAAAGGGAATCATGTCGCACGCATTGTTGAAGCTTGGCTGGTCGAATTGAACCAACCGCCACAAAATCAACTTCTGGACGACCTCGTCGACAGATGCTGCGCGCGTGCGCGATGCAAGCCGGATCATCTCTTTCTCGGTCTGATACCAGGCGTTTGCTTTCTGATCGATAAGGCGCAGCTCCGAGCAGTCCCTTGCATCACCTTTCTGGGCGAACGCGATTTTTTCGACCCGGTTGCGGACAGCGAACAGGCGGTCGAGCTGATTGAGCATTTCGCGGTATTCGTCGATCAGGATGCCGAAGGGCGAGTCGCTTGGCGAAGCGTCAAGCGCTCCTCCAATTTCGATTTCAGCGGGGGCGACCAGTGAGGCGACGCCCTGCAGAATTGTGCGGCGAGTCGTCATGATGCGGCCTCCTTGGTTTTCCGTGGCGTCCGCGGGTGGATGATGTCTTTGAGACTTCTGATCTCGTCGATCTGACGAAAAAGGATCATCCGCAAGCCGTTCACTTTAGGGCTATCAAGCTCGCTTCCGGCGACAGCGTCGGAGACGACGAAAAGTTCCGCCATGACGGTGTAAAGCCGGTCGGAGATATCAACGGTATTTAACGCATTGCCCTTGCGCGCGCGCCCTCGGCGGTTTCGCGACAACGTGGATTTTTGGCGATTGGTCATAAGGCTTCCTCGCTTTTTTGCGCGAATCGTCCCCCCTCGTGCGGAGGTGCCCTCCGCACGAGTAATCTGTGTTAGACAATATGACTGAGTTCCGACTTAAAGTCAATCAAAAAGGCTAACGTCCGTCAAAATGACTATTTCCGCAGATCAATGCAGAGCAGCCCGCGGACTCGTGGATATGGATCAAGCAACTTTGGCGGAGGCCGCTTCGGTTTCGAGAAGTGTTATCGTCGATTTTGAAAACGGCCGCCGCACACCGAACCGAAATAATCTCGCTGCGATCCGGGCCGCGCTAGAAGATGCCGGCGTTGCATTCATCGACGCTAATGGTGGCGGGCCGGGCGTACGGCTGGCCAAGTCGAATTAGGGCAATTAGCAATGCTGCTAGTTGGTCAATCCGTATCTTTTAACAATTCCTGCAATCTCTCGCTTATAGAATTCAAGCGCATCGCTAGCCCTACGTTCGAGAAAACCGTTCGCTTCGCTTTTCGCTCGCTGTTGCATCCGCGTCGCAGCACTTTGACCATCAAGTAAACGCTCGACAAGCGTTAGTGGAATATTCTCTGGCGTGATCCTAATTTTGGCACAATATACGCCTGTCGCCACATACGGCCTTCGCACGCTGTCTCTGTAAACAGAGTTTTGAGCTGCCCACAGCGCATGTGGCAATACTTTTCCCCACTGCTTGCCAAAAACGTTACTTAAAACATCATGGGCTTCGGAAGTTGTGATTGGAAACATGGTGCCGATGTACGCTCTACAACCAGCAAAAACAAAATCACTTGCGAGCCTGTGCCACGATCCGCAGGCATTGTTGATAACAATTGGCGTACCATTATTCGCAAGGGAGGTTTGAATCGCAAGATAATTATTGTCGTACATTCTTAGCGCAGCCGAGCCTAATACCCGGTCGATTTGCTCCTTTTTTGTTGGCTTAAAGGAGTCGTCTGATCGGTATCGATCTGTAAAATCTCTTATGGCATTTCCAATATGGACCTTCTTTTCTTTTTCGGGATCCGTCCAATCGACGCCATCTAGTTCATGAAAGCGCATGTATTGGACAACATCCAAAATATCCTTTTGATGAGTCTTACCGACACCTAGCGCGATATCTACAACCAACCTGCGGTCGTACCCCTCACTGTCGCGAAATTCGTATGTCCATCGATAACCCGTCGCGTCGCCACAATGTGTGGCGAAAACGAGAAGATCGTAAGGAAATAATTCAACTGCATCTGATACCGCCCTTACACTAGCTCCCTTGCCAGAGTATCCGCGTACAAACGCTTTCCGCTTCGCGAGACTTTGAGAGATTGTTTGGATTTCTGGCGCTTCTGTTTGTTCGGGATCAATTAGAAGCGCAACATTCGTTCCTCTCGTTCTCGCTTGTTCTGCTGCGAACCCATTTGCGACGGCTAACCCCAAGTCTGGGTAACTAAATAAGTGAGTTGAAGGCACCTCGGGAAATGCCAAACCAAACGGTAATTCCTTGGAGATGATAGTCAGGGAAGTGTTTACGGAAGTATCGATATCTCCGCATAACGATCGCATCTCATCTTGGATATCATGAAGGTAATCAGACCGAGGCTTTGTGTCCCCAACAGACTCATAGAGTGAATAAAACCTTTCGAGCAACCGTCCACTAAAGCTCTCGTCGACTTGCGGAATAATTTTTATCCCAGCACCCAGAGCATATGCATAAGTCGCTGCAATGATCTCAGAAATATCCTCACCTGCCTCACAAACGACGAGATGCCCTGACTTTGATTCCAAATGATCTTCTGTATCAAGATCTTCGTGAATTTCTATGAGAGCATTCGAGCGAAACGCTTTTAGTAGCCCAACGCCGATATTCTTGCGCCCCCAAGGCAATCTTCGCATCGACAAATTCGAGCTTCGCGCCAAGTGAGTGAGCACATCTTCCTCGGAATTGACGCGCACAACTTTCTTGGCTGGAAAATGCCGATCAAACGACTGCGCTGAACTATCCGAAAGTCCTGCCATTATTATTCGCGAAGCTCGAATTCGAGCCGCAACGTTGTTCCGGCGAATAACCTCTGATTCGCCGTCCGGGCGAGTTAGTCGTGGGCCGTCAACTACTGATAGGTACTTTTTGGGTTCACATAGAATGCAGGCCGCTTGGGCGGCGATTTCGACTGAGTCTGAGATGATGAGGTGCTCTGATAGCAACGGACATTTCATATTCGATAGCTATTTAAGTTGCGCAATGTTCGCAACGGCATTTCGGATTCAAGAGCGAATTCATTCGGCTACGCCCTATACTGGATACAGGTGCCGCGAAGTCTGAGCAAACTCGACCTTTTTGCTCTCCTTTGCATTAGAACTTCTGAATTTGACGAAATTTCCTCACTATTTCGCCGATTTCGCCTGTGCTGGGCTCGTCCTCGTTTCAGTAACGAGGAGACGAGATCATGGCCGAAAGACCACAACTTTATCCGCCCGCCCCTCCGCCGCTCGACGAGATCGCGCGCGCTAATCCCGGCTGGTTCGATGAGGCGGTAAACGCGAAAGAGGCGGCGAAAGTGACGGGCGTGCCTCCTGCAACGCTTGCGACCTGGCGCTCGCGCGGCGGCGGCCCGAAATTCCTGAAGCTTGGCCGCGTCGTACGGTACCGCCGGAGAGCGCTCTATGAATGGATGGCGGCGAGAGAGCGCCGTCATACGGGTGATGCGGGGACACAGTGACCGGCGCGAATACCCGTCCGTTGACGATCCGCTTGCCCGCCCGCGCCGTGGAACGCCTTCATGAACACGCAAACATCGTCAAAGGCCGTCCAACCGCCATTGCACGCGAACTGATCCTTGCGGGCCTCATCAACGGGCACCCCCGCGAACAGGCCGAACGCACGCTGTCTATCGAACGGCGCCTCGCGGCCATCAGCCAAGAAATGCAGTCAATTTCACAAAAATCAGACGAGCAATCGGCCTCCCTAGAGAGGCTTCTCGCCATGTTCGAAGCCCTCCTACAGGTGCTCACCGGCGAGCATTCAAAGGATAATTTCCATCATGAGTAATGCAAAGAAGCTCCTGTTTCTCGCCGCGCTTTTCAGTTTCGCGGCGGCGCTCGCCGTCTTCGAGACGGGCTTCAAGCGATGGACGCCTGTCGGCCGGGCGCCGGAAGGCGGCCTCGCCAGATATGATCCGAACTTTGTTTCACAGTGCGCGAGATATCGGACGCGCACATACTTCTTCGACAATTATGCGGCACATTTCTGGGGCGTTTGCCGCGCAAGTCTCGCCGACACTGGCTCGCTATCAGCATTCAACGCCCGTTATTGGGCGCTGATTTCGCTGTCCGGCGCTGGCGTCCTCGCTCTGTTTACTTTCGCGCTTGCCGCGCGCATGGAGCGCCCGAAAGCGAAAGTCGTCCGCGGGCGGCGCTATCTGACTGGCGGCGAGGCCCGTGCAGGCCTGCGCAGCGCCTGCGCCGCGGAGCGCCGGCGGTTTGGAAAAGGCCTCGAATTTCCGCCGGGCATTCATACCAGCGCCGAGCGCGAGACTCGCCACTGGCTGATCTGGGGCAGCGTCGGCGCAGGCAAAACCCAGACCATGCTGCATCTAATGCACGCCGCCATCTGCCGCGGCGACAAGGTGCTGGTGCTCGACACAAAAGGCGACATGACGGCGACCATGCCGACGGAACCTGCGCTGATGGCGCCCCAGGACGAACGTTCGTTCGTCTGGGACGTCGCCGCCGACTGTCGCACCAAACAGGATGCGAGGGAACTGGCGGCGCGGTTTATCCCGGCCAGCAACGATCCGATCTGGTCGGACGCCGCGCGCGAAATCTTCGTCGCCTGCATCGCGCAATTGCAGGCCGAAAGGTCCGAACAATGGAGCTGGGCCGATCTCAGGGACGTCGTGCTTCAGGATGCGGCGGCGTTATTCAAGACCGCGCAAACCTATCATCCCGAAGCCATGCGGGTCCTGAAAGACCCCGCCAGCAAGACCGCGCAAAGCGTGCTGACGACGTTTCAGGCGCATCTGAATGTCGTGAGCGCGCTCGCTGAAAGCTGGGGCGGACAGGAGAACCCGGCGCGGTTTTCGGTGAACGAATGGCTGCAAATGGATCATACGAAGCCGGTGATCCTGCAGCGCGACGCCAAATATCCGGAGCTTTCGAACGCATGGATCAGCGGTCTTCTGGGCCTTCTTTCCTCGGCCGTCGGCAGCCCATCCTTGCCGGAATCCCGCACACGGCGGGTCTGGCTTTTCCTCGACGAATTCCCGCAATTGCCGCGCATGAGCGACTTCTCGACCTTCCTCGATATGGGACGCTCGAAGGGCGTGATCGTGGTTCTCGGGGCGCAGGACATCGCCCAGATCCGCGCCGTATACGGCCGCGAGCGCGCCGATTCCTGGATCGGCATGATCGGAACGCAGGTCATTACGCGGCTCAATTTCGGTCGCGGCGCGGAGGAAGCGAGCCTGATGATCGGCGATCAGGACGTCGAATATAAAGTGCGCAGCACCGGAACCAGCGGCGCCCATGCGACCGTAACGGAGTACGTCACTCGCGAAACCCGCCGCGTGGTGACCGCCGCAGACCTTTCGAACCGCCTCGGACCGCGCCGGAAAAGCATCCGCGTGGCGATGCTCGGCCCCGGCAAAGACGCCTACGAACTCGATCTTCCTTACGTTCGCCAACAGCAATTGCGGCCCGCATCGCAGCCGGCGCAGTGGACTTATCGGGCGACCGAACGCGCCAGATATGGCAAGCCGGGCGTAAAAGCCGAACCCGAAAGCGCGATCTCGAAAGCCGACGCAGCCTTCATCCGGGGCGACAGGGACGACTGATGGTCGCCTCGATCTCGGTCCGCAAAAGCGTCGCCGCAGCTGCGGCCTACTATCAGCATATGGGCAAGGACGACTATTACGCGCGCGAGGGCGAAGCCCCCGGACGCTGGGAAGGCCGCGCTGCGGAACGGCTTTCTCTTGAGGGTTCGGTCTCGAAATCCGACTTCGAAGCGGCCCTCGAAGGCCTTGATCCGAGAACCGGCGAGCGGCTGATTCTGGCGAACGGGATCGCCCATACGGCGGGCTGGGACATGACGTTCTCAGCTCCGAAATCGGCTTCGGTCTTGTGGGCTCTTTCAAACGAAAACCAGCGCCAGACTATCGAAGCGGCGCACCAAAAGGCGGTTAATACCGCCCTCAAACATCTCGAAAACAATCATGCCTGGGCCCGCCGTGGACGGCGCGGAAGTATAAAGGAAAGAACCGCCGGGCTGCTGGTCGCGGCCTTCGATCATCATACGAGCCGCGACCTCGATCCCCAGCTCCACACCCATGCCTTCATCTTCAATCTGGCGCCCCGTCATGACGGGAGCTGGGGCGCGATTGTCGGTCGCGAACTCTATCTTGCGCAGAAGGAAGCCGGCAGCATGTACCGCGCTGAATTCGCGAACGGGCTCGAGAGATCGGGCGTCGGCATCACAAGAGAGGCTGAGAGTTTTCGCGTGACGGCGATCCCGAGGGATGTCGAACGCGCCTTCTCGAAGCGCCGCGAGGCTATCGAAAATGCGGCCGAAACCTACGGCTATTCGACCGCGAAAGGCATGGAGATGGCGGCGCTTCGCACCCGAAAACCCAAGCAGGAAATGAACCGCGAGGCTCTACTTTCCAAATGGCGGGAGGAAGCGAAAACCCTAGAATTCGATCTGGAAAATCAGCACAAGCTGACGCCAAAACCGGAGATTATTCAGGCGCGCGGGCATGAGAATTCGCTGGAAATTCGGTCGGATTTGCGCGCGAAAACAACGCAAATGCAGCCCGAAAAACATGCTGAAATGAGGCCCAAAAAGGTCATCCAGCCGCCTAATATCGCCCGCCTTTTGCAACGTCTCGCAACGACTTTGGACAGTCCCTCGCGCATGTCCGGTATCCGTTTCAGCCTGCGCCAAAAGGAGAGAAATCTCGAACGGGAGTAGCATCATGATGCGTGTACAGCGTTACCGGCTGACATCGCATTGTTGATAGGCGCATTTTTTTCTGCCGCGCTGGATAACGTACACAGCGAATTCGCTAGTTTGTACACGAGGCTGTGCAATTCTAACGGCCTGATATGGTTGGGCTTGCTCCCTTCCCGGCCGCAGGCCGGTATGCGCCTTTAGGCGCCGGGGTGTGAAAGTTGATTGACGAGATTTTTCGGCTATTGAGCCTCTCTACATGCGTAGCCGACTCGAGTCGCGCGTGATAGGAAACTCACTGAAGATTGCGACGACTTCCGTAGCATTCGCCGGGCCAATTCCATCATAGCCAACCTATTGATACGGCGACGTTGAGCATCAAATATAGAGACCACATCTGAACTGATGTGAGTTTCAATCTGCGGGAGGTTCTGTGCCGATCTTTTCAAAGCGCTCTACTGAAGACGGATTGCTCCGCGTTGGGCGCGTCCTCACCGAAGAAAATTACAAGAACATCATCGGGAAACTCATCAAAGGCGGAAATGCTGCGATTGCGACAGAGTGGGAAATAGCGCTTCTGGATGCCTTCGACAGGTTTGGGGAATTGCGTTACGAGCAAGCGCTCGACGACGGCGCTTGCCCGGATATATTGTTTACGGACTCGTGGGCGGACGCGCCTGACTTCATCGCCGACATAAAAACTGTTTTTCAGGATGGCCTTGAAGCGGCTCGAACTGAAGACCTCTTTTTCCAAGAAGTGATACGCATCGCCGAAGCAGTTGGGATCGATCTCAAAGGTCTGTCGTTCCGCGTGGAGGAATGGGTCGAAGGCGAGGATGTCCGGCCAGCGATTCCGTCTCGCGGAGAAATGCCGCTTTTCTTCAACGAAAAAGTCCGGCCGTGGTTGCGCCATTACAAGGCTGAAGGAGGACGAAGCTGGAGCCGTCAGTTTTGGGACAGGCGGCAAGGCGTCAACTTTCATATCGCGTATGACGCCAGCCAAGAATCATTCCCCTATCATTTCCCGCGGCCTAAAACGAAGAAACGTTATCAGGACCATGTCGTCTGGCGCGCATTGAGCGCGGCGCGAAACCAGGTGAAAAATTCGCGAACTCTCATCAAAGGCGTAATGCTTACGGATGGCGGCTGCAGCTACTTGCGCGCCGAGCCGCATGGATGGAAGAACTGGAACAGTGAATTATTCACGCGCTTTCTTAAACGATATGAAGACATTCAATTTCTGGCTGTCTTTTCGACACGTCGCCGGGACAGGCCATTGATCTTCAACCGCAGCGATTTCCCCAAAAACTGGGACGAAGTCACCGCCAAGGTTTTCGCATTAGACGAAACGTTTCAAGAGCGGATGCAGGCCTTCTTTGACAAGGTATGCTCGGAAATGCCGAGTGTGGTTTTACAGCCCTCCGCCGCAGAGCGGAACTCGCGGCCGAGCTGGTTCTGGTCAGCACGAATGGACCATATTGGAGACGTTTTACGGGGCTGGTCGAGAGACGGCTGGGAAGAACAACGAATATCGGCGAAGGCTCTGCGAGGCTTTCTGCTTGGGGAGCTGCCGAGAGAAGCCCTCTTCGACCGCAACAGCGGCGATCCATTCGCCGCTCTGTCACGCGAGGGAAAGAGGCTCGAACATGTTCATCTCGTGAAATGTCCTGATCAAGACGATGACATTGTGAAGTTTGTGTGGGCTGATCAAAGAACCGATCTCGGCGCAGGCAGCATTTGCCAAAAGAATGCTCAACGCCTCATTCAAAAAGTTATTCCCAATGACACGGCTGAGTAGCGCCTTAAGTCGTGTGGGGCGCCGGCTCTCCGCAGCGCTTTCCTCCATTAGCATGCGAGACCCCGCGCGATCACTCGCGCGGGGTCATCGTCGTCGCCGATCGCCGCAATCAGCTTTGCGGATTCCAGAGAATGGCGAGGACGCGCTCGTCTTCCTGTCCGGCGGCGCGGGCGAGGTTCGCGAAAACGCGTTTCTCGCCGAAGGCCGGATGCGCGAAAGTGAGCGAGACATAAGGCTTGCCGGAATTTTTCCCGACGCGGTTCCAGCCGCCGCCGATCTCGTTGCCCCTACGTCCGCTTGAATTGGCGGCGTAGATGCGGAAATCGGGCTGGCGCTCATTGTCCTTCGCCTCGTTGGGAACGATGGTGATCTTGGTGTTCAAGGTCATCATCGCCAGCGTGCCTTCAAAGCCGCCATTCTCGCGTTTTGTTACGGTTCCAAGTGATTGAGCCATCTTTTCGTCTCCTTATCGCTTGGCCGGAGAACCATTCCCCGGCCTGATGCGAAACGAGAAGAACGGCGCGCCGGGCCGCCGGAATCCGTGAGGACCGGAGCGAAGCGGAGGACCGGCGGGGGCGGATTTTTTGTTTCGCGATGAATGGCCCCAAAATCTATCTGGGGCCAGAGGAAAAAATCCGGCAACGCCGGTTTCGGGCGGGCCGGTCGTCGTTCAGTTTCGCTCAGATAAAGGCCGGGAATGGTTGTCTTTGGCGGAGCGAATTCGCGGGAGACGAATGGCGTTCGAAACGCAGGACCGGCAACGCGCGATTTAAAGGCGCCGCTGATTGAAGGCGTGGCTTTGATGATCTGAATATCGCACCAATCGGTTCTAAAATGACGAGGCGAAGCGCAAAATGCGCTCCGCCCCATGATCGCCTAGCCCGCAAAAAGCGGCGCGATTTTTTCGGCGCGTTTGACCGCGCCGGGTTTTCCGGTGTCGCTATAGGAAAGCGCCGGAAACTGCAGCCAGCGCGGGCGCCAGTTCGGCGTTTTTTCGCGCCCGTTCCGGCCGTCGAGGCAGTCGCGAATGATCGCTTTCTGGGCTTTCGCCGTCGCATCGCGGTTCGCCTTCGCAACGCCGTCGCCCGCGATGTCGGAGAGCATGGCGTTGGTCATGTTTTTATCGCGCAGAAGCTCGAAAAACGCGTCGTCAGGCGTCATCCAGTCGGCGATATCGATAGGCACAACGCGCGCGAGACAGTCCACGGCCTCGTGACCGGCGGCGATGATTTCCGCCGTGACGAAAGTCAGAATACGGGCGATGTCGGCGTCGGAAAGCGTCATCATTTTGGCGAAAATCGACGCCAAGCGCCAGCCGTCTTCATTGCCGCCGGTGATGTGCGACGGCTCGTCAAGATCGAGCAATCTACCGATTTCGGCGCGCTCTTTTTCGAACGCCTCCTGCCCATTCGACGCCGCAACGCTCGCCGCCGTTTCCTCTTTCCGCGTCGCTTGGCCGTCAGGGCGACAGCGGATATTCGGCGCGCCCGCGATCAGATGCGCCGCCAGCAAACGCAGCGCAATTTGAGAGTGTTTTAAGAGCACGGCGCGCGCGGCGGCGTGGCGGTGAAGGTCCACATAATTCTCCAAGGGCGCTGAGCATTCGGGCCGTTCGGCGCGCACTTTTTCTTTCGCCGCGTGGGTTTTCCGCCGGGGCGCATAGCCCTTGATGAACGCAACTTCGCCGGAATGGCGCACTTCGACGAACACTTCCCCGCCTTGCTTTTTGGCGAGTTGATCGTACTCCCATGAATGGAAAAACTCTCCGCGCGGCAGGACCGTCACCTTGCTCCAGCCGCACGAAAGTAGCTTCTCGCGCTCGGCTTCAATCGCCGCTTCCTGACGCGCCCAGAACTTTTCGGCGTCGGCGAAAACCGAACGCTCGCCGAACAAATCCTCAAAAATATCGCCGTCATAATCTTCCAGCGAGAAGAGCGCGGCGCCGGTTTCGATCTCGCCGCCGCCCAAAAGCCAGCGCTTTAACTGCCCGCCCCGTGGCGCGCGCATGTCCGCCGATTTGAACATCCCAAACCATTCGTGCTGCTTGGCAACGCTCGCGAGGGTGAGCGCGGTGATGCTGGCGCCGTCGATCTCGTCCTCTGCATAGGCTTTGCGGACGCCGGGAATAAGACTCGCCAATGCCAGGCGGCGCTTCACGGTGAGTTCCGTCACCCCGAATATGCGGGCGATCTCCTCAACGCTCTTGCCTTTGTCGTTGAGCTTTTTGAACGCCTCGAATTCCTGCATTTCGTCCGGCTCAAGGCGCGCGGTGTTTTCAAGGATCGAGGCCTCCACGGCGGCGGCGTCATCGCCTTCCTCAAGCACCCTGCAAGGCAAATCGCGCGCTTCGCCGGTCTCGATTGCGATTGCTTTTGAGGCCAGAAACCGCCGCCGTCCGGCGACGATTTCGAAATGGTCTGGCTCGCCATTGGGCCGCACGAGCAGCGGCACCAATACGCCGCGTTCGCGGATCGACGGCAATATATCGTCCAGATAAGGCTTTTTGCGCGACGCCCTCATATTGAGCGCTGAGACCGCCAATCGGTCGAGCGGGATTGTTTGCAGTTCCATCCTTCATTCTCCTGTTGCTGATGGTTAGGGATTGCGCGCCGTCTTGAGATCAAGACGGCGCAATTCATCGACAAGGTCGATCTGGCGCCGGGATTCCAAGTCAAAGAGTCCCATGTCGCAGCGCTTTTGTGCGGCGCGCGGCGCCATGGGCGCCGCCGCCAAAACGCTAAGCCGGTCGCGCAAAGTGATCGGCGCGACGCCACGCATCAGCGTTTGCGACCTCGCGTCCGTTTCTTCGGTTTCCGGCTTCTCGTCACGCGCACTCATGCGGCGCGCTCTGTCATTGCCACCGATCCCGCAGGCGCATTCGTTTCAAAAGCCAGAATAAAATCCGCTGCCTTGGAGGCGAGCGAGGCCGCGTTGAAAATCGCGCGGTTGTCCTCTTTCAGAACCTCAAGCCATGCGCCCAGATAATCCGCATGGCGCACGGTCGGCGTGATCGAAAGCGAGGCGCAGACGAACGCGCTCGCCATTTCGGCGACCAGTTCTTCGCGGGCGTAAGCGTGGCTTCCGTAACGGCCCTTGAATTCGCGACCCAAACGCGAGGCGTGGCCGGTCCAGTGGCCAAGCTCGTGAAAGCATGTGCGATAATAATTGATCTGTTCAAAGAAGGCCGGTTGCGGCGGAACGCGGATGAAATCCTGTGACGGCACATAAAACGCCCTGTCGCCGCCGATCCGGAAATCGGCGCAGGTCGCCTTGATGAGGTTTTCCGCGCGCGGGATCGCCTCGCATTCCGGCAGGGGCTTGGCGCCCGCCGTCAGTTCCGGCGGCAGGCCTTCACATTGCGCAGCGTTAAAGACCGTATAGCGTTTGAGGAATGGCACGAATGACGCCTCGTCGCCGTCTTTCGCCGCGCGCTCCTGCTCGTCCTTCGGGATAAACTTGTCGGCGTAAACGACCATGGAGCCGCGCTCGCCTTTCAAGACAGAACCGCCCAAGGCTTTCGCCTGTTTGAATGTCAGCCACGTCTGGCCGGAAAAGCCGTTTTCGATGGCGGCGCCCCAGAGCAACAAAATATTAATCCCGGAATAGGCGCGGCCTGTCTGTGCATTCTTCGGCAGGCCTGCGGCAATCGTCGCGGCTTCACCGCGCGCCGCCCAAGGCTGCGCCCATGGAAAGCGTCCGGCTTCCAGTTCCTTCACGATCTTCGCAGTTACCTCCGTATAAAGATCGGCGCGGGGCTCTTTCTTGCCGGAACGCCCGCGCGGCTTCGCGCCCGTGTTCGACGCGTTCTTTCGCTGGGCGGCGCGGCTGGGCGCATCGGTTGCGGTTTCAAGTGCTGTCATGGCTGCTCGCTCCTTGCCTCTCCGCCGCAAATTCCCCGGGACGGCGGGGGCGGCGGAAACGGGGCGAGCATGAGCGCCGGGCATCGGAGGCCGGGGCGCAACCGGTTTGGTAGGATGAGAAAAACAACGAAGACGGATAAATAGCCAAAGCGGTTGCGGCGCGGCCGCCCGGCGCTATTCGCCCCGTCTTCCGTTCCGCCGCCCCCGCTGTCCCGTGGGGAATGACCAACAAGCCGCGGGGCGAAGCCCCGCGTCCTTATCCCGCGCGGATGCGCGGGCCTGCGGCAAGGATCGTCACCGGAACGGCGAAGACGACGAATTCATCTCTTGAATTTGTCGGCTTCGGGCCGCCAATCACCCGTGATTGGCGCGCCTAGAGCCTGGCGCCGCGAAGCGGCGGCCGCCCTACAAATAGGAAGCGGAAAGCCCGAATCCGGCTATTTTGGCTGAATTCAACTAGCAATATGAACAAAATATGGTCTTGACTCCATATGACTAGAAAGCCATATTAATGCCGAATTGGACAGTCAGGTTGCATGACGCGTTTGAGCCCGAATTCGAGGCGCTGGCTGAGGCCGTGCAGGACGAATTGCTGGCCCAGGCGCAGGTGATCGAAACATTTGGCCCGGCGGCGGGCCGTCCCCGCGTTGATACGCTGAACGGCTCGAAGCACGCGAATATGAAGGAACTGCGATTTGACGCCGATGACGGCGTGTGGCGGGCGGCATTCGCCTTCGATCCGAAGCGCGAGGCCGTCATTCTCGTGGCGGCGGACAAGTCCGGCGGAAGCGAAAAGAAGTTTTACAAGAGGCTGATCAAGACCGCGGACGAAAGATTTGATCAGCATCTCAAAGCGTTAAAAGAGAACAAGGAGGGTTGATCCGATGGCCCGCACATTGAACGAGGTGATGAAATCCCTGCCGAAGGCGCGCCGGGCGAAAGTCGAGGCGCGCGCCGCAGAACTCATCGCCGAGGAAGCCTCGCTGCAGGATCTGCGCAAGGCCTTTGGCCTTACGCAGGTCACCATGGCGAAAAAGCTGAAAGTCGGTCAGGACACGGTTTCGCGCGTCGAGAAGCGCACCGACATGCTGCTTTCGACCCTTTCCGGTTATGTGGAGGCCATGGGCGGCGAATTGAACCTTGTGGCGGAGTTTCCCGACCGCCCGCCGGTTCGCCTGCAAATGCTCGAACCTTTAAAGAAGCGCGCGGCGCCGGCGCGGCGCAAAGCGGCGAAAGCCAAGCGAGTTTAACAGTTTCCATTTCGCACTGGCATTCGCCTTCGATACCGTCTTGCATTTAATACACACGCAAGACCCATCCAGAAAAACGAGCCGCTCATCATCATCATGATGATTGGAAAAGGAACTACCTCGCTCACAAAATTCGTTGAAAACAATATCGCGAGCGGCAGCCCCCATGACAAGAAGAAAGGCAACGGCTTGGCGGCATGATCGTTTCTCGTTGCGTCAACCACAACAGGCCTTCCCAGCCTGTATGGGCGGACACTTCACATCGCCATAGGAGCAGTAAACGCAGCAATCGCCCGGCTTCGGTTTCAGGATGGCGCCGCAGCCCTTGCAATCATAAAACCACTGGCATGCGTTGGTTGGCATCTCATCTGTAGACTGATGCCCGCATTGAGGACAGGTGATGGTGGATTTTGCGACGACGTCGCTCATTGGTTCACCCAGCGAAGCAATTGGGGTTCATAGAACGGCATGATGTAGGCGGCGACGATGAGCGCCACCGCAAGGGCGAGCATGATCGCAACGCGCTTGTCTGGCCGCCGCCCTCTCCAGAATGCCGCGACCATCGCCACGGCAAGAAGAACGATCGCCGCGCCCATAAAATAATGTTGAAACCGCGCAAAGAATGCGAGCTTGCCGACCAGCGCCGCGCTGACGCCAAGATTGATCAGGATGAGCGGCAATACGCAACACGACGCGCCGATCAGCGCCCCGAGGCCCGAAAGAGCCCCGCCGCCGGCGAACCATCCGCCTTTCCTGCGCGCTTTTGTTTTGTTCGGGTCTTCACCTGTCATGGCGTTCATCGTAACTTCTGTAGTCGCTACAGGATCAAGAGTGATGGACCAATTCAATCTGACAATCGGGAAGCTGAGCGATCAAACCGGCGTGAAGATCGAGACGATCCGCTATTACGAAAAAATCGGATTGATGCCGGCGCCGCCGCGGACGCAAAGCGGTCGCAGGCTGTATGACGGCGCCCTCGCCGACCGGCTCTCTTTCATCCGGCGCGGACGCGAACTCGGGTTTTCGCTCGATGACATCCGTGCGCTCCTGGGGCTTGAGGATCGAAAACCCACATGCGCAGAAGTCTTTGAAATCACCTCCGCGCATGTAGAAATGATCCGCACGAAGATATCGGATCTGAAAAAGCTCGAACGCACCCTTTCGACGGTCGCCAAAGGCTGCAGCCGCAACAGGACGCCCGATTGCGCGATCATCAAGATGCTGTTCTCTTAGCGCTATGCTTTCAATGCACGACATAGGACCGGCGCAGCTGTCGACAACAAATACCAGCAAAATAGGTAGTGCGGGGCGTCAATATTTGATTTTTCTGAATTTGCGAAAACATTGCGGAGGGGCCGAAGGAAACCGAGTATTGTTCGGATACTCGCAACCGAGTTTTTCAGTCTGAATGTCCCTTCGGGAAGACTATTTCCGTTAACAACGGTGGCATAGCCGCTTTTCAGTGCAAGACCATATTGACTTAAACTTTGGTTTAAGTGCTATCAGAAGGGCTATTCATTCAAAGTGGAGAAGCGCCATGAGTAGCCCAGCAAGCCCGAACCCCGTCGCCTGCTCGCTTTCGACAGCTGAGCAGCGCAAGGAAATTGCCAAATTCAACGCCGAGTTGGCCCCGCACGTCCTTAAGCGCGAAAAGCTTGAAGATGGCGCTCGCATCTTGTTCGAAGCCTCCCCCGGCGTAAAAGGAAGTCTCGAGAGGCTGGTTGAAATTGACAAAAGCTGCTGTGCATTCCTGACCCACGAGGTCGAGTCACACGCAGGCGTTCATATCTTGACCGTCCGTAGTCATGGCGAAGGGATCGTCTTGGCGCAGGACTTTATGAGTCAGCTTGCGCCGGGCAAACCAGGCTTTACTCCGCGGGCCGTCGTGCTGGCTGCGTTAGCCGGCGGTCTGGGATTGGCTTGCGCCGCGCCTTTCGTGCTGGCTCTATTGGGAGTAAGTGTGGCTGGACTTGGCTTGGGCGCGTTAGGCGTAGGACTAAGCGTGTTTGTTGGGCTGCTCGCGCTCTCAGGGATTGGATACTTGCTCATCCGTAACAAGAAGGAGGCGGCGCGCAGCGGGAGTGAAAATGCAAATAGGTGCGGTTGCTGAACTCCTTGGAATTACAAGCTCCGCGATCCGCTACTACGAGCGCAAAGGTTTAATTCAACCTGTTATGCGCGTAGGCGGTCGCCGGGAATTTGACAGCGAGGCGATTGCTACGCTTCGGTTCCTGAAACTCGCCCAAGCGGCTGGCTTTACGCTGAGCGAGACGCGCCAGCTATTGAATATTGGATTTGGAGATAATCGCCCGCAAAAAGACTGGTTGTCATTCTTGCACAAGAAAAGATCAGCCGTTCGCGAAAAAATGGAAGAGATAGAACATATGGATGCTCTGCTGGTGAAATTTGAAAGCTGCATGTGTCCAAGCCTCGAAGAGTGTATGGAGGCGGCAGGAAGGCACGACAAACCGACATGCGCGGCATGATCGAATATATGGGAATCGCCGCCGTGACCATCATGGTGATCGCCTATGCGCTAGAGCAACGCGACCCCGTATTTATTCTAATATTTGCGTTCGGATGCGCGCTTGCGGCGGTTTATGCTTGGCTGATCGGGTCGCTTCCCTTTTGGGCGGCAGAAGGCATATGGGCGCTAATCGCGTTGCATCGCTGGCGGCGAGCCATACGGCGGGGCTGATTTTCCCGCGCATTCAAACACCCAGAATTGGTTGGGAGTTTTGGGCAAAAAAACCTCCTGCGCAGAAGTCTTTGAAATCACCTCCGCGCATGTAGAGATGATCCGGACGAAGATATCGGATCTGAAAAAACTCGAACGCACTCTTTCAACGGTCTCCAAAGGATGCAGCCGCAACAGGACGCCCGATTGCGCGATCATCAAGATGCTGTTCTCTTAAAAATTATTGTTATTCGAACATATGAGTTAACTTGTGCGACGCACGTAAAGATTGTTAATCGCTCAAATATGCCGAAGGGCCGAAACAATGGCCATTTCGTGAGGCAAACAGGACTTCGAATGATCGTCATCCATCACAACCCAGATTGCGGAACGTCGCGGAATGTCCTCAGAATTATTGAAGCGGCCGGTTTTGAGCCCGTCATAATCGATTACTTGAAAGAAGGCTGGACGCGGCCACAGCTGCTAGGTCTGTTTGCCGCCGCCAACCTCACGCCGCGGCAAGCGCTGCGGGAAACCAAATCCCCCGCAGCGCAACTCGGCCTCTTAGATCAGAATGTGAGCGATGAGGCGCTCTTGTCGGCGATGATCGAACACCCGGTATTGGTTAACCGGCCAATCGTTTGTTCGCCGCGGGGCGTGCGACTTTGCAGGCCGAGCGAGACCGTGCTGGACCTTCTGGACAAGTGGCCCGCGGGCCCCTTCAAAAAAGAGGGCGGCGAGTTGGTCATCGACGAAAATGGCGCGCGCATCAACGCGTAAGCCAACTTTGCACCATCATCGGATAATCAGGAACAATGGCATGCCGACTCTTCAGATCGAAAGCGCCAGCGCCCCGTGCACATTGCAGGTCAGCTCCTGAAACTTCTCAACAGATTTGACAGGGCGCCGATTAACGATGCAGACGCGCAATATCTTTGCCCGGCAAAGCCATCCATTCGGCAAGTGTCGCCCCCCAGAAGGCCTTCGAGGTTGACGCCATCGAGAGCAGTTTCGTCAGACGGGTTCGCACGCTGATGTTATTGTTTCTTTCTTCAGACCTTTTGTAAGTTCAACAATATCATTTTCCGCAAGCGTTTCCTGTTGGAGAAGGGTCGCCGCAGCTTTTTCAAGGATCTCTCGGTTTTGACCGAGAATGCGCATCGTGCGTTCCGTTGCACGCGCAAGAATTTCCGCTATGGCTTTATCAATTTTCTGCGCGGTAATTTCGCTAATCTCCCGCTCCCTCCCGCGCTGCTGGTCAAGAAAGTTCGGCTGCCCCGACTCAAACGCCATATTGCCCAGCTCGTCATCCATGGCGTAACGCTCAACCATTGACCGGGCTATATCGGTCGCTTTGACAAGATCGTCCGAAGCGCCCGTAGAGAGATGTCCGAATATCAATTTTTCGGCAATTCTGCCGCCAAGCAGAACGCATATCTTGTTCTCGAGTTCTTCCTTGGTCATCAGAAAACGATCTTCGGTAGGGCGCTGCATTGTATATCCGAGCGCGCCTATTCCCCTCGGAATAATGGAGACCTTGTGAACGGGATCGATCCCGGGCAACGCCAGAGCCATGATCGCGTGCCCCGTTTCATGATGAGCTACAATTCGCCGTTCCTTTTCATTTAAGATTCTATTTTTCTTCTCCAAACCAGCTACAATTCGTTCAATAGCCGCGGTGAAATCATCTTTCGAGACTTCACTGGCCCGCCGGCGCGTGGCGAGTATCGCCGCCTCGTTGACCAGATTGGCGAGATCCGCGCCGCTAAAACCGGGCGTCATGGCCGCTATTTCGGCGAGGTCCGCATCACCTCCGAGCCTTATCTTCCTGGCGTGGACGCGCAATATCGCCTCTCTGCCCTTTTTATCCGGGCGGTCCACCAGCACCTGACGGTCAAACCGGCCAGCCCTTAAAAGCGCAGGATCCAGAATTTCCGGCCGGTTTGTCGCCGCCAGTATGACAATGCCTGAATTGGGGTCAAAACCGTCAAGTTCAGTCAGTAACTGGTTAAGCGTCTGCTCGCGCTCGTCATGCCCAGATATATTCATGGCCCCGCGCGCCCTGCCAAGAGCGTCAAGTTCATCGATAAAAATGATCGCCGGCGCGGCGGCCTTCGCCTGCTCGAACAAATCGCGCACGCGCGCAGCGCCGACGCCGACAAACATTTCAACGAATTCCGAACCGCTGATAGAGAAAAACGTAACGCCAGCCTCCCCGGCGACAGCTCGCGCCAAAAGCGTTTTCCCTGTACCGGGTGGACCTACAAGCAGCACGCCCTTGGGCACATGAGCACCGAGACGGCCATACTCATCGGGGTTTTTCAGAAAGTCGACAATTTCCTTCAATTCATACTTGGCTTCATCGACTCCGGCGACATCATCGAAATTTACTCCAGTCTCTTTCTCTACAAAGATCTTCGCGCGCGATTTCCCGATCGACATGAAACCGCCCATGCCGTGCTTTTCAGCAATCTTTCTGAAAACAAGCATCCAGAGTGCGAAAAAGATGAATATAGGAATTGTCCAGGATAAAAGATCCCGTAAGAAAGTATTTTCTACAGCGCCTTCGATTTCAACGTCGTATTGGCTCAATGTTCGCGCCAAATCCGGCTCGACACGAGCCACGACAAAACGCGTGTGATTGTCCACCGGCTCGCGGAACTGCCCGGACATCACTCTATCGCTGACGACAACCCTTTCAATCCGGCCATCCTGCGCATATTCCTCAAACTTCGAATAAGTAAGCGGCAAAACGGAGCGCGTGGCTGCAAGAAAATTCTGAGCAACAATCACGGCAAGCAGTGCGATAGCGACATACCATAGATTGGCCTGTGTTTCTTTGTTCATTCTTGCACCTGCATACTTCCATTTCTGGGATGTGTAGAAGGAGCGGCGTGGTCTTTGTGAGACAGAAAACGCCACGGCGACTTGCCCACTTGGGCAAGTCGCGGCAGTCACAACTTACTGCGTCAACTCTAAATAGAGAATGTTACGGGCGATATTTCTACTTTCCTGCCCTTCAATGGGCCGCGGTTCAAGAGCGAAAGTATTGGCTTCCCCGCCCACTAGCGTATTCGGCTTCAGTTCGTATTCATCAGTAATCTTCTTCCATGCCCGCGCATATCGACCAGTCAGTGAAAGCTTTTCATCCATGACTTCATCATCGCGCTTCAGATAAAGCACCGTCCAGGCAATGCGGTCTCCTGCTTCAAAAGCTCCGAGCACGTCCAATTTGCTGACCCGTCCATGAAAGCGTCTCATAACATCGTGGCGCGGGTCGGCAAAAAAATCGCAGCGCAGCTTTTTTTCCTCAGAAACAGCTAATCGGATGTCACCGCGAACTTCGCATTCCAGAACGCCGTATACATCGAGATTTTCATATAATTCTGCGCCGTTTGCAGCGTTAGATACGCCTGCGGCAAGCATGAGGGCGCAGAACGCAAAAACATAGCGCACAGGCTTCATCAAATCGGGGCAAACGCAAAGCGTGGTCATCTCATTTCTCCTATTTTCAGCCGCCCGTCCGGCATTGAAAGCCGAAACGAGGCATCCTTCTATGCACAACGAAATGTAAGCTCTCTACCTTATTACGAGGAATAATCGCATTCCGGCGCGCTCAATTGAGAGCGCGATCGCACCGCGGACATCTTTCGTGACTTGCCGGAATTCCTCCACCGATTTGACCTGGCGGCGATTAACCCCGCGGATAATATCCCCGGGCCTAAGGCCGGCGCCCCAGGCGGGGCTTCCTTGCGCCACATTCGCTACATAAACCCCGTCGCGCCCGCCGGCGGAGTCCACATTAGCTGGTATGTCCGTGAGAGCCGCGCCCGCCAATTGCGGAAGGGTCTGGTCGCCGGAAATGCTTTGTTGCGGCGCCTCTTCAATCTGCACTCGCGCGGTTCTTTCCTTACCGTCGCGCAGATAGGTCAAGGAGACGGTGGCGCCGCGCTCAGTTAAACCGACTTTGTTGCGGAGATCGGCAGAGCTTTCGACTTCGGCTCCATTGAAGGCCGTAATCACATCGCCCGCCTCAAGGCCCGCTTTGTCAGCCGGTGACTTTTCCTCGACTTGAGAAACCACAGCCCCACGTGAGACCGGCAGGTCTAGCGCCTCAGCCAATTCTGGCGTCACATCCTGGATCACAACGCCGATGCGGCCCCGGCGCACTTCGCCATGTTCTAAAAGCTGATCCATGACAGAGCGGGCCATATTGGCGGGAACAGCAAAACCGATGCCTACATTGCCGCCGCCTGGTGCAATAATGGCCGTATTCACACCAATGAGTTCACCCTTCGTATTGATTAGAGCGCCACCTGAGTTGCCGGGGTTTATAGGCGCATCCGTTTGTATGAAATCTTCATATCGCTCGGCGCCGATGCCGGACCGGCCTGTCGCGCTAACAATTCCGGACGTCACCGTTTGCCCCAGGCCAAAAGGGTTTCCGATCGCAACAACAAAATCGCCGACAAAAACGTCATCGGAATCTCCAAGAGGCAGTTTTGATAGTTTGCCGCGATCATGTTCGACCTCGATTAACGCAATATCCGTGGCTGCATCGCTTCCGATGAGCTTTGCCGTCAATCTGCGTTGATCCTTTAACGTCACCACAATCTCATCAGCGCCGTCAACAACGTGATGATTAGTGAGAATATACCCCTTATCCGCGTCGACAATGACGCCGGACCCGGCGCTCATACGCTTTTGCTCCGGCATTTGGTCCGGCAATTCAAAAAACCGCCTGAAAAACGGGTCGCGAAACAACGGATTTTCATCCACCGGAATAGTAGATGAAACGGAGATGTTGACGACGGCGTCTGTCGTCTGCTGCAGCAGCGGCGCCAATGTAATAACGCCCCGCTTCGGATCGCGCTCAAACAAACCGTCAATACGGCCTTCCGAAAAAGCTTCGGAAGACATTTTGAGATTTCCGTCCACACTCGCCTGCGATGCCGTTTTCACCTCAGGCTGCGCCGAAATCTGCCCCGCTGCAAAACCAACGCTTCCCGAAACAATTAAAGCGCTTGCCGCTAATACGGCGTATATGCTCTTTTTCATTTTACTTCTCCTGCTGTCGCGGTGTCGCCGGCAAAACTGCTGAAGGCGACGTTCTAGGATCTAACCCCAAGCCGATATGACTTGTCGGCTGGTTGAAATAAAACTTTTCCTTGACGTCGGCTTTTGACGTCCTGCGCATCGCAAGTCGAATGAGCATAAAGACCGCGCCAATCCCTAGAAGTGTAATTAAACTCATCGATAGACCGGCTGGGCCCCACCGATTTACGCCGAGGCCAAGCAGAATTGGGCCGCTCATAGCGCCCAAAGCATAAAGTACGATCATTGTCGACACGGCGCTCAACATGGCCGGCGCGGCTATGCGGTCTGCGATCTGGGCCGTAAAGACACTGTAGGCGGGGATTGTCGCGGCGCCAAGCAAGCCGCCTAAGATCATTCGGGCGGTTCCATTTTGCGAAGGCAACATATGAACGCCCCCTACTGCTATTGCAGCAGAGACGAACAGTGCGAATCCAACCAAACGCCGATCAACATGATCGGACAACACGCCGATCGGCCATTGCGCGACAAGTCCGCCGCTAATGAAGGCGAAGAGCCATATCGCCACATAATTTTCCGAGAAACCAAGCAGTGACAGTTGAACCGGCGCGACCGCCGCAAGACCATTGGTTACTGCAGCAAAGATAGCACAGCCTGCAATAGCGGCCGGCGCCGTGACAAAAATCTGCGAAGCTTTCATCCGGTTTGCCGTAAGGTCGAGCGGCGCCTCCTGCCGGCCGAGCAAAACAGGCAAAAGCGCTATAGAAAACAGAATTGAAACAATGTTGAAAAGTCTAAACTCGGAAACTGGCGCAATTACGATAAGAAGCTGCCCGAGAGCGAATGAAAAGAGAAAAATGACGCCGTATAGCGCAAGTATTCTTCCCCTGGTCTGTGTGGTTGCAATTGCATTTAACCAGCTTTCGGCGATAATGATGACAGCAGCGAAGAGCGCGCCGTGAACGAAGCGTAAAACGAACCAATAAAGGGGCGACACATGAAGCGCCGCCATCAGTACGATTGCTGAAATGAGCGAAGCAAGCGCTGCGAAGCTTCTCGTCATCCCCAGCCGCATAATAAGTTTCGGCGTCATATATGAAGCAAAGATGTAGCCGGCAAAAAAAAGGGATGACAAGGCTCCGACTTCAACGGCGTTGAATCCCTCCTGATGCGCCCTCAGCGACATCAGCGTCGCATAAAGGCTGTTTCCAAGCACTAAAATCCCCAGCCCCGCCAGCAAAGACCCGGCGCGCGAAGTCGCAACACCGAGGACCGACGCCCCGGCGGAGGGATCTGCCCTTTCATGCGAGACTGCCGCAAGCTTATTCATTAGCCATTAGTCCTGTTGCAAATCAGAGCCACCGCCAGCGTTTAGCCAGAATGAGCGGCGCTACAGACGATGCAAGCATTGCCAAAACAGCGATTGGAAACCCAAGTTCATGCTGGAGGCCCGGCATTTGGCTAAAGTTCATGCCATAAATGCTAGCCAGCAACGTTGGCGGGAGAAACAAGATTGAAATTATCGACAGGAGCTTGATTGTATCGTTTTGACGTTCATTGATCAGCCCTTGCGCCGCCTGCAGAAGGAAGCCCAGATTAGCCGTTATGAAGTTCGTATGCTCTTGAAGAGAGCGGCAATCGCGAGCGACCGATTTCCACATTTTGTCAGTTGCAAGAGGAAACCTGTCCATGGGCAATGAGTTTATAAATGATAATGCACGCTCTAGTTCAATAAGACTTTCCTGCACAAGCGCGGCTTTAATTTGATGCAACCCGATGCTCCGCACAACATCGCTCAGACTCGTGACAGGTTTTTTCTTTTCAACCAGTAGCTGCTCGGAAATCGTATTGACATTCGTCTGAGTCTCCTCGATCACATCTGCAGCTCTTTCAATAATGACATTCAGAAGTTCTGACAGTATCGCAGAGGGTTTTTTTTTGTGATAATCGTCAGTCCACTGGTTGCGGAATGCATTAAATGCGCGGGAGTCGCGGTCGCGCAACGTAACCAGCCGATCCCGCTTGAGGATGAAAGTGGCCGGCGTGAGTTGCGGCCTTCCGGCCTCAACATCAATTATATGGCTTAACGTAATGAACGCCACATCATCGTGTGCGAACAGCCGGCTCGTCGCCTCTATTTCCGAAACCTGGTCCCGGCTCGGAATTGCCGTCTCAAGCAACGCCTCCAGCGCACTGACCTCTTCGCTTGTCGGGGCGACGGCATCCAGCCAGGACGCCGCCTGGAGCTGCGCAGACGCCTTCGCCGGATTTTCAATCGAATGCGGCTTGTTCAAAAACGCCGTAATCATTTTTTTTCTTCTGTCCTGAGCTTTAACTCTTTGTCGGGAATCCGCTCGGCCTTGTCTGCGACTGGCGCGCCTTTCCCTGGCGCTTGCGTTCGGGGAACAATGGGCACTGGCCCGCTGCCCCAAGGATTAAATCCTTCGCGGAGGCAGTAGGCGATGAAGAGATCAAGGTTCTGATTATCCCAAATCATTCACTGCCTCCTGCAAGTATACTCGCGGCATTCCGGCGAAATGTCAGGTAGCGGATGCGGACGGTCGCTCCCCTTCCTCGCACTGGCCTGAGTCTGCCTTGGCTGGCGTGGAATCGCCCTCTTCCCCAGTTCCGGATTCATCTGCGCGCGACAGCGTATTTGCTTTGGACTTTTCCGGAGGTTGTTTGTCAAACTGAACGCGCTGCTCTTCGGTGTCCCATCTTGCAATAATGCAGTCGTTTTCTTTAATTTCATCGGCAAGCATTGCGCGCGCCAGTTCGGTTTCCAGCTCGGTGCGAATAAGCCGCCGTAATTCGCGGGCGCCGAACTCCGGTCGAAATCCGACGGCCGCAAAGTGATCGACCAACAATGGATCAATCTCAAGCTCAACGCCCTGGCCATGGGCCGTACGTTTGACGCGTTCAAGCTGAAGCCCGACGATAGCTTTGATTTCTGATCTGCTGAGCGCCTGGAAGACAATGATCTCATCGATGCGATTGATAAATTCGGGACGGAAATGCCCCTTCAGCACATCCATTAATTCTCGTTTCAGTTTGTCCTTATCCTCGTCCCGGGTGCCGCGCAACTTCAGATTACGTTGTATAATGTCGGATCCCAGATTGCTGGTGGCGATGATGGTTGTATTGGTGAAATCAATGACGCGCCCTTTTCCATCCGTGAGGCGCCCGTCGTCGAAAACCTGCAGGAGAATATTATAGACGTCAGGATGAGCCTTCTCGATTTCGTCGAGCAGGATGACGCTATATGGCCGACGGCGCACGCGCTCGGTCAACTGCCCGCCTTCGTCATATCCCACATAGCCTGGCGGGGCGCCGATCAGACGCGCAACTGCGTGACGCTCCATATATTCCGACATGTCCATTCTGATCATGGCGTCCTCATCGCCATAAACGACTTCGGCCAGCGCCTTGGCGAGTTCGGTTTTGCCGACGCCGGTCGGCCCCAGGAACAAAAATGTAGCGACGGGTTTCCGTCCTTCGCGCAACCCCGCGCGCGCGAGACGAACGGCGTCGCTGACGGCTTTGACAGCTTCTTCCTGACCGATCACCCGCTCATGGAGCCGCTCTTCCATTTTGACCAGTTTTTCGCGCTCTTCCGTGGTCAACTCGTCAACCGGCACGCCCGTCAGTTTTGAGACAATCTGCGCAATATGTTCGGCCAGAACCTCGGCCGTCGCGGAAGCGCGCGCACGTTTCCACGCATCGCTGGCCTCATTTAACTGCTTTTCTTTCTCTTCATATTCAGCTTTGAGTTCAGAGGCGCGATCGAACTGCTTGCGAGAGGCCGCATAGTCCTGTTCGCGCTTGAGCTGCTGGACTTCCGCTTCCAGTTCCTGAACATCAACAGGCCGCGCCGTAGCGGAAATTTTCACGCGCGCAGCGGCCTGATCGAGAAGGTCGATCGCTTTATCCGGCAGAAATCTTCCGGAAATATAACGATCCGACAATTCTGCTGCGGCTATAATCGCTTCATCCGTGAGGGTGACCTTGTGATGAGCTTCAAGCGTGTCGCGTAAGCCGCGCAGGATCATTACGGTCTGAGCGACAGTAGGTTCGGGAACGAATACAGGCTGGAAACGCCGCTCCAGCGCCGCGTCTTTTTCAATGTGCTTTTGATATTCGTTGAGTGTCGTCGCGCCGATAAGATTCAGCTCGCCGCGCGCCAGCGCCGGCTTGAAAACATTTGCAATATCCAAGCCGCCTTCTCCGCCTCCCTGCCCGGCTCCGACAATGGTGTGAATCTCGTCAATGAACAGAACCAGTTCGTCCTGTTCTTCGGTCACTTCTTTAAGAATCTGCTGTACGCGCTCTTCGAACTCGCCGCGATATTTGGAACCCGCAACCATGGAGTTCACATTGAGTTCGACCAGGCGCTTGTCCCGGAGCGCTTCGGGCACCTCGCCCGCCGCTATACGCTGTGCAAGCCCTTCGACTATCGCCGTCTTGCCGACGCCGGGCTCGCCGATTAGAACTGGATTGTTCTTTTTCCGTCTCGCCAAGACTTCAATCGTGGTTTCTATCTCCTTCGCACGGCCGATCACGGGATCGAGTTTCCCGTCTTTGGCAAGCTTGGTCAGATCCCGTGAATACTTGTCGAGATTAGGCGTTGATGTCGGCGCCTCGACATCGCCGCTTTCGGCCCCGCCGCCAACCACCTTGGTTGTTTTCTGGCGCAGCGACGGCGGCGTGAGGCCGTAACGTTTCAGCATATCCGCCGCTAGTCCTTCGCCTTCTTCGGCTAGCCCGATCAGCAGATGTTCCGGCCCCACATAGGCATGCCCCATATCGCGCGATACGGCGAAAGCGCGCGCTAGAGCGTCTTTGATGCGTGGTGAAACGCCCATCTCGGTGCTTTCGCCTTCCTTCTCCTCGCGCTCCTCGCGCGGGCTTTCCTTTTCCAACTGGCGTTTGAGATCGTCAGAAGAAATTTTGAACTGATCCAAAATCGTCGAAACCACATCGCTTTCGGTCAGCGCATAGAGCAAGTGTTCCGTATCGACTTCCTTGCGCCCCCAGTTCGCCGCCGTATTCGCTGCATTCTGGAGAATTTTTTCGGCCTGCTCGCTCAACTTCCCGGCGACACCGCCTCCTCTGGAAGCGCTGCGCCGGCCCATTGCCTCGCCTGCTCCCGCATCGGGGGTCTGCATGCCGCTTCTCAGCGGCGAGCCGAAGAAATCGTCGTTGAAAAATTCCTCGAAGAGGCTTCCACGCCGCCCGAAGAGCGATTCCAGCGGCGACACGCTGCGCGATTGCCGCCGGGCGAGCCTCGTATAATGAGCGTCGCACAATTCCATTTGTTGCTGCCGGCCATTGCTCGAAACTTGAGCGCGTACTGTCGCCGGAGCGCCGCAGATATCACATTTTCCGTTCGCCATATTCGCCTCCTATTTATTGATCGACGCTTCCGCCGCCGGTTCTCTCTGCCGGGGCCCCGGCAAATATTCGACCCCGCCGGTCGTCCTGACCGGTTGCGGGTAAAGGGTCATGAGTTCCATCACTTCATTCGGCATGTCGGTGACAACCGGCAATCCGAGAGCGAGCGCTTCATCGGGTGAAATCGGATAGTCATGCGTCCACACGCCCGTCGCCAGTTTTTCCGCAACGCGTCGCGCCTCTTCCTCACTCATACGATCCTTCAGGAACTGCGTAGCGGCCTCGACGATCTGCTTTATGGCCTTGCGCCCCAGATCCGCCATAGCGACGGTGCTGTCCTCAATTTCAGCAATTGGCTTATCTTCGAGCACCTTCAGAAGGGAAGCAGCCGCTATGTTGCCGATTTGCGGATCGATCGGGCCGAGCACCGAATGTTTGCACATGACGATTTCATCCGCAGCAAGCGCAATGAGCGTCCCGCCCGACATTGCATAATGCGGAACGAACACGGTGACTTTGCCCTTATGATCCTCGATCGCCCTAGCGATCTGCAAGGCGGCGAGCACCAGGCCGCCCGGCGTATGCAACACGATGTCGAGAGGCATCTCCGGATCCGTCAAGTGGATTGCCCGCAAGACCTCCTCCGAATCGTTGATATCGATATAACGCATCAGCGGAAAGCCAAGCATCCGCATGGTTTCCTGCCTGTGTACTAGCAGAATTACGCGCGATCCGCGTTTTTTCTCTATTTGCGCAATCTTTTTCGCGCGCATCGCATTCAGATATCGTTGCTGAAACACCGGCTGCAGCGCCGAAATGATAAAAACAAGCCAGATGAGATCGGTTACCGCCACACGCCGCCTCCACGAAACCGCCCGCCGTCCGGAAAAAATCCGTAAACGCCTTCGTCGCTGAAAAACCGTCGATAGGCGGGAGCAGGCCGGCGCATGACAGGCGTTAAAAGCCAGCCCGCCGCGAAGCCTCCCAAATGCGCCCACCACGCGACGCCGCCTGCATCAGGCGGCAACATTAGCGACGCTATGCCGGGAATAATCTGCATGATAATCCAGATCGCCGCAAAACCAGCCGCTGATATTTCAAAAAAGAATGGAAAAATAAGAACGGGAACGACCATGACCAGTCGTGACATTGGGAACATGCGCACATAAGCGCCGATCACGCCGGAAATGGCGCCGGATGCGCCAAGGGCGGGGATCTGCGACGCTGGATTGAGGGCCGCATGCGCCAATGACGCGAAAAATGCGGTAAGCAGATAATAGGTGAGAAATTTTCGGGCGCCGAAGCGATCTTCAACGGCGGGTCCAAATACCCACAGAGCCCACATATTAAAAAGCAAATGGATGACGCCGCCATGGAGAAAGGCGTTCGTCAAAAATGGATAATAATCAAGCAGGCCTGCGGAGCCGGACTCTCGATTAAAAAAATGAGCAGGGATAAGAGCAAAACGTGAAAGAAATAGATCAAGCTGCCCAGGCGCCAGCGCGGCTTGCGCCATGAATATCATAACATTTAAGGCAATAAGCATCCAGGTAACCCAGGGCTCATTGCGTTTCGCCACAACGTCTCCAAACGGCATCATGACACAGCCTCACTCGAAGAGTTTAAAGTGGCGATATCTCGACGCGCGGCGCGATCGCGATATTCAATGCCGACGCGGCCCCGGTCTTGACGCGTCGGAGCATCTCCGCTTTGCGTATGTTTTTTCTTGAAAGAGAGGCAGGCAAACCCCAGTAACCCCGCAAGGGCCGATCCGATGATGACGCCGAGTTTGCCGGCCGAGGCTTCAAGCGCACTGCCGCCGTGATGCGCATAGGCCTGCCCAATCATTTCCGCGCTCGCCGCCGCGTGGCCAACGCCTTGCCCACCGCCGTGACCGGCGCCGAACGCCAATGAAATAATGAACACTGACATGGTGAAACCAATGCCGCCAAGAAAACTGACACCCAGCAAATGTCGCCATGACATCCCGTCCGGCAGGGCGAATATCCGGCTACGAACCGCGAGCCAGGTGGCTAGAAATATCCCGGCGGGTTTTCCGATCGCGAGGCCGGCGATCACCGCAACCGATACCGGGTGGATTGCAAGTTCCAGCAAGGAATGATCTTGTGATTGCAGGGCGACGCCGGCATTCGCGAAAATGAAGATCGGTACGATGATGTAGGCGACCCACGGATGAAGTCCGTTTTCCAGGCGCTGCAATGGCGTTTGAACCTCTACCGCCATTTTCTCCAGGGTGGAGAATTGCGCCTGTTGAGCCTGGGTCGAATGAGATCGCGGTTCATAATCTCCCAGACTGCTCTCGAATCCATTAAGAACCTCCCGCGCTCGTTCGACAAAGACAGTCGGTTCGAGACGCCGAAAAGCCGGAATGAAAAAAGCGCAAAGTAATCCGGCGATAGTCGGATGGATTCCCGATTCCAGTACAGCGCCCCAGACCAGCAAAGATAAGACGGCGTATACGGAAATGTTCCGGAAGCCGAGAAGGTTACAAAACATCATGGCGGCGAGCAGACCGCAGACCGTGACAAGGGAGGGATAATTGAGCGCGCCGGAATAGAAAAACGCAATAATAAGGGTCGCCGCGACATCATCGGCGATAGCGAAGGTCGTCAGAAACACTTTCGCCGACAAAGGAACGCGGTCGCGGAAAGCCGCCAGCAAGCCGATAGCAAAGGCCGTATCGGTCGCCGCCGGAATCGCCCAGCCGCGAAGCGCTTCGCCGCCGCCGCTGTAAACGACGACCGCTAAATAAACGAAGGCCGGCGCCGCGATCCCGCCCATCGCCGCGATCAAAGGTACTAGCGCCTTGCGGGAATTTGAAAGTTCGCCAGCTAATAGCTCGCGTTTTAATTCGAGCCCGATGACGAAGAAAAAGAGCGCCATCAAGGCGTCATTTATCCACAGGAGAAGCGGTTTATTAAATTGACTGGACCCGAAACCGACGCTGACGGGAGTCTGCCAGAGACTAAAATACGCGCTCGCCCATGGCGAATTTGACCACAGTAATGCAGCAAGTACAGCGATGATCAGGATTATGGCACTCAAATATTGGACACGCCGAAACCGTCTCGCCGGCGATAATAATTGCATGACGATCGGCGATATCGTTTTTGCGGTCCCGAATTTGCTTTTTTGTGCGAGCAACACCAGAAGACCCCCTCAAGCTAGACGTATCCTTATCGAAGACTGACGCCGATCCACGCCGGAGGATCACTCGCTGGAAAAGATTCCAGATCGGCTTCAATTACCGGATCGGGTTTGTTCTCGGCTCCTGATGCTTCGGCGTCGTCTCCTGTCACAAATTGCCATGGCGAAGGATGCGTAACAGGTCGCGCCGCCGTCGATAAAAGCCTTTTTCGTAATTCCTGCTGGTAATCGCGAGCCGCAGGCTTTCCGCTCTGCTCTATGATGCGATAACGCCACCCACGCGATTCAGCGAACTCGACGGCGCTCTCAAGATCAGGAAATTTTAAGGAGAGACTGCTATATGGATCAGCCGAACTCGTCCACCCCATCAGAGGTTCAGTCGTGCGCGCCTTCCAGGGCTCGAAAACCAGCTCCCAGCTTTTGGAGAATCGCAGCCCTGCCCGGCCTGGCGCCGCCCGTACACGGCGGATGATCGCCGGCGGCAAATCAAAGGCGGGAGAATGGGAGCCAGGCGTTTTCGGGATCCCGCGCTGATCGTTTCGCAATGGTTCATCTTTACGCAAATCGTGTTCGCCAACCATGTTCCAGCCTCCTTTGCACCGGACGCACGGCAATCGGGACCAGCTCGTTGCTGGTCTGCCTAATAATTCTCAATGAATTCGCCTCACCCGTAGAGACGAATAACGCAACTGGAAAGTTCACCTGCCGCTAAAGGATGCTCTTCCACACCAGCCATATCCGCAGCCCGGACCTGGCAGCGGGAAATGCTCCAAGCTACTCCTCCACGCCATCCGGCATGGCGCTGTGCGGCCGCCTCAAGCCAATCAACACGGGCGCTACAAACATACTTGCGCCGATAGCCAAGAAGAGCGGCTGGCCAAATTCCTCTGTCAAAGCGCCATTCGCCATCCCCAGTGTAACAAGCAAGAGGCCGAATTCGCCGCCATGGGCCAATATTGTAGCGCTGCGCGAGGCAACGGAAAACTCCCGGCGGTCCCAATACACAAGAGCGGCCACCGCAAGCCATTTCAGCCCAATAATAAGCCCCAGCCAACCCAAAACCTGAAGCGGGGCTTCCAAAACTTTAAGCAAATCCAGTTTCGCGCCAATCGTGACGAAGAATATCCCAACCAACAGATCGCGAAAGGGCCGAATTTCCTTTTCAACGGCGTGTCGGGCATCGCTCTCTCCAATCACCATCCCGGCGATGAAGGCGCCGATCGCTGGCGACAGTCCCGCCTCCTGCGCGCCGAAAGCCGCCGCAATGGCGATGAACAAGGCCGACAGCTGCAGCACATCGCTCTCAAGTTCTCTCGACAGCCAAGCCGACACAGGCCGCATTGCAATCCGGGCCGCAGCCAGAGCAACAATAAGCACGCCAACGCCCAAAGTTAAGTCGATTAAGGAACGCGTTACGGAAACGCCGCCCGCGGCCGCGCCGATAAATATCAAAAAAACCACCGTCGCCAGATCCTGAAACAGCAAAATAGCGACGGCGATGCGTCCATGATCAGTCGCCAGCTCCCTTTGTTCGGCGAGTTGCTTGAGGCACAACGCCGTCGATGACATTGCAACCGCGCCGCCGACAATGATCGCGGTTGCCCAAGAGAGATCAAAAAACGCCTTGACCAAAGCGGCGACCAACACCGTGACAACAAAGACTTGCTGAAAGCCAAGGCCGAATATTGCGCGCCGCAACTCGATGATTCGTGCGAACGAAAACTCGATGCCAAGCATGAACAAAAGAAAAATAACGCCAACCTCAGCGATTTGCGATAGTCCCTCGCTTTCAGTAATGAGACCGAGACCTGACGGCCCCACCACAAGACCGGCGGCGAGATAGCCGAGAATGCTCGGAAGGCGAAATTTTGTTAAGATCAACACCGCCGCAAAGGCGGCGCCGATGAGCACGAACGCGACTTCCAGAAATGACGCTTCTTCGCCAAACATCTCCGATCCTCCGAAAGATCACTTTCTTTTATGATGCCTTCGGAGAAAAGACGTCCGACGCGGCCTGCCAAATCCTATTAGTACAAATGGCATCAAAATGGGAGGCCTCGAGATTGTTATGCTTTTAAGCGACCGCGTTTGAATGGATTTCCATTTCATGCGCAACAGCCATACCGGGTTCGAAGTATTGCTGTCTGCCTATAAGGTTCGGTGCAGCTGTCTAAGCTTCAGCCCCAACAGGATCATCATAAGGCCAAACAAAAATGCATAAGCGCCCAGAAGCCAGCCCAGCGCCAGCACCCCGCCGGCCGGATTGGTCAGGACAAACCAGACAACAACAGCACCGAGGAAAATAGACAATAACCCTGCGGCGCCAAGCATCAATTCGCCTTTCATTACATGGCGCAAATGCATCGCAGCCAGAAGCATCGCCACACCGGTCGAAACGGACCAGAATGCTATCATGCTCCAAAGGAACACAGAGAACACGACGGCGGCAAGCAATGGGTAGATTACGACCACGGCTCCCGTCACAATGCCTGCCAGGCCAGCCAGTATAAGCCAGGACCAGCGTTTTCCTTTTTGAATTTTTCGTATTCCCGCAATAACACTGAAGACGCCGTCGGCAAAAGCAAAGGCGCCAAAAACAATGGCGAAAGCGACAACCGCCCCGACCGGCATGAACCAGACAAACGCCGCCAAAACAAACGCGAGCACGCCGCGGAGTAAAAATGTCCACCAGTTCTGTGCGAGGCCGGCAAGGTCGATGACGACTTCTGTTGCGATTACTGTAGGTCCGGTCATGAATTCCCCCTCCTGTTATCCGCGGCCGCGCCCGCCTGCGCGGTCACTTGGGCGCCGGCAGCATCAGCGGATCGGAAAATCTTACGATCTGCTCGCGGCCTTCGCCGTCGCCAATATGAATAGCTTCAATAGCGCCGTTTTGATATGCGATGTCGACCTTCCTGGGCGAGCGGATAAGATGGTCCAGCCCTTCCAAGGCAACCTCGATCAGATTGTCTTTCGGGTCATAGACGATCCCATAGATCGCAGCCTGTTTTGTCTGAATCTGATCGCCAATATCGAGACCGGCGACTTCAACCGTCGCCCTCTTGCCTTCCAGAACTTTGGAAAGCCGTTCCAGGAAAGGACGCCATTCATTTTGACCTAGCTGCTCGGTCTTCATCTTTTCTCTCCATTGGCTGTTGCATGTCTTCCATTAAACCTATTACGGCGATCAGGATTGACCGGGGTCAAATTCGCGCCGTCCCTCCTGCGAACCGCCAGCCAAACCTTCACATGCTCGCGGGCGGTCCGCGGCGCCCTTCTTGGCGCCGCAGTCAGTACATAAGGACTTGCGCAGACCGCCTATGCGCGGCATCAGGTCCTCCCCATCGCCATAGTCCAGGAAGTCATAATACCGGCTATGCGCATGCAGCGCCGGTGCAGCATGCTTGATTGGACACCAATATTGTTCCGTACGGCTCGCAATTTCAGCGACAAAGGCGATAACGCCATTGGCATAGCCGCAATATATGCAGTTCAGTTTTTGGATAGCATTGAGATACGGCAACCGGTGGCGGTCAATTATGACGTATTCAGCCCGTTTGACGCGGGGGATTCCCCAAAGGCGGAAACAAATAGCCTGATAGATGACTACAAAAATATCCAATGCAAGAATCGGAAAGAAAACGGCATAGATAAACGGCGCCGCAATAAGATTACGCATCCGCGCATCGGATAAGGAACGGGCCAGAGACCGTCTGATTTCCTCATGACGCCTCTTCGCAGAGTCCTCAAATACCGCTTTGCCCTTTTTCAGCTTGTATTTGAATTTGCGGCGCCCCTCATCCAGGGCGCGGTTCACCTCCCTCTCCAAGTCGTCAAACCGTTCCTTGAACGTTTCCGCCAAATTGGTCATTGTCGCCGCCTCGTTTCGACTTTGGTTAGCTGATGTCTCCCAAGCGCTCGTCGCCAAGCCATGGGTCCGGATTGATGTCATGAAGCGGAACGTCTTCTACCGTTCTTGGCAGTTCTATTTCGTGAACGAAAATATTCTCCGCACCGGCCTCTGAGAGCGCGGTTTTCACTCTCTCCTCCTGGTCCTTGCTGCGCAGGCGAACAAAAAGGACACGGCCGCCGCCCTCCAATTCCGATTCCAGCATTTCCAACTGGCGCTGCGTAAGACTCCGCCCGAAAAGCGCGCCGAGACCGCCGCTTGCCGCACCGCCGGCGATCGCTGCAAGCGCCGCCGCTGCAAGCGCGCCTCCGGAGGCCAAAACGGCGCCGGCAGCACCGATTGCGCCGAGGTAAGTCAGTAATCCGAAAGCGGCCGCAGCGCCTTCGCCTAGATCTTCGCGCAGAACCAAAGGACGGCGCGGTGTCAATGGGTTATCGGCGGCTTCGACAGGATCGACATAATATTTGCCCAGTTTTCGCAGGATCGACATCCTGTCAGCCATTAGGTCTATGTCCGAGCGATCAATGCCGGCCGCCATCAGACGATCAACCGCCGTTTCGAGTTCCTGCAAACTGTCAACGACGCCGACCACCTCGCGAACAGGCGACATCGCGACGATTGTCGGTTTTTTTTCCTTCGGCGGCTCCATTTCCATTTCTGGCCCCTCGTTTTTTTTGCTAATGGAAACAATGACAAAGGCCGGCCGGATGAGACGCTGCTCGAACCGATAGCCTGGTTGCACCGTTTCTAGCACAGTGTTCGGCTTGGTTGTTTCATCCTCTCTTGTTGAGATTGCTTCGCACTGATTTGGGTCAAATTTCTCTCCAGCGGGATCGATCCGGGTCACGCCTAGGCGCCCAAGATTGTCAAGCAAGGCGCTATGCGTATGCCTGACGCCATCCAGCAAGGCTGTTCCGGCGCCGCTGAACTCTGCCTCATGGGCTTCGGCGGATTTCAACGCAAGATCCAGACTATCCAGCGCAGGAAGCATCGCCTCTATAGCGGCGGCGATACCGGCCTTGCGCCCTTCGTCGCGCGCAAGACCGGCGCGATTTCGCGCATTCGACGCGTCGGCCAGCGCACGCAGCAGCCGGTCCTTCAAGCTCGCAATCTCCGCCTTGGCTTCATCCAGCGTCATCTCGGAATCGCTCAAATCCTTTGCCGGAGACCCAGGGGCTTGATCATTGTCATTGTAGATGAAGTCCGGTTTTTTGCTGGAATCCGAAGTCATGATAGCCATCCGCTTATAAAAAGGGCGCCTGACACCGTTGTTGATTATAGTGGAGCAGCGTCAAACTGAACACTGACGCCGCTCCAGCGCGGGGGTTATTCGCCGTCTTTCGGCGTAATGCCGGAAATCTGACGGCGAATGGAGGCGAAAAGACCGCCCGCGTCTTCGTCAGCTTCAACGCGTTTCTGCAGCGACTTTACGTCTTGCTGAAGCTGACGATAAAGGGTCTTGTCACCATAGCCGAACGCTTTTGCGAGTTCGATTTCATAAGCAGCGTTTTCCAACAAAGCCTTGACGTCAGGCGTTGTCGTCTCTGCGTTTGCCTCGTCGTCCGTTTTACCTTGAACCTCAGTGTCCAACTTGGCTTCGGCCATATCAAGAAGAGCCTGAGCGCGAAGCAGCGGCAACGGCACGATGGTCTCGGTGACGACAAATGTGCTTAACGCAGCGTTGAGAGCGACTTTCGCTTCCTCAATTTTCCCATCGTCCACCAGAGCGGCGACGTCCTTGATGGCGTCCGGATAGGTGGCCAACGGAATATTGGCGGTCGAAATCACAAGCTCGCTGCCGAAGGATTCGATAAGAGGGCGAGCTTGCTGGATTTCACCGTCTTCGACAAGTTCCTTAATGTTTTTGCGGATTGCCTTGACGCCGTCGACAGTCGCGATGAGATCTTGACGAATGGCCGACACGTCCACCGGCAACAGCGCAAGATCAGGTTCACGCGCAAGAACAATTTCGAGTTGGCCCGTTACTTTTGCCAGAGCGCCTAGAGCCGCGTCCGCATCCCCTGCGTCGAGCGCCTTGATGGCTTCACGCGTTTGGGCGAGCGCTTCCACCGCTTCATCGGTGAGGGCGGCGCGCTTGTCAGTTAATTGTTCGCTTGCGCTGTTTTCGACATCGTCCTTAACAGCGGCCTTCGCTTCGGCATGGTCCGCGGGCGCGTCAGCTGCTGTGGTCTCAACTGCCGGCGCCGTCTCAGCAGCCGCGACAGCTGCGGGCTCCGGATTGGAAGCCTCGGCATCGTCTTTCGCGCAAGCGGACGTTGACAAGGCAAGGGCTGCGCAGATCGCTATTGCGGAAACACGCGATGTGATCGCGGACCCGCCTATGGAATTGTGTAGGTTGAGCATTTTTCGCCTCCGTTCTTGGTTTCAATTCAAAAGTCTTGCGCATTGGGACGTAAAGGACGCAGACGCCCGCGCCCGCCCCTCAACAAGGCGCGAGACTTGTCAATCGTTTCAAAGTCGTTGAAGACGCTGTATATTCGGTCTTCGATAGTGAAGACGAAGCTCACCCTCAGAAAGTTCACGGGAAACAGACTTAACCGATGTCCTATGACGCCTTGATCGCTGAAATGCCGAGAATGCGGGAATACGCCCGCTATCTCGCGCGCGATCATGTCGCCGCCGATGATCTGGTGCAGGACAGCCTTTCGCGCGCGATGGTCGCCATCGACGGTCGGGACAGCGACAAGAGCCTGCGCGCCTGGCTGTTCTCGATCATGCGCAACCGGCATATCGATATCGTGCGGCGCAAGGCGGCGGCGCCCGACGGCGTAGAACTCGACACGATCGAGCACGCCATGCCGGCCCAGGAAGACGGCGCGACTGATTTTCTGATCGACCTGTCCAACGCGTTCGATACGCTTCCGGACGAGCTTAAGGAGACCATGTGGCTCGTCGGGTTACAGGGTTATTCCTACGAAGAAGCCGCGACGGTCATGGCGATTCCCATTGGAACAGTGCGATCCCGCGTCTTTCGGGCGAGAGCCCTTTTACGAAACAGCATGGCTGCCTATTTTCCTCGAGTCGACGACAATGGAGAGGAGAATGCGTGATATTCGACCTCCAACGCCGGAAGAGCTGAGCGCCTATACGGATGGCGAGCTTGACGCTGACCGCCAGGCGGAAATTGCTCTTTATCTTTCGCAGCGCGACGACCACGACGCGCTTATGTCAGCCGATTCAGCAATCTTAGGCGGACTGCGCAGCATGCGGGAGAAACTGAGCCCGGCGGCGACGCCGGCGCGATTACGCGACGCCGTGAGCGGGTTGAATGTCGCTGGCCGAATTGAGCGTTACCGCAGAGCGGTTGCCCTTCTTGGCGCCGCGGCCGCTGTCGCCGTTGTTATGTTCGCCATTTCGATCGTTTCATGCCACGATCTTGATGCAAGGGATAAACGGCTCGCCGAGCAGGAAATTTCTGAGGCGGCTTCATATTATTTACGCGACGTGAACGGCGCAACGCAGTTCGGGGCTCAATCGGATGCCGAGTTAATCACCGCCTTGCCGCAACTGTCCGGTGAAGTAGTCAAAGCGCGATTTATGACGGACACGGATTTTGAATATCTGGGCGGGCGGGTGCTTAGCCGCGCCGGAGAAGGCGCGGCCATTTTGTTTTATCAGGACCAGCAAGGCGCCTTTTATGGCCTGACGATCTGGCGCGAATCCCCAACCACGTCATCGGCGCCAATCGCGACTGGCCCCGGTCGAACGCTCTTTTGGAACGACAAAAGCCATCGATTCGCCCTCACCGCCGCAAGCGAAGACGCCAGCCTTGATGAGTTCAAAGAGGAACTGAGGCGGCGCTATAACGGGCGCGAATGATCAAGATCAATTAGGCAAGCGATTTGCAAAATGCCCGGTCAGTTAAATGAAGCCAGAAAACGCCTTGACGACGCGGCCGACTTGATCGGCGTGGATGACGGATTTGTCTCCAGATTACACTATCCGCAAGAAACGTTATGCGCGACGCTACCGGTTCGGATGGATGATGGCCGCTTGCAGTTTTTCAAGGCGTGGCGGTGTCGCTTCAATGACGTGCTGGGCCCCACCAAGGGCGGGATCCGATACCATCCCGACGTCAATCATGATTGGGTGATGACGCTTGCATTCTGGATGACCGTCAAATGCGCGCTGGCGCAATTGCCGTTTGGCGGCGCCAAAGGCGGCGTCCGGGTCGATCCGCGCGAATTATCCGTTTACGAACTAGAACGCCTGACGCGGGCTTACGCGCGCGCGTTCGATATCTTAACGGGTCCGCGCCAGGATATTCCCGCGCCGGACCTCAACACCAACGAACAAACCATGGCCTGGCTTGCGGACGAGATGCGCGTTCTTCACAACAGGCACATCGAAGCGACGGTTACCGGAAAACCGCTTGCGGTGGGCGGCCTGCCGGGAAGAACCGAAGCAACGGGTTATGGCGCGTTTAGCGTTCTTGAAGAAGTCATCGCGCGGAAGCCGGCCTATTCGGATCTCGAAACAATCGCACTGCAGGGGTTCGGCGCTGCGGGATCGAACTTCGCAAGAGCCGCTGCAAAAAGCCGATTTCGCGTCATCGCAATTTCCGACGCAGACGAAGGACTTTATGATCCGGATGGTCTTGACGTTGAAGCATTGCTGGAGTTTCAACGCCAAAATGGCGGCCTGAAGGGCGCTGCGGCTAAATTCGGCAAAAATAAAATATCAAATGAAGAGCTCCTGACGCTCTCATGCGATATTCTAACACCAGCCGCGGTCAGCAATCAATTAACGGCGCGGAACGCTAAGGATGTGTCTGCGAATATGATTCTCGAAATCGCCAATGGTCCAACAGACTATGAAGCCGATGCGATCCTCGATGAGCGAGGCGTTCTCGTCATTCCCGATATTCTCGCCAATTGCGGCGGCGTCACCGCGTCATATTTCGAGTGGTCGCAAAATCTGAAATGCGAACAAATGCTGTTCGAAGACGTAATGGAAAAACTATCGGAACGTATGAGACGTCTTACCGCACAGGTTTATGATTTTGCGCAGGAAAAGAACACAAGCCTCAGACGCGCGGCTTACGCGATGGCGCTTCAAAGACTAAACGCAGCGGCGCTGGCAAGGGGACAGTGAGCCTGTCAGCGGCAATATTGGTTTAGGCCGGCATTGTCCGCCGGGCAATTACCCGTGCACACCGCCAAGCTCTTTACGAGTCTTTCGCATCATATTGCGAATGCCGCCGCCGGTAAGCGCGGCAACCGCGATCGCCGCCGCGCCGGCACGCCAATGATTAGGCGCAGCTACGAAAGACGAACGCCACTCGGGATCGAATTTATCCTTGAACGCTCGCAAGCCTTCAAATCCGTAGAAGCGCCCGCCGCGCGAATAGACAAAGGCGCCAAGTCTCGAGACCGTCGATGGGCGCGTCTGATCGTTCAGTCCGGCCAGCGGCGCCAATCCGAGATCGGCTATCCGATAGCTCTTTTCTTTCGCCCAGAGCAGGAGTTTTGCGAACAGATAGTTCATGCCGCCGCCAGGGCCTTCATCGAGAAAACGCATGAGATCCATTGTGACAAAGTCATTCTTTGTCCGGATATTTGCGAAAGCCACGGGGTCGTCGCCGCGCCACACCAGCGCCAACGAAAAGCGAGCCAGATAATCCGGATCGAACTGGCCGAGCGAGAATTTCTTTTCGACGCCGGTTCGCGGCCGAAGCCATGCGTCGGAAATCTTTCGCAACGCCGGCTCAAGATCACCGAGTGCGCCCGGCGGTCGTATCTCAAAACGGCAACCAGATTTTTCGGCGCGGTTGATGGCGTTGCGGATATCCTTTTTGTCCTTGCCTGAGACTGAAAACGGTTCGAGATGAACAAGAGCGCGTTCGCCAACCTTTTCGCCGACAAATCCGTACACAGCGAGCTTGTCCAGCACTTCCGGCCCGACAGAGTAAAAAGCCGGCCAAAACCTTGCGGCGCGAGCGGCCGAGGTAAACGCTGCGGTCATTTCCTCGAATTCGGACATCTTGCCGACCGGTCCGCCCATCGCCACCCAGGCCCGTCCCCAGCGTCCGAACATAATGAAACTTTCGCCGCTGTTACTCCACAAAAAGCGCTTGTCGCCCGTGAAGGCGAGAAAAGAATCGCCGTCAAAGCATTCAGCGTTTGCGAGAATTTTCGCCGCACGATTTAGGTCATCCGGACCGCCCACATCCGGGACAGCGTCTGCGCGCCGCAGATTGAACGCAGCGAGCCTTTTCAGGACCATTTTTGGCGGCGCCGTCGCCCTCATCGATCACTTCCAGCAAGGCAAACGCGTGCAATCCTGTGCATCATATCAAGGCCCTCTTGAATCCGGTTTCATTCCGACTATTTCGCCGATATCGAAGCGGCGTGCGTTCGTTCCTCGAACAAGTTGACGCTATCCTTTCTAACATATCCCATTGAGATTGGAGGGTTTCGATGAAAGTTTCTGATCTTTTAAATCGTAAGGGCCGCGCGGCGCCTCATATTCGGAAGCAATCTAAGGTCAGTGAGGTAATCAGCCAGCTCAAGACCGACGAAGCGTCGGCCCTCGTCGTGGTTGACGACGACAACGAGATTCTGGGCATTATTTCCGAACACAACGTCGTCCGCGCTCTTGAGGAATACGGCAAAGAGGCGCTTGATCATGCGGTCGCGGACATCATGACGGCGCCGGTTGTCACATGCGAGGAACAGGCCACCCTCGACCAGGTCATGGCGCTCATGGACCATCACAAAATACGTCACGTTCCGGTCGTTTGCGATTCGACGTTGTGCGGCGTCGTTTCGATTTATGACATATTGAGCCAGAAAATGTCTGAACTTTCCCAGGAGGCCGAGGCGCTCAAGGCCTATGTCGCCGGATCACTGTGAGGACCGGTCATGGGGCATTTGCAGCGACGCACAAAACTGCAGAACAGCAGTGTGGCGCGCCGGGCGAAGCTAGGCGGCGCAATTGGCTGTGCAATTGCGTCGCTGGCCACGCTGGCGCACGCCCAATCGCCAGCCTTGAATTCTTTTTCCAGTGAACCGCTCGTAATCGATTCCTATACCGAGTTCATGCACGCGCGTGCGGCGGCCGAAAAATGCTATGGCCGCCCCCTTACGGAAGACGAACATGAGCGGTTCGTCACGACTCTCTCGTTTCGCGACCCTGAGCGCCGGGATAAGGAGACGCTCAATGTCGTTGTATTGAATGAACTTCAGAAACTGAAGCTACAGTTACGCAATAAAACGTGCGACGATCCCGATGTTGCAGCAAGCCTGTTCGACTGGCGATTGCAGGTATCCTTGTTCTCGCATATTGATCCGAAACTAGCGGTCCAGGAAAGCGATCCGGCGTCTGTTGCAAGCGCCGAACGATAACACAATTTTTGTTCTTAGATATAAGGCGGCCTCTTCTTCAAGAGGCCGCCCAGTCAATGCGCCGCGACATCAGGGGAGAGACGCATGCCTTAGCGCATTGCCCTCGCTTTCCGTCAGGAGGATCGACGGACTTTGGCATCGAACGCCAAACACACCAGCGACAACGCGGCATGGGAAAAGAATGAGGGCGATCATTCGCCCTCAAGTCGCCATGTCACGCCGCCTTCACCTCGATGCGTTTGGTAAGGTCTTTAGCATGCGACGACTTCGGCATGGTAATGCGTAAAACGCCCTTCTTGAATTCCGCTTTCGCCCGATCCGTCTCCAGGCCCGGCGGCAACGGGATCGTACGATAGAAGGAACCGTATGACCGCTCATGCAGGAAGTATCCCTTCTCGTCCTCTTCACGCTCATGACGCCGTTCGCCGCGAATAGTCAGGACATCGCCGGTGAGCGAAACGTCAATATCGTCTTCATCCATGCCCGGCAGGTCGACAGCAATCTTGATCTGCTTGTCGGACTCAGTGATGTCGACGCTCGGTTGCAATAATCCCGCAAGGCCGAATGACCGGTCAAAAAACGGACGCTCAAAGCGCTCGAAAAAGCGATCAAACGCGTCATTCAATTCTTGCTGGAGGGACACAACGCTTTCGCCATTGTCCCCGCGAACCATAAGTTCGCGCCCGGCACGCCGTTTTCTATTGCCATTGGCCGATTTTTCGCGGCCCCATGGCACTAAATCCCGAATTCGCATAATCTTTCCTCCTTCAATTCATCATTGCTTTAAACGAAAGCGCCGTTACGCGGCCTTTACGCTGATCTTGCGAGATTTCACGCTTTCCGCTTTCGGCAACTCGAGACGAAGAACGCCGTTTCGGAACGACGCATCGATTTTTTCGCTGTCGATATCTTCCGACAGCGAGAAGACGCGTTCATAGTCGCCTTCGCCATACTCGCCGTAGACAGGGCGCCAGCCTTCACGGGCATGGGCTTCGGCTTCTCCGCGAATCGTCAGGACGCGGTTTTCCAGCGTGATGTCGACTTTATCACGAGACACGCCCGGCATTTCCGCTTCAATAACAACTGCGTTGTCGGTTTCGAAAATGTCCGTTGCCGGACGATAAACCGTTCGCGGTCTGCGATCATCCAGGCGCGTGACGTTTCCGCTTTCGTTTTTCATGACTTCAGTGTTCATATCGATTTCTCCCTTCAATTCTTCTTCCAAGACCGGCTTATCCGTTGATCGCGATTTTGCGCGGTTTGTCGGCTTCAGGGCGGTGCAATTCGATCTCGAGAACGCCGTCCTTGAATCGTGCGTCCACGCGATCCGGATCGACGCGGAACGGCAATTCGATTGTACGAGAGAATTTGCCGCGGCCCCGTTCGCGACGGTGCCAGCCTTTGCTGTCGTCGGCGCCTTCGTCTTTCACTGCGCCGGCGATTGTCAGCATGTCTTCACGCACGGTGATGTCGATAGAGTCATCATCGAATCCGGGAAGCTCGCTCGTCACCAGAAGCGAATCCTCTTTGGCGTAGACATTAATCGGGGGAAACCCGGCCCGCGCGTCCGCCATGGAATAGCCGTCGAGCGCCCGGTTCATAGTGGTCTGAAAGCGCCGCAGTTCTGCAAACGGATCCCAGCCAACAACACCGTTATTTGTAACCAGCATGATTGATCCTCCTAATTGTTGACCTCACCATCTAAGACGAAGGGACTGAGCAAAAAGTTCGCGGAGGCCCGCTCGTCTTTTTTCGAATTTGAGGGGAAGACGGCGCCGGAAAACGCTTCAAGGGCGAGACCAGTCTTGCCGGACTATCATTCCACCGGCGATCACGATCTGGGCCGGCGATGATTTTAACAATCTGGCGACCGTCATGCCGTCAAGCGTCGAGCGATTGGAGGCCGGCGCGCGTTTGAAAAATCTGTGAGTGAGCGCGTGCTCCAAATCATTGCTCGGGTCCCGGCGTCGGCGACCCGCGAAACTGAAATGGGTTGGCCCTTGAACTTTTCAAGGGGCTCGCAAGTCTCTAAAGATGCCCTCGCTGCAATCAATCGAGTCCAACACATTCTTCGTAGCAAACTTCGTAGCAAAAACCATGGCCGACGACCTCTACAATATCTTGGGCGTGTCGAAGTCCGCTACGGACGATGACATCCGCAAAGCCTATCGAAAGCTTGCCAAAAAGCTGCACCCCGACCTTAACCCGGACGACGAAGCGTCCGCGGAGGAATTCAAGAAAATCTCCGCCGCCTATGCGATCCTTGGCGATAAGGAGCAAAGGGCGAAATACGACGCCGGTGAAATCGACGCTTCGGGCCAGGAAAGGCCGGAGCCGCGTTATTATCGCGAGCATGCCGGCGGCGACGGCGGCGAGCGCTATTATTATCAAAGCTCGGGCGAGGATTTTGGCGGTTTCGAGGATCTGTCAGATATCTTTGGCGATATTTTCGGACGCGGGCGACGCGCGGACAGCGGCTCAATGCGGCGGGCCGGGCGCAACACGCGCTACCATCTGGAAATTGACTTTATGGATGCCGCAAAGGGCGGCAAGAAACGGATCACGCTTCCCGACGGGGCCTCGCTGGACGTCTCGATACCCGCCGGGGTGGAAGACGGACAGACCATCCGCCTCAGGGGAAAAGGAGAGCCCGGCCTCAATGGCGGTCCGGCAGGAGACGCGCTCATCGAGATTTCCGTCCGACCGGACCGCCTGTTCAGGCGCGACGGGAAAAATATCCGCCTGACACTTCCCATCGGGCTTGATGAAGCCGTGCTTGGCGGCAAGGTCGAAGTTCCGACTATCCACGGGGCCGTCACAATGACCATTCCCGCAGGCGCCTCAAGCGGTCAGAGCCTGCGCCTCAAGGGACGCGGCGTTCGCAAGGCCAAAGGCGCGCCGGGCGATCAATATGTCGAATTAAAAATCGTCCTTCCAGATGAGTTCGACGACGACTTCAAAAATGCCGTGAAAACCTGGCGTGAGAAAACCAAATTTGATCCGCGCGCCGGATGGGCCGGACGTTAGGAGGCGGCGATGAATAACGAGACCACCATCACCTACACTGAAGACGACCTTGTCGCCGAAATCCGCTCACTGACGCAGTCGCGGCTGCGAAGATGGCTGCGCGAGGGCTATGTTCGGCCTCGGCGCGAGGCCGGAGACGCCCTTTATGACGAACTCGACCGGGCGAGGCTGGAGCTGATGACGATGCTTTGCGACGATTTTGACGTCGCCGACGATGCGCTGTCGATTTTCCTCGGCTATCTCGATCAGGTTCACAGCCTTCGCCGGGAAATGGCGCGGTTGTTCAAAGCGCTTGACCGACAGCCGGAAGCCGTACGCGCGGCAATCCTCCGACAATGGCGCGATCAGGAGTAACCATGCGCTAAAGCGGCATTGATGTCCCGGCGGACTGGCTAGACGCCTTCGATAATCAACACCGTAGAAGCGAGTTAGCGAGAAACCGTATCCGCAAGCCGAAGTTACGCATTCGTCAGCGACGCTGTCGGCCACCGCGAGCAGAAATGCGAACATAGGCAGCGATGCGAACTCCGGGGAACCCCGCAAAATCAGTTTGTCGCATTGAAGTCACGCTTAGAACGCACAACACCCTGCGATGCCGGTTATAGCTGAGCCGATATCGACGGCGATACTCCGCATGTTGATCGCCCTAATATTGAGCAACTGATGCGGAGCGGATCCGTGACGATCTCGGGCGGGACGATGTCAGAATTAAGCCGCCATCGGGACGTTGATATCATTGTTGTCGTTCGCATAGCCGTCAGAGCAAGATTCTTTAATCGGCATCATTGATGGAGGCTCGCATACTACAGATGCCCGGCCGCCCTTCGGCCACATAAGCGCGATCGTCCAAAACGGTGGATTCCAGTAAAAAGGGATCGGCGCTGTAAGCGCGCTCACAAGCGCCGCTTTTGACGCATATGATGCAACCTCAAGCGCATTGTCGAATGCGCGGGCGGCGCGAAACGGGGTTCCCCAAACGTAGCTAAGCGGCGTTTCACTCATGACGCACAGACTCCTCGCCAAGCGTATTGAGCGCCGCCAACATCGCGCCTTCGTCGATGCGCTCGAATTCCGGACGATCATCATCGTCCGCCGGCCGAACTCTACGCAAGCTTTCGATAAGGCGATTTTCAATGTCGCGAGGGCATATGGCGCCGGCGGCGATCTCTTTCAGCGCCAGTACAGGCGCGCTGTGACCGTTTGCCGGAATGGCCGATGGAGCGCCATTGTGAACTTCGCGTGCGCGCCGTGCCGCAAGCAGCGTCAGATCGAATCTGTTCGGTACGGCGTCAAGACAATCGACTGCAAATACGCGCGCCATGGATTATGCAACTCCTTTATCTCGCTACGGGCCTTGCCTGTATGACGACCGGAGGCTGAAAAAAGTTCACCCGCCTCTCTTCAAGTTTTGCGCAAAATTGGTATGGGCTATCTCTTACGCTTTCCTCTTGACCGGCTCAGGCGGACGGCGCCACCTTCCCCAGACTATGCTCCTGGATGCCGCCATTCTCCTTGCTGTCCTTCTGAGCGGCGCCGCTTTTCTATCGCCGAAACTTGCCGGTTCTCTATATTGGCGGGCAACCGTAACGCCGCTCGCATCGATTATCGGCAGCGGTTTTCTGGTTATTGGGCCAATCCTTGATGCGTCATATGGTAAGTACGCGCCGCTAGCGATGATTTGCCTATGTGTCGCCGCCTATTTATTTGGCGCGGCAATACGCTTTAACATTCAGTGCGAAGCAGATAGCTCCGATAGGCGCGGCGTTTTAGTCTCATTGGATAATATCGCGTCCTGGGCCTTGTCTTTCGCTTATATTATTTCTGTAGCGTATTATCTGAATCTGTTTGGTGCATTTGGAGTCAGGCTGACGGAAGGCGGCAGCCCTAACGGCGCCCGTTTGCTGACAAGCATAATCTTCTTGCTCATTCTTATTGTCGGTTGGGTGCGTGGGTTTTCCGCCCTCGAGCGTCTCGAGGAAATTTCGGTCAGCGTCAAACTTGCGATAATCGCAGGGTTATTGCTCGGTCTCATAATTTACTTCACACAAAAGGCGACTTCTGGCGACCTCGTTTACAATGAACCGGAAATCGAAGGACTAGGCGCAATTTCGCTGGCCCTTGGTCTGTTAATCACTGTCCAAGGGTTTGAGACCTCCCGCTATCTTGGTGAGAAATACTCCGCGCCAATGCGGATTCGTTCCAAGCGTCTCGCTCAATGGATATCATCCGGCGTTTATCTCGCATATATCTTCCTGATCACTTATGTATTCCCGCGCGGGGACATCGCGTTCAGCGAAACCGCTATCATAGATATGATGATTATCGTTGCGCCGATATTGCCTACTCTACTTGTGGCAGCGGCGCTGAGCGCTCAATTCAGCGCAGCCGTCGCAGATACGGCTGGCGCAGGCGGCTTGTTCTCAGAGCTGACGAAACACGCCTTAATGCCGAGACATGCCTATTTAATCGTTGTCATATTCGGTCTTATAATTACCTGGAGCGCTAATGTATTCGAAATCATCAATTATGCATCAAAGGCGTTTGCCTTGTATTACGGCATTTAATCTGCAATCGCGGCGTTGAACGCATGGTTTTTGCAGCGACGGAGCCTAGCCGTGATTTTTTCGATATTGGCGTTTATCGGCATGAGCATCATAATTTTCGGCATTCCCGTCGAACATTAAGAAGATCACTGACTATGCTGGCTATGCAAAAAGAAACAGCATGACTGGCTTCCAGAACGGACATCATTGTGAAAAGGCCTAATACGCACTGCGCGCGTCGCATGACCATGAGAATTATTGAAGCATCTCAACGCATGAGAGTCCTGGAACTCCATATTTTCTACTGAGGAACGAAGCTATGACAAAAACAAGACTGGAAAGCGATACGCTCGGTCAAATTGAAGTGCCGGCTTCAAACTACTGGGGCGCCCAAACGCAACGCAGCATCGAGAATTTCAACTTCGACGTCAGGGAACGAATGCCTGTCGAAATCATTCATGCCCTCGCCACAATCAAACTTGCGGCGGCCCGCGTTAATCACCGCCATGGACTGCCTGAGCAATTAGCGGCAGCCATAGAGGATGCCGCCCGTGAAATTATCTCAGGACAGCATGACGACCAATTCCCTCTGGCCATATGGCAAACCGGCAGCGGCACTCAAACAAACATGAATGTCAACGAAGTGATCGCCGGTCGCGCAAACGAGATTCTAACGAAAAAGCGAGGGGGAAAAGCGCCAGTTCACCCTAACGACCATGTCAATAAGAGCCAATCGTCGAATGATTGCATCCCAAGCGCAATGCATATCGCCGTCGCGGTAGATACAAGCAAGCGCCTCAAACCATCTCTTGACAGTCTGCTGGCCGCATTGAAAGCAAAAGCGGAAGCATGGTCGGGTATTGTAAAAATAGGCCGCACTCATTTGCAGGATGCGGTTCCGCTGACGCTAGGTCAGGAATTTTCCGGCTATGCACATCAAATCGAACGGTGCCGTACACGAATCGAAACCGCTTATGGGGAGGATATTATCATGCTCGCCCAAGGCGGAACGGCGGTTGGCACTGGCCTTAACGCCCCTGCGGGATTCGATAAGGCGATTGTGGCTGAGATATCCCGTGAAACAGGCATTGAGTTCAAACCGGCTCCAAACAAGTTTGAGGCGCTGGCGTCGCACGATCCGCTGGTTCAGTTTTCAGGAACGCTGGCGACTTTGGCCGCCGCCCTCAACAAGATCGCCAATGATATCCGCCTTCTTGGAAGCGGGCCGCGTTGCGGTCTCGGCGAATTGGAATTACCTGCAAACGAGCCGGGAAGCTCCATCATGCCAGGTAAAGTTAATCCCACTCAGTGTGAGATGCTTACAATGATCTCCGCCCAGGTCATTGGAAACCATCAGGCAGTGACCTTAGGCGGCGCTCAAGGCCACCTTGAACTGAATGCATTTAAACCTTTAATCGCTGCAAATGTCCTGCGTTCTATCGGCCTGCTGGCGTCTGGCATGGAAAGTTTCGCCAGCCGCTGCGTGCAAGGATTGAAGCCAAGGGAAAGGCGGATTTCATATCTTGTCGATAGTTCGCTGATGTTAGTAACTGGCCTTGTCCCGACACTTGGCTACGAAAATGCCGCCCGGATCGCAAAACATGCTTATGAAAACGATATTACGTTGAAACAAGCCGCGGCGGAGCTTGGAATGCTTGATGAGGCTGTTTTCGAAAGGTTCATGGATCTAGGAAAAATGGTGTTGCCTCATGCAAAGGATTGAAACCCGCTACGCCACGTCGGCCTTCGGAAATAACAAAACACCTCATAGGGCCATGAATGACGCAGGAAGGGCCTGCCTGACGCTGTTTTTTTCGGTTCTATCCTTGGCTTAAAAGCTAAACGCACCTTCCCGGCCCTCCGCGATTGTTCCGATGCAGCGCCCTTCCACCCAAGTGAACGGACACTTGTTTTTATAATTCTCATCACCGAGGAGCAGAAGAAGGAGCGCCGTGTGCGTTCTTACGTCGATATAGGCAGAGATATTGGAATTGATTGGTACCATAAAGTTGTCACTTGAGTTGCGCACGCTATCTAGCGCCTGAAATCAAGACATACCTTTCCATCAACCTGTTGATCAATAGACTGATATTTTCGTTCGCGTTATTTAATGCGTCGCCGAAGAGATTCCGCGCGCAAACTTATCATGTCGGAGATTTCTTCCACAACGCTCCTGTCACAAGCGGTTTCCAAGAATTCAGCTTTGGTTTTACCCATTGCTTCACTCACCGCACTGGTCAACTCACCCGCTCGCATTCTGATGAACCGCAACCAAGCTCATTTTCGTCTGCAAATTTTTCCAATCATCTGGCTTTAATTCTTCCAGCGTATGGCGCTTGGCGATCTTCATGGCGCGGCGCGGCGATAAATCTGGATAGTAAACTGTCGACAGAAGGTCGTAGAGCGGCGCCAGTTCAATGGCGCCGTTTTCGCGGTAGCAAACTGTAACTCATCGCATGGGCGCCAGCAAGTTGGTCCTGGCGTAGACCTTGGCGTTTGCACAATTCGCGGATGGTTGTTCCGATCTGTTTAGGCGTTATTTCACACTCCCGAACGGGAATAAATAGGCTTATATCGAGGAAATCAGGGATTTTATTCCCGAAAGGAAATATTGACGCGTAAGCCACTAAGAAAGGATAATAAGATTACCGATCAGGAATATTATTCAAATCCATATGCAGGCAACTATCCACACTCAACTGCCTCGTCCCGACCGTCGAGTAAACTGTTAATACAGCAGTTACGTAGCGCGGATCTGCTGCAGGAGCGCGCGAAATTCTGGCTTTGGCGCCTGACATAAAGTTCGATATGCGTTCACGAAGGGGAGCCATTTTCCAGAGTCTGATCAGCCGCTTAGGCGAAATTGGAAAGCAAGCGTTACTTGCTTGCGAGGCGTAATGGGCGTCATAGATGGACATGGCGTTAACACGCTACCGTCGAAACGGCCAGCCTTGCGCCTTCCGGGATCGGCGCGCTTTCGTCGCCGGAGAGCGCAGCGCTCAGCACAGTGAACGATCCGCCGAGTGTCAGGCGATCAGACGGCCGCGCTGTCGCCTATTCCACGAGATCCCAGTAAGGCCTGTCGCCAAACCGCTCATAGAGAAACGCCACAAGCGCCCGGATGCGCGGCGACAAATGACGGTTCGGCGGATAAAGCAGCGTAATGAAGATATTGGGCGCTTTGTAATCGCTGAGAATGGTGACGAGCCGCCCTTCCTGCAATTCGGCGCCGGCGATGAAAGTCGGCAGCAGCGCAACGCCAAGCCCCTTCACCGCCGCGTCACGCAATACTTCCGCATTGTTCGCCGAAAATATGCATTGAACTTTAACAAGCATGTCGCCTTCCGGTCCGGCCAGACGCCACTGATTGCCGGAACTCAAATGGCCGTAATGAAGGCACGGCATTCCGCTAAGGGCGCGCGGGCTCTGCGGCTCGCCATGCTGCTTCAGGAACTCCGGCGACACGCAGATGACCCGCCGCGCCTCGATGATCTGATGATCGATCAGCGACGGCGCCTCGCGCGGTTCGGCGATCCGCACCGTCATGTCGAACCCTTCCACAACCGGATCGACGAAACGATCGCTTAAAGTCAGTTCGATTCGGATTTTCGGATGGAGCGACATGAAGTCGGCGAGCGCGCGGCCGAGATGCATGGTGCCGAAGGACATGGGCGCGTTGATGCGCAGCTCGCCCTGGGGCTCGTCCTGCTCGTCCATGAGGCAGGCTTCGGCTTCGGCGAGATCGTCGAGGATCGTCGACGCGCGTTCGTAAAACGCCTTTCCGGCGGGGGTCGCTGAAACGCTCCGCGTCGTGCGGTTCAAGAGCTGCACCCCGAGCTGATCCTCAAGCCCGATGACGAGCTTATTGACCTGCGACCGGGAAAGCTTCATCTCCCGCGCGGCGGCGGCGAACCCGCCCGCTTCCACGACCTGCGAAAACGCTTTCAGAGCAGCGAATTTATCCATCTTTCAAGTCCTTAACCCCGGCGCTGGGCGTTCTAATTGTCTTTTTTTTCTCTACAATATGTCACCAATTTACTATATTCCGAGATTTCGAGAAACAATTATCTTGCCTCAAAAGACGCGGGGGGAACGAGCCCCGCACAACGGAGGCAGACATGATCACCATCAGACGTTCAGCGGAGCGCGGCGCAGCTAACCATGGCTGGCTGAACTCCAAGCACACCTTCTCCTTCGGACATTATTACGACCCGAATTTTATCGGCTTCGGCCCCTTGCGCGTCATCAACGAAGACCGGGTAAAGCCGGCCGCCGGTTTCGCGACCCACGGGCACTCGGACATGGAAATCATTTCCTATGTCCTCGACGGCGCCCTCGAGCACAAAGATTCCATCGGCACAGGCTCGGTCATCCGCCCGGGCGAGGTGCAGCGCATGACCGCTGGAACCGGCATCCGTCACAGCGAATACAATCACTCCAAAAAGGATCAGGTGCACTTCCTGCAGATCTGGATCGAACCTGAAAAAGGCGGCCTGACGCCAAGCTACGAACAGACTGAGTTTCCGAAGGACGAACGCCGCGGCAAGCTTCGTCTCGTCGGCTCGCGCGACGGGCGCGACGGATCCCTAACCATCCATCAGGATGTCAAACTATACGCAGGTCTATTTGCGGACGGCGAGCGCGAAACCCTAAACTTGGCGCAAGGACGGAAAGCCTGGGTGCAGGTTGCGCGCGGAGACATTGAACTCTCCGGTCACAGACTTTCCGCCGGCGACGGCGCGGCGATCACCGATGCCGAAAAGATCGAGATCGCCGGCGTGAACGATAGCGAGATCCTGGTTTTCGATCTCGCCGCATAAGGGACGCAGCGGCCGTGACGGCCGCGAGGCGGGCAGGTTTTTCGAAAGTTCGGCTTCAGCCGGCGGCGCAACAGCCCGCCAGCCCCGGCGGAGCCATGCCTTAAGTCACAACACCATTGCAGAAACGGAGAGAGACATGACCCATCTGACAACAGCAAAACGCATCGGCCGCTTCGCCGCCGCCATGCTTGCAGCCATCACGCTCGGCGCGACAGCGCAGGCGCAAACCGCAAAGCCGGTTCCCGGCAAGGATCTATTGACGCCGGACAATCACGCGCTTCTTCTAATAGACCATCAGCCGCAAATGGCCTTCGCCACGGCGTCGCACGACATCGTCACCTTGCGCAACAACGTGACCGGTCTGGCCAAAGCGTCCAAAGCATTCAACGTCCCCACCATCCTTACAACGGTTGCAGAGAAGAGCTTCTCCGGTCCGCTGTTTCCCGAACTTCGCGCCGTCTACCCGGATGCGCCAGTCATCGACCGCACAACCATGAACGCCTGGGAAGACAAAAACATCACCGACGCCATCAACGCCTCGAAGAAAAAACGCGTGGTCATCGCCGCGCTGTGGACGGAAGTCTGCGGCATCGGGCCGGTGCTGTCTGCGATTGAGCAGGGTTATGACGTCTATTTCGTTACCGACGCCTCCGGCGGTGTTTCAACGGAAGCACACGACATGGCCGTTCAACGCATGATACAAGCCGGGGCCCATCCGATCACCTGGCTCCAGTACATGCTTGAGCTGCAACGCGACTGGGCTCGCGGCGAAACCTATGACATCGTGAACGCCATCGCCAAAGAACATGCTGGCGGCTACGGCCTTGGCATTATCTACGCCAAAGAAATGTTCGGCGCTCAGGAAGGCGCAAACTAAGCGCCCCTCCTCCGCCGGCTCAACTCCCCCATTTAGGGCCGGCGGAGGTTCTTCGAAGATGGCTTTCTTGCAGCAAAATCCACTCAACCGAAGGCGCGAAGAAAATGTCCGACCGCAACGCCATATCGAAGAAAGCCTTCGCTCTCGCGCTCGGACTCTCCGCCGCCCTCTCCTTCGCCGCCGCGCAAGAAACCCCGAATAACGGCCTTTTCACTTTCGACGCCAGTTTCCGCGAACGCGTCCAGCATATCTCCAATGTCGATTTCACATCAGACAATGCATCCATCTGGACCCAGCGCATCGCTCTCAAAGCCGGTTTTCAGCCCACGGATTTCTTTTGCGCGACGGTCAATGTCCTGAACGCCGTTCAGTCAGGCGACGACAAGAGCCCCGTCGATCACAACTCCCTCGACCTTCACGAAGCGTTTCTCGATCTCGGCCCGCAAAATGCGTTCCTGCGCGCCGGGCGTCAGGAACTGATCTTCGGATCCCAGCGTCTCATCGGCGTGCGCGACGGAACCAATGTGCGCCGCACCTGGAACGGCCTGCGCCTCGCCGCGGCGTCAGGCGAGTGGAGCGCGGATTTTTTCGCCGCGCGTCCCGTCGCGGTAGAGCCGACCGGCGTTTTCAACGACGACAGCGACAAGAACCGCCTTCTCGCCGGCGCCTATGCGACGGGTCCGGCGCCCGCAGGCAAGATCGACCTATATTACTTCTTCGCCGAAACCAACGACCGCGCAACCATCGAGGGCGTCGCCGACCAGCGCCGCCACAGCTTCGGCGCAAGGCTGTTCAACAATGACGGGGCGTGGTTCTGGAACTGGGAGGCGGTGCTGCAGACCGGCCAGCAGGGCGACAGCGACATTCGCGCCTGGACCGTCGCCGGGATCACCGGCCGCAGGTTCGGGGCGCTTCCCCTCGCGCCGGCCTTCACGCTTTCAACCAACATCGCTTCAGGCGACAAACGTCCGCATGATGGAAAGCTCGGCACGTTCGATGCGCTCTATCCGCGCGGCAATTACTTTTCCAATCTCGCGCTGCTCGGCCCTGCGAATTTCTTTAACGTCAATCCGAGCCTCGATCTTCATCCGAACCCGGAACTGACGCTCACGGCGGGCGTCAATTTCTACTGGCGGCTGGAACTCACCGACGGCGTCTATTCGCCTTCAGGCATGCTTTATCGCGCGCCGGGCGATTCGACTGCCCGCTACGTCAACACCGCGTTGTCCCTGGGCGCTGCTTATAAAGCGACGGAGCGGCTTTCTTTCGAGGCGGTCTACACCCATTCGGCGCCCGGCCGGTTCTTCAGGGAAACCGGCCCCGACGCCTCCATCGAATTCCTTGAACTCACCATGCAAGTCGATATTTGAACATACGGGAGAGAAAACCATGAGCCATATCGCCAGCGCATTATCACGCCGTAGTCTGCTCGTAATGAGCGGGGCAGGATTGAGCGCCGCACTTCTGCCGAAACGCGCTTTCGCCCAACTGTCGGGACCGGCGGATTTTATCCTCACCGACGCCAACATCATCACGCAGGGCCCGGCGCGTCCGCGCGCAGCGGCGCTCGCCGTCAAGAACGGGCTGATCCAAGCTGTCGGCGCCAACGCCGATGCGCTGGCGTTGAAGGGCGCTGACAGTCTTGTCATTTCCGCGAAGGGGCGCACGGTCATTCCGGGCCTTAACGACAGCCATCTTCACGTCACCCGCGGCGGACGCTTTTACGCGCTCGAGCTTCGCTGGGACGGCGTCGGCAGCCTCGCCCGCGGGCTCGATATGATCCGCAAACAAGCGGCGCTAACGCCCGAAGGCCAGTGGGTGCGCGTGATTGGCGGCTGGTCGCCTTATCAGTTTATAGAAAAACGCCTGCCAACGCCGACTGAACTGACGGAGGCCGCGCCCGACACGCCGGTCTATGTGCTGTTCCTCTACAGCCAGGGTTATCTCAACCGCAAAGCGGTCGAAATTCTCGGCATCAATCGCGATACGCCGACGCCGCCGGGCACGGGATATGAATTCACCGAAGACGGCGGCGCCATCATCCATGCAACGCCGAATCCCGACCTCCTTTACGCGACGGTCGGCGCCCTGCCGCCCATGAGCGCAGAGGATCAGGCGCTGTCGAGCAAGCACTTCTTCCGCGAATTGAACCGCTTCGGCCTGACGAGCGCAATTGACGCCGGCGGGGGCGGCCACAAATTCCCGAAAGACTATGCGGGGACCGAGGCGCTCGCCGCCTCGGGCGATCTCTCCTTGCGCATCTCCAACTATCTCTTCCCGCAGAACAAAGGACACGAACTCACCGAGTTTGAGGAATGGACCGCCAACTGGGAGGCCGGCGCCAATCACGCCGAGGGCCTGATGAACGGCTTCGTCGTCGAAGGCGGCGGCGAGTTTCTCGTCTGGTCGGCGGGCGATTACGAAAACTTCATGGCGGACAGACCGGACATCACCACGCGTGAAAACTGGCGGTCCGAACTGATGGCGGTGACGCGGCATTTGCTTAGCAAACAATGGCCGCTCCGTATCCACGCGACCTACGACCAGTCAGTGAACCACATTCTCGACGTTTTCGAAGAGGCGCACGCCCTCGAAGTCGCCGACGGCCGCAGCGGCTTCGCCGCGGTGCGCTGGGCGATCGACCATGGCGAGACGCTGCAGAAGCCGACGCTCCAGCGCATCAAGGCGCTGGGCGGCGGCGTCGCGGTGCAGGCGCGCATGGCCTATGCCGGCGAGTACTTCAAGGAGCGCTATGGCGAGGATGCGGCGCGCAATGCGCCGCCTTTGCGCGACATCATCGACGCGGGACTTCCGCTCGGCCTCGGCTCCGACGCAACGCGGGTCGCGAGCTACAATCCTTGGGCGACGCTTCACTGGGCGACGACGGGCCGCAGCGTCGGCGGCGAGAAACTGCACTCGAAACGCCACCAGCTTTCGCGCGAAGAGGCTCTCTTCCATCACACGGTCGGCTCGGCGTGGTTCAGCCATGAGGAGCTACTAAAAGGCCGCTTGAAGCCGGGCCAGTTCGCTGACTTTGCGGTTCTCAACGCGCCCTATCTCGATGTTTCCGACACCGACCTCAAAAACATCGAAAGCGACCTGACTATCATGAACGGCAAGCCCGTCTACGGCGCAGGCGAATTCGCCGGTCTTGCGCCGACGCTCGATCCAATCAAGCCCGACTGGTCGCCAGTGCGCCGCTTTGGAGGCTTTCAGGCTGCTTAATCGAACCCCCTAAAAGCCGCCGGACACCCCCGCTTAATTTGCAAGCCCTCCGTAAAAGGTCTGGAAGTATTTGATGTCTCCTGCGGAGAGTTTCGTCGCGTAGCTCGGCCAGCCATTATTGCCTTCGCTGCCGAGCGACGCGCAGCGGGAGTCGCTCCCGCCGGCAAGAAGATAATCCTCGAGCGTGTAGAGCATCACCGAACGCTGATCGATGCCCTGGGAATGGAAAATCGCTGCATCTTCCGGCATGTCTTCCGTATAATTCTCCCAGTCGAGCGCATAAAGCGTCTTCCACTCCTGCCAGTAATTGGGCGGACCGCTGAAGGCGAGAACCGCGCCCGGAGACCGGCCGAGATGGTCGGGCACAAACTCACCATAGCTGTTGAGGGTCGCCTCATACCCTTGGTCCATCGCCAGCTTCAGGTCTGCCTGGCAATCATTATGATAGTGCTCATGAGCAAGCCCAAGCGCATGTCCGAATTCATGCAGGATGGTCGAATGGGCGTAGCTGTTGCGCCATGATCCGGATCCGGCGGCGCCGTAATAGCGCGTGAGCTCCCACAGGAAACCGGCGTAATTCATCGTGGGCTCATGCGCTTTGATGCCTGAGGCGACCGTGCCGAGATAGGACCAGTAGCCGCTTTCGCGGAAGCTGATGCGGATGTCGGCGGCCCTTTGCACATCATTGCGCGACCACATGCGCCACTGATTGTCTTCGGTGCGGAAGCTGAATTGGAAGATATCGCTGTGCTGCGCCCATTCGTTCGCGGCCGCCTCAATGAGTTCGAAAAGCGCGGGATTTCCTTCCTCAAACGCCACGGTCACGATCACCGGCCCTTCTTCCGGATCATCGGTGAGCGTCGCCTCAGGCGACCAGGCGACGTCGGGTAGACCGATAAAGGCGCCTGCCGCTGCGGCGATCAGGTTCGGAGCATCGGCTTCCGGCGCATTTTCCAGTTTCGCGCTTTCTGCTAAATTCAAACCCGCCCGCTGGACGAGCGGAATCCCTTTGGAGGAACTGACCATATTGGTTTTCAGGCCCGCCGCTCTCGCCGCGGCCTGCGTTTTCACAAGAAAATCGTCCGGCACATCGTCCAGCCTGCCCATCATCATCAGGGCGTCTTCCCCTTCGTCATTGCCGCGGTCTTTTTCTACACTGACGTCAACCTCGTCGCCAGGCAGCCAGAAAAGATCGGGCGTCGCACAGGCGGGGCTTGCGTCGCGGTGTTGTTTCGCGGCGTCGGCGTCCAGCGCGTTGATGCTGATGGAGACCGGCTCCGACTTGTCGTCATGGAGATCGATCTGCACCCGGGCGTATTTATTGCCGTCCGCTTCATCAGACTTTTCCGTGCCGACCAGGAACGACGCGATCTGAAAAACCTCGCCATCAGGTTTGGTGTTGACGAGACCGCAACCCGAACGCGTGTATTTTTTTTCCTCCACCATGCCCACGAAGAAAGTTTTTACAAGCTCATCCGGCGCATAAGCCTTGTTGTGGGCGTAAACGCCGCTGACGCGCTCTTCGTCAGTGACTTCGAACTTGCCGACGCCGATGAAATTGTCCTGCACCGTGCGGACCGCGGTGGCGACACGGTCCTTCGCGGCTCGCGGGCGGCGCGGGTCGTAAACAAGCTGATAGTAGCTTGCCTGCATGCGCTCCACGACAGTTTCGATTTCGCCGCGCACCAGGGTCTGGTCGAGACTCGGCGGCGAAAAGCTGAGCCCGACGCTGTCCAGCGCTTCAAGACGCGTCAGAGACGGACAAAGGCCGTTGACCTTTTCTCTGATTTCCTTGCGGTGATAAGCAGCTTCAGAGGTTTCGATCGCCGACCACATGCCCGCCGCTATATCATAATACTGAAGACCGAAAGACGTGCCCAACGAACCTTCCAGCAACTTACAACCCATCACGAAGTTGTCCGGATCCTTGAGAAGTTCGAAAATCGCCTGGTTCTGGCTTTTCAGATAGCTGTCAATTGTCGGATACGCGTCACTGCCGATTTTCGCGTAATTTTTGTTTCTGAGAATTTTCGAATAATCAGCCTTGTCGAAATTTGGCTTTCCGTCTTCAAGGCGCGCCCTGACGAAGACTGAATTTTCATAATGGGGATAGATGATCACGGCGCCCGATGGGCGCTTTTTCTGCTCTTTAATCACATAGATCAGGGCGGCGTCCTGCCCATCCTCGGGCAGCAGATACAGATCGCCTGTGATGGCGCTGATATCCAGCTCTTTGAGACCTTCGGAGAATTTCGCTTCGATATCGCCCATGGTCGACTTGAAGTAATCGGACGTCATTGTGGAGAGCGCGGCAGTAGGCGAGGCCTGAAATCCCGCAGCAATAGCCGCGCCATTGGCGATCGTTGAAAATACCTGAAACTTCGGATTGTCGTAATATTTCAGTTTGAATGAGTAGGAGACTTTTTGATGAACGCTGAGGGGAAGATTGGATCCTAGAGCGCCATTATCGAATAATTGTCCCTTGCGTACCGTTCCCTTCTTGTCGCTGAATTCGTAAGCGTAAAGCGGACTGATGCCGATTGTGCCTGTTGGCGCCCCGCCGGTGATTTTCATTTCCAGGGACGCCGTCGTTTCGTCCCTCCAAAGCATGCGTTTCACCAGTTTTTTGAGCACGCCGAAGACCGTATGCCCGAGTTTGAGGTCGATATTGTCGTCGAGCATACCGGACTGAAACCGGATTTGCGCATATGAGACCTGTTCTTCAACGGTATCCATATGCGAGTCTGCAAGTCCGAAGAGTTCGCGGGCGCAGGGCAAATGCGTGTTCTTGAGGCGATACAGCGTGCCTGCCCAGGCATCGGTCTTGTAACCGTCTACAGCGATGAGAAGATTGTCGAGCTTTTCTTCCGGCGTCGCGCCCGCGCACTCATAGGCGGCCACAGGAGCAGCCAACGCCTCTGCCGGCGCATCCTGCGCAGCGGCGGGACCTGCTGTAAGGATGGCGAACGCGAAAACCGCCGGCGCGGCGATCTGCGTCTTGTCACGCGAACTGAAAAACCGAAATTTCGGGTGAATCGATTGATGGCGCATGTCTTGCCCCTCCCCTTGCCCCGGCGAAAAGTTAACCTCAAAAGTATCGGACCGACAACAATTTCTGCATGGCCGCTCCGAATTAATCAGTATGCCATTGATTTTGCAGCCAAAGCTTCAGGCGGCGTCATGCGCATCAGTAAAAAGGCCGGATTTTCAGTTGCTTGTATCCGCCGTGCAATTCAGTCCACAGCCATAATTGCGGCGCCTGCGAGGGCGGCGCCGTCGGTCACGATCATCCGCACAGGGATGTCCTTGAGATAATCGCGCATGCGGCCTTTGTCGTGAAAACAGTCCACGAATGCGCTTTTCATGAAGAACTCACGGATTTTCGGCAGCACGCCGCCGCCGAGAACGACGCCGTCCCGCGCGCCTGTCGCCAGCGCCGCATCGCCGGCGGCGCGGCCGAGAAGCGCGCAGAAAAGCCCGAGGGTTTTTTGCGCCGCCGCATCGCCTTCAATCGCCGCCCTGGCGATTTCATCGGCCTCAACAGGTGCAAAGCGTGCGCCGCTGATGGCGCACAAGGCCCGGTGCAAAGTGACGATGCCAGGGCCGGACAGAATGCGCTCCACCGACACACGGTCATGTTCGTTGAGGATGAATTTCATCACCGCGATCTCTTCATCGCTTTGCGGCGCAAAACTCACATGCCCGCCTTCGGTGGAGACGACGCGTCTTTGCGCGCCGAAGGGCACGATCAGCGCCTGGCCCAACCCGGTTCCCGGCCCGATCACCAGGACCGGGGCTTGCGGGTCCCCGCGCCCCGGTTTGACGCTGAAAAAATCTTCTTGCCTCAAAACCGGCACGCCCGTGGCCAGCGCCTCGAAATCGTTGACGACGCGAAGGCGCTTCAGGGCCAGCCCCTTTTTCATCTCCGCAATGTTAAGCACCCAGCGCGAGTTGGTGAACTCGATGTTGTCATCGGTCACGGGACCGGCGACGGCGAAGCAGGCGGACGCCGGCGCCGCGCCGATAGAATGGAGATAGGCGCCGGCGGCGTCGCGAATCGTGTCGAAATCTTTGGCTCGGAATCTTTTCGTCTCGCGCAGGAGGACGGCGCCGTTTTCCATCTCAGCGAGTGCAAAGCGGGCGTTCGTGCCGCCGATATCCGCTACGAGAACCGGTTCCGCCATGCCATGCTTCCGCTTGCCGCCGCCCGGATGTCGGGCCTCTCGAAAGCATAGCATGGTTCGGCGACGGTTCGACCGGCGCGCCCTCATTCTATTCGCCCTCATCCTATTCGAAGGCGAGGCCCGCTTGGTTCTCCTCCTGCCAGACAAGCCGCACCGGCGCAGGCGCCGAATAACCGTCGATCACCAGCCGGAAGCGCTCAGGCAAAGCAATCGCGCCTTCAAGCACGATCATCGCCCCGTCGGCGCTGATGTTCTTGACGATGCACTTTATATCAGGCTCGAAAATTGTGAGAACGAGGCCGAATTTGAAAACATGCCGCCGTGCGGATGTTCGTGTGACAGGCTCCCGCGGCGGCAGGTTTCTGACGCTCTCCGGCGGGGCCGTCTTAATGGATTGAAGGCGACGCAAAACAGCGCCGTCAGGTTTACTCTTTAACATGCCCGGCGGCATAGGCGGAACATCAACGCAGCGCCTTAACCGAAGTTAAATGGAGACTTATGAGCGGCAATCGTACCGCTCTCGAAAATCAGTCTGTCGAGTCTTTCAGCTTTTCGGCAGCCGAGTCTGCAATAGCTGTAATCGCATCGCCAGCTTTGCCAAGGATGCTGTCTTCGCCATGATGAGCGACTGCGGCCTCTCCCAGGGCAAGTCCTGCGGTGGCGAGTATCAACGCAGCAGCCATTACCTTATTCCCAACCATTTGAGTTCTCCTTTAAAGCCAGCGGAATGAGACGCCGCTGGGCATCGCGCGATGTATCCCGCGCGATCAAAAGATTTGCCGCATTGCAACACTTGCCAAGGGGTCAAAACGTCCGCTCGAAAAATAACACGGAACCGCCTTGACCACGCAATAATCGTTCCTGTGGGAACTATTTTCTCACTCGCCTACGCGCCGAACTTGTTAGAAGTGGGGAAGCCCTTCGGTTTGATTTTACCCGCCTGGGCGCGCTTACCCAGATAGGACTTCCAATCGTCCACGGTCTGGGTTCGTCCCGACCGGTCGGTCCAGGTGAGACCTTCCTTCTTCGTGAACAGCTTCGCGTCGGAAAGGCCGCCATTCTGGTATTTCTGCAGAACAACGCCCTTGCCGCGGGTCATCTCAGGCAGCTCGGACGCCTCGAAAACAAGAAACTTCTTATTGTCGCCGACGACGGCCAGCATATCGCCCTCAGCCGGACGGCAGACCGCGGCTTCCGCGTCGGCGGCGACGTTCAGCACCTGCTTGCCCTTGCGGGTGTTGGAGAGGCATTCGTCTTCCGGCGCGATGAAGCCGTGGCCTGAAGACGAGGCGAGGAGAAATTTCCGCCCGCCCTGATAGAGGAAGGCCGAGACCACCGCGTCGTCATTGCCCATATCGACCATGAGGCGGATCGGCTCGCCATGGCCGCGCCCTCCGGGAAGGTTCGCCACATCAAGCGCGTAAAACTTTCCGTTGGTGGCGAAGAGCATCAACTTATCGGTCGTCTGCGCGTGAACGACCCAGTGCTCGCGGTCGCCCTCTTTATATTTGATCGACTTCGCGTCTTCCACATGGCCTTTCATGGTGCGCACCCAGCCTTTTTCAGAAAGGACGATGGTGACGGGCTCTTTTTCCACCAGAATGTCGAGATCGATGTCGCCGATCTCCGGAGCATCAGTAATCTCGGTGCGGCGGCGGCCGAGATCCGATTTCGGATCGAAGAGTTTTTTCACCTCTTTGAGCTGATCGGCGATTTTCTCCCACTGCTTCTCATCGGATTTGAGGAGAGCTTTCAGCTCTTTTTCTTCCTTCTTGAGATCGGAGTGTTCGGTCTTGATCTCCATTTCCTCAAGCTTGCGCAGGGAGCGCAGGCGCATATTGAGGATGGCCTCGGTCTGCGTTTCCGTCAGCTTGAAGGTCTTCATCAGTTCCGCTTTGGGATCGTCTTCATAGCGGATGATGCGGATCACCTCGTCGAGATTGAGAAAGGCGATCAGGAAGCCGTCGAGAATCTCGAGGCGCCGCGCAATTTTGTCGAGGCGGAATTTCGTTCCCCGGACCAGCACTTCCTTGCGGTGGTCGAGATAGGACTGAAGGACGTCGCGCAGCCCCATGACCCGCGGCGCGCCATCGGCGCCGAGGACGTTCATGTTCAGCGAAAAGCGCGATTCGAGATCAGTGATCTTGAACAGCGATTCCATCAGCGCCGCCGGTTCGATATTCCCGGATTTCGGCTCGAGGATAAGGCGGATGTCCTCCGCGCTTTCGTCACGAATGTCGGCAAGCGCAGGCAGTTTCTTCGCCTGCATCAGCTCGGCGATCTTTTCGATCAGCTTCGACTTCTGGACCTGATAGGGAATTTCGGTGACGACGATCTGGTATTTGCCGCGGCCGAGATCTTCCTGCGCCCAGCGCGCCCTGACGCGGAAGCCGCCCCGCCCCGTGGCGTAGGCTTCCTCCATGGAGGCCGCATCCTCGATGCAGACGCCGCCGGTCGGAAAATCAGGGCCTTTCACATATTTCAACAGCGTTTCGGTGCGCGCATTCGGCGTCTTGATCAGATGCAGGGACGCGTCGATGAGCTCAGCCACATTATGCGGAGGGATCGACGTCGCCATGCCGACTGCAATGCCGCTCGCGCCGTTCGCCAGCAAATTCGGAAACGCCGCCGGCAATACGACGGGTTCTTTGCCCTCACCGTCATAGGTCTCACGGAAATCGACCGTGTCCTCGTCGATGCCGTCAAGGAGAAGCTGCGCCGCTTCTGTGAGGCGGCTTTCCGTGTAGCGCATGGCCGCGGCGTTATCGCCGTCGATATTGCCGAAATTCCCCTGCCCGTCGATCAGCGGCACGCGCACGGAAAAGTCCTGCACCAGACGCACCATGGCGTCGTAAATCGCTTGGTCGCCATGGGGGTGGAAGTTGCCCATCACCTCGCCCACGACCTTCGCCGACTTCTTGAAGCTTCCCGTCGGGTTCAGCTTCATCTGGCGCATGGCGTAGAGAATGCGCCGGTGAACGGGCTTTAATCCGTCGCGCACATCGGGGAGAGCCCGCGCCGTGATCGTCGAGAGCGCATAGGCGAGATAGCGCTGGGACAGCGCCTCGTCGAACGGCTCGAGGAAAATTTCCTCGGGCTTCGGTTCCTTGGGAGGTTTGGCGGACTTGGTTTTACTGCGTTTCATAAAAAGCAGTCTCTAGCAGAGTCTGCCCGCTTCGCCAGTCCTTGGGCTCTCACAGGCGCATGCCCTCTCTCGGCGTTTTCCCCAACCCTGCAATCATGTATGTCGTCCTTATGCTCGCCGACCTTCTCGCTATGCCCCTGACGATGATGAGCCTCGCCCTCGGGGCCATCGGTTTTTCCACAGAGGCGTTCGCGGCGGCGGCGGCCTCCGGCCGGGCGCAGACCGCGGCGCTCCTCATCGCCTTTCTGGCCGGAGTCTCCGAAATGCTTGGCCAGTCGGTGATCCTCGTCGTCAATCGCGTGGCGCTTTACCGGTTTCTCGCGAGCCTCGCTTTCACCGGCTTCACCTATGTGCTGACGGCGCTCGCCTGGGCCCTGTCCGCCATCGCCGTGGCGCCGCTGACGCGGCTCGGCGTTCTGGGGCCCAATGAAATCGCAGGCGTTTTCGGCGTCGTGTCCCTCGCCTTCGCACCGCGGCTCTTCGGCGTCTTTTCCATCGCGCCTTATTTCGGGCAGGCGCTTGGCAATTTGCTGGAAGCCTTTGCGCTCGCCCTCGCGGTTTTCGGATTGCATGCGGGGTTCGGCTTGCCGCTTCACGCCGCAGCTTTTTGCGGCGGGGCGGGCTGGGTGCTCTCCTATATCGTCAGAAGCTATCTCGGCCATCTGCTGGCGACGCCGCTCAAACGCGTGCGCTTTCTCGTTTCCGGATCGGCGCTCGACAAATCGCCGCAACAGATCATCGACGATCTGGCGCGCCGCCTGAAGCTCGAAGAGAACGCATGATCCCGGACGTGCTCTTCGCCGCTTTCGGTATCGGCATCCTGGCCCTCCTACTAACGGCGGCCCTGTCGCCGCTTGAAACGTTAAGCTGGTGGGCGGGCTGGACGGAAGAGGAACTGGGCGAAATCCCATCTCCGCCTCTGCAGCCTGGCGGCGACCCGAAACGCTATATTGTCTATCTTTCCGGCGTTGCGTCGTTATCGGGCGAATTTCTTCTGCCGCGAGAGAAGTCTTTCATCCGCAGGCTGCATCAGAAATTTCCCGACGCGGTCATCGTGACGGATGTCTTCCCTTATTCGCCGCAGGGCATGCCCCTTCTTGAAAGTCCGCGTCTCTTCGACCGGCTATGGCGGCGCGCGCAGATGTTGAAATTGCACGAGCGTCAGTCGCTTTTGCATGCGCTCATTAATTTGCGGAACATTTTTCAGGTCATGGTCTCTGCTGATCACCGCTACGGGCCTATTTTTAATCAGGGCGCGGCGAGCGTTATTGAAAAAGCCCTTCTCAAGGACGGCTACATCCGCGGTTCCGGCTCGCCGGTCATCATCATCGGCTATTCCGGCGGCGCGCAGGTCGCGGTCGGCGCCGCGGCCTTTTTAAAAGAGCGTCTGCGCGCGCCCATCGACGTGATCTCCCTCGGCGGGGTGCTCGCTTCCGATCCGGGCATTAATTATTTGCGCAAGCTTCATCATATCACCGGCGGCCACGACAAAATCGAGCGCGTGGGCGCGGTCATGTTTCCAGACCGCTGGAAACTCATGGGATATTCTGACTGGAACGCCGGCAAGCGCGACGGCCGCATCGAGATTCATCGCTTGGCCAATATGCGCCATGCGGGCGTAAACGGTTACTTCGGCCGCGTGCCGGTCAACGGCGTCTCCAACGCCGAACGCACGCTGGAAAAAATTGCGGCGCTGATCTGACTTATAAAAAAGGGCCGCAAGCCCGGTTTCCCGGATACTCGCAGCCCTCCTTCAAGTCCGGGAGGACTAGAAGTTCACCCGCGCCCCGACCACGAAGCGCCGGCCAAGCACATCATGCAGGGACGGGTTCGCTTGCTGCGTGTAGCCGAAGAACGCGCTGTAATAGGGCGTGATCGGCGGGTCCTGATCGAGCACATTGGTCATCGTGCCATAGAGCTCGAACCCCGCGCCGTCGCTCAGCTCATGACGATAGGTGACGCCGAGATCGAGATAGAAGGCGCTGTCCACATGATTGCTGCCGATATTGACGCCTTCTTCGAGACTGTTCTCGATCGCGCCGCCGCCGATATAGCGTCCTTGCAGGAAGGTGCGCACCGGCCCGTTTTCATAAGTGAGATTGGTCGTGAATTTGAACTCGGGCAGCGCATAGGCGATGCCGTCGGACTGCTGAATGCCCACTTGGCCGGCGCGGTCGATCTTGTTCGTTCCGGCGAGCGTTTCAGAGTTCTCGTCGAGCCAGGAGCCGAAGAACCGCCAGCCGAGGGACTCATCGCCGCCGAAGAGACTGACGTCGCGCTGATATGACGTTTCAAGGTCGATGCCGCTGATCTTCGCCTGATCCACATTGATGAAAACATCGCCGATGAGAACGATGCGGTCGGTCACCGTGTCGCGGCTGACGAGATCGCAAAGGTCGACGGCGCCTTCCTCGCAACGATCGGCGACGGCCTGTACGCCAAGCTGGCCGATGGCGTCGTCGATCTTGACCTGATACCAGTCCATGGAGATCGAGAAACCGTCGATAAAGGACGGCTGGTAAACAAAACCCACCGTAATCGTATCGGCTTTTTCAGGGGATACTTCCGGGTTGCCGCCGGAGAAGCGCGTCACATTGATGACGCCGTCGCCGGGATAACGCGGATCGGTGATCGTCGCCGACCCGCCGGTCTTGTCGAAACGCTCCGACAGATTGGCGGCGCGCACGTCGCGCGAATAAGTGCCGCGCAAACGGAAATCCTCCGTCATCTGCCAGTCGAGGCCGCCTTTCCACGCCCAGATGCTCCCCGAACCCGAATAGTCGGCCCAGCGGGCGGCGGCGTGAAGCGTCAACTGCTCCATCATCGGCGCATCCGCGACCAGAGGCACGAGCAATTCCGTGAACGCCTCGGTGACCGTGATCTTGCCGTTGATGTTCGAGACTTTCGAATATTGAAGGCCCACCGTATTGCCGCAGTCGGGCGCACTGACCCCGCGCAAGCCAGCAGCGATGGCTTCCGGGTCGTCATTGCAAAGCACCGGATGACCATTGTCATGATCGGACGGCGGGTTGGTTGGATCCCGCACGATCTGGCGGATTTTTTCCTCGCGATGCGAGCCGCCGAACGCCATGGAGATCGGCCCGGCGCCCCAGCCTTCGTAGACTTCGCCGCTTGCGGACAGCTCGAACAGATGCTGGCGCATATTGGTGATGTTCACCTTGGCTTCCTGCGTCATGTAGGTGTCCGTAACGCCGAGATCGTAGCCGGTGTCGGCGAAATAGATCGGCGTGGTGATGGTCTCGCCAGGCTCATAGCCGACGACCCAGTCGACCGCCGCTTGCGAAGCATTGCCGCTGCCGAAGAGATTGAGCGGCTGGCAGCCCTCGAAATAGTCATTGAAGAGGCTCGTACGGCAAACGATGTTGCCCGAGCCGTCATCCACTGCATCGACGGCGGCGTGGATGCGGTCGACGCGGAGGCCCACCTGATACCATTTCCGCGTATTGCGGCCATATTGGTAATAGCCGTCCACGGACCAGCCGTTCATGAAGCCGCCGCTATCGACCATCCAGTTAAAGCCGCCGGTGATCGAATGCAGCACGCTGTCGTCGTAAATCCGCATGTCAGCGCCGATATCTTCAAGGCTGCCCATGCGTTTCAAGGTGAACGAGTCGATCATCTCATCCACCATGATCTGCCGCACATCGTCGGGCAGGAAGGCGTTGTCGGCGAAGATGGTGATCGCTGTCGGCGTGCCGTGCAGCGAGCCGCGCGGGTAGTTCGGCTGATTGGTCTTGATCTGACCGCGGATATACTGGGTGAAAACGGTGAAATTATTCGCCAGTTCGTAATCCGCATAGGCGAAGATGTTGTTACGGTCGACATCCGGATAGAGCGACGGCGCCTCAGCACCGAGATCGTCGCCGCTGCCGCCATTCGCTATGGAATGGCGCGCCGGCGGAATGCCGAAGGGAAATTGCGAGGGCGAGCCCGTCACGAAAGGTTGAACGCCCGATCCGTCGGAAAGAAACTCCATCTGGTCGAGCGAGGTGCCCGGCGCGACGATAAGACCGTCGAAGCTCGAATTGCGAGACACGACATTCGGATAGAGCTGCGGCACGCCGCCGGCGTCATTGATGAGGCCCCATCCCTGATACCAGTCGCGGTCCTCATAGCTGAAGACGCCGTCTTGCTCGAAAATTTCGCCGGACACAAGAAAATGTCCACGGTCGCCGAGTTCGGTGCCAAAAGCGAGCGAGACTTCATAATTGTCGCCGTCGCCCCGTGTCGTCTGGCCCCACTGGCCGTGCGCCTGCACGCCCGTAAAGTCCGTATCCAGAATGAAGTTCGTGACGCCGGCGACAGCATCCGTGCCGTAGGCCGCCGAGGCGCCGCCCGTCACCGTCTCCACCCTCGACAGCATGGCTTCGGGAAACGCGTTGATGTCGACGCCGCCAAACGCGGTCTGCGAAATCATTCGCCTGCCGTTCAAGAGCGTCAGCGTGCGGTTGATGCCGAGCCCACGCATATTGAGGTTGCCGTAGCCGCCGCGAAGGAACCACGTCTCCGAGATGGAGTTCGGCGTCTGATTGCCGAAGAACTGCGGCAATTGGCTCACGCCCTCGATCAGATTGCCCGGCGCCATGGTGGTCAGCAGGTCCGCATCCACCGCCGTCACCGGCACCGGCGTCTGCATGCCCGTTTGCGCGATGCGCGTGCCCGTCACGGTAATGACGTCGGAGTTTCGGTTGTCCTCATCTTGCGCCAGCGCGGGTAAGGCGCCGACGCTCAGCATCGCCCCAGCCGCCACGCAGGTTGATAGTCTTCCTTTAAATCCACCCGCCTTTTTGGCGGTCGTTTTGCCCTTGCTCGTCATTTCACACCTCCCAAGTGTTCCGTTGTTTCGCCGCCGTTTTCCGGCGAACCCATTCCCTTCGATTACGGGCGCAGCCCGTTTTCTTTGTGATACGTCTCCCACAGAGAAATCATCGCCTTGAGGCGTTCAGGATCTTCGGCGCTCAGATTGTTCTGCTCCTGCGGATCGGCCGCGAGGTCGTAGAGCTCCCAGGATGCGTCATCGCCCTTGTCCGCATCCCAGACGAGCTTCCAATCGCCCTGCCGGATGGCGCGGTGCCCATAAAGCTCCCAGCCGACGAAACTATCTCTGCCGTGTACGGATTTTTTTGGGTCCTCGAGCGTTTCAACAAAGGATTGCCCCTTGACGGGAAGGACTGAGCGGCCGCGATAGACGCCGCCCGGATGCTCCGCGCCGGCGAGGTCGAGAAAGGTCGGCAAGATGTCCATGACCGTGACGAACTGATCGTTGCGCGCGCCTTCAGCGCCGACGCCCGGCCCGGCGGCGAAAGCAGGCACATGAATGCCCCCCTCAAACCCCGTGCCCTTGGCGCGATAAAACGCGACCGAACTCGCGCGCGCCCAATTCGGCCCGTACATAATGTAGGAATCGGGCTTGCCGAGATTTTCGTAGGAATTGTCGCAGCATGTCGCGACCCAGTCGGCGATCGCCTTGTTTTCGATATCGCGCCGCATGGCTTCGGGTCCGTTGTCGGACATGAAGAAAATGAAAGTGTTGTCGTATTCGCCAATCGCTTTCAGATAGTCGATGAGCCTGCCGATATAGGCGTCGAGATCGCTGACCATCGCTGCGTAGATCTCAAATTTACGGGCTTCGACGCGCTTCTCTTCATCCGTAAGCTCTTCCCAGGCGGGCTGGCCTTCGACGGGCGGCAGTTCTTCAGCGTCGGAAGCAATGAATCCGAGTTCTTTCATCCGGGCGAAGCGGCGCTTGTAGAGCGCCTCATACCCGTCGTCATACCAGCCCCTGAATTTATCGATGGAGGCTTGCGGCGCCTGCAAAGGCCAGTGCGGGGCGGTGTAAGCGAGATAGGCGAAAAACGGCTTGTTGCCGCGGCGGTCTTCCTCGATGTAGTCGATCATCCGCTCGGTGTAGAAACGCGTCGTGTAGAAATCATCGCCGACGGTGACCAGTTCGTCGCCGTCGCGATAAGGGGCGAGGCCCGGCCCGTCCCAGGACAAGCCGCCGAGATGCGCTGCGCCGTCGATCGAAATGAATGACTTTTCAAAGCCCCGCGCACGCGGACCGGTCTCAACGGTTTCACCAAGATGCCATTTGCCGGTCATGTAAGTGTTGTAGCCGGCGTCTTTCAGAAGGTTGGCCATGCTGGCGACGCGGAAATTCAGATACGCTTCGTAGCCGGGCTGTCCTTTCTGCGCCGGGTTGTCCGGCGGGTTCATCACGCCCAGTCCAGCAAGATGACTGTCCGTTCCCGACATCAGCATGGCGCGCGTCGGCGAACAGGTCATATTCGCGTAGAAATTGGTGAGCAGCATGCCGCTCTTTGCGAGCGCGTCGATATTCGGCGTCGGGATCTCGCTGCCGAAAACGCCAAGATCGGCGTAGCCGAGATCATCAGCGACAATGAGAAGAATATTCGGGCGTTTCTGCGCCGCCGGTTTCGCGGCTTGCGTCGAGACGGGCGCGTATGAAACCGTCGCCTGGTCGCTCGCCTTCTGACAACTCAATGTCGGAATGGCGAAGGCAAGCCCCATGGCGCAGCTGATAAATATTCCGCGCAACTCTTTCCTCCCGCCGTTAGCGCGCCGCCTTGATGGCTGTTGTGGTGAACTTTGCGCCGCCGACTAAATTTCGCCGCCCTCAACGCGGCCGCATGCAGCGGTTGCGCGGGAGAACGCCTTCAACTCAATTTCTGGAGGGTCACTCGCTTGAACCAATGGACATATTGGATGCGGCTTGAGAGTCGAGCCGCCGCCGCGGCGCCACTCTCAAGCCTCCCCTTTGCACGCCCGTCGAATTGCCGCAAAAATCGCCTGTTAGGTACGAAAGTGGGCGAAATGCACTTATCAACTGGGTTGCCCCTCACATGAATATGAACTCATATTCACATAATAAAGTCAAGGAGTGGTGAGGAAACCGCCCATGTCGGAAAATGCCGAGCGTCTCCCCCAGCAGAACCGCAGCCGCGTGACCGCGGAAAGATTCATCGCGGCTGCGTTTAAAATGCTGGAAAAACAAACCTTTGCCGAACTGGCGGTGGGAGATCTGGCGAATGCGGCCAAGCGGTCGGTCGGGTCTTTTTACCAGCGCTTCGGCAGCAAGGAAGAGTTTCTCAAAATCCTCATCGTCAATTTTCTCGAGACCGGCATCGGCGACGAGGCCGCCAAAGCCTGGCAGGCTGACACGCCTAAAGAGGTCTATGCGAAGTTCCTTGAGGACACCTATTACCGCATCCTCAATCATCGCAATCTCTGGCACGCGGTGCTCGAAATGTCAGCGAGCGATCCGGGTTTCTGGTCCGATTTCGGCAGCTATCGCGAACGGCGCCTGCAGGATCTGATGACTGCTATTGAAAAAGCGAAAGGAAAGAAACTGTCGCAAGCAGAGATGCGGCGTCTCGCCGTCGCGGGTCAGGTCTTCAACAGCGTCATGAACAATCAGATCATCAACAGCCCCGGCCCGCTCGCGCTGGACGATAAAGAGTTCCTGCCGGCCATGGCGGAAATTGCGCTTAACGTCGCGGATCTCTCCGACTGAGACCGCTTACTTCAGACGGCTGCTATTCCTCATCTGAAACGTCATAGGCCACTCGAAAGCCGATATGATTGGCGCCGAGTCCCGTATCCTGCGCATGGCGGGCTGCGGGGCGGTATCGCACGCAGTAATTTTCCGCACACAGATAACTTCCGCCTTTAATCACCCGGACTGGAATTTCGGGACTGCGCGGATCGTAGCTGTCTGCAGCTGAAGGACCCGATGGATCATTGGTTTCGTCTGTGCGATGACGCGGCGCATACCAGGTCGCGGTCCATTCCCACACATTGCCGATCATGTCGTAAAGACCGAAGGCGTTCGGTTCGAAACAGCCTGTCGGGGCAACGCCTTCAAAACCGTCTTCTTTGGTGTTTTGCACGGGAAATATTCCCTGCCATGTATTGGCTTCCGCCGGCGGACCGGCAAGCGAACGTTCATACCCGGCCCCTCCCTGCGCCGCATATTCCCATTCTGCTTCGGTGGGCAGGCGCCCGCCGGCCCATTGCGCAAAGGCGAGCGCGTCTTCAAAGGCAATCTGCGTGACTGGCTCGAACGGCGCGGCGGATGGCTGATCCGGACCGCGGGGATGGCGCCAATTGGCGCCGGGCTCGTATTTCCACCAGCTCAGCGCGCTCAAGGAAATATCCGGAGACGGCTGAAACACCGCGCCGCCCGGTTCCAAAACGGAAGCGTCGGTGAGAGGAACTCCTTCCATGGTTGCAGGATCCACAGGCTTTTCAGCGACTGTCACATAACCGGTCGCATCAACGAAAGCTGCGAACCGGGCCACTGTCACTTCTGTCGGATCGAGCCGGAAAGATGAAACGGAAACGCGGTGCGCCGGCCCCTCCTCCGGATAGGCGTCGTCGGCGCCCATGATGAAATCGCCGCCTTGAATGAAAACCGGGTCGCCAGGCTTTGCACAGGCGCCGCCGCCGGCTTCAGCATCCATCGTGCGCGCGCCGCAAGCGGCGACAAGAAACAAAGGCGCGAGCAAGGAAAATTTATGTATCAATAACCGTCCCGGCATTCCGATCCATAAACCCCATCATCCGCACAAGGTCCCAGCATCAGACGTAAGGGTCAAGCGCGAGCAAGCAAGCCGCCGGAAGATGCGAAAATGGTGGAGGGGGCTGGATTCGAACCAGCGTACGCAAGGCGGCCAGATTTACAGTCTGGTGGATTTAACCACTCTCCCACCCCTCCACGAGGCGCCGGAAACGGACCCGGAGAGGACCGGATTTCGGCGAAGACAGCGTCAGAAAACCGGCGAAAACCGGAACCTGCGCCATCGGGAGAACGGGGTCTATAGCGGCGCTGCGCCGCCTTCGCAACCGCTCCTGCGCGTGACTGGGAGAAATTCCTGTTTCCCCTTCAATAAGAACCGGCTAGGCCCTCATCATCATGGATAAGCGCCGCCCCAAACCACAAAAACCCGCCGCCCCGGAAAAGGGCGCCTCTGGGAAAGGACGGCCGAAGCTGGGCCGGCCGCGCCATGGGGCGCAGAAGACCCCGGAAGGCGCCGTCTGGCTTTATGGCCGGCATGCGGTCGCCGCAGCGCTCGCCAATCCGAACCGCAAAGTGAAGCGCGTCCTCGCCACCAAAAACTCGGCGGACTGGCTGGCCCAAACCGGGATCGACGAGAAAACGCTTTCCCGGCTCGAAGACATGAAGCCTGACGCCATCGACAGGCTGCTTCACGAAGGCGCAGTGCATCAGGGGCTTGCGGCGCTTGCGGAAGAGCTGCCGCGCGCGCGGCTCAAGGAGGTGTGCGCGCCGGCCGAAACGGGCGCACCCGTGCTCGTCCTCGACCAGATCACGGATCCGCAGAATATCGGCGCCCTCTTCCGCTCCGCCGCCGCCTTCGGCGCGAAAGCGGTGATCGTTCAGGAGCGGCGGACGCCGCCGCTCGCCGGCGCGCTCGCCAAGGCAGCCGCCGGCGCCATCGAGATCGTCCCTTGCGTACAGGCCGTGAATATCGCCCGCGCGCTCGAAGCATTGAAAGATCTCGGCTATCACTGCGCGGGTCTTGCCGGCGAAGCGGACGCCTATATCACGGAGTTTCCGGCGACGCCGCTGGCCCTCGTGATGGGCGCAGAAGGCGCCGGGCTGCGCCAGCTTGTGGCCGCGACTTGCGACAAGCTCTACCGCATTCCCATCGCGCCGGGCGTTGAAAGCCTCAACGTCTCCAACGCCGCGGCGATATCGCTTTACGAGGCGCGCCGCGCCCGAAACGGCTGACCCGGCTGGCCGCTCCGGACGCGGGCAGCTATCGTCGCCGCGGGAAAAGCAAAAGGAGAAAGAACGATGTTCGGCCGTTCGCTCAAACTTTTTCGCATTCTCGGCTTCGATGTGCGCGTCGACATAAGCTGGACGTTCCTTGCGCTTCTCATCGCAACTTCCCTTGCCCTTGGGTTTTTCCCCAATCTCTATGAAGGCTGGCCAGCCTCAACCTATTGGTGGCTCGCGATCGCCGGCGTCATCGGCGTCTTCTTTTCCATCGTCATTCACGAGTTATCGCATTCGCTGATCGCGCGGGTATTCGGCGCCGGCATGACCGGCATCACCCTCTTCATGTTCGGCGGGGTCGCCGAGATGGAGCATGAACCCGAAACCGCCAAAGCCGAATTCTTCACCGCCATCGCCGGCCCGGCGATCAGCATCGTCCTCGGCGTGCTCTTTCTATGGCTCGCCTCGCTTGGCGGCGCGGAGCCGACGCCGATCATCGCGCTCGCCGACTATCTCGGCCGTCTCAATTTCATTCTTGCCATTTTTAATCTTATCCCGGCCTTTCCCATGGATGGCGGGCGCGTCTTGCGGTCGATCCTTTGGGCCGTGAAAGGCGATCTGCGGTGGGCGACGCGCTGGGCGTCGGGCCTCGGCGGCCTTTTCGGCTTCGCGCTGATGTTTGCAGGGCTTCTGGCTGCGCTTTCCGGCAATTTTGTCGCGGGACTGTGGTGGGTGCTGATTGGCATGTTCATCCGCGGCGCGGCGCAAGGCTCCTATCAACAGATGGAGGTGCGCCGTCTGATGGGCGGCGTTACTGTGCGCGACCTCATGCATGCCGATGCGGACATCGTTTCGCCCTCCATGACAATCGGTGAACTTGTAGACCGGCATGTCTATCAGCGTCAGCAAACGGCGTTTCCCGTCGCCGAGAACGGCGCCCTTATCGGCGTTGTGGACACCACTCATGTAAAAGCCGCGCCGCGCGCCGACTGGGACCGGCTGACCGTGCGCGACGTCATGTCGAAACCCGAAGATGCGCCGGTGACCGACCCTTCTGAAGATGCCATCATCGCCCTGCGCGCGCTCCATGACGGAAGCGCCGATACGCTGATCGTTGTTGAAAACGGCCGTATTCTCGGCACGCTGTCTAAGGCCGATGTAATGAAACTGTTAAGCCTGAAAATGGACCTTGAAGCGGCGTAGCGCCGCGCTAAGCTCGCGCCGTTATAAAGGAGAGAGACATGGCGAAACCGGTTTTCTATTACTGCCCGCGCACCCGCGCCGACACGGTGATGTGGATGAATGAGGAGCTTGGCGGCGTCTGCGACGTCAAAGTCGTCAATCTCAAATCGGGCGAACACAAGCAGCCGGAATTCCTGAAGATCAACCCCATGGGCAAAGTGCCGGCGCTTGTACATGACGGCGTGAACGTGACCGAAAGCGCCGCAATCTGCGCCTATCTCGCTGACGCGTTTTTCGATAAGGGCTTCGCGCCGCCGCTGAACGATCCGAAACGCGGCGCGTATTTTCGCTGGATGTTTTACGCGCCCTCCTGCATCGAACCGATGATGCTCGACAAGCTTGGCGGCGTGAAACGCGAAAACCCCATGGCCGCCGGTTACGGCACGGAAGCGGACGTTCTGAAGTCCATCGATGTCGCGCTTTCCGCCGGCCCTTACATTCTTGGGGACAAGGTAAGCGCCGCCGATATTGTGATGGGATCGCTCTTGAATTTCGCAACCATGTTCGGCGCCATCGAAAAGAAGGGCAAAATCGCAGACTATATCGATCGCATGACGGCGCGCCCAGCCTGCGTAAAGATGCAGGAGATCAGCGCCAAATACGCATCCGAGCTCGGTCTTTAGATGAAGGCGGAAAACCATCACGCCTCCTGCCAGTGCGGCGACGCGTGCGCCGAAATGACCGGCGCGCCGAAATTCGTCGCCAACTGTCATTGCGCGGCCTGCCGCAAGGCGACGGGAGGGGCCGTTTCCACCTGGGTCGGCTTCAACGACGATCAAGTCCGATGGGTCACGGAAAAGCCCTCCTATTACGCGAGCTCCAACGGCGTCAAACGCGGGTTCTGCGCCAAATGCGGCACCCCCCTCACCTATGCCGGCGAAAAATGGGCCGGCGAGACGCACTTCCTCATCGGCGTGATGCAAAATCCGGAAAACTATGCGCCGCAGAGCGAAGTTTTCGCCGATGAAGCGCTCCCTTGGGCGCAGCATATCGAGAGCAAGTCCTGAATGGCTTTCGAGGCCGTCATTTTCGATTTCGGCGGCGTGTTCACAACGTCGCCTGTGCAGAATTTCGCCGAGTTCGAGCGCAAGCACGGGCTGCCTGAAAAATTCATCGGCGACGTCATCAAAACCAACATCCATGACAACGCCTGGGCGCGGTTCGAGCGGGCGCAAATGTCGCTTGAGGACTTCGACGAGGCCTTCGCCGAGGAAACGAAGACAGCCGGCTTTGAAATTCGAGGCGCGACGCTCATCGATCTTCTGAAGCTGCATTTCAATCATGAGATGATCGCCGCTCTCGCCCGTGTGAAAGCGGCGGGTTACAAAACCGGCTGCATCACCAACAACCTGCCGAAGATCGATTCCAAAGGCATGCTGGCGCCGGGCGAAAGCCGCGACGTGGTGGAGCAGATTCACGCCAATTTCGATCATATTATTGAATCGTCCAAAGCGGGCGTCCGAAAGCCGGAGCCGCGCATATACGAAATGATGTGCGAGGCCCTTTGCGTTGAACCGGAGGTCTGCATTTTTCTCGATGATCTCGGCGTCAATCTGAAGCCCGCCCGCGCCATGGGCATGACGACGATCAAAGTTCCCATCGGCGATGTGGGGCCGGCGGTTGAGGAGCTCGACCGCCTGCTCTTCCCCACCTGAGCGCTGCGCGCAGACATTGCGGCGGGCGCCGCAGCGGCGCACAATAGGCGAAACCCTAAAGGGAAACGCTCCATGTCCCACTACCGCCCCCAGTCAGAACTTCAGACACACGAGGTTGCGAACCAGCCGCCGCCTTTCGAGGATGTGAATTTCTTCGACAGCGACATCGCGCTGAAACAAACGGCGGAACAGCGCGGCGGAAAATCTCATCTAAAGAAATTGTCCGTCTACGGCGCATTGCTCGGCTCGGCGGAGATGATCGAGAATGCGCGGCTGGCGCATCAGAACCCGCCCAAACTCATCAGCTTCGACCGTTACGGCCATCGCCTCGACGAAGTGGAGTTTCATCCCGCCTATCACGCGCTGATGGATCTGGGGCTTTCTTCCGGCTACGCCTCTGTCGCCTGGACGGCGGAGGAAGGCGGCCATGTGGCCCACGCCGCCATGGTCTATATGCAGGCGGGCGGCGAGCCCGGCGTCGGCTGTCCCATGACCATGACTTATGCCGCGGTTCCGGCGCTGCGTCATGAGCCTGACGTTGCAAAGGAATGGGTCCCACGCATCACCGCCGGCCAATATGACAAGCGTTTCATCCCCGCCTCCGAAAAGAAAGCCGCCACCATCGGCATGGCCATGACCGAGAAACAGGGCGGCTCCGATATTCGCGCCAACACGACAACCGCGACGCATATCGGCGGCAACGAATACGAACTTGTCGGTCACAAATGGTTCTGTTCGGCGCCCATGTGCGACGCGTTTCTGACGCTGGCGCGCACCGATGCGGGGATCACCTGTTTTCTCGTGCCGCGCTGGCGCCCGGACGGAACGCGCAACGCTTTTCATATCATGCGTTTGAAAGACAAGCTCGGCGATCGCTCCAATGCCTCTTCGGAAATCGAATATCATGGCGCATACGCGGTGAAAGTCGGCGAAGAAGGCCGCGGCGTCCGCACCATTATCGACATGGTGCAGCACACGCGCCTCGACTGCATCGCCGGTTCCGCCGGCGGCATGCGCGCCGCGCTCGCGCAAGCCTTGTGGCACACGGCGCACCGTTCGGCGTTTCAGAAAAAACTCATCGACCAGCCGGCGATGGCCATGGTGCTCGCGGATCTCGCCCTTGAAAGCGAAGCGGCGGCGGCGCTGGCGCTCCGTATTGCCCAGAGTTTCGACAATATGGAGGACGAGCGTGAAGCGGCCTTCATGCGGCTCGCGACGCCGGTTGCAAAATACTGGGTATGCAAACGCCAGCCCGGCGCCGTTTACGAGGCGCTCGAATGTCACGGCGGCGCCGGCTTCGTCGAGGAAGGGCCCATGCCGCGCCTTTTCCGTCAGTCGCCTTTGAACGCCATCTGGGAAGGCTCGGGCAATGTCATCGCCCTCGATATTTTGCGCGCCCTCGGCCGCGAGCCCGACAGTCTTGAAGCGGTGCGCGCGGAACTCCTCTCCGCGAAGGGCGCCAACACCCATCTGGACCGCCATCTTGCGAGCCTCGACCGGTGGTTCGAGCCAGGCGCGCTCAGCGAGGCGACGGCGCGGCGCTTCGCCGAAGAGATGGCGCTCGCGCTTTGCGCCGTTGCGCTTAGGCAGACGGCGCCGGATTTCGTCTTCGACGGCTTTTGCGCCGCGCGCCTCGATCCTGACCAGCGCTCTTACGCCTATGGCGCTCTGGCGCCGAACATCGATGCGCGCAAGATCATCGAACGGGCGCGGCCGGCGGTTTGACGCCGGAACGCGCTTGCGCCCTTTCGGACCGCTTGTTGCCTCGCTCGCAGGCGAGTCTGGCGCCATTTGGCTTTTTCTGCTCCTGCGGTTTTGCATCGTCATCCAATCGCTTTTCAACGCGCAGCGAACGCGCAACCGGGAATCCCGCCCCGGCGCGTTTTCACCTCAACGCCAGCAGTCTAAAGCCGCGCCGCAGGTGGTGGATAACTTTGCACCAAACCTCAAAAAATGATGGTTTTTCGCCTTTAAGGATATGTTTGCGCCCATCTCCATCGCCTTATGGATGTGCGGCGTTTCACGCGATTGAAACCTCGCGCGCATGGTTAAACGCAATCCGACATATTCCCTTAAATCTCCCTCAACAGCCGATTTCTAGATTCAGGCGGCAACGCATGAACAAACGGGGATGGATGCGTCATGGCGCATGAAATCGAGATGCCGCCTTATGCGGCGATCCCGGCGATCCTCGCCCTCGCCGGCGTCGCCTCCATGATGAAACCGGAGGAATTGCGCCGCGATCCGCTGCTCGAAGCGCAGGCGCTTGTCGGCATGGCGGCGAAATATGAAGTGATGTATGCACGCTGCGCCGATGGGACCGGTGAAGCGAGTCTTGATGCGGCGGGGCTTGCAAAAGGCTTCGCCGGCGGGTTTTCACACCAGTTTCCGGCGCGCAGCGATAAGGACGCCGCGCAGTTCGTCGTCAAAGCCAGACCGCAATGCGACGTCGCAAGCCTATATCGGCTCGATCACTATGCCGTCGGGTCGCCGGGCGGCAAACGCTATCGGCGCATCAGGGTCGAAGTGTAGGCGACGGCGCCAGCGTGACGCCGATTTCGTCACACGCGCTTTTCACATTGAGCGCACAAGCCTTGCGATAGGCGCGCGCGGCTTCTTCACCGTCTCTCGGCGCGCCCCGCCCGGCCCCGCTCATGCGCGCAAGGTGAAGACATCCGCTGCCATAACCGTTGTCGCAGGAAAGCCGGTAATAACGCAGCGCCTGTCCGTCATGGCGATGCAGGCCATCGCCTTTGATCGGCTGGCCCCACAGATCCTTGCGCGATTCATACGCGTCGCCGAGAACGAAGCACGCCTCCCCGTCGCCAGTGGCGCAATTGAGCCGCCATCTCTCGAGCTGTGCCTGGCGGGTTTCCGGCTCATCCTCGGCCTCCGCGATCTCAGCCGCGGTCGCCTCCGAATCGCCTGCGGACACCGCCATCGCTGTGACCGCAGCAGCGGCGCTCAGGCAGGAAACTCCGCCAATGATAATCCCCAAAGGATGCGTGACCATTTCCAGGCCCCAACCTCAAACTAGCCAGCGCTGAATAAATCAATGGCAAAGACTTCCCACCGAATTCTTAAACGGAAGTTCCGTTTTCAAGGGGTTCATGATTACCGGTACGGTAACCATGAAGGGATGGCGCAGACCAGGCAGCGATATCAGGCACGCCATTTCAGGGAAAGCCGGTCAATGCTCGGAACAATGCCCGGGGCCATGACGGGCGGGTCGTTCTCATCCAGTTCAAATTCTGGAATGCGCGCCAGCCATTCCTCGAGAAAAATACGCAATTCCTGTTGCGCGAGGACAATCCCGATGCAGCGATGCGGCCCGTGGCTCAAGGTCGTATGGTCATGGGCGTTGCGGCGATCAAAATTAACCGTAAGCGGATCGTCGAACACCCGCTCGTCGAGCCCGCGCACCGCCGAGGGCATCAGGATCGCATCGCCGGCCTTTAACGGCGCTCCGTAAAACTCCATGTCCTTCACGACGATGCGCCCGATATTGGAGACGCCGAAGCGCCGTAGAAACTCGGCGGTGGCGAGCGGAATGCGTTGAGGCTCGTCGACCAGGGTTTTTCGCTGCGCCGGGTTTTGCGCCAGATACCACGCAATCCACGTCATCGTGGTCGCGACCGTATCGAGCCCGCCGCCGATCAGCGAACTCGCAAGACCGATGGCGAGATCGCGCGTCACCTTGCGCCCGTTGTCCATTTCTGTGTGGATCGCCTTGCTGAGGACGTCATCGCCGGGATTTGCGGTGCGGCGGTCAACGAGATCCTCGATATAAGCGTTCAGCTTGTCGCGAACGCTGGCGCGCCCTTCCTGATCCACGGAGCGAATGCCGGTGCTGACCCAATAAATCAGCTTCTCCCGGTGCTCCAGCGGCAGATCGAGCATGCGCAGGATGATAATCATCGGCACATGCTTGGCGAAATCCGCCACAAACTCGCAAGCTCCTTTCGGCGCGATCTCATCGGTCAGTTCGATGGCGAGGACGCGCGCTTCCTCCGCCCAGCGCTTGATCGCCTGCGGCGTGAAGGCGGGCTGAAGCAGCTTGCGGAACCCCGTGTGCTCCGGCGGATCGTATTCGAGCGGCACGGCGCGGGGGCGGCCCGGCGGCATGCCGATAAAAACCTCGCGAGAAGAAAAGCGTTCGTAGTCTGCGAGCACTTCAGGAATGATGCGCCCGTCCGTCACCACCCAGTGGCCGCCATAGCGCGGCGTCCACACGACCGGCGGATTGCCGATGAGCCGGCTAATTTCGATCAGCGGATCGGAGCCCGGCGGACCCGGCCGCATGAAATCGTAATCGACCATAAGACCGGGCGGCAGGTCGCGGCCGGCGCCGTCCACAGAAACAGACTGCTGGCTCATCAGATCCTCCGTATGCGTCTCTTACGGCGCTGGGAAACAGGCGGCCATGGCGCTCTTCATGTCGTCGCTCGCTCGGGCGTTCCAGTCATCCTCGCTTTCGAGGCTGAGATAAAGCGCCTGATCCTCCGCCGACAGCGAGTCTTCAAAACAGGTGCAGCCGCCGTCGGGATCTTCCAGTCCCATTTCATCGATGACAGCGCCGCAGAATTCCGCCACTTCGCCCGCATAAGCGGCGCCTACGAAAACTGAGCTTGCAAAAATGCAAGCCGCAATGGTTTTTCCAATCATGGGCATTTCCTCTTGTCACGCGGGATTATTCTCTGGAACGCAACAGCGCCGCCCCGCATTCTGCGGCGTCAAATCACGCGGCGATCCTACAATCAAAGGCGGCGGCGGCCCATTCGGCGAGCGTTGCAATACCGCAACCACTGGCGACTGGAAGCGCAACGCACACGGATTGACCTCACCAGAACCTCAGGGCACTCTTCATGTAATCGCGGGGGGCGGGGCAGTGACCAAGATTATCACAATACACGGCACCAATGCTGGAGACGAAAGCGACTCCGGCGAGCAATGGTGGCAATTGGGAAGCGCATTCCAGACACGCTTGCAAGCTCTCATCAAGCAGAAACTCGAATTTATCCCGTTTCACTGGTCCGGCGCCAACAGTGAAAACGAGCGGCGCAAGGCCAGTCGCGCGCTCCTCAAGATGACTCGAAAATTGGAAAAGGCCGACGAAACATATGGCATTATTGGGCATAGTCATGGCGGGTCTGTTGCTGTCGAAATGCTAAGGCTTGCGACCCTACTCCAGACTGCGAAATCTCGCGTCGGACAATTTTTGACGACTACCGGATACTTTTTTGCGCTTGATGAAGAAACATTCGCCGCAAAACGAAATGCGCTGAGGTTTTGGGCGACCGTAGGCGCACCATTGATCAATTACCCACACCTTGGCGCCATACGCCTTATGACGGTGGCGATAAACCGCTTCATAATCCCAACATTCATCTTTTTGTTCTGGGCAATCTTTCTAACCGTACTGGCTCCGTTCTTATTCATTTTGTCCCTTACCTGGATCACTGCTGGAGACCTTCCAGCAAGCGCAATTGATCAGGGAATAACCGAAATGCTCGTGAGAGCCATGCGCTGGGCAATGACAGGCGCCATCACCGCCCTTGGTATTGTTGTCGTCATATTTTTCGGCGCCGCCATTTCTTTGCAAGGATGGCTTTTCCGGCTCTCCACAACATCGCTTTCCGGAAAGCGCCGAGCCTTGTTTCCACGATATTTCGAGGAGAACTGGGTTTCTTTAACGGACAGCGCCGACGAAGCGGTCAACGCCCTTCGAATGTCCGAAGGCGCGACCGTCAAGATAACTCCCCCAGGGTTGGGCGCGCGGCCACTCGCCACTAGCATAGCCTTGGTCATAACGACAATACTTTATGTTTGCGTCCATTACTATCTTCGCGTCCATCCTGCAAATTATACGCCGATGCAAGACGGCGACATGATGATTTTCAGATTCATTCTGGATGTATTTCAATCTGTTCTGGGTCTTGTATATGGCGCTGAACCCTCGACAGAGTCGGTTGTCATTGGCGTTTTAAACTATGTCGGAACGACGTTCACGCTTGCCGCATTGCTAACGCCCTTTACCAAGATCGTTTCCCGATGGATCGCGAATACGTCAGACAACATCATTTCAAGCTTCGCCCGAAAATCGGCGTTTGGGATCGATTTGCCGTTGCTTGAAAAACCGTCAGTCTCGCTGGCGCCGGCGGAGTTTTCAACGGAATGGAGAACACTGCCACATGCGCCGAGTGCTGCCGTTCATGAATTCGCCAATCGCCACGCCGCCGATCTAGTAGCAAAGGGCCGGCAGCTTCTGGGCTTCGCCCAGCTTGGTCTCACCAATGACGAACTCCTTCGGCAAATCACAGAGACCGTCACCTGGAACGAGCTAATTCACACAGCTTATTTCGAGGTGGATGAATTCATCAAACTGCTCGCCTATGCGATTATTCAGAAGTGCGAGCTTGAACCGTCCAGGGAATTCCTCACTGATCCCGACTACGACCGGATCAAGGAGTGGCACGATGAAATTGCCCCTCGGTTTTCTGGACATCCGGCTTGAAATGGTCGGAGCGGCGGGATTTGAACCCACGACCCCTTGACCCCCAGTCAAGTGCGCTACCAGGCTGCGCTACGCTCCGACCCTGACGCCGGAAGCAGGTCTCCGCCCGGCGCGAGCGGGTCTTATAGGCGCCGCGCTTCCTCCGGGCAATGGCGAAAATCGGATAATTCCAGCCACAATCAGAGCCTCCTGAAATTCCTCTTACGTTTCGCCTGTCATCCCGGAACAGGTCCGGGTTACGGCCGGGATGACAGTGACAGGCTTTCGCTAATCCTGCTCGGTCTCGATCGCCTCGAGCGCCAGGGACGCCTGATCGAGGGCGTCCTGCACGGTTTCGAGGCGCGCAAGCAGCGACGTCAGGGACCGGCGCAGTTCCGGCGGCAGACACGCAGCCTTCTGCGCCTCGGTCGCCCCAAGCTCCAGAGTCTGGGGCTGCGCCGGCGGGTCGTCATCGTCCTCCAGCACCGGACGGATGTCCGTCGGCTCCCCGGCGGCGGCGCGGCGGCCAAGTTCGGAGACGTATTTGACGCCTTCATCCTTGAAAATCTTCTGGACGCCCTTGGTCGTGTAGCGCTGTTCGTAAAGCAGGACGCGAATGCCGCGCAGGAGATCGAGGTCGAGGGGACGGTAATAGCGCCGCCCGCCGGCCCGGCGCATGGGGCGCACTTGCCCGAACACTTCCTCCCAATGGCGCAGCACATGCTGGGGAACGTCCAGCTCCTCGGCGGCTTCAGAGATCGTGCGGAACGCTTCGGCAGATTTCGCCACAGGGAGAGCGCCTTCGTCAGCTCAGTGCTTTTTTCGGCCTATTCGGCGGCTTTGGACTGCCGATGAGTGTTGTTGATCTGATCTTTCAGAACGTGGGACGCGCGAAAGGTGATGACCCTCCGCGGCTCGATCGGCACTTCTTCGCCGGTCTTGGGATTGCGGCCCATTCTGAGCTTCTTGTCGCGCACCGAAAAGGTGCCGAAGGATGAAATCTTGACAGTTTCGCCCTGTTCGAGCGTTTGCGCGACTTCATCGAGAATACGCTCGACAAAGGCGGAGGATTCATTCCGCGAAATGCCGAGAGAGCGATAGACCGCATCGGTCAGATCCGCTCTGGTGATGGTTTTTCCGGCCATGCTTGCCTACCCGCGTCAGTCCCCAGAAGCTTCCAAGGTTAACGGCTGGACCCCTCTTCGGTCAATAAGTCTTTGAAATATATTGCCTGTTTTTTAGGAGAGCCTTGCCAGAAGCACGAAACGCGTTTCAGGCGCGCATCAGCGCGGCGCCCCAGGTGAGCCCGCCGCCCATGGCCTCGAAGAGAACGAGATCGCCGGTCTTGATCCGCCCGTCGGCGACGCCCGCGCAATAGGCGAGCGGGATCGAGGCGGCCGAGGTATTGCCCTGCCCGGAGATGGTGGAGATGACCTGATCGGGCCTGAGGTCGAGCTTTTTGACGACGCCCTGGATGATCCGTTCGTTCGCCTGATGGGGCACGAACCAGTCGATGTCGGTGACCGGCACATCGGCCTCTGCGCAGACTTTCACCATGGCGTCGGAAATGCGCGTCACCGCCTCGCGGAAGACCTTGTTGCCCTGCATACGCACATGGCCGACCGTCCCGGTGGAGGACACGCCGCCATCCACATAGAGAAGGTCCACCATGCGCCCGTCGCATCTGAGATAACTCGCCATGACGCCGCGCTCGCCAGCTTCCTCCGCAGGCTGAGCTTCGAGGACGAAGGCGCCGGCGCCGTCGCCGAAAAGGACGCAGGTCGCGCGATCCTCCCAGTCGAGAATGCGCGAGAAAGTTTCGGCGCCGATCACGAGGGCGCGCTTGTGCTGGCCGGAGGTGAGAAACTTCTCTGCTGTGGAGAGCGCATAGATGAAGCCGGTGCAGACCGCCTGAATGTCGAAGGCCGCCCCCTCGCCCGCGCCGAGTTTCGCCTGCACGATGGCGGCGGTCGATGGAAAAGTGAGGTCCGGCGTCGTTGTTGCGACGACAATCAAGTCGATGTCCGACGGCGTCAGTCCCGCATTCGCGAGCGCCGCCTTCGCCGCTTCCACCGCAAGATCGGAGGTCATCTCGCCTTCCGAGGCGATGTGACGCTCGCGTATGCCGGTGCGTTCGCGAATCCACTCATCGCTCGTATCGACGCGCTTTGAGAGATCTTCGTTTGTCAGGACTTGTTCAGGCAAAAAAGCGCCGCATCCGCGCAGCACTGCTTTCAAACTCATACCGCCGCCGCTTTGATCGTACTGTCGGGCGATGCCTCGGCAAGACGCTGCCGCCGGTTCATCACTGTTTTTACTGTGGACGCCACTTCGTCCTGGAAAGGACGCTTGGCGAGGCTTGCGGCCATATTGACCGCGCTGGCGACCCCGCGCGCATCGGCGCCGCCATGGCTTTTCACGACAATGCCGTTGACGCCGAGAAAGACGCCGCCATTGTTCGAGGAAGGATCTATCCGTTCTTTAAGCTTCCTGAGGCCCGGCGCCATCATGAGGGCGCCGATTTTCGCGTTGAGCGTGCCAGTGAGGGTCTCTTTCATCCACTGGCCGAGTAGGCGCGCAGCGCCTTCCGCCGATTTCAGCGCGACATTGCCCGTGAAGCCGTCGGTAACGACCACATCGACCGTGCCTTTGGAAATGTCATTGCCCTCAACAAAGCCTTTGAACGCCATGTCGGGATCGGCCTCGCGCAACACGCGCGCCGCCGTGCGGATCAGTTCATGGCCTTTGAGATCCTCCGCGCCGACATTGAGAAGCCCGACCGTGGGCTTTTCCACTTTCATCAGGGCACGGAAGAATGCCTCGCCCATGATGGCGAACTGGACAAGCTGATCCTCGTCAGCCTCCACGTTGGCGCCGACATCGAGAACGACGCAGCGCCCCTTCGGCGTCGGCCACAACGCCGTCACGGCGGGACGTTCGACGCCTTCGATCATGCCAAGCTGTTTGCGCGCGACCGCCATCAGGGCGCCGGTATTGCCGCCTGAGACGACGGCTTGCGCCTCGCCCTCCCCCACAGCGGTCATCGCCAGCCACATGGAGGTATCGCGCCCGCGGCGCAGCACATGCATGGGCTTGTCGGTCATGGCGACAACACTGTCGGCATGACGAATTTGGGCGCCGGAGAGGTTCGAGTGTGCTGAAACCAGCGGTTCGAGCTGGGCTTTGTCGCCAAAGAAAATGACGTCGGCCTTGAGGCCGCGCTTCACCGCATAAGCGACACCATCGACAACAGCCTGCGGGCCGGCGTCGCCGCCCATGGCGTCCACGGCCAGCACCAGATCAGAAGTCTTCTTCCTGGCTTGTGTCACTGACTTGTCCAACCAGCCGTCTCCATCGCCGCGCAAAGTCCGAAAGCCTTACAAGGATGCGGCGGCGCATTTTCCGCAGCGCAGGATATGAGCGCCCGCCGCCCATGGCAACGCGGCGCCCATTGCGCCTTTTGAGGCCCTTATAGCCCCTTCGCAGCCCAGGTAAACCTATTGATTATCATCACTTTTTCCCAACACGCCCTTGAGACCCGCAAAGGGCGAGACTTTCTCCTCAGGCGCATAGGTTTCGGCGAGACTTTTCGCCCCTTCCTTGCGCGGAAACGGGTCCATGGCGAGAGAAAGCTGCTGCACCAGCAATTCGCCGAGATCGAGCGCCGTTCCCTCGAAATATTCGGGTGCGTCGAGATCTTCCTCCTCTTCAGTTTCAGGTGGAGTGCGCGAAAAATCCATCTCAAAGCTTTCGGCGATGGTCTCCAGCATGGGTTCGAGACTGGCGACGCATTCGCGGGTGAGCTCGGCCGTAATCTCGCCGGTGACGCGGATCGTGGTTTTTGTCGCCATCACTTTCATTACGCCTTCGAGTTTTTCCACCGACGGCGTTTCAAGCCGGGCGGCGATTTTCGCGCGCTCCTTCTCATTGGCGGAAAGGCGGAAAATCTTGCCGGCGCGACCGACGTCGTCAATGTCAATTTCGTAGCTGAATTCCGGCGCAGGGTTAGCAGGGTCGTTCATGAGCTTGCTCCCTATTCGACTGGCGGGAACACGACGATGCCGCCTACGATCCGCGCCGCCGGCTGGTTTTGAAGATGCGCATCGGCGCGGCGCACATAGTCGGCGAATTGCGGCGCCGTTTCCGCCATCTGCTTTTCGCAAATATTGCGGGAAAGCGCTTCTGCAAGCGCGCCCTCAGGCGCATCGTCTTTCATGGCTGCTTCATAGGCGCCGATGCGGCCGTAGAAATTCTCCGCGAGCTTGCGGATTTTCTTGCCGACCTGAAGGTCGCCGACGCCAAGCTCGCGCAGACTGTCGTCCATGTTCTGGAACATGGCGTCGAAGAGGCATTGGCTCACTTTCTTCGCGCCTTCGTCGCCTTTCAGGCGGCGCATAACGAGCCAGACATGCAGCGCCACCATTTCGAACCGGCCCTCGACCGTGTCCGGCGCGCCGAGCCTGTCATAGAGGGCGGGGGTCCGCGCCTGCTCCACCGCCGCCGCATAAAGCGCGCGGCCGGCCTCCAGCGCCGGGTCCTTCCTGAACAAGGTTTTGAACATCAAGGGTTTTCCTTCGCGCCGCGCGGCATTATCTGGGATTTGCGGCAATTTGAAATCACTGGTAGACAAAGGCTGCCGGCAGGCGAGGTATTCCCGCCGGCCGCCGGGATCAAGTCCCGGCGCGGCGAGCACCCGCGCCACAGCAGCGTAAAAGAGACCCCGATGACCCGATTTTTCCTTCTTGCCCTTGGCCTTCTCATGCTTCAGGCCTGCGTCTCCGTGCGTTCGAGCCACGGCTATGTCCTTGAGGCCGACCAGAAGGAATTGACCGCGGAGCCCGGCTTCGACACCAAGGATTCGATCCTCGCGAAATATGGCGAGCCGTCGATGATCGGCGTCTTCGACCGCGACGCCTGGTATTATCTCCACTCGACGGATCAGACTCGGGCCTTTTTCAAACCGAAGACCAAGACGCGTCAGGTGATCGCCATCCATTTCGCCGATGACGGCACGGTGGAGGAATTCAAGGAATTCGATCTCGCCGACGGAGAAGATATTCGCCTTGTCCAGCGCGAAACCCCGACGCGTGGCCGCGAACTCAATTTCTGGGAGCAGCTTCTCGGAAACGTCGGCGCCCTGCCCGCCTCGCTCGGCGAAGAAGGACCGGTTCCGGGGCAATAACCGCTCCGGGCCCAGATTTTTCGGCGCCTTTCAATTGACCTCTGTCATAGGCTGCATGGGCTAAGCCCTTCATTCTGTAGTTCCTGTTGAAAGGAGCGCCAGCATGAAATTTCTCCGGTTATTGAAGCTCGCTGCTCTCAGCGGCGCCATGGCGGCCCTGACAAGCGGCTGCTGGTATCACGCTCATTATCGTCATGGGCCGGCGCCGGTGAGGATGAGCGTTTCCTATATTCGGGTGTCTCCGCCTCCGCCGCGCCGCATCATCATTCCGCCAAGACCATCGCCAGCGGCTATCTGGATCAACGGCTATTGGCGCTGGACCGGCGCCGACTATGTCTGGATCGACGGTTTCTGGGAGCACAATCCGCCGCGCCATAAAACCTGGAGGGATGGCCGCTGGGTCCATACCAGCCAAGGCTGGTACTGGGTTCCCGGTCGCTGGGACTGAGCCGGCGCGCGAGCAAAAGGTTTAGCGCGTTTCTTTGAAGTGATCGTAGCCGGTTTCGGGAACGAGGATCGGCGCGCCGCTTTCATCGAGGAAAAGAACGCCGTCGCCGCGAGTCAAAGAGCCGATGCGCGAAACCTCCGTACGCGACGCTTTCGCCGCCATGACGACGGAGCGGCGCATGGCGGGCGGCGCTGAGAAAAGAATTTCGTAATCGTCCCCGAAGCCCGCAAGCGCCGCCAGCGCCTTCCATCTGTTCTGCTGCGCCGCGACCCAATAGGCGGCGCCCTGCGAGCGCGGCACGGCCACCGCGTCGATTTCAGCGCGCAATCCCGATGCGCGCGCCAGATGGGCCGCGTCCGCAATCAGCCCGTCGGAAACGTCGATCGCCGCCGTCGCAAGGCCGGCGAGCGCCGTGCCGAGCACCAGGCGCGGCTCCGGCAGATGATAGCGGCCTGCTAGGGAAGCTTTGTCGACGGTCGTGAATTTGAATTCTTTCCGGAGCGCCATGAGGCCGAGACCGGCGTCTCCGATTGTGCCCGACACATATAAATCATCGCCAAGCGCCGCGCCGGAGCGTCTCGTCATTCCCTGTTTCGACGGCGCGCCGAAAAACGTCGCCGACAGTGTGAGCGGCGCGCCCTTGGCCCCATGGACCGTGGTGTCGCCGCCATAAAGAGCGATGCGGAAATGCTCCTGATCTTCGGCCAGGCCGCGCGCGAAGAGCTCGATGGCGGCGCGCTTTACATTTTGCGGCCACACACAGCCAAGAAAATAGCCGAGCGGCTTTGCGCCTTTTGCCGCAAGATCGGACAGATTCACGCGAATGAGCTTGCGCGCCACAAGATCGAGCGGGTCCTTCGCCAGGAAATGCACGCCCGCGACCATCAGGTCTTTCGTGACGACAAGATTCTGAGATGAGAGAAGCGCCGCGTCGTCAGCAAGATTGAACGCGCCCGGAGCCTCGGTCGTCAAGGGAGCGAAAATTTCGCGGATGATCTCGAATTCGCTCATCTGGCGTCGGATCAGACTTTCACTTCGTCGCTGCGCGCTTCCTTCGCCGCCGCATCGAGAACGGCGTTGATGAAGCCCGGCTCATCGCCCTCAAAAAAGGCGCGCGCGACATCGAGATATTCGTTGATAACGACCTTATAGGGAACATCGGGGCGGCGGATCAGCTCGTAAAGTCCGGCCCGCAGGATCGCCCGCACGGTGGCGTCTAGCCGAGAAAGCCGCCAGCCTTCGGCGAGCTGGCGCTGCAGATAGGGATCGAGTTTCGACTGCGTCTCAACGGCGCCGCGCAGAATGTCAGCGAAAAACGCCGCATCGGCGGCGTGAAGCTTTTCACCTTCGATGTCGCCGCCGAGACGAAAATCCTTAAACTCGCGGATCGTCGCTTCGACGCCCTGACCGCCCGCCTCCATCTGGTAAAGCGCCTGCACCGCGGCGAGCCGCGCGGCGGAGCGCGACGGCGCGCCTTCCCTGATATTCTTCTCTCCGGTCGCCATTGGCTGGTCAGTCTTGCTTTCTATCACTCTTGGTCTCGCCGGGCGGCGGCTTCAGCTTCGTCCATGCCGCCAAGAAACTCGCCGAAGTCCTTCGCCTCACGGAAATTTTTGTACACCGACGCATAGCGCACATAAGCGACGTCATCGAGCTTTGCGAGGCCCTCCATCACCATCTCGCCGATCAGCTTCGATTCGATTTCGCCCTCGCCGGTCGCCTCGAGCCGCCGCACGATGCCGGAGACCATCTGCTCCACCCGTTCCGGCTCAAAGTCGCGCTTGCGAAGCGCGACCAGGATCGACCGCATAAGCTTGTCGCGGTCGAAGGGCGCGCGTTTGCCCGTGCTCTTGATGACCACAAGCTCGCGCAGCTGCACCCGTTCGAATGTGGTGAACCGGCCGCCGCAGGCCGAGCATTCCCGGCGCCGGCGCACCGAGGCCCCGTCCTCCGCGGGACGGGAGTCCTTCACCTGGGTGTCATCGCTGCCGCAAAACGGACATCGCATGGGGCGTCTCCCAAATCTGTCCGGCGGTTCTACGCGAGTCAGCCGTAAATGGGAAACCGCCCCGTGAGGGCTTCAACCCGCCCGCGGACGGCTTTTTCCACAGCCGGATCGGCCTCGCCCTTCGCAAGCGCGTCCAGCACTTCGGCCATGTACTCGCCCACCTTCTTAAACTCAGCGACGCCGAAGCCCCGCGTCGTTCCGGCCGGCGAGCCGACGCGGATGCCTGAGGTGATCGTGAACTTTTCCGGATCGTAGGGAATGCCGTTCTTGTTGCAGGTGATCCCCGCCGCCTCAAGACTCGCCTCGGCCGCGTTCCCTTTGACGCCCTTGGGGCTCAGGTCGATCAGCGCGAGATGCGTGTCGGTGCCGCCGGAAACGACGGCATAGCCCGCCTCCACCAGCGTTTGCGCCAGCATATGGGCGTTGTCGATCACTGCCTGCGCATAGGTTTTGAATTCAGGCTGCAGCGCCTCACCGAAGGCGACAGCCTTGGCGGCGATAATGTGCATGAGCGGACCGCCCTGAATGCCGGGAAAGAGACCGGAACGGGCTTTCTTGGCGATATCGGCGTCATTGGTCAGCACCATCCCGCCGCGCGGTCCGCGCAGGGTCTTGTGGGTCGTCGTCGTCACCACATGGGCGTGATCGAGGGGATTGGGATAAAGCCCCGCCGCCACGAGACCGGCGAAATGCGCCATGTCCACCATGAATAAGGCGCCCACCCGGTCGGCGATCTCCCGGAAACGCTTGAACTCGATGATGCGCGAATAGGCGCTGCCGCCGGCGATAATCATTTTCGGCTTGTGCTCGTCGGCGAGACGCTCGACTTGCTCAAAATCGATCAGTTGATTGTCGCGCCGGACGCCATAGGAAACGCAGTTGAACCATTTGCCGGACTGGTTGGCCGGACTGCCATGAGTAAGATGCCCGCCGGCGGCGAGATCCATGCCCAAAAACGTGTCCCCGGGCTTCATGAGTCCCATGAAGACGCATTGGTTGGCCTGGCTCCCCGAATGGGGCTGCACGATCGCTTCATTGCAGTTGAAGAGCTGTTTCGCCCGGGCGATGGCGATCTCCTCGATCTCGTCAACCTGCTCGCAGCCGCCGTAATAGCGTTTTCCCGGATAGCCTTCAGCATATTTATTGGTGAGAACCGATCCGGCGGCTTCCAGAACAGCCTTGGAGACGATATTCTCTGATGCAATAAGTTCGATTTGATCCTGCTGGCGTGCAAGCTCTCCTCGAATAAAACGGAAGACTTCGTTATCCTTGTCGGCCAGAGATTCAGTAAAGAATCCTTCAGGCAAGCGATAGGATTGACTGGCGCTCATCGCGGCGGCTCCTGACAACGTGAGAACCCCGGACGAGGCTCGTGAAACAGCGGCGACATATAAGGGGACACGCGGCCGCCCGCAATGCGGCGTCCGAATTCGATATCGGCGTGGGATTAGGTATATCGCCGCAGTGATAAGCAGCGGCATAATAGTTATTAGTCTTGGTAATGACCTGTCTAAAGGCGCAAAAACATTGGATATTTACCGATGTCTAATTATGGAAGCCATTCCACAATCTTGCAGCAAGGCGCGAGAAGCGCTACCGCCATCAGCGGGGAGAACCCTGACGGCGCAAAGCCTGCGCCGTCTATTACCCGCGGACCTTCCGTGGACGGCAACTGAATGACCAGCGCTGCTGTCTGGGGAAAGGGCCCGCACTGGAGATGACTAGAATGGCAAGTAAGAAGGCGGATTCCGTCGAAACAAACGACGCAATCCAATTGGCCGGCGAAATTGTCGCCGCCTATGTTGGCAATAATTCAGTGAAAGCTGAAGATTTGCCGGCATTGTTGAATAATGTGTATGCAGCTGTAACAGGCCTCGCTGAAGAAGGGGCGGCGTTTATCGCCAACCGTGAACCGGCGGTGCCAGTTGCGAAATCGGTAACGCCCGATTTCATCATCTGTCTTGAAGACGGCAAGAAGCTGAAAATGCTCAAACGCTATCTCAGGACACACTACGATCTGTCCCCGGAAGAATATCGCCGCAAATGGGGATTGCCTGCTGATTATCCAATGACCGCGCCGAACTATGCAAAATCGCGTTCCCGGCTCGCCAAGGAAATCGGGCTTGGCACGGCGGCGACGTCTTCGGGACGAAAATCTACAAAGAAGAAAACTACCCGCAAAAAGCGAAAATCCGCCTGACAAGCGGCACGCGCGTATCGGGGGAGCGGCGGCTCCTTCCGAACCGCCACGCCCGGCTTCTCCCCAGTTCAACTTCTTAACAAGAAGCCCGCAGCGATTGTTGCAAATGTAACGATCAGCCGCGCAGGACTCTTTTTGGGCATTTTCCGAAAGAAATTTTCCGGATATTTATCACGTTCCGCGACGGCTGGCCGTTAACCCGCGGATTGTCTTTTTCTGGGACGCGACTAAAGCCGTTTGCAAGCGGGCGTTGAATTGCACCGCAGCCGCCGCATGCATGGCGGTTTTCACCTGCTGCACAATCGTAGATTTTTCCGGCGTTTCTTTGCGCTTGCGAACAAATATTTGCGCGCTGCGTTTTTCGCGCGACGATCTCAATTGCGGACGACGCGCCTATCAAAACCAGGAAAGCCCGCAAATTATCCTAAAATTGTAGAATGTTCAGAAAGTGGTGACTTTGTTTTTTCACGAACAATCAACCACTTAGAAAAGCTTTTACCTTGATGCTTAGGCGTTTTTTTACAGCGCAAGCCTAGTCTCCGTCAGAACACAAGTTGCGTATTTACGGGGTTATAAATCTCATGTCTGTCGTTGCTGACAAAGCTGCGCCGTCTGAAAAACCCGATGCCTATGTCATCGGTCCTGACGGCACGCCGCTCACCCTGCAGGACCTCCCGCCGCCCACGACGAAGCGCTGGGTCATTCGCCGCAAGGCTGAAGTCGTGGCCGCCGTGCGCGGCGGTCTGTTGACGCTTGAAGAAGCGTGCAACCGCTACACGCTGACTGTTGAAGAATTTCTGTCCTGGCAGAAGGCGATCGATCAGTTCGGCCTGCCGGGGCTTCGCGCCACACGCGTCCAGCAATACCGGTAATCCCTCCTCGACTTTCGGTTTTCGACACCCGCCGGGCTCAGCCCGGCGGGTTTTTCTTTACCGCCTCTTGAGGCGCCGTTTTCAGCCGCGCGCCCTTGGAACCGGCGGCGCCTTCAGGTTATTCTTCCGCCGTCCCAGTCCGGGCCCGCCAAAGCCCGCCAGTAGCCGGTAAAAAACGCTCATGATGAAATTCATCGCCTCTGACCTCGATGCGGCCAAGGCGAAGGCGCAGCGCGCGCTTGGCGACAGGGCGGTGATCGTTTCCGTGCGCAATCTCCCGAGCGGCGATGTGGAAGTGACGGCGTCGGACAAGCCCTCTCCTTCGGCTCCGGAGCCCGCCCCGAAAGCGCAATTCGCCGGCGCGGCGCGCGAGGCGGTGGACGAAGGCCCGTTCAAGATGGGCGCGGGCGCGCGGCTCAATGAGAATATCGAGAGCAAATTCTCCGCCGACGCGCTTTCGAAACTCTCCTCAAAGCTCACCGGCGGGAAAAGCGGCCGCAGCCTCGACATGTCCGACCGGACGGTCCGGTCCATGGCGGAGATCCTGGCGCCCCACGGCATCGGCGAAGCCCTTCTCTCCGCCCTCATCGAAGGCGCACGCAAATCGCCCATCGACGAGGATCTCTACCGGCTTGAGACCGGCTTCCGCGAGACCTTCTCCTTCGCGCCGCTGCATTTCGCGCCGACCGCGCCCGTGATGCTGGTGGGCCCAACCGGCGCTGGCAAGACATCGAGCGGGGCCAAGCTCGCCGCCTCAGCGCAGGCAAGCGGCGCCCACGCCATGATGATCACCGCCGATGTGGGCCGGGCCGGCGCCATCGACCAGATCAAGGCCTATGGCGAGGCGCTGGGCGCCGAATATTTCATCGCCGAGAGCCCCCTCGACGTGGCGCAGATCCTGCGCAGCCACCGGCCCCAGGGGGCGGTCATTTTCGACACGCCGGGCGTCAGCCCCTATGACGCGGGCGATGTCGCGGCCCTGCGCTCCTATCGCGAGGCGGCGGATGCGGAGCCCGTCCTCGTTCTTCCGGCCAGCGGCGATGCGGATGAATATGTGGACTGGGCGATGGCGTTCAGGGAGATCGGCGTCCGGCGCTGCATCCTGACGAAGTTCGACGCGACGAAACGCGTCGGCGCAGGATTGCGCGCCGCTTTTGAAGCCGGTCTTGGCCTCGCGCATTTTTCCGAAACGGCGTTCATTTCGGAAGGGCTGTTGCCGGCCAATCCGGAGTTTCTCGCCCGGCGGCTGATCGCCTCAAGGCCCGGAAAATTCGGATAAGTCAATTTCGGTTAAAAAGAAAAAGGCGGACCGAAGGCCCGCCAATTTAATACGCAACATTTTTCTTCTTTATACTGAATACGCAACTCTTGCTGAAAGTCCCCGCTTTTTTAAAGGCGCTTTATAGGCCCGCCCCTATTAAGGTTCGCCAAGAAGCGCAACCGGATTGACGGCCTGGCTTTCCTGACGGATTTCGAAATGCAGCTGCGGCGTCGTCACGGCGCCGGTCTGTCCGACTTTGGCGATGACCTGGCCTTGCCTGACCTGATCGCCTTTCTTGACGAGCATGGCGTCATTATGAGCGTAGGCGGTGACGAAGCCGTCGCCATGCTTGACGAGCAACAGATTGCCGAAGCCTTCGAGCTCTGATCCGCGATAAACCACCTGTCCATCGGCGGCGGCGCGAACGGCGGTGCCGGCCGGCGCCGCAATATTCACGCCGTCATTGCGGCGGCCGAGATTGCCCGCGCCATATTCGGAAATAATCCGCCCATGCACCGGCCATGAGAACATCGACTTGGAAGCGGCGGCGGGGGGCGGCGTGTAAGACGCATTGCGCGCGATTTCCGCGACGTCGGCGGGCGCGGTTTCGGTTTTCGGCGCAGGCTGAGGCGCAGCGGACGCGACGCGGCCCGAGGCTACCGGCGCCTGCGGGATGAGGACCTGCTGGCCGACGTCAAGCGCATAAGGCGCGCGCAGATTGTTGGCCGACGCGATGGTCGTCACCGGCACGCCGGTCTTGCGTGAAATCCCATAGAGCGTGTCGCCCGACCGCACTTGATAGAGCTGATCCTTCGCGACAACGCGCTGCGTCGGCGAAGGCTGCGCCAGGGTCGTTGAACTCGACGGCGCATCGGCGACCAGGGCTGCGGCGCCGCTCGGCAGCTTCAATACCTGCCCGACTGTCAGAGTGTATGGCTTTTTTAGATCGTTCTCGTCGATCACCGCCGCCGGCGAGACATTGAACTTACGCGCGATGGCGTAGACCGTGTCGCCGCGTTGAACCTCAATGTAACCTTTGGCCTTATGCAAATGCGTCGGCGGCGTCGCGGCGGCGACGCGGGTCGTCTGGCGTTGCGCGCGCTCCGGCTCGTTGAGATAGATTGCGGAAACCGGCTGCAACTGCACCGGCTCGATGGAGCCCGCAGGAACGGCTTTAAACTCCGGCTGGCGGTAGACCGGCGCTTGCGCGGCCTGCGCCGTCTGGCGCTCGCGCTTGATCTCGCTCGGCGAGTGATAAACGCGGGTCTGGCGCGATGGATCGGAGCCATAGACCACCGGCGCATGATTGTGTGAGCCGCAGGCGGCCGCCGCCAAAAACGAGCCCATTAACAACACTGCACGAACGGTGTTCATCGCCCCTCCTCGCCAAGAAACATGCGGAAAAACGCCCGCGAAACTTGTCCGCCGATTCGAGCCGACGTTTGTCTTCTTTGGTTAATGAAGGGTTAATATGAGGCCGTTTCGTTAAGGATTTATCAGCCTTTCAGGCCTTTCGCGTCAATCACGGCTGCAAGCGCCTTGCGCGCCTCGAAATCCGTCAGCGACAGGTGCAGCGGCGTGATCGAGATGCGGCCCTCATAAATGGCTCTGAGGTCGGTTCCTGCAGGCGGGTTGGAGAGTTCGCCCGTATAGCCGTACCAGTAATAGGTCCCGCCCCGGAGGTCCTTGCGCTCCTCGGCGAAAAGCTGCACGGCGTCGCGATGGCCCTGAACCGTCGCCTCGATCCCGGCCACATCGTCCGGCGCGCGGTCGGGAAAATTGACGTTCATGACGACATTCTGCGGCCAGCGCGCCTCGAGCAGCATCCGAACGATCCTCGCGCCATGGGCTTCCGCCGTCTCCCATTTCGCCTGATCGCGCGAGAGACGGGACAAGGAAAGCGCCACGGACGGCACGCCCATGGACATGCCCTGAAACGCGCCGGCGATGGTGCCGGAAACGGTGACGTCCTCGGCGAGGTTCTGGCCGTTATTGACGCCGGAAAGAATGAGGTCCGGCTTTTCGCCGCCGAGAATCTTGTTGATCCCCATCAGAACGGCGTCGCTCGGCGTGCCGGTGACGGCGAAGCGGCGATCGTCATACTGGCGCATGCGGATCGGATGGGCGAGCGTCAGCGCGCGCGCGGCGCCCGACTGCTCCTCCTGCGGCGCGACCACCCAGACATCGTCGGAAAGCTCCCGCGCAATCTTGACGAGCGCTTCGAGCCCCCGCGCGTAAATGCCGTCGTCATTGGTGCACAATATTCGCATCTGTCTCTTTCATATCCTCTTATGTTTCCTGCTTGTCCCGCAGGAAACGCCAGGCCGCAAGCCACCAGAGCGCCGCCCACGCCGCGCCCAAAGCCCAGCCGGCGAGCACGTCCGTGGGCCAGTGGACGCCGAGATAGACCCGGCTCGCGCCGACCATCATCGTCGTCAGAACCGCATAGAGCATGATGAGCGCGCGTTCCCGCTTTCTTTTGTGAAACCTTGCGAGCAAAGCGCCGAGCGTCAGGAAGATCACCGCCGACAGCATGGCGTGGCCGCTCGGGAAACTTAGCGAATGGACTTCCGCAAGTTGCGGCACCAGTTCCGGACGCGGACGGCCGAACCCGACTTTCAGGCCTTCGCTCAGGAAAACGCCGCTCACCGATGCTCCGGCGACGACGACCGCGTTGCGCCACTTCCCCTGCATCAGCAGATAGATGACGACGCTCAGGACGAGCAGAGTCAGCACGACGAAACCGCCGAGCGCAGTAATATCGTTCATCGCAAGATCGAACCAGGCGGGCCCGATGGGATCGTCGGGGTTCCCCGGCGTCCGGAGCGCCAGAAGAATAGTCTCGTCGAAAACGCGGGTTTCGCCTTCGGTCGTCTCGTCGGCGATCCCAGCGAAGATGAGCAAACCCACCGCGGCGACGGCGAAGGCGGCGAGCGCGCCGATTTCCGCGCGGGCCCTCTCCAGCATGACGCGGATGAGAGGGTGTTCTTTAAAAAATCTTAGCTGTTCGCTCTTGAACATTTTCGCCAGTTCCGCTCCTCAATCTGCAAGTGAAGTCCATGACCTTGCTGCAGATTGTAGGTGATGGCGGCGATAATGGAAATGATAGGAAAATCTTTAAGTCAAGATTTTGGCATGGGCGCTGCCAAGACCTTTCTCTACTCCGTATCGTGATGAATCGACTCTAAAAAGCGCGGTGACAGCTGTGCAAGAAAGGCGTCTGCGTCGAAGACTTCTCCGGGCGCGAAAACGCCGCCGCGCAACTTTTCCCGCTTTAACATCTTTTCCAAGGCGGCAACGACAAGCGGCGCAGAGACAGCGTAAATGTCCTGTCCTTGAACTGATATCGAAGCCTTTCCCGACGAACCTCTAACCTCAGCCTCAACAACAAACCGTTGCGCCGAGCGCCCGGTTGAATCGACCGCTTCGGGCGGCGGCGTTGACGCGTCCTTTAGATCGGAAAGCGGCTTCTCATTCATGTAAGTCGTTATGGACCTGGCGCCGATATGCCAATTCAACAGGATGATCTCCGACAGCGGGACACAAGTTACACACTGCGTTCCGAATAAGTGCGAATAGGTCCATTCCCGCGACGGCGGCGGGTTCGGCACAGGCGATAATATGCCGTCGCGAACTATAACGCGCGGAAAAATGTTTTGCTGTCCAGTGAGGCGCGTGCCGCGAGTCGGGCGCCACCCGTCCAACCCGACGGCGATCTCAACCGTCTCAATCGGACCAAGCCCCTTCGACGCTGCGGTGACGAGCAGATCGGCAAGACCGCCGAAAAACGCTACCGCCGGCAGGATGCTGACGCCGAGTGCTCTGGCGGGCTCATCATAATGATGGAAGGCGCGGCGGACGGTTTCCTGTTCGGCGCATACGTCCAGATAAGGAATTCGCGCGCGAAGCGCCGCCTCGATCGCCGGGCCCGCCGTCTCAAAAAACGGCCCCGCGCAATTAATGACGGCCTCGCAGCCTGCAATCGCCCTATCCACGCTTTTGGGATCGCCAAAATCGATCCGCCGGCTCTCTCCGGCGCCGTCGCGAGTCGCAGCGACGGGAACGAACCCGCCTTCCGCCAGTTGCGTCACCACGAATTTGCCGGTGTGTCCTCCGGCTCCCAGAACGGCGATTTGACGGTTGTTCATTGTCGGCCCCATTTCGCTACCAATCGGTAGCGATTCCCTAATTGACACCGATCGGTAGCGTTGTCAATTGTTCTCCCATGGCGAAAGAGAACGAGGATGCAGCGCCTACCCGCTCCGCACGCGCGCGGACGCAGGCGCTCGAGACTGCGGCCAGCCTTTTTTACGCGGAGGGCGTGAGAGCGGTGGGGATGGAGCAGATCGTGGAGCGGTCCGGCATCGCGAAGACGACGATCTACCGGCACTTTCCCACCAAGGACCACCTTATCGAAGCCTATCTTGAAAAAGAGGATGAGGAGTTCTGGCGCCAGTGGGACGACGTCATCGCCGGCGCCGCGCCGGGCCGGGCCCAGCTTGACGCGCTTTGCCGCTGGATCGGGGACCGCGTCGTCAGGAAGAATTATCGCGGCTGTCCGCAAATCAATGTCGCAGCCGAATTTTCCGACCGGTCGCACCCCGCCCGCAAGGTTGCGCGCCGCCACAAGACCGAGATGCACCGCCGGCTGCAGCTCATCTGCAAAGAGATACGCGGCATTGACGACCCCGATCTGCTCGCCATGCAACTCTCGTTGCTTTTCGACGGCGCATTTTCCAGCGACGGGCGGCTGTCCGGTTACGACGCGCCGGACCTGCTCAAGCGGGCGGTCGCCCGCCTTACCGGCTGAACGTCACTTCGCGCCCTCGATCTTTTCCATGCCGCCCATATAGGGCTTCAGCACGTCCGGCACGGCGACGGAGCCGTCCGCCTGCTGATAATTTTCGAGCACGGCGACAAGCGTCCGCCCCACCGCGAGGCCGGAACCGTTGAGCGTGTGGACGGGATTGATCTTTTTCTTCTCGCCGGCGACGCGGTAGCGGGCGTTCATGCGCCGCGCCTGAAAGTCGCCGCAATTGGAACAGGACGAAATCTCGCGATACTGTCCCTGCCCCGGCAGCCAGACCTCGATGTCGTAAGTTTTCTGCGCGCCGAAACCCATGTCGCCGGTCGACAGCACCATGGTGCGGAACGGAAGCTCGAGGCGCTTCAACACTTCCTCGGCGCAGGACGTCATGCGTTCGTGTTCGTCCTTCGACTGATCCGGCGTCGTGATGGAGACAAGCTCCACTTTCGAGAACTGGTGCAGGCGGATCATGCCGCGCGTGTCGCGCCCGGCCGAGCCCGCCTCCGAGCGGAAGCACGGCGTCCAGGCGGTGAAACGCAAGGGAAGTTCTTCTTCAGACAAAATTTCGTTGTTGACGATGTTCGTCAGCGAGACTTCGGCAGTTGGGATGAGCCAGTGCTCTCCAGTCGTTTTGAACAGATCGTCGGCGAATTTCGGCAATTGCCCTGTGCCGTAAAGCGCCTCGTCGCGCACAAGCAGCGGCGGATTGCATTCCGTATAGCCGAACTCGCCCGTATGCAGATCGAGCATGAAGGACGCGATGACGCGTTCAAGCCGCGCGAGCTGGCCTTTGAGCAAAACGAACCGCGCGCCGGACATTTTCGCAGCGGTCTCGAAATCCATCTGGCCCAAAGCTTCGCCGATATCGAAATGCTCCTTGGCGCTGTTCGATTTCTTCGGCTCACCCCATTTCCTGATCTCGACATTCGCCGCTTCATCTTCGCCTTCGGGCACATCGTCAGCGGGAATGTTCGGAATGCCGGAGAGGATGTCGCGGATCTGATCCTGCGCCTTCTTCTGCATGTCCTCGGCGACCGGCATCTGGCCCTTGATGCTTTCCACCTCCTCGCGCAGGCGGTTGAACTCCGCCTCGTCGCCTTTCGCCTTCGCCTGGCCGATCAGCTTGGAGGCGGCGTTGCGCCGCTCCTGCAGGTCGTTGAGCGTGACGGTGTATTTGCGCGCCTCTTCATCGAGGGCGAGGATCTCCCCGGCGCGGGGGGCGAGGCCCCGGCGCGCGAGACCGGCGTCGAAAGCGTCCGGATTTTCGCGGATATAGCGGATGTCGAACATGGGGCGCGGTTTAGCCGGGTTGAAACAAGGGGTCTAGAGCGGAGCCTTCTCCTCCCCCATTCATGGGGGAGGTGTCGCCCCGGATTTGATCCGGGGTGACGGAGGGGGTTAACCCCCATCGCCCCTTCGAGGCACTTCCCCCGTAAACGGGGGAAGAAAAAAGCGCGCCTAAACCGACGCCTCTTCGGCGCCCTCCACCGCTTCCTTCGCCTTTCGCTCGGCGAGGCGCACGGAAATGACCGACACCTCGTAAAGCGTGATGATGCAGGCGCCGAGGATGAGCTGGCTGAAGGGGTCCGGCGGGGTCAGAAAAGCGGCGATGATGAAAATCACCACGATGGCGACGCGGCGGTTGCGAGTGAGGAAACCGGAGGTGACGAGCCCGGCCCGGGCGAGGAGCGTCAGAAAAACCGGCAACTGAAAGGCGAAGCCGAACGCCATGATCAGCGTCGTCATCAGGGAGAGATAATCCCCCACCCGCGTCAGCAGTTCGATGGCGACGCCCGAGCCCTCCGCCGGCTGCTGCTCCATCCCCACGGCGAAGCGCATGACGAAAGGCATGAGGATGAAATAAACAAGTGCCGCGCCGAGCGAGAACAGGACCGGCATGGCGAGCAGAAACGGCAGCGCCGCCGCGCGCTCGCGCCGGTAGAGCCCCGGCGCCACGAATTTGTAGATTTCGTAAGCGACCACGGGAAAAGCGAGCGCGATGCCGCCCAGCGCCGCGAGCTTGACGCGCGTGAAGAAGAATTCCAGCGGCGCGAAGTAAAGCTTCGGCTGAACGCCCGCCTCTTTCACCGCGCGCTCAAACGGAACGACAAGAAACTCGTAAAGCGGCACTGAGAACGCAAAACAGATGGCGAAGCCGACAGCGACGGCGATGATCGACACGATCAAGCGCTGGCGCAGCTCCACAAGGTGATCGAGCAGCGGCGCGGAAGAGGCCTTTAATTCATCTTCTTCCGAAACCTGTTCTTTCTTCTTGGCGCTTTCGCCGCTCATGATTTGGCGGCCTCGTTCGAGGGCTGATTTGGCGGCGTTTCTTTGGTCGCGTCCTTGACCGCCTTGTCGATGCCGCGCGCTTCCTCGCGAAGCTCTTTTGCGATGGGCGCCGTCGCCTCATCCATCGCGCGCTTGGCGTCGGCGACGGGATTGTTCTTTTTCAGCTCTTCAATTTCCTTGCGGAGATCCTCCATCTCCGCCTCGCGCGCCATCTGGTCGAAGGCGGCGGTGAACTCGCCCGCGAGGGAGCGCGCCTTCGCCACAAGACGTCCGGCGGAGCGCATCAGTTTCGGCAGATCCTTCGGGCCGACGACGATGAGCGCCACCACGGCGACGAGCACCAGCTCGAAAAACCCGAATTGCGGCAGGAGATTCATGACGGCCCAAAACCAATCTGACTTGTTTGTTCAAGTCCGGGCTGAACAGCGCGTAACGCGCGAGCGCCTACGCCTTGTCCTTTTCCTCGGCGGGCGTGACGTCCATCGCTTTATCGCTGCGGTCTTCGAGCTTGTCGTCGTCCTGAAGCCCCTTGCGGAAGGATTTAATGCCCTTGGCGAAATCGCCCATCAGCGACGAAATCTTGCCGCCGCCGCCGAAAAGCAGCAGCGCGAGCACGAGGATAATGACGATCTGCCAGGGTCCGATAGCGCCCATATTCGCCTCTTTTCACTAAATTCCGGCCTATAGGTAATGCGGGCGGGCCCGCGACGCAAACGCCAAACGGCGCGCATTTCGTGCATATTGCGCGCAATGTCAGGCGTCTGCGGCTTCGTCCTCGCCCTCGCCGAGAAAATCCTGTGCAAATTCGCCGGAATCCTCATCTTCCTCGATATCTTCATCGTCGCCATCGGCGGGCGTCGGCACGGAAAATCCGGGCGGCAGGCGGGCGTCGAGCAGCCCCGCGGCCTTGAGATCGGCGAGCCCCGGCAGGTCGGTGACGCTCTCCAGCCCGAAATGTTCGAGGAAATCCTCCGTGGTGCCGTAGAGCGTCGGGCGGCCCGGAACGTCCCGGCGCTTGCCCCGCATCTTCACCCAGCCGATTTCGAGAAGCTGGTCGAGGGAGCCTTTCGCCACCTGAACGCCGCGCACATCCTCGATGTCGGCGCGGGTGCAGGGCTGGTGATAGGCGATGATGGCGAGGGTTTCGAGCGCGGCGCGCGACAGCTTGCGCTGGGTCGTCTTTTCCTTGTCCAAGACATGGGCGACATCGACCGCCGTAACGAAGCGCCACTTTTTCTCGGCTTTTTTCAAGACGACGCCGCGGCCTTCGTAATCGGTTTCAAGCGCTTCGATCAGCGCCGCGATGGGCGCGCCCGCCGGCAGACGATCGGCGATCGACTTTTCATCGAGCGGTTCGGCGGCGGCGAAGAGCAGCGCCTCGACCATGCGCTTTTGTTCGGCAAGGTCTTCCTCGCTCCACTCGACTTCCGGCGCTGTTTCTTCCTCTGCTTCAGCGGCGGCTTCGATCTCTTCGGCTTCCGTTTCTTCGGTTTCGTCAGTCACGGGGTTAGCATCGCTTTCCTGGTTCGAAAGTTCCTCTGCGAGCGCTTCCTGCGCCTCACGGGCGTCGAGGTCCTTGAAATTGCGTCCGGCGTCTTCTTCCATCATGACGCCTCTCCTTCATCTGTCTCCGCTTCCGGGGTCTCCGTCCGCGCCTTGATGTAAATCGGTTCGAAGGCCCCGAGCTGGCGCAAATCGATGCGGCCGGCCTTCGCAAATTCCAGCGCCGCATTGAACGAACTCGCCAGCACCGAGGTCGGCGGCGCTTCGACGCCGTAAGACTTCGTCAGCGCACGCAGCTCCGTCCATTCGGGGATCGAGCCGAGAATGCGCTCGAGCCGGAGGCGCGCCGCCTCTACCGAATAAACCGGCGGCGGCTCGATATGATATTCGCGATCAATGGCGACAATGCGCTGTGTCGTATAGGCCTTGAGGAGATCGAGAAGATCCGCCTGCCAGTCTGGTTTCTGCGTAACGCGTACGCCTTCCGGCGCGCCGCGCGGGAAGAAATCCCAATAAAGCTGCGGCAGGTTCTGAAGATCCTCCACCGCCTTGCGCATGGCTTCGAGGCGTTGAAGCTGGAAGGCGAGCCGCGCGGCCATTTCGTCCGCCGTTGGCTCGTCGCCATCGTCCTCGGCGGCCGGCAGCAGCATCTTGGATTTGAGGTAAGCAAGCCATGACGCCATGACGAGATAGTCGGCGGCGAGCTCGAGATTGCGCGCCTTCGCGGCGTCGACGAACTTCAGATACTGGTCAACGAGCGCGACCATGGAGATCTTGCGGATGTCGACTTTCTGATGGCGTGCAAGGTCGAGGAGGACATCGAGCGGGCCTTCATAGCCCTCGATATTCACTACCAGCGCATCGATCGCTTCGTCGGTCGTCGTGATGCGTACGGGCGCGTCGAAGGCTTCTTCACCCGCATCGCTGTTTGGGCCGCTCATCGCTGCAACCTGAATGTTTTCGCCATCCGCCATCAAATCATTTAACGCCGATTCCGGCCCCCGCCTATCGGCTTTCCCAGTCTGTTGAAAACTAGAGCCATTCCATGGCTCTAGTTGTTTTAGCGTGCGCCTTTTGGAACCGCAAAACCGCGAACACTTTTGCTGAAAACGCGCTAAGCAAGCGCCGGTTTGATCAAGGCGTTGAGCCGTTCATAATCGCCGCTGGTATCGCCTCTTTCGGGGCGCTGCAAGTCCGCCATGGCAGCCTTCGCGCGTTCGGCGGATTTCCCGGCGAGATCGCGCAGCGCCCCGGCGCTTTCCTTCTTCTCGGCCATGGAGAAATTGCAGACGAGCGCCACATCGCAGCCGGCGTCATAAGCGCACTTGATGCGATCAGCGAAAGCCCCGCCCAGCGCCTTCATTTTAAGATCGTCCGTGAACAAGAGGCCGTCGAAACCGATCTCGCCGCGAATGACGTCGTTCACCACAACGGGCGACAAGGTCGCGGGCCGTTCCGCATCATAGTCTTCGTAAACGATATGGGCGGTCATCCCCATCTTCTCGTCGCGCAGGGCTTTGAACGGCTGGAAGTCGCAGCCGAAGAGATCGCGTTTCTTCGCGCCGACGCGCGGCAGATCGTGATGTGAATCGCAAAGCGAGCGGCCATGGCCCGGCAAATGTTTGATGACGGGGAGCGCCCCGCCCTTTTTCAGTCCTTCGACATGCGCATGGGCGATGGCGGTGATGATGTCCGGCCATTTGGCGTAAGCGCGGTCGCCGATCACCACCGGGTCCGCGTCGATCTGCGGCACGTCGAGCATGGGGATGCAATCGACCGTGACGCCGCAATCGGAAATGAGACGGCCCAAAAGATAGCCGTTGAGCTCCGACGCTTCGCGCGCCTTTTTCGGATCGAGCTTCCAAAGTTCGCCGAAGACCGCCGGCGCCGGATGCGCGGGAAAGACTGGCGGTTTCATGCGCGCGACGCGCCCGCCTTCCTGATCGATCAGGATCGGCGCATCCTCGCGGCCGACGCACTCGCGCAGTTCCTCGCAATGGGCGCGAATCTGATCGGCGCTTTCGCAATGGCGCGCAAACAGGATGAAGCCCCAAGGATCAACATCCTTGAAGAAAGCCCGCTCCTCACTCGTAAGGCGCGGGCCCTCGCAATCATAGATTACTGCCGTCGGCAAAACGATGTCCGTCCATCTCCCATCCGCTCATCCCGGCGAAGGCCGGGATCTCGTGCAACAAGGAGGGAGGCCCCGGCCTGCGCCGGGGCGAGCGGTTTAATTACAAACTCTTGATCAGACAGTCCTGTCCACGTTCTTTGAGGCCGGCGCAATAAGTCTTGGCGGCGTCGGCGCTGTCGAACGGTCCGACGCGCAAGCGGTGATAGACGCCGCGGTCGCCGAGATCGGCGCGCTCCACATCCGGCCCCTTGCCGTCAAGATAATCGCCGAGCTTCGTCTGCATCCGCGCCCATTGCGCCATGGCTTCGTCATTGGAGCGGAAGGCGCCGACCTGCACCACATGGGTGCCGGAGGCGGGGCTGGAAGCCGCTGCGGTCGACGCCGGCGCGACGGAGGGCGTCGTGACGCTGACGGTCGGCGGCGCCGTATCGCGCGGCTCTTCTTCCACCGGATTGTTGTCGAGCGCTTCGGCGTCTTCGGCCTGAAGGCTGGCGAGACGGTCATTGACTTCGTCGCTCATCTCGGAGGCCGCCTGTTCGGCTTCGGCGGCGAGCGTTCCGATGGTGTCATTGGCGGTGCGGGTCACCGGCTCTTCCGGACCTTCGGCGAGCGTCGTCACCGGCTCGCCCGCTTCACCGTCAATCGCGTCGTATACCTGACGATCCGCGACAGGCGTTCCATCTTCGGCGGTCTCGATCTTGATGGGTTCGGGATCGGCGGCGACGTAAGGCGTTTCGATAGCGCCGCCGTCGCGGCCCACTTTCATGCCTTGCTTATAAGCGATCCACACGACCGACACGAAGGCGCCGATCATGACAATGCCCATAATCAGAACGGCGAAGCCCGACAGTCCGCGATCTTCTTCATCGTCGTCGAACTCGTCATATTCTTGATAGTCTTCTTCGAAAGCTTCTTCTTGTGCTGCATTCGCCATGTCTTAAACCGCTCCTTAAGCGCCGTTCGATTTGCGCTGCTGTTTCGCCCTGTCCGCCTCGCGCCCCTTATCCGCAAGCCAGAAAGGTCACCACCGGCCCGGCCTCAAAACAGGATACCGCCGAATCGTTATTCAGCCGCATTCTAGCACTCCCGGCCACGGGAGTCGCAGCCTTAGCCGTCAAATTCGACGCCAAAAAGGCGGCGATATTCCCGAACCGCGTAACGGTCGGTCATCCCGGCGATATAGTCGCAGACCGCCCGCGCGCGCCGCGCCTCGGACCCGCCCTCATAGCGCTCGCGCCATTCCGGCGGCAACGTCTCCGGCTCGGTGAAGAACAAGTCGAACAAAGATTTAATGATTCTCTTCGCCTGGCTGCGGGCGCGGTTGACCTTGTAGTGGCGGTACATGTTTTCGTGGAGAAATTTTCGCAGGCCCCCGAGGTCCTTCTCCATTGTTGTGGAAAACCCGCAATAGGCTGACGACGCCCGGCGGACATCGTCGCTCGATGTCGGCGGATGGGCCGCGAGCCGTCTCGCGGTCTCAGCGAGGACATCCTCCACCATGGCGCCGATAAGGTCAGAGACCGCTTCGGCGATCAGAATGTCCCGCGGGGCTTTTGGATATCTCGCCTCCGCCGAGCGGATAGCGGGGCCGACCAGCGGCAGCTCTCGCGCCTCAGCGAAACCGAACAGCCCTGCGCGCAGGCCGTCATCCACATCGTGATTGTTATAGGCGATGTCGTCGGCGATGGCCGCGACCTGCGCTTCGAGGGACGCATAGCTGTCGAGCCAGAGATCGTGGTTCGCCGCATATTCGACAATGGCGGCGGGCAGCGGCTCTTTCTTGCGCGCCAGCGGTCCCGTCAGCGGGCCGTTATGTTTGACGACGCCTTCCAGCGTCTCCCAGGTGAGATTCAAACCCTCAAAAGCCGCGTGGCGGCGTTCGAGCTTGGTCAGAAGCCGCAGCGTCTGCGCGTTGTGGTCGAAACCGTCATAAGGCTTCATGCACTCGACCAGCACATCCTCGCCCGTATGGCCGAAAGGCGGATGGCCGAGATCGTGAGCGAGCGCGAGGCACTCGGCGAGGTCTTCGTCGAGCTTCAACGACCGGGCGAGCGTCCGCGCGATCTGCGCAACTTCGAGGGAGTGCGTCAGCCTTGTGCGGTAATGGTCGCCCTCATGGGAGATGAAAACCTGGGTCTTGTGCTTCAGGCGGCGGAAGGCGACGGCGTGGATCACCCGGTCGCGGTCGCGCTGGAACGGGGTGCGGCCCCGGCTCTCGGCCTCCGGGTGGAGACGCCCGCGGGTCTTTTCCGCCCGGGCCGCATAGGGCGCGAGGGGCGCCGGGAAGGCCATGGGGCTTCCTGCATAGGCCGCATCGGGCATGTTTTCCGTGATCTGACCCTGTATCCGCAATTGCCGCTCCGCTTCCGCCAGAAAGCTGTATTCGGGCCTTGTCCGCCGATTCCGTTAACAAGGCTCGGCTGAATATAGGGAATTTTCGGCGGGATTGCGCGAACTTCTCTACCTCCACCCCCTCGAAATCCGGGCGTTAAGCCCCTATTTTGACCGAAACCGTAGAGTGAGCCTCATGACCGTCGCAGAGACCACGCCCGTCACCGTATCTGACCGCGCCGCCAGGCGCATCGCCGCGATCCTCGCTAAGGAACCCGCAGGCTCCATGCTGCGCGTCGCGGTCGAGGGCGGCGGCTGCTCCGGCTTTCAGTACAAATTCGACATTGTGACGGCCCGCGACGACGACGACCTCGTCCTCGACGCGAACGGATATTCCGTGCTCGTCGATTCCGTCTCTGTGGAATACATGTCAGGCTCGGTCATCGACTTCTCCGACGAATTGATCGGCGCGGCATTCAAGATCGAAAACCCGAACGCCACAGCGTCGTGTGGGTGCGGGACGAGTTTTTCGCTCTAGGCCTGATTTCAGCGCATTCCGTTTTCTGGTCCCAACGGGCTTTCCCCGCTATCCTCCCCCCATAATCATGAGGGAGGCGAAACATGCGGAACATATTGATGACAGGCGTCGCAGCGCTGACGGCGTCCATGGTCGTAGTGGCATGCACAGCGGCGGACAAGGAAGGCGGCGATGCGCAAGCCGCACTCGAACAAGCCAACAAGGAGAAGGCGCTTTACTGCATGGACCTTCTCTTCAATCAGAAAGACATCGAAAAATCGCGCGCAGAATGCTGGGGCGAGACCTATATTCAGCACAACCCTTACGCGCCCGACGGACCCGATGCGCTGTTCGCCTTCATGGAGCCCTTCTTTGAAGCGAACCCCGACGCCGCCATCCACATCAAACGCGTCGCCGCCGAAGGCGATCTCGTCTGGATTCACTACAACAACAAACCGACGCCGGACTCGCTTGGTCTCGCGGTCGTCGACATCCTGCGCATGGAAGACGGCAAGTTTGTCGAGCACTGGGATGTGGTGCAGCCAGTGCCCGAAGAGTCCGCCAACGACAACACGATGTTCTGACGCGCCTCAGCGGTTCGCCGCGGAGATGATCGGCGCAAGATCGCTCCAGTGCGTTTCAAGGGCGGCTTTCATCTCGCGATAGCCGTCCGCGACCGCGATGTCGTATTTCTTCCAGTCCCTGAGTTCGACGCCCGGCACCGGCGGCGTCACCATGATGTCGGCGGGGCGCGGAACTTCCGTATGTTCGCGGCGCGCCGTCGCCGAGCGCATCAAGAGCGAGATGATCGGCGGCGCCGCGCCGAAGCCGTGATTGGCGACCCACGAAAAGAACCCCGGCGGGTCCCGGAATGCCTCGATATCGATGACGCCCTCGCGCGCGACGTCTACGCCGATGGTGAGCCCGCGATGAACCGTCGTCATGATGTCGGTCGGGAAATTATTCACCACCGCGCCGTCAACGAGCAGCGCATGGTCGTCGATCACCGGCGGCAGGATGCCCGGCAGCGCGATGGAGGCGCGAAGCGCCCGGCGCAACAGGCCCTGATTGTGGATGCGCGCGGCGCCGTTGATGATGTCCGAGGAGACGCAGAAAAACGGCATTGCAAGGTTTTCGATGAGCGCGTCGCCGAAATGATGTTCGAGCCTTGTTTCGACGCGCCCGCCCCGCGTCAGCGCCACCACCGGCAGCACATGATCCCCCAGCGGGTTGGACTCGACAAAGCCTTCGCGGATGCGCCGCTCCATCTCCTCCTGCGGCCAGCCGATAGCGACGCAGGCTGCGACCACCGCGCCCATGGAGGCGCCGCAGAGAAAATCGATGGGAACGCCCGCCTCGCGCATGGCTTTGACCGCGCCGATATGGGCGTAGGCGCGGGCGCCGCCGCCGGAGAGGACGACGCCGATGGACTTGCCGGCGATGATCCGCGCCAGCCGGTCGATGCAGGCGTCGCTGTGAATATTGATGACGCGCGAAGCGCCGATCGCCTCCATCCATTCCGCTGTCCGGCCCGAATGAGCGCCTTCATGCAGCATCACGAGATCGACGAGGCGGAACTTCCTCGCTCGCGCCCCCGCCTCCGACGTTAAGGGAAAGGGCTTTGACGGCCGGCTGTCGCGCCGCGCCAATACCAGGAACCGGTCGGCGTGACGCAAGACAAACTGGTACCACGGGCTTGCGTCCATACGCGCCGCAAGAATAACGACGTCATGAGCGTTCTCGACAAGATCGAAGGCGCTTGTCGACGGCGGTTCATCCGTGCAGGGAAAATGCGTGACATTGACCCGGTATTTCGAGATGCGCTTCGCGAGCTCTCTCGCCCGCGCATCGACATCGATCGAAGGCGACGTCGAGATGAGCGCAAAGATACGCGGCGCCGATTGCTGGAAACTCGCTTTCGGGTGGCGCGAGCGGGCGAGAACGATGCGCGCGAGGGCCGCGGCGAAATCGCCATGAGCCTCGATGAGACGATCCACATCGGCGCGAGAGATCGACAGCAACTCGGTGTCGCGCAGGGCGTAAACGCTCGCCGAATGCGCCTCGCCGGACAAGACTGACATTTCGCCCACCGGCTCGCCGCTGCGGATATAGCCGACGACTTCATCGGGACCGTCCGGATTTTCCCGGACCACGATGAGGCGGCCTGTCAGATTGATATGCAGCGCGTCGGAAGGCGAGCCCTGTTCGTAAAGCGGCCAGCCGCCGGCGAGCGACAGCCACTGGCTCGCCTCGGCAATGTCGTTGATCGTCGCGGCCGAGAGCCCGGCGAAAAACGGCAGGTTGCGAAGGCGCGTGCGGACTGTATCCATGCACGGGCGTCTAGCTTGTTTTGAAAACCCGCGCCAGCGGACGTTTGGCGGCGCCTAGTTCAGTTTTTTGGACGATGCAGGCGTTTTCGGCCCGGCGGACTCGCCGGACTTCGCGCCCGGCAGCGGCGCGATCTGAACGCCTTCGTCTATAAGCTCTTTGACTTCCTTGCCGGACGCCTCGCCATAGATGCCGCGTTCTTCGCTTTCGCCGTAATGAATCTTCCGCGCTTCTTCAGGGAACTTGTCGCCCACATAGTCGAAATTCTTTTCGACATAATCACGGGCGCGGGCGACGGCTTTGGCCATGTCCTTGTGGATTGCCGCCAGCCGCTCTTTGCGCAGGCCGTCCCGGCGCGCCACGGCCGGCGCCATCACCGCCTTGCGGACATCGTCCGAGCCGCAGCAGGGACAATCGATCAGGCCTTTGTCGGCTTGGAAATCGTAATCGGCGCTGTCGCGAAACCAGCCCTCGAATTCGTGGTCGGCGTCGCAAATCAAACGGTACTTAATCATGGGGTTACAATGGTGAGTTTGAAAGATTGTTCAAGAGCGAGATTGGGGATGCGCTGGCGGGCTTCCTTGGCGGCGGCGGGGTTTATCTCTGCAAGAACGATGCCCGGCTCGTCCCCGGGCGCTTCGGCGAGAACCTCGCCCCACGGGCCGATAATCAGGGAATGGCCATAGGTCTCCCGTCCATCCTCATGAGTCCCGCCTTGGGCCGGGGCCACTACGAAAGAACCGGTCTCAATCGCGCGGGCGGTCAGCAGCGTTTTCCAATGGGCGATCCCGGTCTGGCGGGTAAATGCCGCTGGAACGCAAAGGACCTCTGCGCCTGCCTGCGCCAATTGCCGATATAAATAAGGGAATCGCACGTCATAACAGATAGTTAGGCCCAGCTTTGCAAGCGGCGTCTCGGCCAGCACGGCCTTGTCGCCGGGCTGGTAGACATTGGATTCCTTCCAGCTTTCGCCATTCGGCAGGTCCACATCGAACATATGAAGCTTGTCGTATTTGACCGCGACAGACCCGTCCGGGGCGAACAGGAAGGCGCGGTTGGCTGCCCGGCGCTCCTTAAGCCTCACCGCCATGGAGCCGATCAGGAGCCAGACGCCATGGGCCTTCGCCGCGTCGGAAAAAATCCCGATTTCGGCGAGCCCGTCTTCGTCCGGCAGGGTCTCAAAAAGCCGTGAAGCTTTGCGGTCGACGACATTGGTCATCTCCGGCGTCGCGATGAATTGCGCGCCCTTGCCCGCCGCCTCGGCGATCAGAGTGCAGGCGTCGGCGGCGTTTTTGGCGCGATCGAGGCCGGACCGCATCTGCACGCAGGCGGCGAGGAAGGGCTTGCGATCAGTCATTCAGCAGGGGATCCAGCTTGCCTGCCCGGTCGAGCGCGGCGAGGTCGTCATAACCGCCCACATGGGTCTCGCCGATGAAGATTTGCGGATAGGTCGTGCGGCCATTGGATTTCGCGAGCATCTCCTTGCGCTTGTCGGGGTCATAGGCGGCGGAGATTTCCTTGGCCTTAACGCCCTTCTTGTCGAGCAGCGACAGCGCCCTGAAACAATATGGGCAAAGCGGTTTCGTATAGACGACGACTTCCTTCATTTCGGCTCCGGTGTTTTCCTCTCGGATTTATTCTCCAGCGCTATATGGCCCCGATCCCGCCTTTGACAACGCGCGCCAGCACCAGCGCGTCCACTTGCGCCGCCCCCGCCCGTTTCAGCGCCCGCGCCGCAGCCGACAAGGTTGCGCCGGTTGTCAGCACATCGTCAACAAGCACCACATGGGCGTCCTTGAACCGCGCCTTCGCTTCTTCATGACGAACACCGAAGGCGCCGGAAACGTTGCGCTTGCGCCCTTCCGCGGAGAGGTCTTTCTGCGGCGGCGTCGCGCGGCGGCGGATGAGGCCGTCTAATGACACTTGCAGGCCCGTTTCTTTTGCGACCGAGCGAGCGAGAAGCGCCGACTGGTTGAACCGCCGCGCACGCAGCCGCCCGGGATGCAACGGCACCGGCGCCAGCACCGATGAAGATGTGAAAATATCCGCGCCTGCGCGCGCCATCCAGCGTCCGAACATGTCGGCGAGCTCTGTGCGGTCGCCATGTTTGAACCCGACGATCATCCCATGAGAAGCATCGTTGTAAACCAGCGCCGCCCGCGCCCGGCTAAAATCCGGCGGCTCTGCGATGCAGGAAGGGCATTCGACGCCCTCGCCATACTCCGCCGCAAAAGGAACGCCGCAGCGCGCGCAAAACGGCGCCTCGATGAAATGCGCGGCGCTCCAGGCGCGGGGGCCGAGCGCGGCGGACGAGGAAATCTCCTCGCGCGTCACCGGGCAATGGGGCGGCATGGCGAGGTCGAGCGCCTTTTGGGCGGCGCTGGCGGTCATTTCTCCCAGCCGGTTGAGGATTTGCGGTTTCACGCGCGATAGACTAACGCCCCCGCCTGAAGAGAACCAGTGACGTTGATGACCGCCCCGCCGCAGATATTCGACCGCAAACTTTACGCCCGCCGCCGCGGACGGGCGGCGAAGAGCTTCGGGGCGCACGACTTTTTACACCGGCGCGCTATGGAAGACGTCATCGACCGGCTTGAAAGCGTCAACCGGGAGTTCCCCCTCGCCGCCTTTGACGGCGCCGCTGATCTCGCCGATTTGCTGACCCCGGCTTGCGGCGTTGGCGATATCGTTAGCCTCGACCTCGCCCCGGCGCGTCTCCCTGCGCAAGGAGCGCGCCTCGCCGCTGACATTGAGGCCCTGCCGTTCAAAGCCCAAAGCCTCGATCTTTTTGTCAGCCTCATGACCCTTCACGCGGCGAACGATCTTGTTGGCGCGCTGGCCCAAGCCCGCATGGCGCTCAGACCGGACGGGCTTTTTATCGCCGCGGTTTTTGGCGAAGAAACATTGAGGACCTTGCGCGCTGCGCTCTACAGGGCCGAGGCCGAGCTTACCGGCGGCGCGTCGGCGCGGATCGCGCCTTTCGCCGGCGTCCGCGATTACGGCGCCGCGCTTCAGCGCGCCGGATTCGCGCTGCCGGTGGCGGACATCGACAAAGTCAGCGTGACGTATGACGATCCTCTGAGGCTTCTTCGCGACCTGCGCGGCATGGGTGAAACGCGCGCGCTCAAGACAAAATCGGCGCCGTTGCGGCCCGAGGTGATCTTACGGGCGATGGCGCTGTTCGCCGAAGCCGGCGGAACGGAGCGGTTCGAAATCGTCTATCTTACGGGATGGGCGCCCCATGAGAGTCAGCAAAAGCCGCTGAAGCCGGGCTCAGCGCAGATCTCATTGAAAGACGCCATCAAGGGCGCTTCATAGGCGCACGAGCTTACTGCCCGGCCGTATCGAGCGTATCTTCAATCGTGCTGTACATACCGCTGGTGGAATTCGTATAGGCGCGTATGGACCCGACGATCGCGAGAAAGATCAGCGATACGATAAGACCATATTCAATGGCGGTCGCGCCGGACTGGTTGTCGCGAAAGGCGCTTGCCTGTCTGGCAAAGGCCCGCCATGCGCACTTCAAAGACTTTCCTGGGGCCATCACAACAAGTCCCTTAACTGCGCCGCAAGCGGACGATCCGCTGGCGGCATCTCCATCCGGATGAGGCCTTCCGGCTTCACCCAGCGAAGCTCCTGCCCTTCAAGCGGCGTCGGTATCCCCTTCCACTTCCGGCAGACATATAGGGGCATCAAAAGGTGAAAGTCCCCTAAAGCCTCGGATGCAAAGGCCGCCGGCGCCAGACAGGACGCCTCTGTATCGACAGCGAGTTCTTCCTTCAATTCACGCACCAATGCCGCTTCCGGCGTCTCGCCTTCGGCGAGCTTTCCGCCCGGAAACTCCCATAATCCCGCATGGGCTTTTCCTTCCGGCCGGCGCGCCATCAGGACCTTTCCGTCCCGGTCGATGAGCGCGCAAGCCGCCACCAGCAGAAGCTTCGCCATATTCTCGCCTTAATTCGTACTTGAGGAGTATTAACAGAATGATGGGAGGGTCGGTAAAAATTCAGATAATCGCCGCCCGTTGAGATGGTTAAGCGCCGTTTACGGACCGGTTTCTTCGCTGAGCGGATCACCGGCTTCTTCTTCCGCCGGCAGCATGAATCGCGGATCGTCGAGCGGCGGATCGGACAAATCCGGCGGCTGGGCGCCGGAGGGCGTTTCTTTCGCCTGAGGACGGAAATAGACGACCTGGCTTTTCTCTTCGAGATCGCGAAGCGAGGATTCGATCGTCCTCATACGGAGAAAGCTCTCGATTGGCGCGCGCACGCTCGAGAACGGCACCGCGCTTGTGGGCCGCCGGTCGAGAACTTCAAGGATATGCCAGCCGAATTCGGTCTGGAACGGCGCGGCGAGCGTGCCCGGTTCGGCCGAAAACGCCGCGTTCGAAAAGACCGGCGTCATCATTCCGCGCGTGAACCAGCCGACTTCTCCGCCCAAGGGAGCTGTCGCCCGGTCGAGAGAGCGCTCTCGCGCCAATGCTGTGAAATCGGCGCCGCCTTTGAGCAGCGCAATGATCTCTTCGGCTTCCTCACCGGTCGCCACCAGAATATGGCGGGCCCGGACTTCGTCGCCGAGGCGCGTCACATCGGACTGCGAGCGGTAAAGCCGCTCCACCGCCTCCGGCGTGACTGTATCGCGGATCTGCGCGTCCATATAAGCGCCCGCCAGCACCCGGTCCCTCGCGGCGTTGACCTTGCGCGCCACGCTGGGGCTGCGCTGGAGGCCTTCATCAAGAGCGGCGCGAGCGAGCAGCCGCTGCTCCACATAGGATTCGACGAGTTCGCGCTCAAAGGCCGTGCCCGGCGTCAGGATTTCATCGGGGCGCAGGAAGCCTCCGGCCCGCGCCGCCGCCTCGATTTCCGAAAGATGCACATAACGTCCGTCGATCCGGGCGAGGATCGGGTCGTCCTCATCCACGGGCGCCCGGTTCGATGACGACCCCGCAATATCGAGCGCCGGCGAGGCTCTTAACAGATCGATCATCCAGAGAGTGCAAACAACGAGAAAAGCGCCGAACAGCGATGAATAGGCGCGCCCGGTGCGCGTTGGCAGCCAGGCGATCAGCCCGCGAAAAGCCGTAAGCGCGATGCCGCCCGCATAGGCGAGCCCGTCGAGGGCCCGCCGGGTCAGAAGCTTCACCGCCCGCCAGAGGGCGGAATCGAGGGCGGCGGCGACCCGCCAGGTGGTGATGCAGAATTTGCCGAAGCCCCTGGCGGCGAGAACTATTCCCGTCCAGACAAGGCGCGCGAACCAGAGGGTCCCGCCTGCGGCGGCGCGCCACAGGGCGCCGGCGCCGCCGCCCTTTTTCTGCAGCGCGGCTGCCGCCTCCGGCCCCTGCTCCCCGGTTTTATCCGGCGTTTCCATCATGTTCCGCCTCGCGCCCCGGCTGTCGGCCCCGTTCGTTGACAGGACCAGAGGCGCTCACTATCTCTCCGGCGCGCCCGACGCGGCGCGTCACATCCAACCCGGCCGATGAAAGGCGCGCCCCGCGCTGGTCCGACGAGGGCGCCAACGGGCTTTTCATCGCACGACGAAGGCTTAGTCCTCATGGCGTTACTCGGTATCGCAAAAAAAATCTTCGGCTCATCCAATGACCGCCGCCTTAAGCCTTTATTCCGCCGCGTGGAGGCGATCAATGCGTATGAAGACGAGATCGCCAAACTCACCGATGATGGCCTGATTGCTCAAACCGAAAAGTTAAAACAGCGCTATAAGGACGGAGAATCTCTCGACGATCTCCTGGAAGAGGCCTTCGCCACCGTCCGCGAGGGAGCCAAACGCGCCCTTGGCCAGCGCCATTACGACGTCCAGATGGTGGGCGGCATGGTGCTCCATTCCGGCGACATCGCTGAAATGAAGACCGGCGAAGGCAAGACCCTGGTCGCCACCCTCCCCGTCTATCTCAACGCCCTCACCGGGCGGGGCGTCCATGTGGTCACGGTCAACGATTACCTCGCCAAACGCGACGCCGAATGGATGGGCCGCGTCTACTCCCAGCTCGGCATGACCACGGGCTGCATCGTTCACGGCCTCACCGATGAGGACCGCCGCAAGGCTTATGCCTGCGACATCACCTACGGCACCAACAACGAATTCGGCTTCGATTACCTGCGCGACAATATGAAATCGTCGCTCGACCAGATGGTGCAGCGCGGCCATCACTACGCCATTGTCGACGAGGTGGACTCGATCCTCATCGACGAAGCCAGGACGCCGCTCATCATCTCCGGCCCCACCGACGACAAGTCGGAGCTCTACATCACCATCGATGCGCTGATCCCGCAATTGACCGATGATGACTACGAGATCGATGAAAAGCAGCGTTCGGTGACGCTGACCGAGGAAGGCAACGAAAAGATCGAGAAGCTTCTCTCCGAAGCCGGCCTCCTTCAGGGCGACAATCTTTATGACTCGGTCAACATCTCGATTGTGCACCACGTCAATCAAGCGCTGAAGGCCCACAAGATTTTCCAGCGCGACAAGGATTACATCGTCCGAAATGACAAGGTGACCATCATTGACGAGTTCACCGGCCGGATGATGGAAGGGCGGCGCTGGTCCGACGGCCTGCACCAGGCCTGCGAAGCGAAAGAAAAAGTTTCGATCCAGCCGGAAAACCAGACCCTCGCCTCGATCACCTTCCAGAACTATTTCCGGCTTTATGAAAAACTCGCCGGCATGACAGGCACGGCGCTTACCGAAGAAGCCGAATTCGCCGACATCTACAAACTCAACGTCTTTGAAATCCCGACCAACAAACCCATCGCCCGGGAAGACATGGACGATGAGCTCTACATGACGGCGGAGGAGAAATACAAAGCCATCGCGCTGCAGATCGCCGATTGCGTCAAACGCGGCCAGCCGGTGCTCGTGGGCACGGTATCCATCGAGAAGTCCGAATATCTCTCGAACCTCCTCAGCGACAAGAAGTTCTACAAGAACCTCGCAAAAACCCTGCGCGAGCGCGCAGCCGAACTGAAAGACAAGGAAGCCGACCTCAAAAAGAAAATGGAGGAACAGGCCGCCTATCTTTCCGAGCTCGGCGACAAGAAAGACCCGATCCCGCACAACGTGCTGAACGCCCGCTATCACGAACAGGAAGCGGAAATCGTCGCCGGCGCCGGCGCGCCGGGCGCCGTCACCATCGCCACCAACATGGCCGGCCGCGGCACCGACATTCAGCTCGGCGGCTCGGTTGACATGCAGCTCATGAACGCCCTGGAAGAAGGCGACGACGAAGAGACGATTAAGCGCAAACGCGCGGAGATCGAAGCCAAGATCGCTGCGGACAAGAAAAAAGCGCTCGACGCCGGCGGCCTCTTCGTCCTCGCCACGGAGCGTCACGAAAGCCGCCGCATCGACAACCAGCTTCGCGGCCGTTCGGGCCGTCAGGGCGATCCGGGCACGACCAAATTCTTCATCGCCGTCGATGACGACCTCATGCGTATTTTCGGCGACGGCATGGAAAAGATGCTGAAGCGCTTCGGCATCCGCCCGGAAGAATCCATCGAGCACCCCTGGTTCACCAAGGCGGTGGAGACGGCGCAGAAAAAAGTCGAACAGCGCAATTACGACATGCGCAAGAACGTCCTCAAATTCGACGACGTCATCAACGACCAGCGCAAGGCGATCTTCGAACAGCGCATCGAGTTCATGTCTACGGACACTGTCGACGACATTATCGGCGACATGCGCAACCAGCTCGTCGAGGATCTCGTCGCGGCGCATATGCCCGCGAAGTCCTACGCCGAACAGTGGGATGTCGAGGGCCTCAAAAAAGACCTTCAGGAAATCTTCGGGCGCGACATGCCGGTTGAGGAATGGGCCAAAGAGGAAGGCGTCGCCGACACCGAGATCGCCGACCGCCTGATCGAGGAGACCGACAAGATCGCCGCCTCGCGCGCCGCCGAAATCGGTCCTGACATGATGCGCCGCATCGAAAAGGCGATCCTCCTCAACGTCCTCGACACCAACTGGCGCGAGCATCTGCAGATGCTCGACCATCTGCGTTCGGTCATCTGGCTCAGGGGCCACGGCCAGCGCGATCCGGTGAACGAATTCAAGACGGAAGCTTTCGGCCTCTTCGAAGCGCTTCTCGACGGCCTCAGACGCGACGTCACCCGCATGCTGATGCATGTGCAGGTGCGCGCGCCGGAACAGGCCGTGCCGGAACGCCGCAACATTCCCATGACCGAAACCCATGTGAACCCGTCGACCGGCGAAAACGAGATGGCGGCGCCGAGAAATCCACGCGACCGCCTCTCCGCCGGCATCGGCACCATCAAGGGCGCAGTCCGCGCGCAAGGCGTCGATCCGAACGATCCGGAAACCTGGGGCCGCGTGCCGCGCAACGGCCCCTGCCCCTGCGGCTCAGGCAAGAAATACAAGCACTGCCACGGGTCGATTTAGACATCCGCCGAACAAATCAAAAAAGCCGGGCCTGAGCCCGGCTTTTTCATTTTCGCGGTAGTACGGTTTCTATTCCCACCAGTAAGGCGGGCGTTTGCGGTCGCCTGTCGTTTCCTCGTTCAGGGTCGCCGCATCATAGAGACGGCCGTTCAGCATGACATGGCTGATGTCATCCGTGTTCTGAATGTCATCGAGCGGGTTTGCGTCGAGGACGATAAGGTCGGCGAGCTTGCCCGGCTCGAGCGAGCCGATGTCCTTGGAAAAGCCGAGCGCTTTCGCCGGAGTGATGGTCGCAGTTTTCAAGGCTTCGAGCGGACTCATGCCGCCGCGGGCGAAGGACCAGATCTCCCAGTGCGAGGCGAGGCCTTCTTCCTGTCCGTGGGCGCCGATGGAGACCATGACGCCGCGGTCGGCGAGCATCTTTGCGGTCTTTGCACTCACCTGGTCCACATAATCCTCTTCCGGCGCCTTTTCGCGGCGCGCGGAGCCGGCGGCGAGCACGCCCGGCGGCGCATGCGCGGCAAGGATCGGGTGGCGCCACACATCCATCGCCTGGCGCCAGTAAGGATCGCCCGCCGGCCCGCCATAGGTGACGACGAGCGTCGGCGTGTAGGCGACCTTGGTCTGTTCCCAGAAGCTCAACACGTCTTCATAGAGCATCGCCTGCGGGATGTTGTGTTCGACGGTGGTGTTGCCGTCGGCGATCAGCGACATGTCCATATGGAAGAGCGACCCGCCCTCCGGCACCACGGCGATATTCTCGTTATTCGCTGCAACCGCCACCTGCTGGCGCTGCTCGCGCCGGGGCTGGTTGTAATTCTTGATGGAATGAGCGCCTTGGGCTTTCAGCCGCCGCACATGGGCGAGCGCATCTTCATAGCTGTCGATGACGGCGTAAACGCTCGGCGCCTTCGCGCCGTAGACCACCTCGCCCGATGAATAGAGGCGCGGCGCAAGGATTTCTCCGGCGCGCTGATATTCGGACGCGGAGAAGATATGGCTCGCCGAGCTGGACGGGTCATGGATCGTCGTCACGCCGAGCGCCAGATGCGCCAGCGCCGACCAGTTCTGTTCCGGAATGATGTCGTCCGTCCCCTGCGGCCCGTGCGCATGGGCGTCGATGAGGCCAGGGATGATCGTCTTGCCGGAAAGATCGACCGTGGGCGTCCCCGCCGGATAGGAGACCGCCGCCGCAGACCCCACCGCCGTGATGCGGTTGTTTTCAATGAGAATGATCCCGTTGTCGATCACGCCGCCATCTTCTTCAGCCATGGTGATGATGCGCGCGCCGACCAGCGCCACGGTTCCGGCGGGTTTGTCCGTCGTGAACGTCATGGAGAGATCGGCGCCGCTGGACGGCGGCTCATAGGACGGCGCGTCCTCATCTTCGGTTTTCGGCGCCGACGGCGTCATATCCGCAACCTTGGCGGAAAAAAGAGTCGGCCCCAGCGACCAGTTCAATGCGCCGCGCGACCAGTTGATATAGCTTGCGCCGCCGCCGCTTGCTTTCGTCACGGGAAGCGCAGAGGCCGAGCGCCCGGCGCCGACTTCCTGAGGACCCGGCGTCATGGGCATGACGAAGGCGTTGTAGTTTTCGGTGAAGGCGAGATGCTTGCCGTCATGGGAGGCCTGAAACTCATTAATGAGGTCGCCCGACGCATGGAGGCGTTCGTCATCACCGCTGAGATTGACGCTGACGAGTTTCGCCGTCGTATCCTCGAAGCGCGTGACAAAGACGCGGTCGTTGCTCGCACCGAAATGCGGGTTCGATCCTTCATCCGTAACTTTGGTTACGGCGCCGCCGCTGGCGGGAACCGTGTAAACCCCCGGCGCCTCCGACCATTCCCTGTCGGTTAGATAGCCGCCCGATCCTTTTTCAAAAACGATAGTGCGGCCATCGGGAGAAAAGCGGGGGCGTCGGTAATGGCCCGGCTCACGCGTTACGGCGCGGCCCGACCCGCCGCCGGCGCTCGTTATGCGGATGACGCCAAGACCGTCGTCGGTCCACGAGACATAAACGATGCGCGATCCGTCATAGGACCATGACGGGAAAAGTTCGAACCCGTCGCGCGCATTGGTGAGGCGGCGCGGTTCGCCGTTGGGAAGGTTTTTGACATAGAGCTTGCCGACGGATTCGAAAACCGCGCGCTTGCCGTCTGGCGAGACCGCTGCGAAGCGAGGCATATGGGTTTTGAAACTATCCGGGGCCACATCGACTTGCGGGCGCGGCGGATCGATCACCGCGCGGGTATCCTTCACATGGAAGGGAATGTCCGAGACCGCGCCGGTGGCGACATTGATGCGGCGGATCTTGCCGCCGGCCCAGAAGACGAGGCTTTTCGAATCCGGCGTCCAGTCCATATTCGGATAGGCGCCCTGCACCGCCCAGGTTTCCTGCATGTCCTGATCGAGATCGTCATAGATCTTGCGCTCGGCGCCGGAGACGAGGTCTTTCACATAGAGTTTCGATTTCGCGAGTTCGCGGCGGACGAAGGCGATCTGCTTGCCATCGGGAGACGGGGTTGGCCGCACCGAACCGCCGAGACCGGACACGGCTGTCGTGATCTCGCCCGTCGCCATTTCGTAACGGTTGATGTTGAAAAGATCGCCATGGGAATCCTGCGCATAGATGAAGGTCGCGCCCGGCGTCACGTTTTGCGAATAATAGATGTATTTTCCGTCTGCGGAGAAAATCGGTTCTCCCAGTTCTTTCTGATGGGTTTCGCTGGGCTTCTTGACCAGCGGCACGCCGTCGCCCCCGGAGATGTGATAAAGCCAGATTTCACCGACGCCGAGCGAGCGCTGTGTCGTGAAATGCTTGCGCGCTGCGAGATATTGCCCGTCTGGCGCCCAGGTGGCGTTGTTTAACAGTCGGAATTTTTCCTTGGTCACCTGACGCTTGTCGGACCCGTCGGCGTTCATGATCCAGATATTGTCGCCGCCCGCGCGGTCGGAGGTGAAAGCGAGTTTCTTGCCGTCGGGGGAAAAGCGCGGCTGGATTTCCCAGGCCATGCCGCCCGCAATGGATGTCGCCTCGCCCCCCGCCATGGGGATCGTGTAGATGTCGCCGAGGAGGTCGAAGGCGATAGTCCGCCCGTCGGGGCTCACATCAAGGCTCATCCAGGTGCCTTCGCGGACATCGATCCCGACATCGCGGGTTGGCAGCGGCGGCGCCATGACGTCCCATTTATCTTCTTTTTTAGTCTCGCCCTCCGCTTCCTGCGCAAAAACGGAGACAGGCGCGAGCGCGAACGCCGCGATAAACGCAATCGTCTTTTTCATTGGAGCACCCCGGATGATTCCCTCATTGGGGATCAGCCTAGAGCGCGAGCGCGGCGCGCGACAACCCTAACAGGCGGCGGAAGCGGCGAAGTGAGGCGCAAAAGCCTCAGTTCGCCTCAAGCACATTCCTCACCCATTGCGGGACGACTTCTGTCGCAGGCCCGTAATGGGCGTCGGTGAAGAGATGCGCGTTTTCCGACGGCTCCAGATTGAGCTCCATCGCCGGAACGCCGAGCGCCCGCGCTTCGGCGACGAAACCAGCCGCCGGATAGACCGATCCTGACGTCCCGATGGAAACGAAAAGATCGGCGGTTGCAATCGCGTCAGCCGCCTCCTCCATATGTCTCGGCATTTCGCCGAACCAGACGACGTGAGGCCGCATGCCCCCCGCGCGTCCACATGTGGCGCAGGCCGACTCCACAGACAGATCTTCGCCGCAAGAGGTTACCGCGGCGCAAGACGCGCATTCGGCTTTCAGGAGTTCGCCATGCATATGCAGGATGTTTTTCGATCCGCCGCGCTCGTGAAGATCGTCCACATTCTGCGTGACGAGGGTCAGGCGTCCGCCCCGCGCCGCGAGCGCCTTCTCTAGGTCGGCGAGCGCCTTGTGCGCGGCGTTAGGCGCGACCGATGGCAAGGCGCGCCGCCGGGCGTTGTAAAATTCATGCACCAGCACGGGGTTGGCGGCGAAGCCTTGCGGCGTCGCCACCTCCCGATAGTCGTATTTCGCCCAAACACCGTCCTTGTCGCGGAAGGTCGCGACGCCCGACTCCGCCGATATGCCGGAGCCGGTGAGGACAACGATGTTTTTAGGCAGGGGCATTTGTTGCTAGCTGATATAGCGCGCGAGACCGGCCAGATAATCTTTCTTGCCGATGTCGATCCCAAGCTCGCGCAGGATGAGATAGGCCGTCGTCACATGGAAATAGAGATTGGGCATGATCCATTGATGGGCGAAAGCGCCCCGCGGCAGCGTGACCTTGCGCTCCGGCCCCATAGGCACGGTGATGTCGGCGTCCGGGTTGGCGTCGAGCGCGGACGCATCGAGCTTTGCAATAATATCCCCCGCCTTTTTGATTCGCGCGCGCAGTTCCTCAAAAGACGCCTCGTCATCGGGGAAGCTAGGTATCTCCGCGCCCGCGATCCGGGAAAGGCCGCGCGCCGGAATTTCCGTCGCGAACCGGAATTGGGTCGCAAGAGGGAACATATCTGGCGTCACGCGCCAATTGAGATAGACGCCTTCCTCAACCTTGGTCGCCTCACAGCGTTCTGCGGCTTTGACGAGAAGATGATCCAGCGTCGAAAACATGTTGTTGACGGCGGGAATTATGGAAGACGAGAGTGTCGTTGTCATGAATCCTGTCCTGTTTGACTGTTAACGTGCATCTTGCGCCCGGAGAGAGATTAAGCGAACACCGCCGTCAGGAAAAACCCCCGCCGGCGCCGCCACTCGGAAACGTGACATGAAAAGCGTCCTCTTTGTCTGCCTTGGCAATATCTGCCGCTCTCCGGCGGCCGAAGGCGTCTTGCGCGCCAGGGCGAAAGAACGCGGGGTCAATGTCACCATCGACAGCGCCGGCACGGGCGGCTGGCATGCGGGCGATCCGCCCGATGCGCGCATGATGAAAGCGGCGGCGAAGCGCGGGATCGACATTTCCTATCAGCGCGCGCGGCAGGTCGATCTGTCTGACTTTTATCAGTTCGATTATCTCCTCGCCATGGATCTGTCGAACCATACGGATCTTCTCGATATGGCGCCGCCGAACCGGACCTGCGACATTCGCCTCTTTCTCGACTTCGCCGATTGCGACACGCGCGAGACGCCCGACCCTTATTATGGCGGTCATGACGGATTTGAACGCGTGCTCGATCTCATCGAACGCGGCGCCGAAGGATTTCTCGATTATCTGGAAGATGAAAGCGCATAGCTCGCTTCGATCTGATAGACGCTGTTTTCATTGCCGAGCTGCGACGAGTAAAGGTGGAAATCCTCCACCGGAAACGGCCCGCAGGAAAAAAGCCCGTGCTGAGCCGCATAAAGCTCCGCCGCATCCTGCGGCGTGCCTTTCAGATAGGCGAGCGTCACATGGGGCTTGAATTTGCGCTTTTCGAGATTGAAGCCTGAGCGGCGCAAAGCAGTCTCCACTTTCGCCTGCAGATGCAAAAGCTCCGGCGTCGCGTCAGCGCCCGCCCATAAGGCATGGGGGTTTTTATCGCCGAAGGTTCCGACGCCCGAAAGCCGCATCTCGAACGCAGGCGCCTCTATGCCTGACAAGGCGTCCAGCGCGGCGGTAAAGCCGTGGCGGTCCGCCTCGCCGATGAAAGCGAGAGTCAGATGAAAACTCTCCTCCGGACGCCAGCGCGCCCCTTCAACGCCATATTGAAGGGTGGTGAGCGCATCGGCGACGATTTCAGGCAGGGAAAGTGCGACAAACAATCGGTGCATGGCGTATCGACATGTTTATAATATGAACCTGCCATAGCAGCTTTCGCCCCGAAGTCGAATATTGATCCTTCCTGATGACCGACGCTCCCAAACTCTTGTGCCTCGGCTACGGCTATACGGCGCGCGCCTTCGCCGCGTTGAAACGTGCTGACGGCTGGCGCATCGCCGGCACGACGACATCGCCGGAAAAAGCGGCGGCGATGGCGAAAGACGAGATCGACGCGCATCTATGGACTAATGAGGGTTTCGATCCGTCATGGCTCAAAGATGCAGACGCCATTCTCATCTCGACGCCGCCGGGCGATGACGGATGTCCCGCGTTCAAAGCCGCGTCAGAAGCGATCGCCGAAAACGCGAAACAGTTCCGCTGGATCGGCTATCTCTCCACCAATGGGGTTTATGGCGATTATGACGGCGGCTGGGTGACGGAGGAAAGCGAGCTGCGCGGCGCGAGCAGTCGCTCGCTTCGCCGTATCGAAGCGGAAAAGAGTTGGCTGGCGCTCGCGGATCAACATGACCTGCCGCTGATCGTTTTTCGCCTCCCCGGCATTTACGGGCCGGGCCGGTCGGCCATCGATACGGTGCGCGAGGGTAAGGCGAAACGCATCTACAAAGAAGGCCAGGTTTTTTCGCGCATGCATGTGGACGACATCGCCGCCGCGCTCGCCGCCAGCATGGAGCGCCCTCGCCTTCACGATATCTACAATCTCGCAGACGACGAACCGGCGCCGCCCCAGGACGTCATCGAATACGCCTGTACGCTTCTCGGGGTCGACCCGCCGCCTTTAATCGCACTGGAAAAGGCGGACCTCTCGCCCATGGCGAAAAGTTTTTACGCGGACAACAAGCGCGTCTCGAACCAGCGATTGATAGACGCGCTCGAGTTTAAATTAAAATACCCGACCTACCGCGAAGGGCTGAACGCGATCCTTGATGCGGAATGACGCACGGTTCTGAAGCCGTGCCGTCGCTTACATCGTGTCATCGGTTTCTTCTTCCGGCGCCGGGGCGTCATCGTCCCACTCGTAAATGCCGGTGATGAAGCAGCGATGGGTGAAGCCGGGAGTGTCTTTGACGATGATGACGTCGCCTTTGCTCACGCATCCGCCAGCCGGCATGCTGTCGATTCCGATGCTCAGCGCCGATCTTAAGGTGTTGGAACGGCAGGCGCCGGAAAGCTCCGTATAATACCATTCGTTCACGCCGCGCTCCAACAAGACGACATTGTCCTTGCCTTTGATGTCTTTCCAGCCATTGATCGTGCTGCCAAAACAGATGCGGTCGACTTTGGCGCCGATTCGCGGATCGGCCCCGGCTTCATCCGCGGCTTGATTGCTTGCGCACGCCGCCGTCGTCATGAGAGCGGCAGCCGTAATCGATGACAGAAGCCCTTTGATGCTCATGGATTTCCTCCGCTTACTCGCGCCCAGCGATTTTTTTCATAACATGAAATTGTTATATGGCGTTGCACACAATTGCGCGAGCGTCTCGCAAGCAATCGTGCGCGTCCGGACATTCCTATAAGCAGCGCCTAGAAGCGGCGATGATCAGGCGCCGTTGCGATTGGCGACTTTGTAGAAGGATTTTAACAGCGTCAGAATCTCTTCGCCGCGATCGTCGCGCCGCATCGCTTCGAGAGAATCCCGCGTCAGATCAAAAGCAGCAGCAGGCGCACGAGGCGTTGTGAGCATGGGACAGCCCATGGACCAGGTGGGAAAGTGCCGCTCCTCAATGGGCATGCGGTAAAGCTCGATGATCTGCCGGTGCCGGGCGTCGTTGACGATCCTGGCGTAGGTCTTGTCGAGCGCCCTTGTCGGCCCCTCAAGCGCCTGAAGGAAATTGCCCTCGGCGAAGAGCAGCACGCCGGTGAGCCCGTTGGACCCGTTATTGCGGCGCGAGACCTCGAGAATCGACTCGAGATCGGGAGATGCGAGCACGGACGCACTCGCATAAACGACTATTTCCATCAAGGCTCCCCGACTTCTGGACCCGTGACTTTCTCCCGAAGCACAGTTTACCACGGTGCGCCTGTCATAACTACTAATAGGACGGCGCCGGTGGTTTACCGGTTCTTAATAAGCACATAAAGAAATCTTTATATGCCCTTGGCAGCGGGCGAGCCCCCTGTTATAGCGCCGCTCATATTGTTCAGCAGATCAGGGAATCACCGACATGACCGCGCCCGCGCACCACGATTATCACGTCAAAGACATTAATCTCGCCGATTACGGCCGCCGGGAGATCGAAATCGCCGAGACCGAAATGCCGGGCCTCATGGCGACCCGCGAGGAATACGGGCCCAAGCAACCGCTGAAAGGCGCCCGCATCGCCGGCTCCCTGCATATGACCATTCAAACGGCGGTCCTCATCGAGACCCTGCAGGCGCTTGGGGCTGAAGTTCGCTGGGCCTCGTGCAACATCTATTCGACGCAAGATCACGCCGCCGCCGCCATCGCCGCGGCCGGCACGCCGGTCTTCGCTTTCAAGGGCGAAAGCCTTGAGGAATATTGGGACCTCGCCGACAAGATCTTCGAATGGCCCAACGGCGAAACCGCCAACATGATCCTCGACGATGGCGGCGACGCGACGCTCTTGATCCTTCTCGGCGCCGACGCCGAAAAAGATCCGTCGCTTCTCGAAAATCCGAAGAACGACGAGGAAAAGGCGCTTTACTCCACCATCAAGCGCCGCCTCGCGAGCCAGCCGGGCTGGTACTCTAAGGTGAAAGCCAACATCAAGGGCGTGTCGGAAGAAACAACGACCGGCGTTCTGCGCCTTTACCAGCGCCAGAAGAAAGGCCAGCTCCCCTTCCCGGCGATCAACGTCAACGACTCCGTGACGAAGTCGAAATTCGACAACAAATATGGCTGTAAAGAGTCCCTCGTCGACGGCATCCGCCGCGGCACCGACGTGATGATGGCCGGCAAGGTCGCGCTCGTCGCCGGTTATGGCGATGTGGGCAAAGGTTCGGCCGCCTCGCTCGCCGGGGCCGGCGCGCGGGTCATGGTCACCGAGATCGACCCGATCTGCGCCCTGCAGGCGGCCATGGACGGCTTTGAAGTCGTCACCATGGAAGAGGGCTGCCCGCGCGCCGACATCGTCATCACATCGACCGGCAACAAGGACGTCCTCACCGTCGATCACATGCGCATGCTCAAAGACATGGCGATCGTCGGCAATATCGGCCATTTCGACAACGAGATTCAGGTCGACGGCCTCAAGAACTTCAAATGGGTCAACATCAAGGATCAGGTCGACATGATCCAGTTCCCTGACGGCAAGCGCATGCTGCTTCTGTCTCAGGGGCGCCTGTTGAACCTCGGCAACGCCACCGGCCACCCGTCCTTCGTCATGTCGGCGTCGTTCACCAACCAGACGCTCGCGCAGATCGAACTGTGGACCAAGGGCGACCAGTACAAGAACGAAGTCTACGTCCTGCCGAAGCATCTCGACGAGAAAGTCGCCAAACTCCATCTCGACAAGATCGGCGCGAAGCTGACCCAACTGTCGCAGGAACAGGCGGATTATATCGGCGTCGACGTCAAAGGCCCCTACAAGTCGGATCACTACCGCTACTAACGCCGGATGACATCCGCGTTACGAAAAGGCCGCCGCAAAGGCGGCCTTTTTTGTTCGCGCTCACTTAAGCGCCCCTATATGTCGGCTTGCGGCGCGCTGCGACCTTTTCCGAGATAAGGCAATGCGAAGAGGTAAAGTCCGCTAAACATCAGCAAGGCCAGCGGCAGCAGCGGCGAATACACCAGCCACATGGGCGGCTCGCCCAGGGCCATGGCGGCGAAATTGGCGATGACGCTGACCGTGAACAGTATCGACAGCCACCGGTGCCCCTGCCGGATTGCTTTGTTTATTTTCATATTGATCTCTTCCCTAGTTTACGCACACGCCGACGGCTCTGTTATTCAGTTGAGGCTCGCCAAAAGCTGCTCGAGATTTGCAAAGAAATTCGGCCAGCCGGCTTTCGCGCCCTGATAGTAACGCGGCTGATCCTCGCGAAAGCCTTGCTGCTCCATGCGCAGGCTTGTGCCTTTCTCCGTGGGCGTAAGCGTCCAGGTGACAGTCGTTTTCAGGCGCGTGTCGCCCCATGTGTAGGAGAGCGTTCTGTTCGGTTCGATTTCAAGAATTTCGCAATCGACCGATCCCCACTCTGCGCTGAACTTGAAACGATGGCCCAAATTCGGCTGGAAGTCGGTCTTCATCAGCCACTCTTCGAGAAGATGCGGCTGGGTGAGCGCGCGCCAGATTTTTTCCGGCGGATAGGGAATGTCGCGCTCCACCACAACAGAAAGCGTTTCAGTCATTGGTCCATCCTTTTCAGCAGATCTTCGAGCGCGTCGAACCGGTTTTCCCAATAGCCGGTCATTTCACCCGTCCAGTCGATGAGCGGCGCGAGCGCGCCGGTCTGCGCGCTGTAATGGGTTTGGCGTCCATCCTGGCGATCCTTGACTAGGCCCGCCTGCTTCAGGACCGCGAGATGTTTTGAAACGGCCGGTTGCGAGACGCCCGCCTCCGCCGTCAGGGCGCCGACGGTCTGCTCTCCGCCTCGGCACAGGCGCTCGAATATGGCCCGGCGGGTCGGGTCGGCGAGCGACCGGAAAATCATGTCTTGAGCAGTTAGCATTTCAACTCATAACTTATTGGCTATGAGTTATTCATAACCATTGAGCTATGGTTTCGTCAATTCCTTTTGCCAATGCCAACAGAATTCATGTTGCCACAAATGTCGCAGATAGCTAATATGCGACTACTGTAGCACGGGGGCGTGCTAGTGATCGAGTGGCCGTCAGCGCCTTCCGGCTATGCCCGGCTCACCCTTGAGCCTTCGCATGAAAGGAATGCGCTATGTTCTTGATAAGATGGATACTTGGCATGCCTATGGCCGCGCTGATTACGGCGGGCCTGTTCTTCATGATGGCGCAGCTCATCAAGGACCGGGGCGAAGAGCTGCCCCCGCCAAAGCCCAGCCTGCAGCTCAAGATCACGCCGGATATAAAAGAGACGGAAACCAGAGAAATCAAACCGCCGCGCGAGGTTCTTAAGAAAAAGCCGCCCGAGACGGAGCTGGAGTTTCCTCCGGTGGACCGGAAAGGCGGGACGCCCGTCGATCCGGGCCCGTTTGAAATCGAGCGAATTCCGCCGACCGACGGGGGCGTCATCGCCGGACCGACCATCAAGGTGCCGCCAGCCTATCCGGAAAGCTGCCGGTCGCGCGGCATCACAGGCGCAGTCATTGTCGAATTCGACGTCACCCCCGAAGGCAATGTAGTGAAGCCGCGAGTCGTTCAATCCCCGAACGCCTGCTTCAACCGCACCGTCATCAAGGCGGTCTCCGGCTGGAAATATCCTCCCGCCGCCAATGGCGGCATGCGCTACGGCGTCATCGAGCGTTTCAATTTTCAGCTTGAGGAATAAGCGTTTACGGGGGCCGCAACCTGTTGAAAAGTTCATCGCAGCAGCGGCCCCATTCCCTCCTTTTGCCCTAGCGGCGCAAGACCGACGCAGTCCATATTGCGCAGCTTAGGAGCCAGCAGCGCTAAATATCGCGAATCTCTGTATTCAGCGGTTGGGGAGAAGCCCAAGACGGAAGTTGCTGACGCGAAGCGGACAGGTGCGCGAATGCGGCGATACGCAAAGTTCTTGATGGCGGGCTCGACCCTTTCCGGGGTCATCGCTCTGTCGGGCGGCCTGTCCCAAGCTTTTGCTCAGGATGCCACGGACGCCGCCGAACCCGCAGGCGGCGCCTTGTCCTTTCTCACCGGAATCGATCCTGTTGTCGCGGGCGCCGCCGGCGCCGTGGGTCTCGCCGTCGCCGCCGTCATCTGGGCGCTGCGGGTTTCTGCGGCGACCCGCCACCAGTCGCTCCACTGGTCCGACACGCTCGCGGAAATGGAGGCGCGGCTTGAAAAGGCGGACTCCGTTCTCTCGGCGCATCCGGGTCTCGTCCTCGTTTGGGAGGATGACAGCGAGTCTTTAAGCTCTGGCTGGGGAGAGCCGAAAATTCTCGGCGGTCCGGCGGCCCTCGCCTCGCTTCTTTCCTTTTCCACCAAGGACGAAGACGCAAAGGCCTCTCCCGTCACACGATTGCTGAACGCGTTGGGGGCCCTTCCTCTTGAAGACGACGAGGCGGAAAAGCCCGAGCCACTGCGCGAGAAGATCAAAAACTTGCGCGCCCATGGCGTCGCTTTCTCCGGCAATGTGGTCACCGCCGACGGTCGCTCCATCGAAGTCGATGGCCGCGTCGCCGGCGGACAGGTGGCGCTCTGGATCACCGACCCCGCCGTCCGCATGGCCGAAGACGGGGCCGTTATCGGCGCCTTCCGCGAACGCGCGGTCGATCTTCACGGCGCCCACGCCCTGCTCGAACGCTCGCCGGTGCCCGCCTGGCGGCGCAATGCAGACCTGCAGCTTGTGTGGGTGAACCGCGCCTATGCCGACATCGTCGAGGCGCCCAACGCCGCCGACGTCATCAAACAGCAGATCGAACTCGACAACTCCATCAAGAAACTCGCCGCCTCCGCCGCGACGGAGCGCAAGGCCAATGAAGGCCGTGCGGTCATCAACTCGCGCGGCGAACGGCGCGTCTTCCGCATCGTCGAAACGCCGCTCCACGGCTCAGGCGATGCGGCGCTGGGCGGCGTCGCCATCGACATCACCGAACAGGACAAGGCGAAAAGCGATCTGAAACAGCAGATCGAGGCGAACCAGCGCACGCTCGACCAGATCCAGACCGCCGTCGCGATCTTCGGCGCGAGCCAGAACCTCATCTATTACAACCGCGCCTTCCAGGACCTCTGGTCCCTCGACGACGCGGAGCTTTCGGGCCGCGTCTATCATGGCGAGGTGCTCGACCATCTGCGCATGAAGGGCCGCCTGCCCGAACCTTCCGATTATGACGAATGGAAGGAAAAGCAGCTTGCTCTTTATACGGAAGGTCTGGCGGAACCGGGCGCAGAGCGTCTTGGCGGCGCGCCGGACGAGATCTGGCGCCTGCCTGACGGGCGCACCATCCGCGTCGGGCGCCTGCGCCACCCCCTCGGCGGCGTCATGCTCGCCTTTGAGGACATCACCGAGAAGATTTCGCTCGAAGCGCAGTTCAACACCCAGATCAAGGTCCAGAAAGCGACCCTCAACAATCTCGCCGAGGGCGTGGCTGTTTTCGGCGCCGACGGAAAACTGCGGCTTTACAACAAGGCGTTTCAGAAACTCTGGCGGCTCGACGGGCGCCATCTCGACGCGCAGCCGCATATCGACGCGATCCTCGAGGGCTTGAAAAAACTCGCGCGCGAGGCGGATGCGTCGTTCGACGCGCTGCGCCGCTCCATCGTCTCAAAGGCGCATGAAGACCGGCAGACTTACGAGTTCCGCGAAATCCGCCTTGCGGACGGGCGCACCATTGCGATCGGCGCGGAGCCGCTCCCCGACGGCGCGACCCTCGCCCATTTCCTCGACGTCACGGATTCGAAAGAACGCGAGAAAGAGCTGAAAGAGCGCAACGCCATTCTCGAAAATGCGGATCGCCTGAAATCGAAATTCGTCGACCACGTTTCTTATCAGTTGCGCACGCCGCTCTCGACCATCATCGGCTTTTCCGAAATGCTCGACGGCCAGATGTTCGGCGTCCTGAACGACCGGCAGAAGGATTACATCGCCTCGATCCTTTCCGCGTCCTATCATCTGCGCGACCTCATCAACGACATCATCGATCTCGCCGCCATCGACGCCGGTCAGCTCGACGTGAATTTCAAGAAGACCGACATCCGCAAATTGCTCGAAAGCGCAGCCACCTTCGCGGCGCTGAAAGCCGAAGACACGCAAGTGACCTTGAAAGTCGATTGCCCGAAAGACATTGGCGAGGCTGAAATCGACGACAAACGCATCAAGCAGGTCTTGTTCAACCTTCTCTCCAACGCCTTCGCCTATACGGGCCCCGGCGGCGCCGTCACCATCGGCGCGCGGCGCGTCGGCAAGGCGGTGAAGATCTGGGTTTCCGACACCGGCCGCGGACTTTCTCCCACAGATCAGGCGCGCGCCTTCGACGCCTTTGAAAGCCGCGGGCCCTCCGCCGGCGCCGGGCTCGGCCTCGCCCTCGTGGAACGGTTCGTGAAGCTGCATCAGGGCTGGGTCAGGATGGAGTCCGAGGAAGGAAAAGGCGCGACCATCACCTGCTTCCTGCCCGAACCCGTCGCCGGCAACGAAGCCGCGGCGTCGGGCGATGCGAAGCCGGACACCGGCGCTGACGCCGAAAAGCCCAAAAACGCGCCGGCCAGAAAACGCGCAAAAGCCCGCCAAAAGGGCGATGCGACGGCGCGGCAGGCCGCGGAATAGAGCGGCCTCAACTATTTTAAGCGCCGCCTCTTTTTCGCCGCGTCCGGCGCGCTAGAGTGCGCGCATGTTGGCAGTTCTCCTCCTTCTCCTGGCCGCGCCTGCGGAGACCATCGATCCGCGCTACGCGGACTGCGTCAATCTCGTCGAGGCCGATCTCGAACTCGGCCGCATCGCCGCCCAGCAATGGGTCGACGAAGGCGGCGGCGCCGAGGCGCGCCATTGTCTTTCCGTTGCCGATTTGAGAGCCGGCTTCCCGAAACTCGCGGCGCTGCGCCTTGAGGAAATCTCTCAGCGCAAGGACGCTGGCGATGATTATGTGCGCGCGCGGCTTTTGTCTCAGGCGGCGGAAGCCTGGCTCGAGGCGGAAGAACCGGCCCGCGCCGAGGAAGCCCTCAATCAGGCGTTTGCGCTCGTGCCCGACAGTGCGGAACTGCAGCTTACCGCTGCGAAGGTCTACGCCGCACAGAACCGCTGGCAGGAAGTCGTCACCGCCGTCTCCACCGCCGAAGAGGGCGCCTTTGTCAGCGCGGAGACTTATGTGTTGCGCGGCAAGGGCCGGCTCGCTGTCGGCGACTATGAGCGCGCCGCCGACGATGTCGTCGCCGCTCTCACTCTCGATCCCACCAATGTGGACGCGCTCGTCCTGCGCGGCGATCTCGCCCAGGTCGGAATCGATATCGGGGTTTCTCTCGCGGCGCCGCAGGAAGACTAAGCGCCTCACCCGATATTGCGTCTCGACGCGCGGGGAAAATCAGCCCACAGCCTTTCCCTTCAGCGCTTTAATCTTTCATTAAGGATTGAAGCCTCCGATGGGTTAACGAGACATTGGGAAGGGGACCGCGCATGACAAGCGCATCATTGCAAGGCAAATCGGTTCGCGAGCTGCAGGAAGAGATCGCCCGCAACGCCGGCGCGCCGCGGCCGCGCCGCCGCCCTGGTCTTTCCCGCGCCGCCCGGCTCAATCTCATCGACATTCTTTCCCGCTGGAGCGGCCCGGGTCTCGCCCTTGTCGCCGGCGTTTCGATCTATCTCGCGATAATCGCGGGACGCGCCTATCCGGCGCGCGCGACAGCCTGGGCGCTGATGATGCTCGCCGCCCTTTGGGTGACCCGCCGTCTCAGAAACGATTTCCGCGCCGGAGAGCACATGACATCCCGGCCTTTCCGCTGGCGCGCATCCTTCACGGCGAGTCTCAGCGTCCTTGGCGTCATTCTCGCCTCGGCTCCGATCCTCTTGGCGCCCGCGAGCGCGCCTGCAGCTTTCGGCATCCAGATTCTCGGGCTTTCAGTGACTGCAGCCTTTGTGACGGCGCTGATGCTATCGGCGCATTTGCCGAGCGCGGCGGCGCTGGCGCTTCCGGGCGCAGCTTTTGCGCTCCTTGCCGGGCTCCGCGCAGGCGATATGGGGCTTGTCGGCGGCGCGCTGGCGATATCGGTTCTTAGCATTTCCGGTCTCTATCTCGCCAACCAATATCTCGAAAAGTCTGCCGCCAAGCGCTATCCGCGCACATCTGTGCTCAGACGCGAGGTTGAGCGGCGCGTCGGCTCTGCTGGCGCGGGCATCGGCGCAGCGCCGGGCTCGAAAACGGCGCAAGGTTGAAGCCTCTTTTCGCCTGATGTTTTCGCGGCTTTATTAAGAACTATTTAGCTATTGCAGCATTTTCGCAGGCGCCGGCGCGGCATATGTGCTGCGTGCCGATTTCACATGGTTTTCGTTAGACATTTTCAAAGCCTTCACGTTATGAGGGCGGCCAAAATCCCATCGCAAAGGAAGCGATATGCCCGAGGGCTTTATCACCGACACCGATAGCCAGATTCTAGAAGACGTCCTTGCGCTCGCCCGGAAGAAAAAGGCCGGCGACGCGGACGAAAACGGCGAATTGACGCCGGCCTTCAAAAGCTATCTGGAACAGCTCGTTCTTTACGCCACGGGCGAAGACAAGATCTGGTCGGAACCGCAATCGCTTCTCGCCCGCGCCGTCGTCGCATGGAAACACGCCCATACGCGCAAACCCGGCGAAAGCAAGATCTCGCTGCGCATCGAAGAGGGAAAAAACTGGACCGAAAAGCGCATGGTCCTCGACATCGTCACCGACGATAAACCGTTCCTCGTCGACTCAATTTCCGCAGCGCTCTCCGATCACGGCAAGCCGGTAAGCTTTTTCTCCAACGCGGTTATCGCCATCGCCAGAACTGAAAGCGGCAAACGCGAGCCCAACGCGCCGCAGGCGGCGTTCCGTGAATCCATGATCCATGTGGAGATGGATCCCCCGGTCATGGAAAACGAAATCGAAGCGCTCGCCGACGAACTCGATGCAGTCCTCTCGGATGTCGCCATCGCCGTCGACGATTGGGAGCCTATGCGTGCGCGCCTCGGCGCCTGCATCGCACAACTCGAACGCTCGCGCCTGCCTGGCGTCAAACCCGACGAGCAGCGCGAGTCCGTGCAGTTTCTGAAATGGCTGTGGGACAACCGTTTCGCCTTTCTCGGCGTGCGCCATTTCAACAAGGTCGGCGACGGCGATGATGCGCAGCTGGTCATCGATCCGGAAAAGGATCTCGGCATCCTGCGGGCGCCGGGCCGCAACGTCCTGATGTCCACCTTCCAGCCGGACGGACAATTGTCCCCGGCGGTCGCCTCTTTCCTCGCCTCGAAAGAGCCTATTCTTGTCGCCAAATCGAGCACCAAGTCGCTGGTCCACCGCCGCGTCTATATGGACTATGTGGCGGTCAAGAATTTCGCGCCCGACGGGACGGCCATCGGCGAGGAGCTTTTTGTCGGCCTTTTCACGGCGGAAGCCTATAACCGCCCGGCCTCCGACATTCCGCTGATCCGCGCCAAGGTCGACGCCGTTCTCGAACGCACCGCCTTCGCGCCGGGCGGGCATAACGAAAAAGCGCTGATCAACATTCTCGAATCCTGCCCGCGCGACGAACTCTTCCAGGTCGATGTGGAAACGCTGACCGAAACCGCGCTCGGCATACTGCGTCTTTACAAGCGCCCGCGCGTCAAACTGTTCCTGCGCCGCGACCGTTTCGACCGGTTCATTTCCGCGCTTCTGTATGTGCCGCGCGACCGTTTCAATTCGGATATCCGCGAGCGCGTTGCAGATTTGCTCGCCGATACATTTGACGGCCGGGTTCTCTCATTCACGCCGTTCTTCGGCGACGCGTCGCTGGTGCGCGTTCACTACATCATCGGCATCACGCCGGGCGCGCCTGAAGGTCCGGGCCTGACAGAACTCACCCGGCAGGTGCGCCAGATCTGCCGCAATTGGAATGACGGGCTGCTCGAAACCATGCGCGAGGCCCACGACGGCGCGACGCCGGCGGCGCTTTACGCGAAATACGAAAAGGCGTTCGACGCGGGCTATCGCGAACGTACATCGCCGTCGGAAACCCTTTCCGACATTGCAGCGCTTGAACAACTCGATGCAGCGCCCATGGTGGTGCGCGCCTACCGTAAATCCGGCGACGGCCCGCAAGCCGTGCGCATCAAGATCTACAAGCGCGGGGAGCCGATGACGCTCTCGAAGCTCATTCCGACCATTGAAAATCTGGGCCTCAGCGTGCTGCAGGAGGCGAGCCATGAAGTTTCGCCTTATGGCGAGGGCAAGGATTGCTGCTGGATCCACGACTTCAACACCGAGCAGGCGAGCGGACAACCGATCACTCTCGACGAGGTGAAGGAAGCGTTCGAGGAAACCATCCTTGCGGTGCTCGAAGGGCGCACTGAAGACGACGGTTTCAACGAACTGGTGCTCACCGCCGGCGTCAACTGGCGCGAGGCGTGGCTTCTTCGCGCCGCGGCGAAGCATCACCTGCAGGCGGGCTTCGCCTATTCGCTGATCTACATTCAGGAGGCGCTCGCCAATCATCCGGCGATCGCGCGGCTCCTTATCACCGCGTTCCATGCGCGCTTCAATCCGGATGGACCATCTAACGCCGACGCGCGCATTAAGGATGTAGAAGCCGCAGACGCGGCTATCGAAGAAGCGCTCAACGACGTCGCCAGTCTCGATGAAGACCGCATTATCCGCCGTTATCGCACTTTGTTCGCAGCGATCACCCGCACCAACTATTATCAGCGCCTCGTCGACGGCTCGGTCAAATCCTATATCTCATTCAAAGTCGACAGCTCGAAAGTCGCGGAGATTCCCGAACCCAAACCCTATCGCGAGATTTTCGTGTCCGGTCCGCGGGTCGACGGGGTTCACCTGCGCTTCGGCCCGGTGGCGCGCGGCGGCCTTCGCTGGTCGGACCGTCGCGAGGATTTCCGTACCGAAGTTCTCGGTCTAGTGAAGGCGCAGCGTGTCAAGAACGCCGTGATCGTGCCCACGGGGTCGAAAGGCGGGTTTTATCCGAAGCAATTGCCAGCGGGCGGCGACCGCGCTGCAATCTACGAGGAAGGCCGCGAAGCCTACAAGGTCTTCATTCGCGGGCTTCTCGATCTCACCGACAATATCGTCGCCGGCGCGCCGGTGACGCCGCCGCGCCTCGTGCGCTGGGACGATCCCGATCCTTATCTCGTCGTTGCGGCTGACAAGGGAACAGCCGCCTTCTCCGACACGGCGAATGCGATTTCGGAAGAATACGGCTTCTGGCTTGGCGACGCGTTCGCGTCCGGCGGCTCGGCCGGTTACGACCACAAGGTCATGGGCATCACCGCCCGCGGCGCGTGGGAAGCCGTGAAGCGTCACTTCCGCGAAATCGGCAAGGACATCCAGACCGAACCTTTCACCGCAGCCGGCGTCGGCGACATGTCTGGCGACGTTTTCGGCAACGGCATGCTCCTGTCGCAACAGACGAAGCTTGTCGCCGCTTTCGATCATCGCGATATTTTCATCGATCCCGATCCCGATCCGGCGAAATCCTGGGCCGAGCGCAAACGCCTTTTCGATCTGCCGCGGTCTTCATGGCAGGATTACGACAAGAAACTGATTTCCAAAGGCGGCGGCGTCTTTCCGCGCTCGGCGAAATCGATCTCCGTGACGCCGGAGATCAAGGCCCTGCTCGGCATCACGGATAAAGAACTGACGCCGAACGAACTCATTCGCGCTGTCCTCAAGGCGCCGGTGGAGCTGTTCTGGCTCGGCGGCATCGGCACCTATTTCAAAGCCGAGGATGAAGAAAACTGGCGCGTCGGCGATCGCGCGAACGATGCAGTGAGAATCGACGCTAATGAAATTCGCGCCGCCGTCATCGGCGAAGGCGCCAATCTCGGCTTCACCCAGCTTGCGCGCATCGAATATGCGCGGAACGGCGGACGCATCAACACCGACGCCATCGACAATTCCGCGGGCGTCGACTCCTCCGACCACGAAGTGAACATCAAGATCCTTCTGTCCAACGCCATCGAGAATGGAGACTTGAAACGCGAAGAGCGCAACCCCCTTCTCGCCTCCATGACCGAAGATGTCGCAACTCATGTGCTGCGCCACAATTACGACCAGACGCGCGCCATCACCCAGATGGAGGAGACGGCGCCTCAGGATCTCGACGTCTATGCGCGTTTCATGACGACATTGGAGCGTGAGGGCCGGCTCGATCGCGCCATCGAATATCTTCCCGATCAGGAACGTCTCGGGGTCATGCGCCAGCAGGGGCTCGGCCCCACGCGCCCCGAACTCGCCGTCTTGCTCGCCTATGCGAAGATGTGGCTTTTCGACGAGCTGACCCGATCCGACAGCATGGACGATCCCCTGTTCGAGCGCGAACTCGTCGCCTACTTCCCCGACGCGCTGCATCAATTCGGCCGCTCCATCGTCACCCACCAGCTGCGCCGGGAAATCATCGCGACCCGGCTTTCCAACGAGATCGTCGACACTTGCGGCGTTTCTTTCGTGCAGCGCGCCGCTGAGACGAGCGGCGTCGATTTCGCGGTGATCTCCCTCGCCTATGAGGCGGTCCGGCGGATTTTCAACCTCAACGATTTCGCGGCTTGCGTCGACAGCCTCGACAATATCGTGCCGGCGTCGTTGCAGACGGGGCTTTATCTCGAAGCCTCGCGCCTGTTGCGCGATCAGACCTTCCATCTTCTTGGCGACATTGAGGCGAAGGAAAAACTCGCGCGCAACGGCCTCAACGCAGTCGTCGAACAATATCAGTCGGCGGTATCCGAATTCAAAACCGCCCTTCCCGACATCCTGCCCGCCGAGGCGGCGGCCGCGCTCGAAGATCGCCGTCAGGCCTGGATCGGCGATGCTGCGCCGGAAGAGATCGCCCGCGAGGCGGCGGCGATTCCGGCTCTCGAATTCGCGTTCGACATCGTCAATCTGGCGAGCGACACGGGCTGGTCCAATTCAGCTGTCGGCGGGATCTTTTTCGCCGTTGGCCGTATGTTCAAAATCGACGCCATGCGCGACAAGGCGCGGGCCGAACCGCCCGCCGATCATTTCGACCGGATTGCGCTCCGCCAGATCATCGAAGACCTGACCGCGCGCCAGCGCATCATCACGGCGCGCATCATCGCCGCTGCCGGAGCCGAACCCAAAGGCGCGCCGGCGAAATGGACGGACAAGGTCATCGAGAAATGGTCTGCAACCGCCGAGGATGCGATTGCGCTCTATGAAGAGTCGACCGCCTCGCTCGATCTCACCGGCCCCGTCAGCGTCGGCAAGTTTTCGCTCTTCACCCGCCGGCTCGACGAGCTTGCGGCGGATACGGCGCGGTAAGTCCGTCTGCGGATAAGCCAGAAAGCATTAGGACTATCGCCGGCCTCCGCATGCCTCTAAGCTGACGGCGACGCATCGCGCTGCGTTGGCCGGGGGGCGTTCAAGATGGGTTCAAACGAGCTTATATCCGGAGCCATCGTCGGTTCATGGATGAGGAAATACTATTTTTCCTATGTGAGCGCCGTCACCCTCGCCTTATCGGTCTGGGGATTTTCCGACAATCTCTTCTGGAATATTGGCCAACCGTCCAACAGCGATCCAAAATTCGTCATCCACGGGCTTTTTTGCCTGACCTGGATGATCGTTTTCTTTTTGCAGGCCAATCTCGTCAGAACAGGAAATCTACGCCTGCACCGCAAACTCGGCGTCGCAGGGTTCATCGCCGCTATCGGCGTCACGGTCACCACGCTCTATGTCTTCGCCGCCGTCTGGAAGGGCTGGGATGCGATGTCGCCGCTGGTCAAGGCGAACCGACTGTTGCTGCCGAGCTATTCGGCGCTGGTGCTGCTCGCTATTCTCAACCGTGGGCGTTCGGACTGGCATAAGCGGCTTATCCTGATTGCAACGCTTTATATGCTGGAACCCATCCTGTCGCGGGCTTTCGATCCGCTCGAACCGTTGATGGCCGGCCTTACCGACAGCCAAATCGACTTTTACTGGTGGATCTTCTTCGTGCTTGTATGGAACGGCTTGTTTGCATCGCTATTCGCCTATGATTTTCTGACACAGAAACGAATTCACCAAGTGACCATCGCAGGATATGCGTGGTTCTGCGCGATCTGGATTTTCGTTCACACGGTATCGATGGCCTAATGCCGGAAATGCCGGGCGCCGGTGAAGACCATGGCGAGGCCGGCTTCGTCCGCCGCCTTGACGACATCGTCGTCGCGTACGGACCCGCCCGGCTGGATGACCGCCGTCGCGCCCGCCTCCGCTGCGGCCAGCAATCCGTCCGCAAACGGAAAGAAGGCGTCCGACGCGACGACCGAGCCTTTGGCGAGGCTTTCGCTCGCGCCTGAGGCTTTCGCCGCATCCTCCGCCTTGCGCGCGGCGATGCGCGATGAATCGAGACGGCTCATCTGGCCCGCGCCAACGCCGACGGTGGCGCCGTTCTTTGCATAGACGATGGCGTTCGACTTCACATGCTTCGCAACCTTGAAGGCGAAGAGCATGTCGGAAAGCTCCTGCGCCGTCGGCGCCCGCTTGGTGACGACTTTCAGTTCGTTTTCCGTCACCACTTTTGAATCGCGCGACTGGAGCAGGAAGCCGCCAGCGAGCGGTTTTACGACCAAGCCCGGAGCATCAGGCGATGGAATTCCGTCAGCGATGAGAAGCCGCAGATTTTTTTTCGCCGCAAACGCCGCGATGGCTGCATCATCGGCTTCCGGCGCAATAACGACTTCGGTGAAGGTCTCGATAATCTTTTCCGCGACCGGGCCCGTCAGTCTCTGATTAAGCGCGACAATACCGCCGAAAGCCGACACCGGATCGCAGCGGAGCGCCGCGAGATAAGCGTCCAGCATGTCGTCCGCCGTCGCGACGCCGCAGGGGTTTGCATGCTTGATGATGGCGACGGCGGGCCTTTCCGCGCCGAATTCGCCGATCAGTTCGTAGGCCGCGTCGGTGTCGTTCAAATTGTTGTAGGACAGCTCCTTGCCCTGAAGCTGTTTCGCGCTTGCGACGCCGGGGCGTTTGTCGCCTGTCTTGTAGAACGCCGCTTCCTGATGCGGGTTCTCGCCATAGCGCAGCACCGCGTCGAGCCGTCCCGCCATGGAAAAATCTTTGGGGAAGGTCTCGCCAAGCTTTCCGGCGAACCAGCGTGAGATCGCGGAGTCGTAAGCGGCGGTTTTCGAGAACGCCTTCATGGCGAGATGCTGTTTCGTTTCGTCTTTGAGGGCGCCGTCGCTTTCAATCTCTGCAAGCACGGTCTCATAGTCCGCAGGATCGGTGACGACGCCGACAAAGCGATGGTTTTTGGCCGCGGCGCGGATCATCGCCGGTCCGCCAATGTCAATATTCTCAATACACTCGGCGAAGTCGCCGCCCTTCGCTACGGTTTCCTCGAAGGGATAAAGATTGACCACCAGCAATTCGATGCCGCCGATGCCGTGATCGCTCATGGATTTGAGATGGTCGTCGTCGTCGCGCAGCGCCAGGAGCCCGCCATGGACGCGCGGATGCAGCGTCTTGATGCGCCCGTCCATCATTTCCGGAAATTCGGTGATGTCGGAAACATCGGCGACCGCGAGCCCCGCCTCGCGCAGCGCCTTCGCCGTTCCCCCGGTGGAGATGAGATCGACGCCGGCGCCGGAAAGGCGCCTGGCGAAATCCACAATACCGGTCTTGTCGGAAACGGAAATCAGCGCGCGGCGCACCGGCGTTTTATCGGCCATCGGAATACCTCTTTTTCGGATGGCGCCGCCTTAACGCCGGGGCGCCCCAAGGGCAAGACTGCAGCAAGGCGCCGCAGCAAAATTACCGGTTCGACTGGTTGGGCGCGCGCGCTTCGGCGCCGTTCATGGCGCTGAATTCCGGCACCAGATGGTGGACCGCCTCGTCGAGAACCGGCTGGTCGCCCTTGATTGCAGCGTCGATAACATCGGAAAGCCGCGGATTGAGGAGCGGCAGGTCAATCATCGCCGGCGACGCGAGCAACACGCCCTCTGCGCCGGTTTTCACCAAGGCGTCGGTGTCGAGGAAAATCTCCTCGAACAGTTTCTCACCGGGCCTGAGGCCGGTAAACTTGATCTCGATGTCCTTGCCGGGGGTCAGACCATAAGCCTCGATCATGCGCTTGGCGAAATCGAGGATTTTCACCGGCTCGCCCATGTCGAGAACGAAGACGCGCCCGTCATGGGTGACGATGGTGTTCTCCGCAACGTCGAGGCTCGCTGCGAGCAGCACAAGCTGGATCGCCTCGCGCGTCGTCATGAAATAGCGGATGATTTCCGGATGGGTTACGGTCAATGGCCCGCCCCGCTCGATCTGGCGGGTGAAGAGCGGCGCGACAGAACCTGTCGATCCCAGAACATTGCCGAAGCGCACGGTGACGAAGCGCGTGTCGTTCTGGGCGACATCGAGCGCCTGTGCATAGAGCTCCGCGATGCGCTTCGTTGCGCCCATGAAGCTTGTGGGGTTCACCGCCTTGTCGGTGGAGATGAAGACGACGGATTCCGCTTCATGCTCGATGGCGGCGTCGAAGACGTTTTTGGCGCCAAGCACATTGACGAGCGCGCCGGCGCAGCGATTTTCCTCAACGATGGGCACATGCTTGAACGCGGCGGCGTGAAGCACAACGTCCGGCTCAGCGCGATCGAAAACCCGTTTCAGATGTTCGATGCGGCAGACATCCGTCAGTTCCGATTTGATGATATCGCCATGGCCTGCTTCTTTCAGCTCGAGATCGATCTGATAGAGCGCGAATTCCGCATTATCGACCAGCGTCAGGCGCGCCGGTTCAAATGTCACGAGTTGCCGGCAAAGCTCCGACCCGATCGTGCCGCCGGCGCCCGTGACGAGAATGCTCTTGCCCGTCACCATCTTTTTTGCGGCTTTGAGGTCGATCTTGCGCGGCGCCCGCGGCAACAGATTGGCGATATCCACCGTCTGGCCGGGGCGAAGCCGCGCACGTTCCGCGCCCAGAAAAGACCGCACTGTATCCAAGATTCCCGGCATCGCCCGCGCCCCTAGCGTCTTTTCTTATTTATGCACATCGCCGCACGATGCGCCAGCCGCACGGGCGCCTAGACTGCATCGAGGCGCTGCAGCGCCCATTTTACATTGAGAGCCGTCTCTTCTGGCCGGTCGTAGGACTCGGCGCGAATGACAATTTGTTCACAGGCTGCGGGGGCCCCGCCGGCGCCGCAATAAACGCTTTTGTCGAGAAGGAGCTCAGGACAATTGGATTTAAACCGCCAGCCTTCTTTATTGGGCAGAAGCAAGATCACTGACTTTCTGTCGCGCGCCAGCGATGCCCGGACGCCGGGATCGAGATGGAAACGCCAGACTGCGACATCGATTTCGCGGGGGCTCGGTCCCGCCAGCATTTCTTCGCCGCGCAAATCGGCGCCGTTGGCCGCAAGAAAAAGGCGGCGCAAATAGGACGCGCCTTCCGGATTGGCGGTTTCGATGCGTCGTTCGATTTCGAGCAATCTTCCTGCGGTTTCCTCACCGCGGCGATGAGCGACCTCTCCGAAGACCGGCGCCGGCCCGCCTTCCGAGAAGGACAGCGCCGTATGGGCGCTGCGCTGTTCCAGCGCCTTGCGCCAGTCGGCGCCGCGATGAGCGCCATTGCCGCAATTGACGAAAATGCGGCTGCGGCCCGAAGAAAAATGCAACGACCCTGTGCTTTTGAAGCCCGATCCACTGTCATCGGCGGTGTCGGCGATCAACAGCGCCCGCGCGCCGGTGAGTTTGTGATAGCCGGAATGGCGCGCAAAATCCGCCGGGCCGAGATCGGCGGCGGCGCCGGTCTGCACCGCGATGATCGCTTTTGGATCGTCTTCATAACCGCCATTGAACACCGCGAGCTTCCCGTCGGGACAGCGGAAGAAGACCGCCATCGCACTCGCGCGCTGCACCTGATGGCGCAAAAATCCCGGCGGCTGAAAGCCGCGCGTTTCAATCGCCTTGATGAGCGCCTGCAAACGTAAAGCAAGCTTCAACTGCCGCGAGGGATTGCGGCTCACATGTCCGCCGTCGGGCCTTAATTGCAAACGCAATTCACGCCGCGCCATTTCCAGCCCGCGTTCGGCGGGACCTTCGCAGCCCGGCAGGGAATAACCCGCGATGCCGAGCCCAAGCGCGGTCATCAGGCGGTCGAAGCCGGTGCCGGCGCGATGGGCCGAGCGCGCGAGGTGACGGGTCTGGCGCGCCATGCAAGCGAGCACCCGGCTGCGCCACAGCGCATCGGTTCCGGCGAGGATCAGCGGGTGATGGGAGCAAAGCTCGACCAGTCTTTCCGCGGTGAAATAAGGCTCCCAGCTCTCCGCCGACCAGCGCTCATGGCGGTCAAGCCAGGTTTTCATCAGCGCGCGCGCCGGCGCCTTGCCGTCGTCGCCCAGCGCCGAGAGATGACGCAGCCAGGAAAACTCCTGCAGCCAGGCGAAGAGCGCGCCGCCGGGCTCGGCCATGTCCCAGAGTTTGTCGAGCTCTCCCTCGCAATCGACGCTTTCATCGCCCACAGCGATGCGTCCGCGCGCCAGCGCCTGCGCAATCGTTTTATCCGGCGCGTATGGATCGTCCGGCTGAAACAGGAGCCGGTCCGGCGCCGGGCCTTTCAACTGCGCCTGATAGAACGGGCTCTCGCCCCAGGCGCGGCGCATGCGCGCAATGACGTCGCGCGAGGCTTTTCCGGAATGTTTTTGCGCGCGCGCCATGAATTTTTAAGACCCCGGACGCAATGCGGCGATGTTCGCCGCGTAATTTTTCTCGCCGCCTCGGAAGACGGCCGAGCCCGCCACCAGCACATCGGCGCCCGCTTCGATCGCCAGCGGCGCAGTTTGCGGGTCGACGCCGCCATCGACTTCGAGGTGAATGTTTTTGCCTGACGCATCGATCAGTTTACGGACGGCTTCGATCTTTTTGAGCTGCGAGGAAATGAATTTCTGCCCGCCGAAACCCGGATTGACCGACATGACAAGCACAAGATCGAGATCCTCGATCACAGCCTCGATGGCGCTTGCGGGCGTCGCCGGATTAAGCGCCGCGCCGGCTTTCACCCCCGCTCCCTTGATGCGCTGCAGCGTCCGGTGGAGATGCGGGCCCGCCTCCGGGTGGACGGTCAGGATATTCGCCCCCGCCGCCGCGAATTCATCGATATAGGCGTCGACCGGCGAGATCATGAGGTGAACATCGAAAGGCAGGTCCGTCGCGCCGCGGATCGCCTTCACCACCATGGGGCCGATGGTGAGATTGTGCACGAAATGGCCGTCCATAACGTCAACATGGATGAAATCCGCCCCGGCCGCCGCAATGGCGGCGACTTCCGCCCCCAGGCGGGCGAAATCGGCGGACAAAATGGACGGGGCGATCAGGACGCGGCTCATGGATTTGAGGTATCGTGATGCGGCTCAACCGCGCAATAAGCACGGAGCCGAAATCAGCCTTGCTGTGCATAAATACCGGCAAGAAAAAACCCCGCCTTCCGGCGGGGTTTTCAGGGGGTGTGGTGCGTGTAAAGAGCGTCAGGGTCGAGCGCTTCGGAGGAGAGACCGATTGGGCGTTTGAGCCTGCCTAACGAGGAAAGTTTTTAGGCTGGGAATGGGGCGAAACTAAGACGCTGCCGCCTTAATTCGCCTCAAATTGTTGTTTTTACTGGTTAATTTTCGTTAGCGTTAACAGGCGCCGGCTTTGCTTTAACCTTGGCCGGCCGAAGCGCCAGGCGGGTTTTCCACATGCCGAAAAGCGTTGCGCCAGCCAGCAAAGCCCCGGAGACGAGGCCGCCGAGCCATTCCACGTCATAAAGGCCAATTCCCGCCAGCGCGAAGAGCGCCAGGCCGAAAAGCGCCGCCAGAAACCTCAACGGCGAGGAAACGGTTCGGCCCACGGCGCGGGCCGCGCCAGAGGCCGTTGAGGCCGCAATACGGGCGGTTCTGATCGCCCCTTCCGCAACAGCGTCCGCCACCTTGCGCGCGCCGATGAGCTTCACAAGCCCCGCCAGCGCGCCGGCGGCGGCAGCCAGAAGCGCCCATTTTTTGGCGCTCATGGGGGCTTTGTCCTGATCCGCATGATCAACGGCGTGGGCGACCGGCGCCTCAACGGCAATTGTTACAGGCGCCGCCACGGGATCGATATCCGCAGCGCCGGCCGGCGACAAAGCCGCCGTCGCCGCCATCACCGAGGCGGCCGCGAGGAAGCCCGCCTTCATCTTCTTGAAATTCGTCATATCGTCCCTCCAGAACGCTTTGTTCGATGAAATGGGGTTCCGCCGCACTGTTTTCAATATGTTCCGCATGTTCGGCGCTCAGGGGTTGCGCTTCGCTTTTCGCCGCGCTCTCCATCAGGCGAAGCGTCATGATGCGCAAAAGGAGAAGCTCATGGAAAAGCGCCGCCTCGGCCGCACGGACTTGCACGTTCCCGCACTCTGTCTCGGGACGATGATGTATGGGGACCAGATTTCCGAAGACGAGGCTGCTTTGCAGATGGACGCCTGCCTCGACCGCGGGATCAATTTTCTCGACACCGCGGAAATGTACACCGTGCCGCCGAAACCGGAAACGCAAGGCGAATCGGAACGCATTGTCGGGCGCTGGGTCGCCTCGCGCGGCGTGCGCGACAAGGTCGTTCTCGCCACCAAGGTCGCGGGACGGTCGCCAGCCGCCTATATGCGCCCCGAAGGCGGTGAGACGCGGCTGACGCCTGAACAAATCCGCTTCGCCGTCGAGCGCAGCCTGAAAAATCTGCAGACTGATTATATCGATCTCTATCAGATCCACTGGCCGGAGCGGCAGGTTCCCCTCTTCGGCGGCCTGCGCACGGGTTATACTCATTACAAGGAAAAGGGCGTTCCCATCGAAGAAACACTCGGCGCCCTCGGCGAGCTTGTGATTGAAGGAAAGCTGCGTCACATCGGTCTTTCCAATGAAACGCCTTACGGCGTGATGCAGTTTCTCAATGCGGCGGAAAAGGAAAACCTTCCCCGCGTTGTTTCCATCCAGAACGCCTACAATCTGTTGAACCGCATCTTCGAAGCGGGGCTGGCCGAAATGGCGCTGGAGGAAGATGTGGGGCTGCTCGCTTACTCGCCCATCGCGCAAGGGGCGCTCACCGGCAAGTATCTTAACGCCGCTAATCCGCCGGGCTCGCGCAAGGCGCTGTTCAATCGGCTTCAGCGTTACGAAACGCCCATGACCGATGAAGCCGTGCGCGGCTATCTCGCGATCGCTAAAGAATTCAACGCAGACCCGGCGGCCTTCGCCATGCAGTTCGTCACCACAAGGCCATTCGTGACATCGAATATTTTCGGCGCCCGCGACATGGACCAGCTCGAGGTGATCTTTTCTTCGCTCGAAATCAAATGGACTGACGAGATGGAAAAGGCCGTGAACGACCTTCACGGCCGCATCCAGAATCCCTGTCCTTAAACCTCAGACATCCACGGCGCCGAGACCGCGGCGCCGCGCGGCGGCGATCACCGTGTTGCGCAACAGGCAGGCGATGGTCATCGGCCCGACGCCGCCGGGCACCGGCGTGATGGCCCCCGCCCTGTCTTGCGCGCCGTCATAATCGACGTCGCCCACAAGCCGCGTCTTGCCGTCTTCCTCGATGCGGTTGATGCCGACATCGATGACGATGGCGCCCTTTTTCACCCAGCTTCCCTTGATGAGACGCGGAACGCCCACCGCCGCACAGAGAATATCCGCCTCGCGGCAGACGGCGGCGAGATCCTTGGTGCGCGAATGCGCTATGGTGACGGTGCAGTTTTCCGCAAGCAACAACATGGCGAGCGGCTTTCCCACCAGGATGGAGCGTCCGACCACCACCGCGTGAAGGCCGGAGAGATTTTCCGTCACTGTCTTGGCGAGGATCACTGAGCCTTGCGGCGTGCACGGAATAAGCCCGTCCTTGCCGAGAATCAAACGCCCGGCATTCGCCTCGGTGAGCCCATCCACATCTTTGTCGGGATGGATTTCATTGATGACGCGATCCGATGAAATATGTTCCGGCAGCGGAAGCTGGACGAGGATGCCGTCGACCTCCTCATCGCCATTCAGCTTGCGCACCAGCGCAACCACATCGGCTTCGGATGTCGTTTCAGGAAGCTTGTGCTCGATGGAGCGCATGCCGGCCTTTTCCGTCGCCGCATGTTTGTTGCGCACATAGACCTGGCTCGCCGGGTCCTCGCCCACCAGCACGACGGCAAGCGCCGGCGTCACGCCATGCTTTGCCTTGATGTCGGCCGCGGCGCCCGCAATTTTTTCGCGCAACCCGGCTGCGATGGCTTTTCCATCGATGATGGTCGTCATGTTTCCTCCCAGGCCCTTTATTGGGCCAATCGGTCAAGCGCTGCGGCGAGCGCCGTTTTTTCAGCCTTTATATCAATAGACTTCAATCGCGAAGTCTCGCCTGCGGAGAGGATCAGCGCCGATTTCGGCAAGCCGAGCGCACCGGCAAGAAGCTTCAGAATGGCCGCGTTGGCTTTGCCCTTGTCTGGCGGCGCGGCGACTTTGACTGCGAGCCGCATCTCGCCATCCGCGCTTCGCCAAAGCCCGGCGATCGCGTCCGCCTTCGCGCCGGGACTTGCGCGCACTAATAAACGCGCGCCGCCGTCAATCATCTTATAGTAAGACGTCAAGGCCCTTTAGACGCCGATGCGCAAGGCGATCCACCGGTTCATCTCGCGCAGGAAGTAGACGAGGAGCAACAGGACGAGCGGCGAAATGTCGATCCCGCCTATATAGGGAATGACTTTTCGGATCGGCTTTAAGGCCGGCTCGGTGAGGCCGGTGACGAAGCGCCAAATCATGTCCACGAACTGATTGTGCCGGTTGATGACGTTGAAGCTGATGAGCCAGGACATGATCACCGCTACGAAAACGATAAGGGAGTAAATCGACAGGATGGCGTCGATCAGCGAGAACACCGGCAGTGGGATCATGGGCTTTCAGGCTCCTCGTCAGACAATTCCCAAAACTTAAGGGCAGTCGGGACTTAAGGGCAGTCGTGGAGCCATGCAAGTTTGGTCGGGGTTTCAGCCCTGTCCGCCGGTCCCGTTCTCGCGGTCAAGATCATTGTCCACCGGCCGCCGGGCGCAGAGGAGCGGGCTCGCGATGCCGCCCGCCCGCACAAAGCCGACCCCGTCCTTTTCGAGAATGAGAAGCGTGATGTCGGCCTCGAAGCCGCCTTCGGGCTGGGAGGAAAATCCGACCCCATCCGCCACCCAGAGGAGCCGCCCGGCTGTCTCAACGACTTCCGTCTCGCCCTCCCAGCAGCCCGTATAGGCGCAGACAGAAAAGCGCCCGTCCCGCCCCGCCGACACCGACATGGGCGTCGTTTCCTCTTCGGGCCGCGCGGCGCAGCCATCGACCGCGCACCAGACTTCCACATCGTTGGCGCAATCCCATTGAGAGGGTGGAATTTCCGATTTCGAGGCGGATAAAAGCGCGGCGAGAAGGAGCGGCAGGATGGGCGGCGTCATGTGCGTCAGGCCTTTCAGGAACGGCCCCGGAGCTTAACCGCCTTGCGGCGCGAGGGCCAGCTTCCCGCCCCCCGCGAACAATTGACACCGGCCCCCGCGAAGCCGTAAGACGCCGCTTCCCAAACGGGGCCATTCCCTCACGCCAGGGCGGCCCCGCCCTTCCTGGAATGGGGCTGTAGCTCAGTTGGGAGAGCGCGTCGTTCGCAATGACGAGGTCAGGGGTTCGATTCCCCTCAGCTCCACCATGAACCCCGACCGTTCGCGAAGCGAGCGCATCCGGCAAAAATCATCTTTATACGAAGTATTTCGCTTATCCCGAGCACCCGAGCTGTGAAGGCCTCTCCGACAGGCGCCAAGGCCGCTGGACAGGCCATACCGATGGATTAAACTCCGGCGAAAACATAATTGGGAGGCCATGATGGCCGCAGACACCGCGCACGCCGCCCCTGCCGCAAGTGAGAATATAAAGGAGCTGAGCCGTCTTTTTGCATTGCAAAAGGAAGCCTACGCTGTGGCGCCCTTTATGTCTTATGACGAGCGAATCGCCAATCTCGACCGGCTGATCCGCCTGACCGAAGCCAATGAAGAGACCTTCATCAAGGCGATCAGCGAGGATTTCGGCAATCGCGCGCGTCAGGAAACGCTGATCGCGGAAATCGTCGTTACGGTTTCGGGCGCACGTCACGCCAAACGCCATCTCAAAAAATGGATGCGCCCGCGCGGCGTTCCGACGCCTATGCACATGCTGCCAGGGAGGAGCCGCCTTGAGCCGCAGCCGCTCGGCGTCATTGGAATCATCTCGCCGTGGAATTACCCCTTGCAGCTTGCGCTCGCCCCCGCAGCCGCCGCCCTCGCCGCCGGCAATCGCGTCCTCATCAAGCCGAGCGAGCTGACGCCGCGGCTTTCGGAAGCCTTGCGCACCGCTATCGCCGCCGAGTTCGAAGAAAGCGTCTGCGCGGTCGTCACCGGCGGTGTTGAGACGGGACAGGCGTTTACGGAAACGCCCTTCGACCACCTCCTCTTCACCGGCTCCACTGCCATCGGCAGGCGCGTGGCTGAAGCAGCAGCGAAGAACCTGACGCCGGTGACGCTGGAGCTCGGCGGCAAATCCCCGGCGATTATTGACGAAAGCGCGGACATCGACGCGGCTGCGCGCTCCATCGCCTATGGCAAGATGATGAATGCGGGACAGACCTGCGTCGCGCCGGATTACGTTTTGGTGCCGCGGGAGAAACTCGATGCGACGGCGGACGCCATCGCCGGCGCGGCGCGCAAGATGTTTCCCACCATCGACACGACCAGCGACTACACCTCGATCATTTCCGACCGGCATTTCGCGCGGCTGAAATCGCTTGTCGACGAAGCGCGCGACAAGGGGGCGAAGATCGTCGAGGTGGGGTCTTCCAACGCCCTTTATCCGCAACGCAAGATGCCGCTCACCATGGTCATCGATCCGCCGGCGGAGCTTGGCCTCATGAATGAAGAAATTTTCGGGCCCATCCTGCCGATTCTCCCCGCCCAGTCGGCGGCGGATGCGATCGAACACATCAATCGCGGCGACCGGCCGCTCGCCCTTTACTGGTATGGGGAAGACAGCGCAGCGCGCGACAAGGTTTTGCAGAACACCGTTTCCGGCGGCGTCACGGTGAACGATGTCCTCTGGCATGTGGCGCAGGAGAATCTTCCGTTCGGCGGGGTCGGGAAAAGCGGGATCGGCGCCTATCACGGCGAGGCGGGATTCAACACTTTCTCGCATCTGAAACCGGTCTTTTACCAGAGCCGTTTCGCGGCGGGTGGCATTCTTCATCCTCCCTATACGGAGAAGACGGCAAACGTTCTCTCTATCCTGCGCAAATTCATCTAGGGCGTCATGGCGAATAGCAAAAACGGACGCGAAAGCGCGGGCGAGTTCGATTATGTGATCGTAGGCGCAGGTTCCGCCGGCTGCACGCTCGCCTCGCGCCTTTCTGAAGATCCTTGCGTCACCGTCTGCGTGCTCGAAGCGGGCGGGCCGGACACGAACCCGCTGATCCACGCGCCGATCGGCTTCGCCTTCTTCGGGGAAAACACGCCCTTGAACTGGCGTTTCGAAACCAAGCCGCAAAAGCATCTCAACAATCGTAACGGCCACCAGCCACGAGGAAAGACGCTGGGCGGCTCAAGCTCCATCAACGCAATGATCTATATTCGCGGCAGCCGCGCGGATTACGACCGCTGGGCCGACCATGGCGCTGCGGGCTGGAGCTGGGAGGATGTCTTTCCCTACTTTCTGAAGGCGGAGGACAACCAGCGCGGATCGGATGCGCATCACAGCATTGGCGGGCCGCTGACGGTTTCCGATCTGCGCTACAAAAATCCGTTGTCGGATGTTTTTCTCGAGGCCGCCAGCGAACTGCAATTGCCGTCGAACGCCGATTTCAACGGCGAAACCCAGGACGGCATGGGCTATTATCAGGTGACGCAGCGCGACGGCCAGCGCTGTTCCGCCGCCCGAGCCTATCTTCACCCGGCGATGGAGCGCCCTAATGTCACCGTCATCACCGACGCGCATACGGAGCGCGTCGTCTTTGACGGAAAGTGTGCGACCGGCGTTCATTTCTCCCATAAAGGCGCGCTGAAGACCGTCAAAGCGAAACGCGAAGTCATCTTGTCCGCAGGCGCATTTCAATCGCCGCAATTGTTGCAGCTTTCAGGCATCGGACCGGCGGAACATCTTCAGCAACATGGGATCGATGTGATCGCTGACCGGCGCCAGGTCGGCGAGAATTTGCAGGACCACCTCGATTGGGCGGCGATTTACAAAACGAAGTCGCCTGACACGATCGGCATGCATATGGCCATGGCGATGCGCGCCTTGCCCGCGCTCAACGCCTATAGGAAACGTCGCGAGGGCCCATTCACTAGCAATCTCGCCGAAGCGGGAGGGTTTTTGAAAACCGATCCTTCGGAGCCGGAGACCGATGTGCAGCTTCATTTCCTGCCCGCCATCGTCGACGATCACGGGCGCAAGAAACATCTCGGCGGCGGGATCTCCTGCCATGTCTGCGTCTTGCGCCCGAAATCGCGCGGGACCGTGCGCCTCGCCTCTCCCGACCCGCATGCCCCGCCCGCCATCGATCCGAATTTCCTCTCGGACGAGGACGACCTCAAACGCCTCAAAAAAGGCGCACGCATCGTCGAGCGGATTTTTGATGCGCCGGCGATGAAGGCGGTGCGCGGCAAGCGGCTTTATCTCGAAGAACCGGCGGACGATGCGGCGCTAGAAGCCGACATCCGCGCGCGGTCCGACACCATCTATCACCCGGTCGGGACCTGCCGCATGGGATCGGACGCGGACGCCGTCGTCGATCCGCAATGCCGGGTCAACGGCGTTGAAGGCTTGCGCGTTATCGACGCCTCGATCATGCCGCTGCTCGTGTCCGGCAACACCAACGCCCCGACCATCATGATCGCGGAAAAAGCCGCGGATATGATCAAGGCAGGTTAGTCGGCGGAAACCGGCGGCTGGATCATCGCCGGTTTCACCGGCGCTGCGTCGGACAAACTTTTTGACAACTCCACGCGCGCTTCCGGCGGCCGTTTTTCATCGCCGAGCGCCATCGCTTTTTCAAGCACGAAGCGCAAGCCCCGGCGGTTGGCGATCTGGATTGAAATGCCGGGCCGTGCATTGAGTTCGAGGAGCAGCGGCCCCTTGTCGCGATCGAGCACCACGTCGACCCCGATATAGCCGAGCCCGGTCACCTCATAGGACTTCGCCGCCATCAGCAGGATGTCGTCCCAGTAAGGCGTCTGGATGTCTTCCAGCGGATGCGCTGTGTCGGGATGAATGTCGATAAACTGGTCATGCTGCATGGCGCGCATGGTCTTGCCGGTCGCAAGGTCGATCCCGGCGCCGACGCCGCCCTTGTGGAGGTTTGCCTTGCCGTCGCTCTCCGCCGTCGGCAATCGCAACATCCCGAACACCGGAATGCCCTTGACGACGATCACGCGGATGTCCGGGACGCCGCGATAGGAAACCTTGCCGAAGACGTCGTCGAACTTCACGCGGTATTCAATGAGCGCCTTGTCGGGCTGACCGCCAAGGGAATACATGCCCGACAGCATGTTGTTGATCTGGAACTTCATGGTGTCGAGATCAATGCGACGCCCCGACGAAAGGCGCCAGCCGCCTTTCAACGGCCCGTCGACAACAATGATGCCCTTGCCTTGCGAGCCTTGCGCCGGCTTGATGACGAAGCCGTCCGGATGATCGATGAATTTGGCGAGATGCTTCATGTCGCGCGCATCCTTGATGACGCCGTAGAGTTCCGGCGTCGGAATGCCCGCAGCCTCCGCAAGCTCCTTGGTCAGGACCTTGTCATCGACCCGCACCAGAAATTTGCGCGGGTTCAAGGCGTTCACATATTTGACGTTGCGCTCGTTGATCCCGATGACGCCGTTCGCCCGCAACGCCTTGAAGGTGTTCAGCATGGCTAGTGGTCCGTTTCCGACATTTGCTTTTTCCTTGCCGCACGTTCCGAGCAAATGTCGGAAACGTTAAGACCACTAGTAAAATTTAGCTTCTAGCGGAGCTTTTGAATTTGACATTTGAGAACGAACCCTGCGGCAAGCGCGGCTCAAATGTCAAATTCGCTCCACTAGCTCGCAAGCGCCTTGAAGCGCCAGAGTTCGGAAAGCCGCAGTCCGGTATAGCGGCCCATCAGGACGCACAGCCCCATGAGCACCAGAAGGAGCTCCGGGAAGCGGTACATGAGATATTCGACCTGTTCATTGGTCATGACGAGATAGGCGATAGCCGCCACGGCGAGCGATCCGATGCCCTGCTTGATCGCCTCGCTGGCGGAATTCTCCTCCCAGACGATCGACATGCGCTCGATGGTCATGGTCAAGATCACCATGGGGAAGAGCGAAATCGACAGCCCCATGGCCTGGTTCGTTTCGGCCATGAGAACTGCCACCGCCGCCATCATCATCACGATGAAAATCAGCACCACCGCCAGCCGCGGCACCAGCAGCAACTGCAATCGCTCCAGATAGAACCGGAGCGCGAGGCCGGCGGCGACGAGCAAACAGAACAGAACAACGCCGTTCAACAGCGCCGTCTCCCGGAACGCGATGCCGATCAGCACCGGCATGAAGGTGCCGAGCGTCTTGAAGCCGATGAACTGGCGCATGAAGACGAGCATGGTGATGCCCACGGGAATGGTGATGAGCACCTGATAGACAAGCTGCGTCGTCAGCGGCAGGCCGGAAAAGCCGAGCGCACGGCCGAAAGTTCCCAAGGGGCCCGGGGCGTTTTCAGCGATGTCGACCGCTGCTGTCTCGAGCGGGCGAAGCGCGATCTGGACGTCGAGATTCTCGACCCCATAGGCTTCGACAAGCGGTTCGGTTCCGTACCAGATCGTGAAAAAACGCGACGGTTCGCCGTCCGGGAAAAAGCGGAAATCCTCGCCGTCGATGTGATATTCGAGCCAGCGATGGGTTTCGAGACGACGCCGCGTCTCGCCGAGATAAACGCCGCCTGCGATCCGCGCTGGCACGCCCTGCGACCGCAGAAGCTGGCGCACAAGCTCAAGCCGTCCGACCGTCCCGGTTTCCTGATCGAGGAGCGCGGAGATTTCATCGGCATACTGTTCGCTGCCCGTGCGCTCACCGAAGGTTTCGGCGATAGCGAGATCGGCGAAAGACCGGTCGTCCGCCGAGCGCTGGCGCAGATTGCCGGACCAGACGATAAACGCCTGACGCTTCACCGGGTCTGCTTCGAAGGGGACAGCGCCAGGCCCCGACTCCCGGAAGGACAGCGGCAAGGGCGTCGCATTAGTTTCGCCTAGCGTCTGCGCGGCATAGCGGAGCACTTTGCGGTTCGCGGGATACCGATAGGTCCACACCGCTTTGCGGTTGCGCGTCGCCGGTTCGCCCACAAGCGAAAGACCGAAAGAGCCGTTGTAAAAACGCTCCTGCGGGAACGCGCGCTCCACATCCGTCGCCGGCACATAGGCCTCGATGCGCGCTGGCTCGTTCTGCCCGTCAAATTCGAGAAAGAGTTCGAAATCCCACAGCGTTGCGCGCACGCCCGGCTCCAGCGGATAATGGAGGATCGCCGCCTTGATGAAAAAGATGGAAAAACCGGCGGCGATCAGGGCGAGCCCCAAGATCACCGCATGGCGGACTTTAATCTTCATTCGTTATCTTCACTTGGGGGTTCGCAGTCTTCTTCGGCGGTAAAGGTGCGGCTCGCATCCACCAGAACCCGATTGGCGAGAAACTCGCGGCCGATCAGAATCTCATATTCAAAGTCGCCCCTGTCCGCCAGGTTAATTTCCGCGCGGCCCCATTTGCCGCCAACGCAAAGCGGCAGATGAATCACCGGGCGGCGGATGAGGCCGCCGGTCTTTGTTTTAATAGCGGCGAAGCGGATGACATTCTGGTCGTACCGCACCGCCCGTCCGTCCTTGCCGATCAGACGGAACCGCACCCAGTTGTCGCGCTCGCCGCGCTTGTAGACTTTGACATTGTAGGCGTGGACCGAACTCGTATCCGCCCCGGTGTCGAGCTTTCCCTTCATAGCGAGCGCCAGATTGCCGACCGCGATGTTTTCGATATAGCCGAGCGTGATCGGCTCGCCGCGCGTCTCATCCCCCTCGTCATCGGCGACAGCGGGCGCAGCGAACAAAGACATTCCGGCGAAAAGGGAAAAAAGAAGCGGCAGGCCTGTTCGTCTCATCAATCGTCTCCGGCGGCGTTTTCTGGCTGAAACCCGGTCGGATGACCGGTCACGGGAACCGCCACGGGGATAGCAAAGCCGATAATAAAGTAAACGGCCAACCCATATACAAGCCGCTGCGCGCCCCTTAACTAAAAGAAAGCTGGCGGATCTGGCGCGGTAACCCTTCAGCGGCCAGGATTTTGCTATAATTCAGCCGGAAACGCCTGAAAAACGGCATCCGGGCCAGTGATGGCGCAATCTGACGAGGTCGACGGAAATATGTGTGGCATTATTGGCGTTCTGGGCTCCGGCGAGGCCGCTCCCCGCATCATGGCTGGCCTGAAACGGCTCGAATATCGGGGCTATGATTCGGCGGGCGTCGCGACCGTAACCGACGGCAGGCTCGACCGCCGCCGGGCGTCCGGCAAGCTCGGCAATCTCGACGCCGTGCTCGCCGCCGATCCCCTGCCCGGCGAGGCGGGCATCGGCCACACCCGCTGGGCGACCCATGGCGTTCCCAACGAAACCAACGCGCATCCCCATGCAACCCATCGCTGCGCGGTCGTTCATAACGGCATCATCGAGAATTTCGCAGAACTCCGCCGCGAACTCGAAGACAAGGGCGTTGTCTTCGAATCGGAAACCGACGCCGAAGTCTGTCCGCAGCTCATCACCTATTATCTCGAAACGGAAAACATGACGCCGGCCGAAGCTTTCAAAAAAGCCATCTGCCGGATGCGCGGCGCCTTCGCCTTTGCTGCGATCTTTTCGGGTGAAGACGACCTTATGATCTGCGGCCGCAAGGGGAGCCCCCTCGCCATCGGCCGCGGCGACGGCGAAATGTTCCTCGGCTCGGATGCCTATGCTTTGGCGCCTTTCACCAATCGCGTCACCTATCTCGAAGAAGGCGACTGGGCCGTCCTTACTCGCGACACGATCGATGTTCGCGATGAGACCGGCACAAAAGTTCAGCGTCCGGAAAAAATCTCTGCTGCTTCTCAAGGCCTCGTCGACAAGGACGGCCACCGCCACTTCATGGCGAAAGAAATTCACGAGCAGCCGGAAGTGATTGCGCACACCATCTCGCGCTATGTGGACCCGGTGGCGAAGACCGTTCGCCTCCCCAACGGTTCATTCGACTTCGCCAAGCTCGACCGGCTGACGATTTCGGCCTGCGGAACCGCCTATTATGCAGGGCTCGTTTCCAAATACTGGTTCGAGAAATGGGCGCGCCTGCCCATCGAAATCGATGTCGCTTCTGAGTTGCGCTATCGCGACGTGCCCTGGACCAAAAACGGCGGCGCGCTCTTCATTTCTCAGTCCGGCGAGACCGCCGACACGCTCGCGGCGTTGCGCGAAGCGCGCGCCAACGGCCAGCAGATCGCCACGGTCGTCAACGTGCCGGAAAGCTCCATCGCCCGGGAAGCCGACATCATCTTCCCCATGGCGGCGGGCCCGGAAATCGGCGTCGCCTCGACCAAAGCATTCACCTGCCAGCTTGTCTCGCTCGCCTGCATCGCCATCGGCGCCGGACGTGCGCGCGGCGTTCTTTCCGTAGACGAAGAACGGGACCTCGTTTCCGGCCTGCTCGAACTGCCGCGCCTTGTCACCGAAGCGCTGAAGCAAAGCGATCACATCGAAACCATCGCCCGCGAGATCGCGAAGGCGACGGGCATCTTCTATATCGGCCGCGGCGTTTCCTATCCGATGGCGCTCGAAGGCGCGCTGAAGCTGAAAGAAATCTCCTACATTCACGCCGAAGGCTATGCGTCGGGCGAATTGAAGCACGGGCCAATTGCGCTGATCGACGAGAACCTTCCCATCGCCGTCATCGCGCCCCTCGACTCACATTTCGAAAAAACTGTTTCAAATATGCAGGAAGTCATGGCCCGCGACGGCAAGGCGCTTTTAATTTCCTGTAAGGACGGCATCGCCGAAGCCGGGGCCAAGGCCTGGGCGACCATCGAAGCGCCGAAGACGCATCCGATGCTTTCGCCTATTGTCTATGCCGTTCCAATCCAGCTTCTCGCCTATTTCACGGCGACGACCAAAGGCACGGATGTCGACCAGCCGCGCAACCTCGCCAAATCGGTGACCGTTGAATAACGCTCCGTTCTGGGCGAGAGTGATGCTGCAGTTGCGAAGGGCCGCCTCGGCGCGATGACAGGTCTTCATTCCTCTCTGGAGCGGTTCAGGACGTGGTTCGTTTCGGACTGCCTTCCCTTCTGGGCGGAACATGGGATCGATCCCAAAACCGGCTGTTTTTACGAAGCGCTTAATTTCGACAGCTCACCCTCTATCGGACGGCCCCGTCGCGTCAGAACCCTTTTCCGCCAGGTTCACACTTTTACTCAGGCCAGCCTTCATGGCTGGCTCGATGGAGCCGAGCAAATCGCAGCGCGCGGGTTCGACTATCTCCTGGCAAACGCCTGTCCCGATGAAGGCTTGCGCGGCTGCGTCTTCCATATCGCCGATGACGGCGGCGTCCTCGATGATCGCCGCGATCTTTACGATCAGGCGTTCGTCCTCCTCGCCTGCGCCTCGCGCATCGAAGCGGGCGACGGGACCCGCGCCAGAACGCTCGCCGACAACACCATTGCGTTTCTCGACCGCGAGCTTGCGTCGCCCCATGGCGGGTGGCAGGAAAGCGACCGCAAGGAGCTTCCCCGGCGGCAGAACCCGCATATGCATCTTTTCGAAGGGTTCATGGCGCTTTACCGCGTAACGCAAGAAGAGCGTTACCTTGCCTACGCTGATAATATCTACGACCTTTTCAGCTCGACCTTCTACGGCGCCGCCCATAGCATCGTGCGCGAACATTTCGCGGAGGACTGGCGGCCGCTTGAGGATGACCCGATTGAACCCGGCCACATGCTGGAATGGGTCTGGCTGCTGAACGCTTATGAGCGCTGCGGGCGGCGCACGCCCCTTGATATGCGCAAACGCCTTTACGCCAACGCCCTCGCCTTCGGCGCCGATCCCGGATTTTACGGCCTCATCGACAATGTGGCGGCGCCGGTGGTGAACAAAATACATGGGCCCAAGCGCCTCTGGCCACAGACTGAATATCTGCGCGCTTCGCTCGTCATGGCGAAACACGGGTCGAAAGACGCCGCAGCGAACGCCGAAAAACTGATTGGCGATCTTTTCGACACTTTTCTCGCCATCGAACCGAAAGGCCTCTGGATCGACGAGTTCGACAGCAGCGGCGAACGGCTTGCCCGTGACGTGCCAGCCAGCATCCTCTATCACCTTCACGAGGCGGTTGCGGAAGCGGACGCCCGTCTGATTGCGGAGACCGTTGAGTGAAAATCCAACCTGTCATCATGTCCGGCGGATCGGGAACGCGGCTCTGGCCCCTGTCGCGCAAGGCGAGACCGAAGCAGTTCCTCAATCTCGTCTCCGACAAATCGCTGTTTCAGGAAACGGTCCTGCGCCTCCATGACGGCGGCGAGATTTTTTCAGCGCCTCTCATCATCTGCGGTCGCGGTCATGCGCAGCTTGTCGCCGACCAGCTCGCCGCCATCGGCATTGAAGCCGCGGACATCATTCTTGAACCCTGCCCGCGCAACACCGCCGCGGTTGCGGCCGTCGCCGCCGCGTGGGTCGCGGAAAACAATGACGGCGCGCTGGCCCTGATTGCGCCTGCGGATCATCATGTGGAAGACGCCGCCGGCTTCCGCCGCGCCGCCGCCGCCGGCGCAAAAGCGGCAGAGGAAGGCGCCATCGTCACTTTCGGCATCAAACCGACGCATCCCCATACGGGCTACGGGTATATTCAGTCGGCGGATGAACTCTCCCGTGGCGTCTACCGCGTCGCCTCCTTCCGCGAAAAACCGGACGCAAAAACCGCCGCCGATTATCTCGCAAAGGGCGGCTATTACTGGAACGCCGGCATTTTCCTTTATCATCCGAAAGCGATGCTCGACGCTTTCGCCGCCCATGCGCCGCTGATCGCCGAGGGCGCCAGAAAAGCGCTCGCCGCCAGCGCCGCCGAAAATGGCGCACGCCTTCTCGATGAGAGAATCTTTTCACAAACGCCGAGCGATTCCATCGACTACGCTATTATGGAAAAAACCGACAAGGCCGCCGTCGTCGCGCCCGTGGATGTCGGCTGGAGCGACATCGGCAGCTGGAGCGAGGCGGCGAGCGATCCCGAAGCGGCGGGGCACATGATGGTCGACAGCGAAAACGTCACGTTACGCTCTGACGGACCGGTCATCGGCGTTGTCGGCGTCGACAATCTCATCATCGTCGCGACAGGCGACGCCGTTTTGGTCGCCCGCAAAGACAAGGCGCAGGAGGTGCGCGCCCTTGTCGACGAACTCAAACGCCGCGGGCGGGAGGATTTGCTATGACCCGACGCATCGTCGTCGCCGGCGGCGCCGGCTATATCGGCAGCCATGTCTGCGTCGAATTGCTGGAGCGCGGCGACGCGCTTCTCATCATCGACGATTTCTCGAATTCGCACCCGCAAGCCGTTGACCGCATCAAGGAACTTGCAAAGGGCGATGTGGAGCTTCTGAAAGCCGACATGGCCGATGAGGCGGAGCGCGCGCAGATCATCGACGCCGTCAAAGCCTTCAAGCCTGACGGCGCGGTGCACCTCGCGGGCCTTAAGGCCGTCGGCGAATCCGTCGCCGAGCCGGCGCGCTATTACCGCGTCAATCTCGGCTCGGCGCTGACGCTCATCGCCGCGCTGGAAGCCGCTGCGGCGAAGACCATCGTCTTTTCTTCTTCCGCCACCGTCTATGGCGAGCACAACAAAAACCCCGTCGATGAAAACGGCGCCAACGGCCCGACCAATCCTTACGGCCGCACCAAATTTTTCATCGAGGAAATGCTGAAAGATATTGCGCGTTCCGATCCTGAATGGCGCGTCGTCAATTTGCGTTATTTCAACCCCGTCGGCGCGCATCCCTCAGGTCGTATCGGCGAGGACCCGAACGGCATTCCGAACAATCTTTTTCCCTTCATCGCGCAGGTCGCCGTGGGCAAGCGCGAAAAACTTTCCGTCTTCGGCAACGATTATCCCACGCGCGACGGCACAGGCGTGCGCGACTATATCCATGTGAGCGATCTCGCCCGCGGTCACGCGGCGGCGCTCGATTATCTCGGGAAGCTTAAGGAGGGCGGCGCAACAGACATCAATCTCGGCACCGGCGTCGGCTATTCGGTGCTCGAAGCCGTGTCAGCCTTCAAACGCGCGTCGAACCGCGACATTCCTTACGAGATCGCGCCGCGCCGCGGCGGCGACATCGCCGAAATCTACGCCAATCCGAAACGCGCCGCAGATCTCCTCGGCTGGCATGCGGAAAAATCGCTCGACGAAATGTGCGCCGATCACTGGCGCTGGCAGAGCAACAATCCCGACGGGTATAAAACTTAGGGACTACGAAGCTTAGGCTTCGAGTTCCGCGAACTGTCCGTAACGGCGATACCGCACCATATAGCTCGGCAAAATCGATTCCACCGTATGCGGACTGACGCCGAGATCGGCGAGCGTTCCGACGCCTTCGCCCACAACATTGTCATGCTTCAACAGCTTTACCTGATCGCGGGTCAAAGGCGGCTCTACGAAAGGCGCAAGCCCGGCGATCTCGCCGCCCATTCCCATAAGCGACGCGATCGGGAACGGCACGGGCGCCAGGATGCGGCGCTGGCCCGTTTCCGACAGCATTAATTCCATCAGCTCACGGAACGTATAAACGCGCGGGCCGCCGATCTCGTAAATCTTTCCGGCGGCTTCAGGCCGGACAAGCGCTTCGCAGATCGCGTCGGCGACATCGTCCACATAAACCGGCTGGAACTTCGTCTTGCCGCCGCCGATCAACGGCAGCACAGGCGAAAGGCCCGCCATGGACGCGAATCTGTTAAAGAACTCGTCCTCCTGCCCGAAAATGATCGAGGGCCGGATGATCGTCGCCGAGGGGATCGCCTCCATGACGGCGCGCTCCGCCTCGCCTTTGGTGCGGGCGTAATCGCTGTCGCTTTCGGGATCTGCGCCGATGGCCGACATGTGAACGAAGGTCCGGACGCCCGCCTCGGCGGCGGCCCGCGCAACCGTCGCCGCGCCGGCGGCCTGCACCGTATCGAAACGCTGCGCCCCGCTCTGATGGAGAATGCCGACGAGATTGACGACCGCGTCGGCGCCGACAAGCGCATCGGCCACCGACGGCCGGTGGCGCACATTGCACTGCTTCAACTGGATCTGACCGACGGCGCCCATGGGCCGCAGAAACTGCGCATGATGGGGGCGGCGCACCGCAACCCGCACGCGCCAGCCGCGCCGGGCGAGCTCACGCACCACATTGCGGCCCACAAAGCCGGATCCGCCGAAAACAACCGCCAGTTTTCCCGTCACGTCTTTCGCCTCCTCAGACTTCACTGAGCGCCGACAAACCGCCCATGAATGGCGACAGGGCCTATCCGAATTCCGCCGCCGGGACAATCGGCCCGCCTGCCGCAGGCGGGCCTTAAAGCCCTTCGCGACGCGCCTGGCTGGCATTTCCGCCGTCCGCGGCGCTCTCGCCTCGCCCCGCCCGCCGCGAACGCGGCCTGGCCGGTCGCCTGGGGCCTCGCCTCATTCCCGGCAAGTCTGCGCGGTCAATTGACATCGCCCGCGCGCGCCCGTAAGTCAGCCGCCTTCCAAACCCTGTGCCCAGGTGGCGGAATTGGTAGACGCGCAGGTTTCAGGTACCTGTGCCGCAAGGCGTGGAAGTTCGAGTCTTCTCCTGGGCACCAGAATTGAGTTTTCCACAGCCCGGCAAGCTCCAAAAACACAGAAAAACAACGAATTAAGCTATAACGTGGTCCGACGCGGTCCGCCCCCGTGTGTTGGTATCCGCCCAGAATGTTGGTATATTTGTTGGTAACGGCGGGAAAATGCCCCCGCCCGTTCCAAGCGGCACCAACAATGGCCCTCACAGACATTCAAATCCGCCGCCTGAAGCCCGAAGACCGGCCCTTTCGCAAGAGCGACGGCGGCGGCCTCTTCGTGGAGGTAAGGCCCAACGGGTCCAAGCTCTGGCGGATGGCTTACCGCCATGAGGGCAAGCAAAAGCTCCTCTCCTTCGGCGCCTATCCGGCCACCTCCCTCGCGAGCGCCCGCGCCAAGCGACAAGACGCGAAAACCCTGCTGGCGGACGGGATCGATCCCCTCGCCAGCGCGAAAGCCGAGCAGGCGCAGCAGCGAGCCCTTAGCGAACACACTTTCGGAAAGATCGCCGATGAGCTGATCGCCAAGGGTGAGAAGGACGGGCTGGCCGAAAGGACGCTTGAAAAGAAGCGGTGGGTTTTAAGTCTGGTGAAACCAGACTTGGAGAACCGGCCCATAGAGGCAATCACAGCCGCCGATATTCTGGCGGTTCTCCGCAAGGTAGAAGCCAAAGGAAACTACGAAACCGCAAAGCGGATGCGGTCCGTGATTGGGCAGGTGTTTCGATACGCCGTCGCGACCGCCCGCGCTTCCAACGACCCGACCTTTGGCCTTCGCGGCGCGCTCGTTACGCCGAAGACCGTTCACATGGCGGCGATCACGGACGCGGATGGCTTCGCGGGGCTGGTAAGTGCAATATGGGGTTATACGTCCGGAACCCCGGAAACGCGCACGGCTCTAAAGCTTATGGCGCTTTTATATCCTCGCCCTGGCGAATTACGGCTCGCCAAGTGGGATGAATTCGACCTCGACGCCGCGACGTGGAGCATTCCCAAAGAACGCATGAAATGCGCCGCCCACATGTCAAACCCCTACCCTCCCAAGCCGTCGAATTGCTTAAGGAATTGCGGCGCCTCAATTCAAGTGAAGAACTCGTTTTCCCGTCGCCTTGGGCCAAGGGTAAGCCTATAAGCGAAAACACAATGAACACCGCGTTGCGGCGTATGGGCTTCACCAAGGAAGAATGCACATCGCACGGCTTTCGGGCGAGCGCTTCCAGCCTATTGAATGAATGCGGAAAATGGTCGCCTGACGCCATCGAAGCCGAGCTGGCCCATGTTGGCGCAGACGAAATCCGCCGCGCCTACCACCGCGCCGCCTATTGGGATGAGCGAGTGAAAATGGTCCAATGGTGGGCAGATCGGCTTTCCACCTTAGCTGATAGCTAAAACCGATTTTTGTACGACTGCGGTAGCAATTTTTCACACAGCCACAAGGGACAACTTGAGAAGGTAGTACTCTCAAGGTGACAGGTTTTGTTGAATATCTACATCCGACTCCAAGCGGAAATTGGCCGCAAGTAAACAGAATATCCTTTTGATCTTCAAAATAACCGTAGATATCCAGATTTTCGAATGGCAATACAACGCCACTAACAGAGTTACAGTTCTTGGAGAAGCTAAGAGGCCGCATTCATCAATCCACAACGTGCCAATGTAAAAGTAGGACGATTTCGTTCAGGTTTTGATGAGAACATCAAGCGCCGTATCCTTCCACGGCGGGCGATATTATGGAGATAAACCCTTTTGGTTTCACGACATAGACCGAACATTCGACGCGATCGATAACGCTTTCCGCTGTATTGCCAATTAGCAACCCTGGAACGCCGCTGCGGTTAGCGCTGCCGATGAACAGGATATCCGCATCAAGGTCTTTTGCGGCTGGTGCCAGCTCTTTACGCGCATCACCTATGATGAGCCGCTGCGAAAACTCAAGACCCGTCTGCCGATAATGCTGTGCAGCTTTCGCTTGAAACTGATCGAACCAGTCTTGCGCTTGCCAACGCCATTCCTCGACGTATTCCTCTACTTCTTCCGGAGACCATCCCGATCTCGGCGACGACAGGAACGAGGCGCCAACCACGGAACAGATGTGTAACAGCTTCACCTTTTTGACGCCGAACCGCAGTGCGAAGGCGACGGCATTGTCGAGTAAAGAAGCCGCCAGTTCGTCGGTCTCGCCTTTCACTTCCGGCTTATCTACGGCCACGACAAGAGACCGCGGCGGCGCCGGCGTTTCCGGCCGCACAATCCAGACCGGCACAGGACATTTGCGGATGAGCTTCTTCTCGACGGCGCCGAACAGCGGCGACGGCTCATTTGCGCGTCTGTCTGCGGCCTTCACCACAAGGTCCACATTATGCAGGACCGCCGCTTTGATGATCTGATCGGCGACCCGCCCGGAAAGAAGCTCGATCTCCGCGTCAATGTGAAGTTGGGCGGCAAGTGTCGCGAGCCGCTGTTTCAGGTCGTCAATGAGTGCGGCTTGAGCGCGCCTGATGCGGGCCGCATTTTTGTTACTGGCGATTGAAAGGTTTAGCTGGGGCGCAATGCCAACTACCGTTATTTTGGAAGCCCCGCCTTTCGCCCAATGCGCCACGGCGCTTGCCAGGGCCTCAATGTCATCGTCGAAGTCCACAGCCGCCAGAATATGCATATCGTTCATTTGCGTTCCATCCGTAAATCAGCGCTGTGGTCCTGCGATTGTGACCTGCCAGCGTCAGGAAGTTGAACTCTTACAAAGGGCCGCCCCGAAGTCGATCATCGCTGGGGTTCGCATCGCCCGGATATCACGAGGAGATCGCAGGGAGGCTGATCTGTTAATGCGGAGGCGACACCGCCTAGCGCTGTTTTTCCGCCCTCAGTCCGTCCGCCGGTCCCCAGAACCAGAAGATCGGCCTTCAATTCCTGGACTTTTCTGCGAAGGCTTTCTGCAGTCGGTCCGGTCACAATGTGATGCGAAACGGTCAACTCGGGATTGTCTCTGCCTTCGTCATCCCTCGGAACCCGGCCCTTCGCCGCCATTGCAAGCGCGCTTCGGCATTTCGCCATTCGGTCTTGAATATCGGCGTCACTTGTTTTCCCTTCGAGATCAGCGTCAACGGCGTGGACGAGATGAAACTCGGCGTCCGGCGCCCAGAGCGCAGCGAACTCGGCTATCCGCTCCGAAGTCTCGGAAAAATCCACCGCCACAACCGCGCGCCGCCAGGGACGCTCGCGCCTCGTCGTTGTGATAAGGACGGGTGTCGCCACATCGAGTATCAGCTTCTGTGTCATAGTCCGGAAAAACAGCTTCCTGCGGCTGTGAACGCCGAGGACGATTAAAGCGGCGTTCGTTTCTGCGGCGGCCTCGATTATCGACCGCGCCACCCCTTGTTCGTCATCGTCCCAATAGTCGGCGATGCAACGGACGCCGATCGCTACCGCCGCCTGCGGTTTCGTTTTTTGAAGGCCAACATTTTCACGCAGGAACCGAAGGGCGGCTTTTGCGTCTTCTTGCGACGCATCGGAAGTCAGGAATGTTTCCAGTCGAAGCGGCATCCGAAAAAGACTGGCGATGTCGATGGCATTCGACGCCGCCAATCTGGCGCGGTCGCTATTATTCATGGGAACGAGAATCGGACCACGCTTTGAGTGGTCTTGAAACTCTGCGATATCGCCAATCAAAAGTTCGGAGTGTTTATAGGCCATATTTCATCGGCATTCATCGCTTGTCGCGGCAGATATAATCGGGCGCATCCCCCTTGCCGCGCGGGCCAACGCGTATTCGCTCCTGGCCGTCAGGGCATGCCCTCGTCTGCTCGGAGCTGGTAACGGAAGCACATCCGGCCGCCGCGATAAAACCGATGATAGCCGCCGCCCCACACAGCACACGAGTTAGCACCAACACGGACTCAATCATTTATGCTCCATTTCTATAAAATTTAACCGCTGGGCGTTTATGCCATCATTACCCGCATGTTTTTATTGATCCTCTGGCGGCACAACCAGCACATCGGTCTCGGCGCGGCGCAGAATGGCTTCGGAAACGCTGCCGATCCTGAATCGTTCGAAAGCCTGTTTTCGCTTTGTGCCGACCACAATCAGATCCGAGGATTTTTCGTTTGCGGTTTCAAGCACCGGTTCGTAGGCGTTAAAGAGCGCCGGTTTCAATATGACGGCCGCCGGTTTGACTTCCGCATTTTCGAGGATGCTCTGAGCCCGCGGCCGCACCGTAGCTTCTTCTTCGCTGATATATTTCTGCAACTCGGCATCGGTGGCGCCCGCCTGCCTCAAAAGATGGTAATTGCCATAGAGGTCATAAGCGAAGACGACGCTTGCCTGCGCTGCGTCAAAGAGTTCAAGCGCCTTCGCGGCGCTGAACGGATGCAGGTCGCGCTCGTTAAGGTCGAGGGCTATCAGAGGGCTGTGATACGGCTCTCCATCAGGCGAGCGCGCAATGAGGACCGGGACATCGCTGGCGCGGATGCTGCGTTCGGCGGTCGTGCCGACAAACGCGTTGCGAATGAGATTGCGGCGGTGCGAACCGACGATGATCAGGTCCGCCCCGGCATTTTGGGCGGCGTTAAGAATCTCGGCGTGCGGGTCGCCGCGCACCACAAGGGTTGAGACATCAACGCCATATTTGCTTCTGGTGCTCTTCGAGAGTTTTTCGAAGAGCGATTGCGCCTCTGCTTCCGCGGCTTCAGCTAAGCCTGCCGATTGATCGTCATCGACAATGTGGACGACGGTCAGCTTCGCCCCGGCGGCCTTCGCCAAAGCTGCGCCGCGCGCGACCGCCGGAACTGAGCGGCTTGAAAAATCCGTGGCGACGAGAATGCTCTTCATTGATGAACCTTTCCTGGTTACGGGGTGATGGCGATTTTGAGGACGCCGTCCGCCTGCTCGGCGAACAGCTCATAAGCTTTTTCGATGTCGTCGAGGCCGTAGCGATGGGTGACGAGACGGCGCGCATCGAAGCGTCCGGCGGCGATGACATCGATCAAGCGGCGCATGCGCTCCTTGCCGCCGGGGCAAAGGGTCGACCGGATTGTGTGATCGCCAAGCCCGGCGGCGAAGGCGTCGAGCGGGATTTTCAAATCCTTGGAATAAACCCCGAGGGAGGACAGAACGCCGCCCGGCCTCAAGACCCTTAGCGCGGCTTCGAATGTCTCCTGCAGACCAAGGGCTTCAATAGCGACATCGACGCCGCGTCCGCCTGTAATGCGACGAATGGCTTCGACCGGATCATCCTTGTTGAAATCGATCACGATATCGGCGCCCATTTCTTTCGCCGCCGCCATCCGTTCCGGCACGGTCTCAACCGCGATGATCCGGGAGGCGCCCATGAGCCGCGCGCCGCCGGTGGCGCAAAGGCCAATGGGGCCTTGCGCGAAAACGGCGACCGTATCGCCGATCCTGATCCCGCCGGATTCCGCGCCTGAAAATCCCGTCGACATGATGTCCGGGCACATCAGCACCTGTTCGTCAGTCAAGGCGTCTGGAACAGTCGCCAGATTCGCCATGGCGTCGGGGACGAGCAGATATTCGGCCTGCGCGCCGTCAATCGTATTGCCGAAGCGCCAGCCGCCCATGGTCTTGTAGCCGTGCGGCGCGTTCCTCCCACATTGGGCGTGATCACCGCTCAGACTGGCGTTCGACCAGCCGCAGGGCGTGATGGCGCCGGCGATGACGCGCTGGCCTTCCTCGTAGCCCGTAACCGCCGAGCCTAATTTCTCGATAACGCCCACAGGCTCATGACCGACGATGCGCCCGCGCTCGACCGGATACTCGCCCTTCAGAATGTGAATGTCCGTGCCGCAAATCGTCGTCGTGGTTATGCGCAGCAAAGCGTCCAGCGGACCGACATCAGGAATGGGCCGGTCTTCAAGCACGATCCTTCCCGGCTCGGTGAATATGGCGGCCTTCATCATCTGGGGCATGGCGGGTGTCCTGCTGTTGCCGACAATGAATTTACAACACCACAACCTATGGTCAGCTTAGTTGATCTGCGTCAAAATCAGTTCAAAAAACATCAACTATAGGAAAATTCGATCAGTTCGTCTCAGAGAGTCCAATCGATGCTCAGCCGTACCTTTATGACCGTCAAAGATGTTTCCGACCTCTTGCAGGTGGGCGAAACAACCATCCGCAACTGGATTCACAATGGAGAGTTGCCAGCCGTCGATGTCGGCCGGGAATGGCGCATTGCGCCCAGAGACCTTGAAGCCTTTATCGAGGCGAGGAGATCGTCTCAGCCCAATCATTCATTGCACAAAGCGACGCGTGAGCAGTAACGGACGATCAACGCCGGTCAGGGACAGCACCCATGCCCAACGCCCGAGACGTCAATGAAGTCCGGCTTGCACATTCTCATTATTCGATCGAGGCGGCGCGCGTCCTTGAGGAATTGAAATCCTCCGCCGCAGGCCTGTCGAGCCAGGAGGCCGCCCGGCGCCTGCAGGAATACGGTCCGAACAAGCCGCCCGAACCGCCCAAACGCAGCACGCTCCTGCGCTTCCTGACGCACTTTCACAATATTCTGATTTATGTGCTGATCGGCGCTGCGGCGATCACTGCGGTTCTCGGACACTGGATTGATACGGGCGTCATTCTGGCGGTCGTTATTGCCAACGCCATCATCGGCTTTGTGCAGGAAGGCCGCGCCGAACGGGCCATGGAGTCGATCCAGCGCATGCTGGCGCCGCACGCCTCGGCGTTGCGGGACGGCAAACGGGTTACGCTTGCCGGTGAAGAGCTTGTTCCCGGCGACATCGTGATCCTTGAAGCGGGCGACAAGGTCCCGGCGGACATCCGCCTCCTTACAGCGCGCGGCCTTCAAGTGCAGGAAGCGATCCTCACCGGGGAATCGGTTCCCGTCGAAAAGAATGAAAAGCCGGTTACGCCGGGCGCGGCGCTCGGCGATCAGTCCTCCATGGCGTTCAGCGGCACGCTGGCGACCAGCGGCCAGGGGCGCGGCGTTGTCGTCGCCACTGGCGCCGCGACCGAGATCGGGCGCATCAGCGGCATGTTGTCCAGTGTCCAAACCCTGACCACGCCGCTCGTCAGGCAGATGAACATCTTCGCGCGCTGGCTGACGCTGCTCATTCTCATTCTGGCGGGCGCGCTGCTCGTCTTCGGCTATTTCGTCGAGCATCACGAGTTCAGCGAAATGTTCATGGCGGTCGTCGGCCTGTCGGTCGCCGCCATTCCCGAAGGGCTGCCCGCCGTCCTGACGATCACGCTGGCCATCGGCGTGCAGGCCATGGCCCGGCGCAACGCGATTGTGCGCCGCCTCCCGGCGATTGAAACGCTCGGCTCCGTTTCGGTCATCTGCACCGACAAAACCGGCACGCTGACGCTCAACGAAATGATGGTCGCGTCCGTGGCGACCGCCGAAGGTGAATACACGGTAACGGGCGCCGGTTACGAACCGGAGGGCGATGTTATCAAGAACGGCGCGGCTAACGATGCTGATGGCAATGACGCTTTAGGCGGCCTCGCGCGCGGGGCCGCTCTATGCAACGACGCTGAGCTTCACGATCGCGAAGGCGTCTGGTCGGTCGATGGCGACCCGATGGAAGGCGCGCTCTTAAGCTTTGCGATGAAGGTCCCGGCCGCAGATCACACACGCTACGCGAGCTGGAAGCGCATCGACGCCATTCCTTTCGATGCGCGCCATCGGTTTATGGCGACCCTGCACGACAGGGAAGACGACGGCGCGGTTATTTACGTCAAGGGAGCGCCCGAACAGATTCTCGCCATGTGCAGGAAGCAGCAGACGGGCGGCGGCGCTGAAGCGCCATTAAACGAAACATATTGGCGGGAGATAGCGGAAAATTTCGCCGCGAAAGGGCAGCGTGTCCTCGCCATCGCGACGCGGGACTTCGCAAGAGACAAACGGACGCTCGATTTCGGCGATGTCGAGAACTCGCTAACGCTTTTGGGCCTCGTGGGCCTGATCGATCCGCCCCGCCCGGAAGCCATTGAGGCGATCAGCGAATGTCATGCAGCGGGCATTGCGGTCAAAATGATTACTGGCGATCACGCAGGGACCGCCGCCGCCATCGGAAGGCAAATCGGATTAAAGCATGCCGACAAAGTGCTCACGGGCGCCGACATCGACCGCATGGACGATGCGGAACTCGCCTTTGCGGTTACAGAAACCGACATATTCGCGCGCACCAGTCCGGAACACAAACTGCGGCTCGTAACGGCGCTGCAATCGCACAATATGACCGTCGCTATGACCGGCGACGGCGTCAATGACGCGCCCGCGCTGAAGCGCGCGGACGCCGGGATCGCCATGGGCAAGAAGGGAAGCGAGGCCGCGAAAGAAGCCGCGGAGATCGTGCTCGCGGACGACAATTTCGCATCCATCGCCGCCGCCGTGCGCGAGGGGCGCACGGTCTACGACAACATCACCAAGGTCATCAGCTGGACGCTGCCGACCAATGGCGGCGAAACGCTGATCATCGTCGTCGCGCTGCTGGCGGGGCTGGCGCTCCCCGTGACGCCGATCCAGATTCTCTGGGTCAATCTGATCACGGCGGTGACGCTCGGTATCGCCCTCGCCTTCGAACCGACGGAGGAAAACACGATGCGCCGGCCGCCGCGCCCCAGAAACGCACCCCTGCTGAACACCAATCTCGCATGGCATGTGGTTCTCGTATCCATGCTGTTCCTGTTCGGCATTTACGGCATCTTCGCTTACGCGACAGACCGCGGCTATCCGGTGGAGCTGTCCAGAACCCTTGCGCTCAACGCCCTTGTGGTTCTGGAGATTTTCCACCTGTTTTTTATCAGAAACATCTATGGAACGTCGCTGACCTGGAAAGCCGTGCGCGGCACAAAGGTGGTCTGGGCGACGGTCATCGCCGTCACGGCTGCACAGTTCGCCATCACCTATGCGCCGCCGCTGCAGAAAGTCTTCGAAACGCGTCCCGTGCCGCTCTTCGACGGCATCCTGATATTCGGACTTGGGGTGTTGCTCTTCGCAATCCTCGAAATCGAAAAGCAGTTGCGGCTGAGCATCCGGAGGATTGGCGCGGCGGGTAATGCCGGACCGATTTGAGACTAGCGCAACATCAACGGCGCCAGCGCGACCTTTCACCTTGTCGGCCTCGCCTACCGAGCCGCGACGAAGCTGTCGCCGCCCTCGCTTTCCATCACGCGCGCGAGTCCAAGTTCGGCGAGATTGGCGAGAACCTCCTCCACCCGCTCGCGGCGCTTCTTCGAGTATTTCTGCTTGAAGGCGCGGGTGACGATGTCGGCGTCCACGGGCCCGCGCGCGGCGCTAAGAACGTCGCGCACGACGCGGATCTGGGCGAGGCCGTCTGCGGGCCAGTCGGGCTTGTCCGGTCCCTGATCGATGGAGAGATCGGCTTCGATCTGTTCTTTCTCCTCGGCGCCCGGAACCTTGGCCCCCAGTTTCGGGATCTGATAGTCGGGGCGCAGCCAGCGGACTTGTCCCCGCGCCTCTTCGCCCGCGCGTTCCTTGTTGAGCGCGACCAGGCGGGACAGCAGTTCTTCCTCCGCCTCCTCCTGTTCGGGCGATTTCATCGGGCTTGGCGTCGTGCCGCCGGGCTTTCCCACGAGCGCCGGCGCAAGATCGGCCCAGCCATAGGCGTCGAGGACCGCGCGGTCGATGTCGTCATGGAGTTCGGCGAGGATCGCGATCTGCGCCCGCTCATGCACATTGCGCTCCTCCTCCCTCAGCGGCTCGCCGCCATTCATCGCCTCGCGATAGCGCTCCAGCGCGTTGTAAAGACGCGTCATGGTCAGCCAGTCCCAGTCATCAAGGCGCTCCTTGCGAAAGGCGTCCAGCCGCTCGCCGAGTGCGTCGAGGTGAGAATTGTCCGCATCCGGATCGGTTACGCAGGCGGGAAAAGGGAAGTTAAGAAAACATACGGAGTTATTATAACGGGGCCTATCCTCCAACGTTCCCCCGGACCGTAAAACCCACGCAACATGCGCTCTGCTTGATAAGATAGCGATAAAGAAAAATACCTCAGTGGCGATTGTGATTACTTCGCTCTCGGTTGCAACATCAGCGGCTAGGCTTAGAAAAAACCGATGCTTAGCAGTTCTAGGGGTCACAATTCTCCGATCGATATTATTTATTGCTGCACGCAGTTCTGATCTTGGCTCGCTAAATACCCACCAAAACTCACGATAGGATTGTCTATTGTTTGTAACTCTCTCTGGTTTTACTCTTTCTAACAATCGTGCGTAAAGTTCAGGAAAGTCTGATCGAACTTGTTTCTCGTTCAGTCCAAAAACATCAATCACTTTTCTGTGCTGATCCCGCCCAGTGAGTTCACCGCTTGTTACATAACCAACAACTCGGTTTTTTAAATGATATAGGCTATCCTTTGGTTCAACGACGAAGCCTTGTCCGGAAAGAGTAAATCCTCGGAATGAAATATCCTCATTTGATAGTAATGGTGTAGCTGTGGTTATATTAATGCCGACATGGAGATTTGAGAAAATTCTCCCCATGTGAGACTCTAATTCCACCTTGGGCGTATCCGTATTCAGCCCTTCCTCTTTCACCACCTCCGCCAGCACGCCCTCTCTCTGTCCGCGAACAGCCACGGTCATGGCGATGCGCACGGCGGCCTTGTCAACGCTCTTGAGCCATGGGTGATCGGGCACGGCGAAGATGAGAGAAAGCGGCTGTTTGGCGTTCATCCATTTCTCGACGACGCGGCGGGAAAAAGTCTGGGTGATGGAGTTCGTGGTGATGAAGCCGAACCGGCGCAGCGGATTCGTCTTTCCCTTCGGCGGCTTTGCGGTCAATCGCGACGCAGCCTCATCCCAGAAGTGCATGACGAAATCGGCGCCGCCGGGTACGTCCTTGCGCGCTTTCCACGCCGCCTCCGCGTAACCGTCGCCCAGCTCGGCGCGCATGTCCTTGCCGCCGATAAAGGGCGGGTTTCCGACGATGAATTCCGCCTCCGGCCAATCGGCGCGGCGCGGCTTTTCGTAAGTATAGGTTTCGATGCGCGCGTCTTCATCGGGCACCTCTTCGCCGGTGACGGGGTGCAGTTTTTTCGTGCGCCCGTCCCAGATGGTGACGGGCTTTCCGGTCTCGTCGCGGCGCAGCTCCTTTTTGTCATAGGCGAGGATCGCATCCTGATGTTTGATATTGCCGTAGGCGTGGAGGATTGGCTCTGAAATCGCGCTCGCGCCATTGGTCTTGATCTGCCATTTGAGATAGCCGATCCACAGGACGAGCTCCGCGATGGGCACGGCGCGTTCGTTGATTTCAAGGCCGTAAAACTGCCGCGGGCTGACGGTCTCCGTATCCATGGCGAGGCTGGCCTGCGTTTCGGAATAGGCGGCCAGCGCCTCCAGCACCTCGCCTTCGAGTTTTTTCATCAGCTCGAAGGAGACATAAAGAAAGTTGCCGGTGCCGCAGGCGGGATCGAGCACGCGCGTCGTGCAGAGCGTGTGATGAAAATCGGTCAGCGCTTCGAGCGCCGCCGCGTGATCGCCCGCGTCTTCCAATTCCGCCGCCCGCGCCTGGACATCGGCCCAGTCATTGCGCAAGGGCTCGATAATGGTCGGAATGACCAGCCGCTCCACATAGGCGCGGGGCGTGAAATGGGCGCCGAGTTTCGAGCGCTCGCGCGCGTCGAGCGCCTGTTCCAGGAGCGTGCCGAAGATCGCGGGCTCGACATCCTTCCAGTTCTTGGTCGCCGCCACATGGAGTTCGTGAACATCCTCCGGCGCCAGCGGGATCGCCCTGGCGTTGCGGAAAAGCGCGCCGTTGAACCGCCGCAGCGTTTCATCGAGGCCGGCGTCGTAGCCGCCTTCATTCATGGTCCGCCACAGCGACTCGACAGCGGGGGCGAAATTCTGCGGCTTCGCTTTCAGCCGTTCCAGCAGCTTTTCAAAGCCGTGACCGGGGATCAGCTCCACATCTTCGGCGAACATGGTGAAAAGACAGCGCATCAGGAATTCGGCGACCGCTTCGGGCGCGTGTTTTTTCTCCAAGCGCTTTGCGATCTTGGCGAGGCGTTCGGCGATGTCCTTGGTGACGGCGGCCGAGATTTTCGCCGGATCCAGCGCGTGCGGGTCCTGCCAGATCCGCCAGAGCCGGTCCTGAATGTCCGTGTCGAGAAGATCGTTCAGCGCGATGCGATAGGATTGCCGGTCGGGAAAATGCGAGTAGTTCTTTCCCTGGCCGGAAAAGTCCGCAAACACCTCGATGACATTGCCGACGTCGATGACGAGAATAAACGGCGGATAGCCATGGTCCACGGGCAAATCGCGGGCGTAGTCGATGGCCTGGTTCTTCGCCGCCTGCATGACCCGGTCCCATTTGGCCGAACCGCGGCGCGCATGGCCCTTGGTCTGTTTGCCGGCTTCCTCGCCGAGCATTTCAAGCTGTTGCGGATCAAGCTTGGACCGCTTGGCCGACTGCTTGGCTTCCATGATGAACGCGCCGCGACGGTATAGATCGATGCGCCGCGTGGTGGTGCGCCCATCGTCGAAGGTGTGATCGACGCGGCGCTCGAAGCAGTAATCATTGCCGACCCGGTCCTCGGCGGCGAAGTCGGGCTTGGGTAAATGCATCGCCTCGCACAGGCGCTCGATGAAGGGCTGGAAATTGGATATTTCCGCGCCGCCCGATGCGCCCACATCGGCGATCAGTCGTTTGAGCTTTTCGGCGTCCGCCGCGGGACGTTCGACTTCATTGTCCATAGGAGCAGCAATGCGCGATTTGTAAAATAATTCAATTCCGTAGGCGTCTTCGCCGGATTTAAGGACGGCCGTTGAAGCGTCTTTCCCAGCCTAACCCGGCTGGCTTGGACCTCTTCATCGAAATATTGTTGCACAAGCTTCAAATACGCCGCCAGTAATCGAAGCGCCGAGGCGGATTTCCGCGGGACCCCCTTGCCGGCCCGCCGTCACGCTGCATTTTTTAAGCTATTGATTTGAAATAATTATTCGTTTTCCGGGCGGCGTCTCCCGTCCCGCATTCGTTTTTTTCGCCGCCTCGTCCGGACGGGGAGAGCCGCCGGGCGGTTTGACGGCTTCTTCGGTGCTATGCTCGCCCCGCCCCTGACTTTCGTCAGGGGACGAAGCCTGACCAGGAAATCTAGCGCTTGAGCCGGGGATGAAAGAACCTTCAGAGGCCATGATCGATCAGGATCACCTGCGTGAGATGATTGAGGTCATCAGCGGCGAACTGGAGTTGCGCTCGTTGTTGACCATCATCGTCCAGAAAGCCTGCGAGCTGTTGCACGCGGAGCGCGGATCCATCGGCCTTGTTTACCCGGATGAAGGCGTCGTCCGGATCGAGGCGGTCTATCGCATGCCGCCGGAGGAGCTCGGCTCCATCGCCGCGCCGAATGAAGGTCTCGCCGGATGCGTTTATGCGCGCTGCGCGCCGGTGCTTCTTGAAACCTATGGCTCGCTTGAGCGGCCGAAACTTCGGGGCATGGATGAGGACAGCGTGATCGGCATGCCGATCATGTGGCGCGGAGAAATCATCGGCACTTTCGGCATCGGCGCGGGCCCGCCCAAACGTTTTGGCGACAATGACATCCGTATGCTCGGCATTTTCGCCCGCCACGCAGCCATCGCCATCAACAATGCGCGCTCATACGAACGGGAGAAACATTACGCCGGGCTGAAGGAGCGCCAGCGCCTCGCCCGCGATCTCCACGACAATGTCAGTCAACTGATTTTCTCCCTGTCGCTCGTCGCCGAGTCCGTCAGCGCCGGCTATCAGCGCAGCAAGGAGGAAGGCGATGCGCGCATCGCCCGGCTGCTCGAAATCGCGAGCCTCGCCCAGCGCGAGATGAAGGCGCTGTTGTTCGAATTGCGCGGCCCCGCCGAGGAAAGCGACTCGCTCGCCGGCTACGCCCGCGCCCACGGCCTCTGCAAGGCGCTTCACCGGCACTGCGCCCTCACCGCAAATGAATACGCCGCCGTCATCATCGATGTGGCGGATGCGCGCCTCACGGAAGACCAGACGGAGGCGCTTTTGCGCATCGCCCAGGAAGCCATCGCCAACGCCATCCGCCATGGAAAGGCAGATAACATCTTCATTTCCTTGGAATATCAGGACGCCGAAGCGGTTTTCCGCATTACCGATGACGGCGGCGGCCTGGCTCAGGACGACGCCGCGGCGAGCGCCTCGACGCAGATCGGCCTCGCCAGCATGCGCGCCCGCGCCGCCCGGCTCGGCGGGGCTCTCCGTATCGTCACGGGCGGCCCCGGAGGGCTGAGCGTTGAGGTTCGCTTCCCCCTCGCCTAAAAGACGCGCTGGGAGAAGGAAAACATGACCGGACGCGCCGCCATCCGCGTGATGATCGTCGACGACCACCCGATCGTACGGGAAGGTCTTAGAACCCTGTTGGGCGACGAGCCCGGCGTCGACATCGTCGGCGAAGCCGGCGATGCGGATGAAGGGGAACGCCTTGCCGCGGAATTGAAACCCGACATCATCCTGATGGATGTCGCCCTGCCCGGCCGCAGCGGCATCGAGGCCGCTGCAGCGATCAGAAAAAAAGGGCTGCCGTGCCGGGTGATCCTTTTGACAAGCGCGCTCGGCGACGACCTGAAGCTGCAGGAAGCCATCGACGCTGACGTGATGGGCTATTTGCTGAAAGACGTCACGCGCGGCGAACTTGTCTGGTCCATCGAAAGCGCGCATCGCGGCGCGCCGGTGTTTCATCCCGCGGTCCAGAAACAACTCCTGCGGCGGGCGACGGGCGAACGCCTGCCCCATGAAAAACTGACGCCGCGCGAGCTCGATATTCTGAAATCCATCGCGAAGGGCAAAAGCAACAAGGTGATCGCTTACGATTTCAACCTCACCGAAGGTACGGTGAAAGGCTATGTGAGCGTCGTTCTGTCAAAGCTCGGCGTCACCGACCGCACCCAGGCCGCGCTCTACGCTGTCAAGCATCAGCTTGTGGAGTAGAAGACCGCCGCCTGGCGGCCAGACGGATTTTCACGGCCTTTCAAAAGAAAACAGGCTTTTCCGGAGAAAAGCCTGTCCCGTTGATTGTAAAAGACGCCTCAGTTGAGGCCGGGAAGGAAGATGCCCTGCGTCACCGCCTGGGTGGTGATGTTGCTGACGCGCCGCATCCCCGCCACGAAGTCATAGCCCTGAACGATGACGTTCATGTTCGTCGTCTCGGTGATGCGGACATTGTTGAACGAGTTGTTGATGATGGTGGTGATTCCGTTGGGCCCCACCTGGCGGATGACTTCCGGCCGCTCCTGCACTTCTTTCAGAGTGACGGCGTAGCCGTTGTTCGCGGCGGCGGCGCTGTTTCCGCTATTACCGGCATTACCTGATTGCGAGGCGGAAGACGCGCCGCCCTGCTGTTGCTGCTGGCCGCTGGCTGGCGTCGCGCCTGTCGAGGCCGTCCCGGCAACCAGCGCAGGCGCGCTGGGTTGCTGCTGCGTTGAGCCTCCTGCATCAGCGACGACCACAGGCCCTGACGACAAGCCGCTCTCTTGCGTCTGCGGCGCCGACGACTGAGTTGTCCCTGCGTCGGCAACCGGATTCGTATTGGCGGGCGCCTGTGCGGTTTGAGTGACTGCGGGAACGCCCGTTGCAACAGGCGCCGGATTGCCAACAGCCGCCGCTGGCTGAGGAGCCGGTTGCGCGGCTGGAGCCGGAGCACTCGGCTGCGTCGGCGCTGGCGTATTCTGCGCGGGAGTTGTGGGCGCAGCCGGCATGTTCTGCGTGACTGCTGGCGGCGCAGCGGGCGCAGGCGTCGCTTGCGCTACTTGCTGCGGCGTCGGCGCATTGTTCGCCGCCGGAGCTTGCGGCGGCTGCTGCGCTCCGCCCGCTGCTATTCCGCTTTGGGCGGCCGCTTGCGAGGCTGCGGCGATCTCAGCGCCGTTCACCGGGGGCTCGTTGTTGGCCGGGTTGCCATTGGCGCCGAAGGGGCCGCCATTCTGTCCGAAAGGTCCGCCACTCTCGCCGAACGGCGAGCCGCTTTCGCCAAACGGTGAGCCGCTTTCGCCGAACGGACCGTTCGGGAGCGGATCGAAGCTCGGCGGCGGCACGTTGATGCTGAAATTAAAGGTCAGCCCGCCGAAGCTGAACCCGCCGCGCGCCTCGCCCAGTTCGCTCGCGGTCATGGGCGCCTCGGCAAGCTCAAGAAGACCGACGGAGGCAAGTTCTTCCGGCGCGGCCGCCGCGGCGGCGCTGAGCGAGATCAGGCTGGCTGCGCTCATGATTCCTGCAGACTTCACGAATAACATTAGTTTACCTCCAAAACGGTGTTGATCGTGAAACCGGAGGAGGATGGACGGGTCTGGTTCAAATAGAGCGATTGCAGCGGCTCATCGTCCAGCGCGCGGTCATTAGGCGACGACGGCGCAAGACGCCAGTCAGCGACCTTGTTGAAATTCTCTTTGCCGCGGACGACGTCGGAACGAATGAACAAGACTGTTCCATCCCACCGTTGCTCAAATACGCTACGCGGCAACGATATGACTCCTGCGGACGGGTCGCCGATCAGTACGACCTTGTCCGTAATGCCTTTGATAACTACGAAATGTTTGTACCCGCGCACTTCGATAAGCGCGATGCCGGGAACGCCGATCTCCTGAATCCGGTCAAGGGTGAGGACGAAACCATCCGCCTTCAAGCCGGTGCTTTCGAGATAGCGCTTCATCTCCAGAAGCGAAAACCCGAACTCGCGAATCCGGTCCTGGTTGCCCACGTCCCACATGGCCTGGAACGCGTCGGTTTCAGACGTCTCCCGGCCATAATGGTGGGTCAACAGGGTCGCCAGCGCCGCCGAGCCGCAGCTGAAATCATATTGCTGCCTGACGACGGTCAGGAATTTGCGCTCCGCCATGCTGACGACAGGCACGCGCGGCGAGGCGCCGCCGATGAAAAGCTGGATGTCGCCGGCATGAGCGCCAAAGCATGTCAAGAAGGAGAGAACGGCCGCAATCGCCGCGCCAGCGCCGAAGCGCCGTCCGCCGCAATGATTGCGATTACCAAAATTCATGTCTGTCTCCCCCAGACGTCAAACGCGACTAAACCCTGCAAAGCCAGACCTATTGCGGCCCCGCGCCCTGCAGGAAGATATTCAGATTAACGATGCTCTGCATCACCACGCCGTTGCCGGAGTTATTCAGAACGGTGGTGATGCCGCTGTTATTGGAAATCGTATTGTTCGCCACATCGCCGGTGACCGAGTTGTTGCCATTGGAGCCGCTGACGGCGCCGTTGTTTTCGGCAATGTTGACGCCGAGATCCGAGATATCGACCGCGACGTTCGTTCCGCCCGCTGCGCCCGCCATGGTCGCATCGTCGAGCGCGCTGACGCCGGCCACGGACGCCAGCTCGTCAAAAAGGTCTTGCGACTGCTCAAACGCGGTGGGCGCGTAATCCAGAAGAGCCGCCTCTCGCTGCGCTTCGCTGAGATTGGGGTCCGTTGCAATCAGCACCGGCGCAATAATAAAACCCCAAGCACTCATACCCATCTTGATCTTCCCCCTGACACAACCTTCCGGCTGACTTCACCCTGCAACATGCGTGCAATCGAATTTTGGCGAAGGCTGGAAACTTGATGTCCGTAAACTAACACTGTTCTCAGGAACAAATAGTTATCTTTTATTAAGAGAGGGACGCTGCAGGAAAGATCTCCTGCAGCGTCCTTTCTTCTCAAGGCTTAGTTGTTGACCGTGCCAACATTCACGCTTTGCGAGTTCTGGAAGATGCCCGCGCCGGTGTTGTTGTTGTTGATCACGAGACCGCGGTTATCGGTCATCGCCTGGCTGTTGATGTTGCCAGTCGTGATCGGGCCGGAGTCCGGCAGCGTGCCGAGGCTGACCGTAGAGGTCGTGGCTTCGAGCTGCGCGCTGTTCAACTGAACGTCGCCGATCGTGAGCTCGAGGGTCGTGTTGTACGAGTCGTTGATCGAGTTGTCCGAGTTGTCCGACGCATCGACGTCAACGTCGATATCCGTGTTGATGGAATTGTCGGAGTTGTCGGTCGACTGATCGACCGTGACATTGCTGTCGTCATTGGCGATCACCGAGCCGTTGTCGGCTTCGTTGTCGTCAACGCTGCCGCCATTGTTGGCCGCATTTTCACCGCCATTGGCCTGGTCTTCGTTGTCGGTCGAATTGTCGGAGTTGTCCGAGTTATCGACAGAAACAGAGCCGCTGTCATTGGCGACAGCCGAGCCGTTGTCGGCGTTGTTGTTGTCGGAGTTGTCCGAGTTGTCGCTAGCAGAAATAGCCACCGAACCATCGTTCGCCGAGGCGCCCTGGTCGCCTGACGCAGCATTGTCGCTGGCGTCAAGGTCGAGGTTGCCCGAGTCGTTGATGGAGTTGTCGGAATTGTCCGAGTTATCCGAGTTGTCCGAGTTGTCGGAGTTGTCGATGGACGACCCGTTATTGGCCGAGCCGTTGTCCGCCGACGAGTTGTCATTGCCGGAATCGGCGATGTCAACGTCGACTACGTCGCTGTCAGAGCCGGTGAAGGCTTCGTTGTTGGAGTTGTCGACCACGCCGCCATTGTTGGCTGCATCGTCGCCGCCGGTGGCCGCTTCGATTTCGCCGCCATTGTTGGCGCCATTGGTGCCGCCATTGGCTGCTTCGATCTCGCCGCCATTGTTGGCTGCAAGGCCGTCGCCGCCGACATTGGCCTGATCTTCGTTGTCGACCGAGCTGTCGCTCGAATTGTCGTTGAACGAATCCGTGGTGTTGATCGAATTGTCGGAGTTGTCGTTGCCTGAATCCGTAACATCGACGTCAAGGACGTCGCTGTCAGAGCCGGTGAAGGCGTCGGTGTCAGTCGAGTTGTCCGAGCTGTCATTGCCGTTGTTGTAGATATCGGCGTCGAGGCCGTCATTGTCGGAGCCGTCGCCCGAGAACGCGTCGAAATCGGCATTGCCCGAATCATTGATCGAGTTGTCCGAGTTGTCCGAGTTGTCGGAGTTGTCGTTGCCGGAATTATCGACATCGAGAACATCGCTGTCGGAGCCGGTGAAGGCGTCGGTGTCAGTCGAGTTGTCCGAGCTGTCATTGCCGTTGTTGTAGATGTCGGCGTCGAGCACGTCATTGTCGGAGCCGTCGCCCGAGAACGCGTCATCATCGCTCGAATTGTCCGAGCTGTCATTGCCGGAATTGTCGATGTCGAGAACATCGCTGTCAGAACCGGTGAACGCATCGACGGAATTGTCGGAATTGTCCGAGTTATCCGAATTGTCGTTGCCGTTGTCCTGAAGGTCGATGTCGTTGATGTCGCTGTCGGAGCCCGTGAAGGCGTCCAGATCGGCGTTGCCCGAATCATTGACCGAGTTGTCGGAGTTGTCGTTGCCGTTGTCATAGATGTCGGCGTCGATCACGTCGCTGTCGGAACCGGTGAAGGCGTCCGTGTCGGTCGAGTTGTCCGAGTTGTCGGAGTTGTCCGAGCTGTCATTGCCGGAATTGTCGACGTCGAGAGCGTCGTTGTCGGAGCCGTCGCCCGAGAACGCGTCGAGATCGGCATTGCCGGAATCATTGACGGAGTTGTCGGAGTTGTCCGAATTGTCGTTATTGTTGCCGTTGTTGCTGAGCAGATCGGCGTCAATAAGATCGTCGTCGGTCGTCTGGTTGCCGTCGCCGCCTTCCTGAGCGCCCGGACCGGATTCGCTCGGCTGCGCCCATGCGGCGCCCGCAGAAGCGAGCAACGCGGAGGCCGCGATCGTTGTCAAAAGCTTGAGTTTCACTTGTTTAGTCTCCCACTAAGGTTTCACTTCAAAGCGACCCCTGCGCCCTTCCCCAATCTCTCTTTGGGCAAGCCGCAGCGATCGCCATGGGGAGCACTTGTCCCCCCCAACGCCCTCTTTGTTTGCAACGGGTGTGCCAAAACGGGGCGCCGGGGCCTGAAACTTCCTTAACAAACTGTAAAACAAGGATGATCTTTGTTACGAAATGGAAAGATAGGCGCCTTGCTGCAACGCAACAATATGTTCAGGCGGCAAGCGACATGCACATCCGGATGCGCAGTTGCGCAGGCGCCTAAACTTCGGACGGGGCGCAATTCAAGGCGCCTTGCGCACCGCCGTCGCATGGCCTCCGATTTGCTCGAAAGGTCTTGCCTCTCAACCGCATTATGGTTTTGCTGGGAACGTTGCTTGGGGGACATGGCGGGACGCGGAATGCAAAAGCGCGGGAATAAAACGCAATGACGCGGGCTCTGCTGATGCTGGCCGGCGCCGCGCTTTTGTTCGGCCTGCTTTTCATCGAAACGTCGCGCTATGCGGAAATTCGCCGCCTCAGGGACCGCACGGAAACGCTGCAGCAAGACGTCCGCGCTGCGCAGGAAAAAGCCGATGCGGCGCTCGCCGCCATCATCGCGCCGGAAACGCTCGCCCATGCGACGGGCTCGGTTTATCTCATTGTCGTCAACGGAAACTCGCGCGGCACCGCCTTTGTCATCGACCGGGAGCGCGGGCTTCTCGCCGGAGCTGCCCATACGGCAAGTTCGCTGCCGCTCGACGATCCCGATGCGAGCGTCTATCTCCTCAATCGCGCCTCGAATGCGAAAATTCCGGTGCGATCCATACGCCTGCATGCCGGCTACGGCGTTTTCAGAACGCTGGTGGAAGATCACCAGCCGATCCGCAGCAATTCCTCGATCTACGCACCACAAGCCGTGCCCTTGCGCGATCTCGCCTTCGACGCGGCGCTGATTACCGTCGATCCGAAACACCCGGAGACAGGCGAAAACATTCTCGGACCGGCGCTTCCCATCGCCAGCGAAGACGTACTGCTGTCTCTCGATTCAGGCGCGCCAATCGCGGTCATCGGCTATCCATACGACACGCTGGACGACGGCTTTGCGCCGGATGCAGCGATCCCGCGGGTCGAACGCGGCGTCATCGCCGCGGTGACGCCGCCGCTCGATTCCGCAGAGGAGACGCGCGATCCGGCGATCGCCAATCTGATCATTCACCGGCTTGCGACCGCAGGGGGCAATAGCGGCAGTCCTATCCTAAACGCAGCCGGAGAAGTCATCGGCATTCATACCCATGGCATCGAATCGCCAAGCTCCAACGCTGACGGCGCCGCACAGCGCGCCGACGTTCTTTACGACCTTCTGTCGCAAGACCGCGAACAGGCAAGACTGAACGATGTGTTCATGCCGGCGTGGCGGCGCCTGCTCGGCTATTGGACGCGCGCTGAAGACGCGCTTCCCTGGTCGTTCTACATGGAATATGCGCGTCCCGGCGAAAAGCCTGCGCCGAAGGTAGGGGCGCTCGCCGCCGTGGCCGCGCCGCCTTTCGCACGCGCTATAGAAACGCTCGACTTCGAACCGGCGGCGCAAACGCGACGCCTTGAAGCGCCGGAACTGTCGGCCCCGCCTGCAGCCGGCGACAATATCGAAGCTGCGCCCCGCGCTTTCATGATCCGCGAAGAGGGCGAGTACGCAGAGTTCTGGCGCACCGTGGACCGGCGCAGCGAACATGTCATGTTTGCTTTCGATTATTCCCTGCGCTCGAAAAAAGGTTTTTGTCCTCTCACGGCTTATTGGCGCAAGAAAGGCGACAACCGGCTTCAAGTTGCGCGCAATCGGGCTTCGTTCGAACTCCACCTGCCGCCGCTCCAAAATGGCGGCATTGAAGACTATCAGGTGCTTTTGCGCCGGGATCAGCGTTGCGATCCGGTGAGCGCGCAATTCATGACCGGGTCCGTCAGCTGGACGGCGAGCAGCGAAACTGCAGCGCAAACAGTTTCCTACGAAACAAATCCAGGAAAAGCCGCGTCGCAGCGCGCATCGGGTGCGCTAGCCGACGCACAGAAAGCCTGGAACCATTTCCGCGATTGCACGCTCACGCGAACAACGGCGCGGCCGGATAAATGCTTTCCGCCTGAATTTATTGAGCTTGAACCGGCTTCCAGCAGGAAGTAGCGCGCGAACACCGCCTCCCCTCACCCCCCTAGGGCGAAATTTGCAAACGCAAAAAAATATTTCCCGCAAGCGCCGCTGAATCCGGTTGATTCCTGCGTCGGGTGTTCTAGCTTAACCCTGCACAGTGCGTTCTGCTGTCGTGTGGGAGAGATAGGCCGAAGCTCTTGGGAGAGAGGCAGGCCAAGACATCGGCGCCGTCTTCGGGAGAGGACGCAGGCGTCTTTATCCTTGTCAATTCCATAAGACCGGCAAGCGCCCTCGCAGCTTTGGGGGAAGCGAATGGATGACCAAGAGTACGACGGCGCAAGCCGTTCGGCTGCCTACGACCAGCCTTACGCGCATGGCGCATACTCGCATGAGACATACATTCCTTCGAACACGGCAAGGCGCGCTGAAAAGGCGCCGGAACGCGTTCGATCGAATTTAATTGAGCTCCGGCAGGAGCCGCGCAACCGCACGCGTTCAAAATCGCCGGCGCCGGGAGCGATTATTGGCTCCAGCGGCAAGGCGAAGCTGCTGCGCGAAACCATTGAAATCTACGCCGATGACGATGCGCCTGTGCTGATTACCGGCGAAACAGGCGTCGGCAAGGAACTCGTCGCGCGCCATCTGCATCAGGGCGGTCCGCGCGCTCACGGCGCCTTTTCGCCGATCAACGCCGGCGCCATGCCGGAAACGCTCGCGGCTTCAGAACTCTTCGGCCATGTGAAAGGCGCCTTCACCGGCTCCGTCGCCGAACGCGAAGGCGCCATCGCCGCGGCCAATGACGGGGTGTTGTTCCTCGACGAAATCGGGGACATGCCGCTGTCGATCCAGACGCATCTCTTGCGCGTGCTTGAAGACGGCATGGTGACCAAGCTCGGCGGCAAGACGCCGGAGCGCGTAGACTTCCGGCTGATCTCCGCGACCAATGTCAATCTTCAGGAGAATGTCGGCGCCGGCAAATTCCGGCCCGATCTTTTCTACCGCATCAATGTTCTTGTGATCGAGGTGCCGCCCCTGCGCGAGCGCGGCGATGACGTCATTGAAATCGCCGAATGGATAATCGCCAACCACCCCGATGAGCGCAACCGCGAGGTGCGGCTGACGCCGAAGGCGGCCGACCGTCTGAAAACCTACGGTTTTCCGGGCAATGTGCGCGAATTGCGCAACGTCCTCTTGCGGGCGATGCCGCATGCGCGGCGGGAAAAGGGGCGCATCCTGCCCGAGCATCTAAAATTCGATTTCGAACATGCGGGCGCCGCCGGAGCGGCCAACGGCTTCTCCGTCGAAGACGCCACCTTGCTCTTCAATCGTTACATGCTGCTGAAGTCCTTGACTGCGGCGGATGGAAACATCGCGAAGGCTGTGACCCTTTCCGGCCGTTCGCGCGGAACTTTTAACAACCTGAAGAAAAGTCTCGAAGGCGAGGACATTGCATCGGCATACCGCTCGGCTTGCGCCGATGTGAAAGCCTTGCTGAGAGATTGCTGAAATCCCGGGGGAATACCTGATGAAACCGCATTTGCTTCGCTGTAGCGCCGCAGCCGTTCTGGCGGCTGCGCTCACCACCACCGCTTACGCCGAACAGGACCCGGCGGTCACCGACCGTCCGGCCGGCGAAACGGCGATCATGCCAAAGCCGACGGTAGAGGAAGATCTTGTCTATCTGAAAGACATCGTCGCGCTGCAAACCTTGCGGCTCGACGAAGCCGAAGAACTGATCGCCAAACAGTCGGCGCTGATCGAGGCGCAGGCGCAACAGATCAATGCGCTGACCCGCACGGTCACCGCCATGAATGACGGCGCCGCACCGCGCTTCGCCGCAGCTGGCGGCGAATATCAAGTGCAAAGCGGCGACACGCTGAGCTCGATCGCGCGCCGCCACAACACGACGGTCCAGGCGATGGCGCAAGCCAATAATCTGAAGGCGCCCTATCCGTTGCGCATTGGCGATACGCTTACCCTGCCGGGCCAGCCTGAGCCTGTCCGCATCGCCGCGGCGCCGCAACCGGCAGCCTCCCAGCCCGCCGCGCCAGCGCAATCGCCGCAAGCGGATGCAACGAAAACATCGAACGAGCCCCAGTCCGCCTCGTCGCCGGCTGTGCGCACGGCATCTTCCGCCGCGCCGTCTACGCGCCCGACGCAGGTTGCCGCGAACGACACGCAACCCAAACGCGATGATGACAAGCGCGACGGATCGCTGCCGACGGAGGTCGGCGTGCGGCCTGAGGAGGAGGACGAACGGCCCTATCTCGCCATCGCCGCGGACATTGGCGGGATCCTGACGCCGGCCGGAACAATGTTCGTTGAGCCCGCGATCGATTATACGGTGGCGTCCGACAATCGCTTCTTCTTCCAGGGCATCGAGATCATCGACGCCGTCCTGATCGGCGCCATTGAAGCCACGGATACGGACCGGCGCGCCGTGACGGAAAGCCTTGCCGTGAAATACGGCATCACCAGCCGCCTCGAAGTCGATGCGCGCGTGCCTTATGTGTCGCGCACCGACCGGATTTCCGGCGTCGCCATCGATGACGGCACGACCACGATTCGCGATCTCGACGGCAGCGGCCTCGGCGATATCGACTTCGGCCTCCACTACCAGCTTACCAATGGCGGGAAATGGCCTTACGTCATCGCCAACCTGCGCGCCAAGGCGCCGACGGGCACAGGGCCGTTCGATGTCATGCGCGATCCAGACAACGGCATTGAAACGGAGCTGGCGACTGGCTCCGGCTTCTGGACAATCGAACCGAGCCTGACCTTTATTCTGGCGAGCGATCCGGCCTCGATCTTCGCCAATGTGGGCTATCAGTTTAACCGGTCCGTCTCGCCAAACATCATCCTGACGGACACCGCCACCACGATCAATGAGCTGCCGACCGACGCAGCCTTCGGCGTCCAGGAAGAGTTCCGGACCACCCTCCTTGAATTCGATGCCGGCGACGCCATTCGCACCAGCATCGGCCTCGGCTTGTCGCTCAATGAGCGCCTTTCCATGAATTTCGGTTACGACCAGAGCTTCTTCCTGCGCTCGAAGAACGCAACGGAGGTCTTCCAGATTGTGGCGCAGCGCATGCAGGTGACGGACGGCATGGGCAACACGACATCCGTGATCGTGCGGGATGATGACGACAGGCCTGTCCTGCTTCCCGCCGAAACGACGGTCGTTTTCAGCGAGTCGCCGGCGACAACCGTGGGATCGTTCTTGTTCGGCGCCTCTTACGCCGTGAACGACCGGCTGCGGATCAATCTAAACGGCGCGATCGGCGCCACCGACGAAGCGCCGGATGCGCGCGTGTCGCTCAGGGCGCAATACCGCCTGTTCGACTAGAGGCAATTGCGGATTTGATGATTTAACAAACTCCGCTCACCCCGGCGAAGGCCGGGGTCTCAGACCACAAGCATAACGCCCTTTGGCACAAGATCCCGGCCTTCGCCGGGATGAGCGGAATAATTTCCTTCGCTTATTTATTGGACGCCGCCGGCGAATTTCACCAACGCCGCGATGCGCTTGTCGATGGGCGGATGGGTGGCGAAGACGCCCGCAAAGGGCTGCGTGTTCTCCACCATCATCTGCTGCACGTCATTAGGCGCATCGATGCGGCTGTTGCCGGAGATTTTCCTGAGCGCAGAGATCATGGCGTCGGGGTTGCGCGTCAGTTCGGCGGCGCCGGCGTCGGCGAGATATTCGCGTTTCTGCGACAGGGAGAACCGGATCACGAGCGCCAGAAGATAGGCGATGACAATCATGGCGATGGCGATCAGGATCAGAACGCCGCCGCCCCGGCTGTCGCCATTTCGCGAACGGGTATGACCGCCGACGCGGATGCCTGACCGGAACATGTTGCGGAAGACGAGCTCGCCGAAAAACGAAAAGACGCCCACAAAAATCACCGCAATGATGAGAAGCCGGACGTCGCGATTCATGATGTGGGTGAGCTCATGGGCGAGCACCGCTTCAAGCTCGTCCCGGTCAAGCGTTTCGATGAGCCCGCGCGTCACCGTCACCTTGTAGCTCTTTTCCGTTAAGCCGCTGGCGAAAGCGTTCAGCGCATCACTTTCGATAATATTGAGCTGCGGCATGGTCAGCCCCCGCGACACGCAGAGATTTTCCAAAAGGTTGTAAAGCTCCGGCGCTTCTTTTCGCGTCAGGCTGCGCGCGCCGACGGAAGCTTCGATCATCGACTGATAGGAGAAAAACGCGATAACGAACCACAAGCCTGCGCCAAGGAGCGCAAACGGCCAGAGCCGTTTCATGTGATCGAAAGCGAGAACCATGCCCTCGCCCACGCTGTCGATGGGCTCGACAAGACCCACATAGCCGACGGAAAGGCCATACATCAGGAGCAGGAGAAGAACGGGAAACCCGGCCAGCAGGACAACCGATTTGAGATTGTTGTTCCAGATATGCGTCTGAAGGCCGAAGGCGCCCAAGGCTCAGCCCTCCCCGAAGGCGAAGCGCGCCGCCGCCGCCGCGTGAAGCCCGGTCGTGTCGAACACCGGCATGTCGCAATGCTCCTGCCCCAGGATCATGCACAGCTCCGTACATCCGAGAATAACGCTGTCCGCCCCATGCCGCTCAACAATGGCGAGCAGTTCCTGGCGCGACTCATCCCGGACATCGCCTAGCACCAGCTCGTCGAGAATGATCCGGCCGATGGCGGCCTGTTCTTCCTCGGCCGGAACAAGCACCTCGCCGCTGTAACGTTTTGCGAGCTCCGCCCGGTGATAGGCTCCGCCCATCACCACGGGCGTGCCGAGGAGAAGCGGCGATTTGGCGCCTGCAGCCGTCATCGTTTCCGCCAGCACGTCGAGCATGTGAATGAGCGGGATCGCGACTGCCGCTTTGACGGCGTCGGCGGCCATATGGGTCGTGTTTGAAGAAATGACGATCGCATCGACGCCGGCGCTTTCAAGATGCTTCGCGCCTTTCACCACTTCGGCGTTGAACGCGTCCCAGTCGCGATTGTCATAATGCTCAATCATCACGCCGTAATCGAGCGCATAGAGCATGAGATTGGCGGAGTGGAGCGAACCGTATCGCGCGCGGGCCGCCTCATTCAAGAGCCGGTAGTAGATCACCGTCGCTTCCGGGCTCATGCCTCCGATCAGTCCGATCAGCTTCATGATGAGCCTCCTGTCCTTTACGCGGCCGGCCGCAACATGCCGAGAAGCGGCGGCGCGCCGTCCGGCAAGGGCAGAGGCGCGGTCGTTTTAAACCCAAGCCGCTCGTAAAGGGCTGTGTTTTTCGGGTTGGAATTTTCGAGATAGGCGGGCGCGCTGTCTTTATCCGCGCGCTTCAGCCCTTCGCGGATGAGACGCCCGCCAAGACCTTTTCCCTGGGCGCCTTTCCGGACGCCAACGGCGAAGAGATAGTAATGCGGCGCTTGCGGGTGATTTTCCGCCAGCACCGCCGCCGTCTTGAGCGCGCGTCCGATTGAGGACATTCCGTGATGGAAAACCGCCGAGGCCGCGATGCGCGCTTCGTTCAAAAAAGGCAATTTCAACTCCACGCCTTTTGGCAACCACAGCGTCGCCGCCCAATATTCAGAATTGGCGCCCGCAATATGACCGAAGCCGTTTCTGAGATAGACGCCGCGTGCAAGTTCATGAAAGGTCGTTCGAAAGGGCTTCGGCCCGCCGAACGTCCAGTTCATCACCGGATCGTCGGAAAACGCTTCGGCGAGGATGCCGGCGATCAGACCGGCGTCTTCGCGCGTTGCGGCGCGAATATCGCTGTCTGCGACGCCATGCATGTTTCCTAGAACTTCACTTCCGGGGCTGTCTCGATCTGGCCGCGGCTGCCTTCGGGGATTTCGAAATATTCTTTCGGGCCGAAGCTTCCCATCGGCGCGACGAGATTGCCGGGGATCTGCTGGATCGCTGTGTTGTATTCCTGGACCGCATTGTTGAAGAAGCGCCGCGCCGCCGCGATCTTGTTTTCGACGTCGGACAGCTCGCGCTGCAGCTCCATGAAATTGGTGTTGGCCTTGAGGTCGGGATAGGCTTCGGCGAGAGCGAAGAGTTTGCCCAACGCGGCGCCAAGAACGCCTTCCGCGGCGCCCTGCTCCGCCGGGCCGTGCGCGGCCTGCGCCGCGTTGCGGGCCTGGATGACGGCGTCGAGCGTCTCCCTTTCGTGAGTCGCATAGCCTTTGACCGTCTCCACCAGATTGGGGATCAGGTCGTGGCGCTGGCGCAGCTGCACGTCCACATCGGCGAAGGCCTGCTCCGTGCGCTGAGAAAGCGCGACGATCCGGTTGTAGATGCCGATGATGAAGACGGCGAGAACGACAATGATGCCGAGGAGAATAAGAATGCCGGACATGCGGTTTCCTTTTCCGAGGGGGCGCGAAGGCGCTGGCGCAAGTCCGTGCTATATAAGGCGCTTCACCGGGAGCCGCAATGCGGCGGCCTATTGCGCCGTGATGCCGCCATCGATCTTGAACTCGGAAGCGGTGATATAGCGGGACTCGTCCGAGGCTAGATAAAGGATGCAGTAGCCCACATCCTCCGGCTCGGCGAGGCGCTTCCACGGGATCTGCTGAACGAGGCGCTTTTCGCCCTCTTCCCCGCCGCCGCCAAACGCGATCAGGGGATCGATGATCGGCGTCCGGGTGAACACGGGGTGTACGGAATTGCAGCGAATGTCATAGCCCGACCGCGCGCAGTGAAGCGCGATTGACTTGGTCATCATCCAGACGGCGGCCTTCGCCGTGTTGTAAGCGATCATGTTGCCATCGGCGATCATGCCGGCGACGGAGGAAATATTGATGATGGAGGCGGACTTCGCCTGCTTCAGGTAAGGCATGGCGAGCTGCGTGCCGGTGAAGATGGAATCGACGTCGATCGCCTGGGTCCGCCGCCAGTCTTCCTCCGTCGCGGTTTCGATGCTGCCGAAGGTGCCGATGCCGGCGTTGTTGATGAGCGTGTCGATCCCGCCCATGGCCTCCGCCGCAGCTTCGAGCGCCGTTTTCCATTCGTCGCGGCTCGTCACGTCATGACGGATCGCGCCCGCTGCGCCAGGATGCTTTTTGTTGATCTCGGCGGCCGTCGCCTCAGCGCCGTCGCCATTCACATCGGTGACAAAGACTTTCGCGCCCTCATCGGCGAGCATGCGCGCAAAACAGGCCCCGAGCCCCTGCGCCCCGCCGGTAATCAACGCTTTTTTTCCTGCTACCCGCGCCATCTTGCCTCCCATCGCATGCAGCTTCGCGAATGAACTCACAAGCTATCTTAATCGGCGGCAGGGGAACAGCACTTGCAACAGTTGCCGCGCTGCACATCGCCATGAGGGTAATGTCAGGGACAACGCCCGATGTTGCGCTGCGCAACAACACGAGCTTTCCTGTTGCGCCTCGGCAACTAAACATGAAAACTGTTTGTGCAAGAGTTTGAATGTTATTTTTATTTTACAAATCAATGTGGTGAAATTTCCAGTATGGATTTTGTTTTTTCTTATGCAGTTTTTTTTGACTTCGGCAGGTGATACGGTCGGCAAATAGAAACCGGATGCGGTCGCGAGAACAATAACGGCCGCACATAAAATGCGGGAGGGGCGTGTGGGGACGAAAAGCGGGGGCGCTTTGCGGGCATTCACTGACAATTATTTTTTTCGAGCTGCGGTTTTGCTGCTTCCAGTGTTCGCCGCCTATTACGGCGAGCAAATTATCGCGTTTCATGGCGCGCACTTTGGTGAAGCCCACTGGAAGTTGTACCCCGCATTCTTTGCTGCAGCGGCGGTTTGGTTTTTGTTTTACCGGCTGATGTGGCATTACATGTTTCGCGTTTACCTTCGGCGTGAACACTGGAAATTAGGCGGAAAAAAAGGCGCCGACGCATTGTTGCACAATATCGTCGATTATGCCGAGAGTAAGAACGATGCGACGCGGGCGTTCGTGATTGCTGCACTGGGATTCTATTTCACCTACCTACTTTATGAAATGAAGGTGGAATCACATCATGAAGTTGCGTTCCCCTTGGTGCAAACAATGGGATTATTCATTTTGTTTGCTCGCCACCTCTTATTTCTTGCAAAGCGGAATGAACCTCTATTCGCAGGTCGCCGCGCCATTGTTTCAACTGGCCACAGCGGCGCATGATGCAAATAACGGCTTGCAACCCACGATCGACGATTTTGAAGCCAATCCTGAAAAATTCGACAAGCTGAAAGAGGACTGGGGTCACTACTCAACTGTCGATGATCAGGTCGTCAATGCAATTCTGGATCGCGTGACGAGGAACGAAGAGCGGCGCTAAAGCTAGGCGCCCGGACGTTCAGAAAACAAGAGATAAGCCCCGAGCCCGCCGAAGACCGATGCGGAGATGGCTTTCGTGACGCCCTGAACGGAACGGGATGCGGCAAAGACCCCGCGCAGGGCGCCCGCCGCCGCCGCGACGATGAAAAGGACCAGCGTTCCCGTCACGCTGAAAATTGCACCCAGGAGAAGGATCTGCAACGCCACAGGACCGGCTTCCGGATTGGCGAAGCTCGGCAAAAAGGCCAGATAAAAAAGTCCGACTTTCGGATTGAAAAGATTGGTCAGCGCGCCGGAACGGAAGGATTGCAGCGCGCCCGCAGCGCCTTCGGCTTTCAGCGGCGCGGATTTTTCCATGAGCGTGCGCGCGGCGAGATAGAGGAGATATAGCCCGCCGGCGATGCGGATGACCGTGAGCGCGTGTTCGGACGCCGCGAGCATCGCCGCAAGCCCCGCCGCCGTTGCAAAGGCCCAGCCGAGCGAGCCGGCGCCAATCCCGAGCGCGGCGGCGAAGCCGGCGCGGGTTCCCCCGCGCGCGGTCGAGGCCAAGGTAAAGGCCATGTCCGGCCCCGGCGTTATGTTGAGAAGAAGGGCGCCGCTGAGAAAAAGCGCAAAAGCCGCTCCGTCGACCATGGGCGCCCCCAGGCTTTGCAGGGGAGCCTACTCGCCCGCCTCGATCTGTCTGACTGCTTCGATCATCATCTCCTCCATATGGCGGCGAATCTGATGGTCTGACTGGTTGACGCCCGCGGCGTCGAAATCCTTGCGGAGCTTGCGGAAGACGTCTTCGTCGCCCGCTTCCTCGAAATCGGCCTTGATGACTTCCTTGGCGTAGGCCGCAGCGTCATCGCCGGTTTTGCCGAGCAGTTCGGCCGCCCACAGCCCCAGAAGCTTGTTGCGGCGAGCCTCCGCCTTGAAACGCAGCTCCGCATCATGGGCGAATTTGTTTTCGAACATGTCCTTGCGGTCGTCGAAGGTCGTCATGGTGGCAAAACTCCAGCTCGTCAGCAAAATCAGGCCGCCCGGCGGCCCCAAACTCCATCATCGTCCGGCTCTTTATAGGCGACCTGCGCCCGGCGCAACGCGCCATTCCAAATCGGCGCAACGCATCTGCGGAAAATGTAAGGCCTCAGGGCTTTCATTCAAAGGGCAAGGGGCGTAAACCCCCGCTTCTCCCACAGCGCCAGCCATGCTAGCGAAACGGGAGGGCCCAGCCCCGATGAGTCGGCCGGACCCGCCCCGGCCCGCTATTAAAGCGCCGGAGAAGTTGCGCGTAAGGCGCTGAAAGGATTACGGAAATGGCCCGCCGCAAGCAAATCTACGAAGGCAAGGCGAAAATTCTGTTCGAGGGTCCGGAGCCGGGCACGATCATCCAGTATTTCAAGGATGACGCGACCGCCTTCAACAACCAGAAAAAGGCGGTGCTCGAAGGCAAGGGCGTCCTCAACAACCGCATTTCCGAATTCATCATGACCGGGCTCGAGCGCATCGGCGTGCCGACCCATTTCATCAAGCGCCTCAATATGCGCGAACAGCTCGTGCGCCATGTGGAGATCGTCCCGCTTGAGGTCGTCGTGCGCAATTACGCCGCCGGCTCCATCTCGAAGCGTCTCGGCATCGAGGACGGCACAGCCCTGCCGCGCTCGGTGATCGAATTCTATTTCAAGAATGACGAGCTCGGCGATCCGCTCGTCTCCGAAGAGCACATCACCGCGTTCAACTGGGCGAACCCACAGGAGATCGACGACATGATGGCCCTCGCCCTTCGGGTGAACGACTTCCTCTCGGGGCTTTTCGCCGGCGTCGGCATCAAACTCGTCGATTTCAAGATCGAGTTCGGCCGGCAGTATGAAGGCGACATGATGCGCCTCATCGTCGCCGACGAGATCAGCCCCGACTCATGCCGGCTGTGGGACATGGAAACCGGCCGCATCATGGACAAGGACCGGTTCCGCAAGGATCTGGGTGATGTGACCGACGCCTACCGGGAGGTCGCCCGCCGTCTCGGCGTGTTGCGGGAAACGGAAAGCTCTGGCCAGACCGGCCCCGTTCTTGTCACCGATAACGAAAAATAAACTCTGCTGGCCCATACCGTCCGGACCAGTTCTTCACGCATTTCCGCGTGTAACATGCTGAACAAAGTCTTGCTGAGACGGCTTAAAAGCAATCTTTTTTGCTAAGCCGCCGGAAAGCTGTGTTCGGATAATGTTACAAGGTTATGCCATACGCAGTTTTCACATATGGGTCTGGAAGCGCCGGTTCGTCGCCGGTCGCGCCGTTGCGCGCAACGCCGCCGGACCGCAAGGCGGCGAGCGCGCCCAGCCGTGAAGACGAGAGCTTCGCCGGCAAGACGCCCGACCGTGACGCCGCCGCCGTCAGGGAAGCTGCAGACGCGGCCGTAACAGAGCGCAACGAGACGCAACGCCGCCTCGCCGAGCGCGCCGCCGCCCGCGACACCGAAACCCAACGCGCCGCAAATGAAATCGCCGATGCTTCAAAGCGCGAAGCGGAAGCGCCGCGCGCCGAGACTGTCAAGAACGAGGCTGCACAGGGCGCGAGCAGCGCCGCAAGCAGCAGCAAGCCTGCCGAACAGCCAGGCGCGCAAGAGACTGGGGCGCAAGAGAATGACGCCGCCGCCGCGCGCGCAGAAGCCGCAGAAGCGTCGAAAAGCGACGTGAAAGCGCCGCCCGAGCCGCGCCCCGAAGACATCAAGAAGCTGGAGCAGATCCGGGCGGAGGCGCTCTATCCGTCGCCGCCCTCAGCGCAGTCCCGCGAGATCGCCCAGCGCGCTCATACGGAACTGATACGCGCCGAAGCCGAACTCAAAGCCTATGAGCTTGAGAAATCCATACAGAAAGCCCGCGAACAGGCGATCGCCCGCTTCAACGCCGATCAGGCCGCCGAAGCCTATCGTCAATTTGAAGAATTCGACATGAAGGCCGCAGGCCGGCTCCATTAAGCGAGCCGCCGCAGCTTCTTCCTTTACTCCTCGTCCGGACCGGCAAGCGCCTTGATCATAATGATCCAGTGATCGAGGCCGTCGTAAAATGTTTTCACCGGCAGATGTTCATCAAGGCCATGGGCGTTGGAATTCTCGCTCTCCGCTGAAATCCGTCCGCTGACCCCGTAAGTGGGAACGCCGGCGCGGCGGAAATGCATCCCGTCCGTGCCGCCGGAGCTCATCGCCGGAACGATCTCAATCCCGGGATAACGCGGATCGATCGCCGCCTTCAGCGCCGCCGTCACATCCTCGCGCATGTCGGAAACAGGGCTTGCCACGAAGCGGTCGTCGGCGAGTTTCACCTCCAGCGCGTCATTGCCGATCACATCCACAAGGGTCTCACGCACCGCCTCGATCTCGACGCCGGGAAAAATCCGGCAATTGACGGTCGCCGCCGCCGATTGCGGCAGGGCGTTTTCTGCATGACCGGCGTCCAGCATGGTCGCGACGCAAGTCGTGCTCAACAGGTTTGAGTAATCCTCATTGGCGCGGATGGTCTTGATCGCCTTTTTGTTATCCGGATTGTCGGCGAACGCGACCAGCGCCTTTCCGATGTCGCCGCCGATCAGTTCGCCGCCGGAACGCGCTGACGCCCTTGTGATGTCGTTCGACATCACCGGAAATTTATACTCTTCAACTTTCAGGAGCGCGCGCGCCAGATCGTAGATCGCATTGTCCGCACGCGGACGGGAGGAATGGCCGCCCTTATTGCGGGACGTGACGGTGAAGGTCGCGTAGGTCTTTTCAGCGGCCTGAATGAAATAGGGCAAGGGGGCGCCGTCCGGGAGATAGGCGCCGCCGCCCCCGTCGGAATTGAGCGCGAATTCCGCATCGGACCAGTCCTTGCGGTCATAGGCGAGCATCCGCGTCGTCTCCATGCCGGTCTCCTCGTCGCCGGTGAAGAGAAGAACCAGATCCCGGGTTGGCGTGAAGCCTTCCTGTTTCAGGCGCATGAAAGTCTGGGTGAGATTGACGACGCCGTATTTGTTGTCCGAGGTTCCCCGGCCGAGAAAATAGCCGCCCTCCTCGCGCAACACGAACGGATCGTGCTCCCAGTCCTCGCGCTTGGCGTCGACCACATCCATATGCGCCAGGAAGAGGATCGGCTTCTTGCCTGACGAGCCGTCGCCGCGATACCGGACGCCGAGCGCCGCCGTCTCGCCCAGCGGCATGATCTCGATATCCTCGTCCGTGAAGCCGGCAGATTTGAGCTCATCCGCGAGATAGGCGGCGAGCTCGGGAACCTTGCCGTGTCCCTTCGCGCTGCGGATGCCGATCGCGGTCTCATAGATCTCGCGCGCTTTCGCCTGCGCCGGCGTCAGCTCACGGTCGGCGGCGGACGCCGCTGTTGCAGCCGCAAGAGCGCCGGCGGCGGCGCATATGGTTCGAATCATCATGGAAGCCCCTTTTCTCGCTGAGGGAAGACTACGCACAACCGTCGCCCGCCCGCAATCTTTAGGCCCGGCGGTTGCCTGCCGCCCCGGCCCGGCGTATTGCGTAGGCCGCCAAAGGCAACCAGAACAGCCGGGAAATCTCATGAAAGCGAAAATCACCATCACCCTCAAAAACGGCGTTCTCGACCCGCAAGGCGCAGCCATCGAAAGCGCGCTCGCCGGTCTCGGCTTCGACGGCGCGGAAGGCGTGCGCCAGGGCAAGGTGATCGAGATGAAGCTCGCCGCGGCCGACGAGGCGGCGGCGCGCGCAACCGCCGAAGAAATGTGCAAGAAACTCCTCGCCAATCCAGTGATGGAAAACTACTCCATCGAAATTCTCGCATAACGCTGACGGGATGACGGCTGAACCCCATTACATTCGCGAATATCGCCGTCTGGTTCGCGGCCTCCTGAAACGAAGCGCGAGCGAGGCCGAGGCGATGGAGCGCGCCGTCGGCGGCTATTACGAAAAAGCCGGCGAAGCGCAGGCTGAGCTTGTCAAAAAGCTTTACCCGGAAGGCGCCTTTCATCTTATCGATGTGGGCTGCGGCTCAGGACGCCTGGCGAATGCGCTGCGCACTGAGGCTCGCATCGCCTATTCCGGTTATGACGTCGTGCCCGATCTCGTCGCCTATGCGGAAAAAATCTGCGCGCGTCCCGACTGGCGTTTCGAAACGATCAGCGCCCTCGCCCTGCCGGAAGAAAACGAATCTGCGGACCTGATCATGTTCATGTCCGTGTTCACGCATCTGAAGCCTGACGAAATCAGGACCTATATCGGCGAAGCCTTTCGCGTCTTGAAGCCTGGCGGGCGCATGGTCGCCTCCTATATCGACCCCGGCGCCGCCTCCCATTCGAACTACCGTCTTCCCGCGCTGAAGCAGTTCCTGACCCGCGCTGCGGGCCGCAATGTCATGCTGACGCGCACGCCGCGAGCGACGCTTTCAGGATGGATGGAGACGGCCGGCTTCGCCGTCGAGCGCACAATCACCGAGTCCCGCTTCGGCCAGCATGTGCTGGTGGCGGTCAAATCCGGAGCGCCCGCGCAATGACCGTGCTCGCTGCAAGGCCCGATCCCGTCGAAATCGCCCTCGGTCAATCAGCGCTCATCGTTGTCGATATGCAAAACGCCTTCGCCTCGAAAGGCGGCATGCTCGATCTCGCCGGTCACGACATCTCCGCCGCGGCCTCCGTCGTCGAGGTCAACAAAAAGCTCATCGAGACGGCGCGCGCCACAGGCGTCAAGGTCGTCTATCTGCAGGTCGGCTACAAACCGGATCTTAGCGACGCGGGCGGCCCGCTCTCCCCGAACTATCACAAGGAGCTCGGGCTACGGACCATGCGCGCGCGGCCGGAGCTTGACGGCAAGCTCTTGATCCACGGGACCTGGGACTGGGCGATCGTCGACGCCCTGAAGCCGCAGCCCGGCGACCTCGTCATCCAGAAATCCCGTTACAGCGGCTTTGCGGGCACGACCCTCGACAACGATCTGCGCGCCCACAATATCCGCTATCTGTTCTTCACCGGGGTCGCCACCAATGTCTGCGTCGAGAGCACGGCGCGCGACGCCTATTTCCAGGAATACTGGCCGGTGATGGTCGAGGACGCCATGAACCACGCCGGGCCCGATTTCGTGCGCGACGCGACGCTCTGGAATTTCGAGAATGTGTTCGGCTGGGTCACCGATTCGCAAAATCTCATCGCCGCGTTCGAGAACAGGACGAACCAGCAGGGGGGCGAACGCAGATGAGCGATCCTGCAGGGACCTCGCTGCGCAAAAGGCCCGCCGCCGTCTATCTTTTGACTGATAAGGCGATGTATATGAGCTCAGCCATTCCTGAAAACCAGCCCGGTCCGGCGTAAGCGATGGAAAACCGTTTTCTTGCTCCTCACTATGTGCGCGAATACCGCCATCTCGTGCGGTTTCTGCAGCGGAGGGGCGCTGACGAGGCGAGCATTTTTGAGCGGGCGGTCGGCGGCAATTATCATCAGCAGGGCGAAGCGCAGGCGAAGCTGGTTCTGGGGTTCGCACCGGAAGGGCCCTTCAACCTTCTCGATGTGGGCTGCGGCTCAGGCCGGCTTTCCCATGCGCTCCGCGACGAAAAGCGGGTCTCCTATCTCGGCGTCGACGTCGTGCCCGACCTCATCGAGTATGCGCAGCGGGTGTCGGCGCGGCCGGACTGGCGTTTTGAAACCATCGATTCCCTCAATCTGCCCTGCCCCGGCGAATGGGCGGATGTAGTCGTCTTCATGTCGGTTCTCACGCATCTGAAGCCGGCCGAATGCCGCGACTATATCGCGGAGGCCGCGCGAACGTTGAAGCCCGGCGGCCTTGTGATCGCTTCCTATCTCAACCGCGACCATCCTCCGCACAGACGGAGTTTCCGCCCGGCCTGGCGCCAGCGCATCGCGCGTTTCCTGCGCCGCGAAGTGATGATCTCCTTCACGACGCCCGAGGAAATGACCGGCTGGTTCGAGAACGCCGGGCTCACCGTGCGTCAGACGATCACCGATAAAAGTCCAGTCGGTCAGCATGTCATGATCGGCGTAAAACCTCTTGAGCAACCAACCGCACAATAGCGAGCACATGAAATGAAAACCGCCGTCATCGTCTTTCCCGCCTCCAATTGCGACCGCGACATCGCCGTCGCGCTCGAAAAGACGACGGGCAAAAAGCCGGCCATGGTCTGGCACGGCGACAGCGAAATACCCGACTCCGATCTCATCGCCCTGCCCGGCGGTTTTTCCTATGGCGATTACTTACGCGCCGGGGCCATGGCGGCGAAATCGCCGATCATGCGCGCCGTCATCGAAAAGGCGAAAGCGGGCGTCCCGGTGATCGGGGTGTGCAACGGCTTTCAGATCCTGTGCGAAACGGGGCTCCTGCCCGGCGTCCTCATGCGCAACGCCGGTCTCGATTTCGTCTGCCGCGACGTGTCGCTCCGCGTCGAGAACAACCAGTCGATCTTCACCCGCGGTTTCGACAAGGGCGCTTATGTGACCTTCCCGGTCGCCCATCATGACGGGAATTATTTCGCCGACGAGGAAACCCTCGACCGGCTCGAAGGCGAAGGCCGCGTCGCGTTCCGCTATGTCGACAACCCCAACGGCTCGGCGCGCGACATCGCAGGCCTCATCAACAATGAAGGCAATGTGCTCGGCATGATGCCCCATCCCGAACGCATGATCTCGCCGCTCCTCGGCGGCATGGACGGCGCGGCGTTTTTCAAGGGCCTCGTCGAGGCGGTTTCCTGATTTTTGATCGCGCCGGTTTCACGAAAACCGGCGCCGCTTTTTCGCCCGGCGCTTAACCGAAGACCGCCGGCCGCCGTCCCGCCCAGGGACGAGCTTCCTCCATTTCGAAGCCGAGGCCGATCAGCAAATCCTCCCGGCCGACGCCCGCGCCGAACATCGCGCCGATGGGCAGCCCGTCGAGCGACATGGACAGCGGAAGGGAAATCGCCGGCGCGCCGGAGACATTATAAAGCGGCGTGTACTGAACATAATCGGTAAGCCGCTCCATCAGCGTTTCGTAATCGAGCTTCGCGCCAAGATAGCCGATTTCCGGCGGCGGCGTGCGCAACACCGGCGACAGGATGACGTCATAGGTCTGGTGGAAGTCCGCCATGGCGCCCTCGACCTGGCGGAGGCGATCCACCGTTTCTTCATAGGTCGCTTGTTTCTCTTCGAACATCTTCGCCAGCCCGAGGGTGAAGGGCTCGAAGGCGATGCCGTTGCGCGGCAAGTGAAACGTCTCCTCCCACAGCTTCACCACACGATGGGCCATCGCCGCCCAGAAGATGCGAAAATCAGCGGAGAATTGTTCATCCACCGGGAATTGAGCCTCCTCCACCTGATGGCCGAGCTCTTCGCAGAGCGCAGCGACGCTTTGCGTCGCCTCTCTCACCGCCGGATCGGCGGCATACGCGCCGCCCGGCCCATCCATCACCAGCGCAATGCGCAGGCGTTCTTTCACCGGCCCTGTGACGAGACCGAGCGGGGCGAGGCCGCTTTCCGACGCCGGCAGCGCCATCGCCGCCGAGATCGCCGCCGTGTCGCGCATGGTGCGGCTTTCAACGCCGTGCGTCGACAGCGTTATCGGCAGATCCGCAGGCTCGCCCATGGGCGTGCGCCCGCGCGACACTTTGAGCCCCACCGTACCGCAGCAGGACGCGGGAATGCGGATCGAGCCGCCGCCATCGGTGGCGTGCGCGATAGGCACAACGCCGCTCGCAACCAGCGCCGCGGCGCCGCCGGACGATCCGCCGGAGGAATGATCGAGGTTCCACGGATTGCGGGTCTTGCCCGTCGCGACCGATTCCGTCGTCGCGGTGAGGCCAAATTCCGGCGTCGTCGATTTGCCGAGGCTGACGACGCCGGTGTTCAGGAACTCCGTGACGTAAGGCAATTGCTCGCCGCCTTTGTAGCCCGGAAAGGCGCGGCTGCCGAAGCCCGAGGGAACGCCGGTTACGTCGTACAGATCCTTGATGAAGGTCGGCACGCCGCCCATGACGCCGGCCGGATTCGCCGCATCTTCCTGCGCCGATTTGAACGTCTTTGTCGCGATGGCGTTGACCTCTTTGTCGATGCGTTTCGCGCGCTCGATCGCGGCGCTGACAGCTTCCTCGCCCGACAAGTCTCCTGACTTGATGCGCGCCGCGGTTTCGACGGCGTCGAGTTCGGCAAGTTCGGTCGATCCCGCCTGATCGGGCCGCGAACAGGCGCCCGCCGCCGTCAACAACATGGCGCCGAGGCCGCCCGACCGCATCAGATGCCGCCGCGTGAATGACATGCAAAGCTTCCTTTTATTCCCCTGCCGATTCCGGCATCATCGATGCTTAAAGGGCGCGCGCCCGAAATCAAGAAGCCAGCGCATGATGAGGGACAAGGGATGATGAAGAACGCCACGAAGAACGCGGCTTTCGCGTGTGCAGCATTGCTGCTTGCCGCCGCCTGCGGAGAGAAACAGGAAGCTGCGGCGCCCGCCGACGCCTCCTATCAGGAAACGCTGATGGAACAGCTTCTCGATGCGCAGCCCGGCGACGTCATCGAAATTCCCGAAGGCCGTTTCGCTTTCGACCGCTCCTTGAGCCTCACCGTCGACGGCGTCACTATCAGGGGCGCGGGCATGGACAAGTCGGTCTTAAGTTTTGCAGGGCAAGTCGCGGGCGCCGAAGGCCTCCTCGTCACCGCAAGCGATTTCACCATCGAAGACCTCGCCATCGAAGACACCAAGGGCGACGCGCTGAAAATCTCCGAAGGCGAGAATATCGTCATCCGCCGTGTGCGGACGGAATGGACGGGCGAGCCGAAAACCGAAAACGGCGCCTATGGCATCTATCCGGTGCAGGTGAAAAACCTCCTCATGGAAGAAAGCGTCGCCATCGGCGCCTCGGACGCCGGGCTTTATATCGGCCAGTCGCAGAACGTCGTCATCCGCAACAACCGCGCCGAATACAACGTCGCCGGCATCGAGATCGAGAACACCTTCGACGCCGACGTCTATGGCAATGTCGCCACCAACAATACCGGCGGCATTCTCGTCTTCAACATGCCGAATTTGAAACAGCCGGGCGCGCGCACCCGCGTCTACAACAATGAAATCTACGAGAACAATACGAAGAATTTCGGGCTTGAAGGCACCGCCGTCGCCTCCGTCCCCGCTGGGTCCGGCGTCGTCGTCAACGCCAATGACAATGTGGAAATCTTCGACAACAATATTCGCGACAACAAGACGGCGAATGTCATCGTCGCCAGCATTTTCTCCTCGGGGATTTCGACCGACGGCATGGAAGACGATTTCGATCCCTATCCCAACGGCATCTATGTGTACGGCAACAGTTTCGAAGGCGGCGGCAATAATCCCGACGGGCTCGACCTTCAGGCGCTGAAAGTCGCCGTCGCGGGGCCCATGGGCCTCCTCCCCGACGTTCTCTGGGACGGTTATGTGGACCCGGCGCTCGCCGGCCCGCAGGATGTTCTGTGTGTCCAGAATGGCGAGGCGAAAGTCCTCAATGTGGACGGGCCCAACGGCAACAAGAATCCGAAGATCGCCGATAACGGCGCCCATGACTGCGCCTTCGAGAAACTGCCGGCGGTCGAACTGACGGGTCCGCTGGCTGGGAAATGAGCCGCGCCTTCAAAGGGAGTTTGGGGGCGCCCGCTTAACGGGAAAAACACCCCAAAGACGCGAATTCTTCAATATTTCCCAGTGTTGGTGAATAGTTATCCACCACCTCCGGGGCGGGGTTATGATCCTCGCTGTCGTCATCCCGGGCGCGCCTTGGGAGGTCCCGGCTCTAACAAGCGCAAGACAAATGCTCCGCATTTGAGCGCTTGTAACGGCCGGGATGACGGGAATGAAACAACGGTCACGAAAGCAGAAGACATGCGTAGCCGACAGCAAACAGCAGAAAACTCCAAATGGCGCCACATCGCTCTGCAGCCCAGTAAACATGCGGGTGAAAAATGGCGGGCGATGGGGTTCATGGCCGCCGCCATAATGCTGCTCTCAGCCTGCGCGCAACAGGAGACGACGGCGCCGACATTTCACGCAGAAGAAAACCCGGAGCAGTTGAGCGACTGGGGCATGATCGCCGCGAAGGACGGCGCGTTGCGCCTCAGCGACGGCGTCACGCCTTACGATCTCGCGACGCCGCTCTTTTCCGATTACGCGCTGAAGCTGCGCACCGTGTGGACGCCGGATGGCAAGCCTGCGGTTTATAACGCGGAAGAAGCCTTCGACTTTCCCGTGGGCACGGTGATCACCAAGACGTTTTATTATCTGGTTCCGGAAAACGAGTGGACCGGTGACGTGCACCAGGGACAAGAGCGCGGCGTCCGCGACAACGCAATGTCGCTGGATCATTTGCGGCTCATCGAAACCCGCGTGCTTGTGCGCCGCGAGGCGGGATGGGACGCGCTTCCTTACGTCTGGAACGAAGACCAGAGCGACGCCGTCTTGAAACGTACGGGCGCGGTGATCCCCATGATGCTGATCCGCGAGGACGGAGAGATGGAGCCCTTTTCCTATCTCGTGCCGAACGCGAACCAGTGCGCCGGGTGTCACGCGACTAACGCGACGACGAAAGCGATCCACCCCATCGGGCCGAAAGCGCGGCATTTGAACAAGCCGTCAAGCTTCGCCGACGGCTTCAACCAGCTCGATCACTGGCTGGCGAAGGGATTGCTGACCGGCGAGATCGCGCAACCGGCGCCGCGCAATGCGGACTGGGCCGATGAAACGGCGCCGCTGGACACAAGGGCGCGCGCCTATCTCGACGCCAATTGCAGCCATTGCCACAATCCCAACGGCCCCGCCGACACGTCGGGCCTCGACCTCGAACCCGGCGCGACCGGCCCCGCCATGGGCAATTGCAAGGCGCCCATCGCCGCCGGCCGCGGCACGGGCGGACGGCCCTACGACATCGTCCCCGGCCGTCCCGATCTTTCGATCACCCTGTTCCGTATGGAGACGACCGACCCCGGCGCGATGATGCCGGAGCTCGGCCGCGCGGTGACCCATAAAGAAGGCGTGAAGCTGGTGTCGGAGTGGATCGCGGCGATGGAAGGGGGATGCTCGTAGGGCGTATTAAGCGAAGAGGAATGCCGCATTTCTGCCGCCGTCAATTTCCTCCCGATTTAAGAACATTCTGGCGCTCACCTGATGCGATTAAAATTCGGCATCTACTGTGCTGCAAAGCTTCATGACAGTATAACTCCCAGACCTCCCGCGATGAGGGTCAAAATAATCAAGAAAGCTCCAGCCACATTGCCTAAGTAACGCACACCTGCGGAAGTGCTGTCAAAAAAGCTCAAGCCTGCTATTGGAAAAATATAGCCTGCGATAATTATATATTCTTCGATCTTCAGGAACCATTTCGGCACCGGAGTTCCAAACGCAGTCTTATTTTCAATGAAATAGTCCAAGGTGAATACCAAATAGGTAGAATACAGCAACAAAATCAGCAAAACGATTTTTAGGATGTACATAACCCATCGCCGATGCGACGTAACGAGAAAAGGCAGCAAACACATAAAAGCCGCAGAACACGAATTAACTCCTCGCGACGTTATTGTGAGATTCTCAAAGGGCAAAATGGCAACAGCTTTTTCGATAAGCGCGTTCCATATACTTCTATAAGCCTCGACAACGCTTAAAACTACGCCGCTGATACTTACATCGCCCTTGGCAGCCGCTAAACTTATGAGACCGAGGGCCATACCCAAAGCACCAACAATCGGCCCAAGCGCAAATTTAAGCACCACCCCCACAATTCGCCTCCCCAAATAATTTTACGCACCCCTCAATAAAATTATCGGCAACAATTAAATATGCAAGCGCAGCTTCTAGAGCTGTTATCTCCTAAATATGGCATTTTGGCATGGCCCGCCTAAAATAGTCTTTTCATATTAAGAGCGTAATTGAAAATACTATCGGAAATTGCTCTGTCTCAGCCAGCGATGATGTCTGAGGATCTGTCTAGCCCGCCATCATCTTCCGCACCCGCCCCATCGCCATGAGCGGGAAATAGTGGCGGTAGAGATTGTAGTTGATCATGAAGGCGCGGGAGAGTTCGGGCCCCTGTTTCAGCCGCTCCTGCAACAAAGGATCATTGAGCTTGATGGTCGCGCCGACGCCGTAGCCGGGAAAGCCCGTGCCTGTATATTCCGGCTCTTCCCAGGTGCCGTCTTTCTGGCGCTCGATCAGGAACTGAACGCCGTCGGCGATCGCGCGCTCGTCCTCCGCGCGGCCCACCGCGGCGAGGCCCATGAGCGCCCAGGCGGTTTGCGACGCGGTCGACTTGCCGCGGCCCATCTGTTTCGGGTCCATATAGGAGGCGCAAGACTCGCCCCAGCCGCCGTCTTCATTCTGATGCAGGATCAGCCAGTCGGACGCCTTGCGAATGTAAGGCTGCGTCATGTCCTCGCCGATGGCGTGGAGCGCCGGGAGAACGGCGCCGGTGCCGTAAACGTAATTGACGCCCCAGCGGCCGAACCAGGCGCCGTCCGCCTCCTGCTCCGCCTTGATGTAGCCGAGCGCGCGGACCATGGAGGGATGGTTCTTGCCGATGCCGAGCTTGCCAAAGGCTTCGATAATATGCGCGGTCACATCCACCGAAGGCGGGTCGAGCGCCTCGCCGAAATCGCAGAACGGAATCTTGGTCAGGATCTTTTTGTCATTGTCCTTGTCGAAGGCGCCCCAGCCGCCATTCTTGCACTGCATGCCGATAAGCCAGTTGAGACCGCGTTCGATGGCGGTTTCGACGCCTTTGCTCTTCCATTTCGGATCGTTGCGAAAGGGCGCGAGCGCGATCAGCGCCACCGCCGTATCGTCCGTGTCGGGATAGAAATAGTTTTTATATTCGAACGCCCAGCCGCCGGGCTCGAGCTTCGGACATTTCACTTTCCAGTCGCCGGGACGCAGCACCTGTTGCGCGAGGAGCCAGTCGATCGCTTTTTCCACTTCTTCCGGATGGCGCTCATTGAGATCGCAATCTTCGAAGGCGAGCAGCGTCAGTTCCGTGTCCCAGACGGGGCTCGTCGACGCCTGTATCCATGTCGCCTCGCCCGCATCGACGCGCCAGCGCGGATCGTCGAGCGCGGCCAGCCCCTTGGCGACGACCGAATGATCATGCGCATAGCCTTCGTTATAAAGCGCCATCAGGGAATAGATCCATGGCGGCTGGATGCCGCCCCACACGCCGTCGGCGTCCTGATGTTTGATGATCCATTCGAGCGATTGCGCAATGGCGCCCTTGCGAAACAGCCCGATCTGGCCTTTCTCGCCGATGCTTTGCAGCCCGTGAAGAATCTTATCCGCTGTCAGAAAAAACGCATCCGCGAAACCGGCGCCCGGTTTTTTGGGATAGGAATAATCGTATTTATCGCGGCCTTCGGGGAAGAGCTCGTCGAGACGCCGCGACGCCGGCAAGGGACGCGCGGGACGCCGCGCGGAGAGCACCGCAATCGGCATCAGGGTCGCGCGCGCCCATTGTGCGAAATTGTAAATGGAAAAGACAAACCAGTTCGGGAAGAAGATCACTTCCGGCGGCAGGTTCGGCGTTTTCTCCCACGGCCATTCGCCGATCAGCGCCAGCCAGTAACGGGTGAAGACGCGAATGTTTTTCAAACCGCCTTTGGACATGATCCATTCGCGCGCCTTTTTCATATGCGGCGCGTCCTTGCGGTCGCCCATGGAGCGGAGCGCGGCGTAGGCCTCCACCGTCGTGTTGATGTCGCCGGCGGGCGCGCCGTAATAAATCCGCCAGGCGCCGTCTTCGCATTGGGTTTCGCGCAGGCTTTGCGCAAGCCGGGGGCGCAAGGGATGGTTTTCCAGCCCCATGAACCAGAGGGCGAGGCACCACTGCGCCTCCATGCAAGCGTTAGATTCGAGACGGCCGACCCAATAGCCTTCGGGCTTCTGACGCGCAGCGAGCCAGTCCGCCGCCGCCTCGATCGACGCCGTCAATTGCCGGTCGAAATTCGAGCGCCGTTCGCCGGCAGGTTCCTTCTCGTCGAACATCCCCATAACCCTTTGATGCAAAGGGTTCTTAGCGTGCGGGGGCCGGCGCCGCTAGACCTTGACGAGCCGCCGCGCCTGCATCCCGGCCGCCATGGCCGCGAGATAAGCCCAGGGGGCGAGCCCGCCCACCGCCGCCGCGGTGATCCCCGGCCCCGGACAAAGCCCGGCGAGACCCCAGCCGACGCCGAAAATCGCAGCCCCGATCAGCAACGGACGGTCGATCACGGTCTTGGTGGGGATCTGGAAGCCCTCTTCGAAAAGCGGCTTTTCGCGCCCCAGCACCAGGCGGTAGCCGATGAATGTCGTGACAAGCGCCGAGCCCATAACGACGAGAAGACTCGGGTCCCAATTCCCGGCGACGTCGAGAAACGCCACGATTTTCTGCGGATTGATCATCTGCGAAACGACCAGCCCAAGGCCGAAAATCAGACCGATGATGAAAGATGAAACAATGCGCATTTTAAAGTCCCAGCAAGTGGTTGACGATGAATACGGTCGCGATGGCGCTTGCCATGAAAGTCAGCGTCGCTGCAATGGAGCGTTTCGACAGTCGCGCCATGCCGCAAACCCCGTGCCCGGATGTGCAGCCGCCCCCGAGCCGCGCGCCGAAACCGACGAGGAGCCCGCCGATGACGGTGAGCCACAAAGGATGAGGGAAAATGACTTCAGGCTTTGACGAAAACAGCCATACGGCGAATGGCGCCACAAACAGCCCGGCGATGAAGGCAAGCCGCCATGTCCAATCGCCTCTCGCCGGCGTCAGGACGCCAGCGACAATCCCGCTGATGCCGGCAATGCGGCCGTTAAGCGCCATAAACAACACCGCCGACAGGCCGATCAGAAAACCGCCTATGGCGGCGGAAACAGGGGTGAAATTCTCCATAAATCCTAGCTCCAGAAAGGTCGCACCTGAACCTCTTGAAAACATAACATATATCATTTATGTTATTTGACAAGTATGGACCGTAACAACAAATGACCAAACCGTTGAATATCAAAGATCTGAAAGCCCGCGCCGAAGGCGTGTCGGCCCTCTTGAAGGAACTGTCGCACCCCAATCGTCTCCTCATCGCCTGTGCGCTGACGGAAGGCGAAATGAATGTGAGCGAGCTTGAAGCGGAAATAGAGGTTCCCCAGCCGCATCTTTCCCGCGACCTTGCGCGTCTGCGCGACGCCAAGCTGGTGAAAGCGAGGCGAGAGTCGAAAAACGTCTATTACTCGCTCGCCGACGACAGGCTTTCCAATCTGATTGACGCGCTTTGCGACGCGTTCGGCCCCAAGCCCATAACCAAACCGAAGGTGAGGAAGATATGAAACCGCTAGTCAAAACATTTTTCGATGAAGACACGTTTACCGCGAGCCATGTCGTTATTGATCCGGCGACAAAAAAAGCGGCCATCATCGATTCCGTTCTGGATTTCGATCCGGCTTCGGGAACAACGGCCACGAAATCCGCCGACGAGATCATCGCCTATGTGCGAGACAACCATCTGAACGTCGAATGGATTCTCGAAACCCATGTTCACGCCGACCACCTCACTGCTGCGCCTTACCTAAAGGAAAATCTCGGCGGGAAAACCGGCATCGGCGACAAGATCGACGTGGTGCAGAACACCTTCGCTAAAGTCTTTAACGCTGAAAGCGCGTTCAAACGTGATGGCAGTCAGTTCGATCACCTCTTCGCTGATGGCGAAAAATTCAAGGTCGGCGAGATCGACGCTCATGTCATCCACACGCCGGGCCATACGCCCGCCTGCTCAACCATCCTCATCGGCGACGCCGGTTTCGTGGGCGATACGCTCTTCATGCCCGACTACGGGACGGCGCGCTGCGACTTCCCGGGCGGAGACGCGCGCACTCTTTACCGTTCGATCAAGAAAATCTTCGCCCTCCCCCCGGAGACGCGCCTTTTCATGTGTCACGATTACAAGGCGCCGGGCCGCGATGGGTATGTCTGGGAAACGACGGTTGCGGAGGAACGCGAGAAAAATATTCATGTTCGCGATGGGATTACTGAGGACGAGTTTGTCAAGATGCGCGAAGCGCGTGACAAGACCCTCGACATGCCGCGGCTGATCCTGCCCTCGGTGCAAGTGAACATGCGCGCGGGCGACATGCCGCCCAAAGAGGATAACGGCGTTTCCTATCTCAAACTGCCGCTCAATCAATTCTAATCTTCGTAGGCTGGGCCTCATAACAAGGGCGGGAGGAAACCATGACGACTTTCGTAATTATCGGCGGCGGCGCGGGCGGCGTATCCGCCGCCGCCAGCCTTTTAAAGCGGCGCCCCAAAGTCAAAATCAAAATTATCGAGCCGCAGGATATTCATTACTATCAGCCCGGCTGGACTCTGGTGGGCGGCGGCGTCTTCGACCAGCAGCAGACTATCAAGCCGCTGGGGCATGTGCTGCCCGACAATGTGGAGCGCATCAAAGGTGCGGTCGCGGAATTCGAACCGGACCAAAACCGCGTCATCCTCAGCGACGGCAAGACCGTCGAGTATGACGTTCTCATCGCCTCGCCGGGGATCAACCTCAACTGGGACGGAGTCGAGGGCTTAAAAGACGCGCTCGGCAAGGATGGAGTGACCTCAAACTATCGTTTCGATCTTGCGCCCTACACCTGGAAGCTGGTGCATAATCTGGTCGGCGGCAGGGCGCTTTTCACCCAGCCGCCAATGCCGATCAAATGCGCCGGCGCGCCGCAAAAGGCGATGTATCTTTCCTGTGACGAATGGCGCCGCCGGGGCGTCCTTGAAAACATCAAGGTTGAATTCTGCAACGCCGGGGGCGTTCTCTTCGGCGTCGCCGATTACGTTCCCGCGTTGATGAAATATGTGGAGCGTTATGGGATTGGCCTGAACTTCAACGAAAACCTCATTTCCATCGACGCCGGAAAAAAGATCGCCCGGTTCAAAAAGACCAGCGGCAATGCGGAAGACATTATCGAGCGCGACTACGACATGATCCATGTTTGTCCGCCGCAAACGGCGCCGGATTTCATCAGCGCCAGCCCCCTCGCCGATCAGGCGGGCTGGATCGACGTCGATCAATATACGCTACAGCACAAGAAGTATCCGAATGTCTTTGGCCTTGGCGACGCCTGTTCTGCGCCGAATGCGAAAACCGCCGCCGCTGTGCGCAAGCAGGCGCCGGTGGTCGCGGAAAATTCGCTATCGTTTGTCGATGGCGGCGAACTGACGGCCGGTTATGACGGTTACGGCTCATGCCCTTTGACCGTTGAGCGCGGCAAGATCGTGCTCGCTGAATTCGGCTATGGCGGCAAACTCCTGCCGACCTTCCCGAACTGGCTCGTCAAAGGCACGAAACCGACGCAACTCGCCTGGTTCCTGAAGGAAAAGATGCTGCCGGCCATATATTGGCGGCTGATGCTGCGCGGGCATGAATGGCTCGCCGAACCGAAACCGCTTTCCAAGGTCAAAGCTGCATAAGGCGCCGCCATGCTGAGCCGCTATTTTCCGATCCTGCGTTGGGGCCGGTCTTATTCCGCCTCGCTGTTCGCCGATGACGCGCTCGCCGCGGTGATCGTCACGATCATGCTGATCCCGCAGTCGCTCGCCTATGCGATGATTGCAGGGCTTCCGCCTGAAGTCGGGCTTTACGCCTCGATGACGCCGCTGATCGCCTATGCTGTGTTCGGTACGAGCAACACGCTCGCAGTGGGCCCGGTCGCCGTTGTCTCTCTCATGACGGCGTCGGCCGTCGGGCGCATCGTCGAAACCGGCGGGCCTGAGTATATCGCTGCCGCGGCCGTGCTCGCCGTCATCACAGGATTGATCTTGCTGGTGCTGGGCCTTGCGCGGCTTGGCTTCCTCGCCAATTTTCTGAGCCATCCGATCATCGCCGGCTTCATCACTGCGTCCGGCATTCTGATCGCCGCGAGCCAGATGAAACACATCCTCGGCATCTCCGCCCATGGCGAAAACCTGCTCGCCATTCTTCAAAGCCTCGCCAGTCACGTTGCGCAAACCAATCCGATCACCCTCGTTATTGGGGCTGCATCGATCCTGTTTCTCTTTCTCACACGGTCCTATTTGAAAAAGCTTCTGCGCGCAGTGGGCCTTAAAGAGCGCCTTGCCGCCGCCATCGCCAAGGCGGGCCCCCTGCTCGCCGTCATCGGCGCCACGGCTGTGGTCGCCGCATTCAGTCTTGATGCGAAAGGCGTCGCCATCGTGGGCGACATTCCGCGCGGGCTGCCGCCTCTCGGCATGCCGCGGTTCGATGCGGGCCTATGGTCCGAGCTTGCCGGCGCAGCGTTTCTCATCGCCATTATCGGCTATGTGGAATCAGTGTCGGTGGCGCAGACCCTCGCCGCCAAACGGCGCGAGCGCATCGATCTCGATCAGGAACTCATCGGTCTTGGCACGTCGAACCTCGCCGCCGGCGTCAGCGGCGGTTTCCCGGTGACCGGCGGCTTCGCGCGCTCCGTCGTCAATTTCGATGCGGGCGCCAGGACGCCTGCGGCCGGCGCCTTCACGTCGCTCGGCATCGCGCTGGCTGCGCTTTTCCTGACGCCGCTGCTTTATTATCTGCCGCAAGCGACGCTCGCTGCGACGATTATCGTCGCCGTCCTGTCGCTGGTAAACATCCGCATCATTCGCGAGACCTGGGCCTACTCGAAAAGCGACTTCACGGCGATGGCGATCACCATCGGCGGAGTCTTTTTCTTTGGCGTCGAAACCGGCGTCGTCGCCGGGGTCGCCATGTCCATCCTTTTGCTTCTCTATCGCGCCTCGCGGCCTCATAGCGCCATTGTCGGCCAGGTGCCGGGCACTGAGCATTTCCGCAACATCAAACGTCATGACGTCGTCACGAGCCCGTCCGTTGTCTCCTTGCGTATGGACGGCAATCTTTTCTTCGCCAATGCGCGGGTTCTCGAAGACAGGCTGTTGGGCCTTGCAGCCGACTCCCCGGCAGTAAAGCATATTGTTCTCATGTGTTCAGCGGTAAACGAGATCGATACGAGTGCGCTTGAAAGTCTGGAAGCCATCAACGAACGGCTGAAAGACGCCGGCGTCACCTTCCATCTTTCCGAAGTGAAAGGCCCAGTCATGGACCGGCTGAAGCGCACGCATTTCCTCGACCATTTGACGGGCCGAGTTTTCCTCAGTCAGTATGAAGCCATGCATGCGCTCGATCCCGAAACTTTCTTTTTACCCAATGGCTCGCCTCTCGCCATGGACGACCAAACCGCCTAAACAGGCGTGATGGCGAACGAAAATTTCTTTGCAGCGCTGCAAGGCGCATATACAGCGCAGCCAGAACGCCCCTTATTAACCCTGCCCGGCGGGCGCCGAATTTCCTATGGCGAGATAGATGCGCTTTCCGCCAAGATGGCCGGCGCGCTGCTGATGCATGACGCAAAGCCCGGCGGCCGTATTGTCGTCCAGGTCGAAAAGTCTCCGGAAAATGTCGCGCTCTATCTTGGCGCGATGCGAGCGGGGCTCGTCTATGTGCCTTTGAACACCGCCTATACGCCTGAAGAGGTCAGCTATTTTCTCGGCGACGCTGAACCGAAGATTTTCGTCTGCGCGCCGGACAAAGAACAACCGCTGGCGCCGGTCGCTAAGGAACAGGGAGTCGCTCATGTGCTGACGATGGGCGCCAGAGGCGATGGAACACTCGCTGACGCCATGAAGGCGGCGGCGCCTGTCAAGGATATTGCTTCGCGCTCAAGAGACGATCTCGCAGTCATTCTTTACACCTCGGGAACCACCGGCCGGTCCAAGGGCGCGATGCTGACCCATGAGAATCTTTCATCGAACGCCAAGACGCTGAACGCGCTTTGGGGATTCACCAGCGAAGACGTGCTGCTCCATGCGTTGCCAATCTTTCACATCCACGGCCTCTTTGTGGCGTTGCATACAGCGATGTTGAGCGCCTGTGAGATTCTTTTCCTTCCTAAATTCGATGTCGCCGAGTTGCGCCGCCAGCTGCCGCGAGCGACCGTCATGATGGGCGTGCCAACCTTTTATTCTCGCCTCCTTGCTGAAAATGATTTCGGCAAACCGGACTGCGCCACTATGCGGCTTTTCATTTCCGGATCGGCGCCGCTGACCGTCGAAACGTTCAACGCCTTCGAGGCGCGAACAGGCCATCGCATTCTCGAACGCTACGGCATGTCGGAAGCCGGCATGATCGCGTCGAACCCGCTAGACGGCGAGCGCATCGCCGGTACGGTTGGCTTCGCACTCCCCGGCGTCTCGGTGCGTATCGCCGGTGAAAAAGACACGCCCGGAGAAGTCGAAGTCAAAGGCCCGAATATCTGCGCCGGTTATTGGAAAAAACCGGACAAGACGGAAGAAGCTTTCACATCCGACGGCTGGTTCAAGACCGGAGACGTGGGAACGCTTGACGGCGAAGGCCGCTTAACTCTTGTGGGCCGGGAAAAAGACCTCATTATCGCCGGCGGATTCAATATCTATCCCATCGAAATCGAGCAGATTCTCGACGCGGTTCCAGGCGTCGGCGAAAGCGCCGTGATCGGCGTTCCCCATCCCGATATGGGCGAAGGTGTCGTCGCCGTCATTGTCGCAGAAGCCGACGCGCCGGACGATAATGCGCTTTTCGCCGCGCTTTCGTCGCTCGCCAAATTCAAACGGCCGCGAAAATTCTTCCGCCTCGACGCCCTTCCCCGCAACACCATGGGTAAAGTGCAAAAGCAAGCTTTGCGCGAACGGTTCAAAGATGCTTTCGCCCCAGACTCATGACCGCGACGCTATTGGCCGGTGAAGCACCACAATCTTATCGCCATGATAGATCGCAGCGCCAGTTATCTCGAATCCGCATTTCTCAGCCACTCTTATGGATGGCGCATTTTCCGGCGTGATGATGCAGACCATGTGCGGCGCAGAAAAATTCTGATCGCCCCATGCGACGGCCGCCTTGCCCGCCTCGCTCGCGTAACCCTTGCCGTGAACCGCCGGAACAAGGGAGTAACCGAATTCCGGGAATCCCTTGATGGACGGCGTCATCTCCCGCTTGTAATCGGCGAAACCGATTTCGCCGACGACGGCGCCAGTCGCTTTTTCCTCAACGACCCAATAGCCGAAACCCAGATGCGCCCAGAGGCCCGCATCCCGGAGAAACTTCGTCCAACATTCCTCTTCCGGGCGCGGCTTGCCGCCGATAAAGCGCGTGACGCGAGGATCGCCCCACATTGCGGCGATGGCGTCAAAATCGGCCAGCCGCCGGCCGCGTAATAATAATCTTTCCGTTTCAACAACCGGAACCGCGATCGGGTCACTCATTCGGCCGGGCTTTCACTTCGGCGATATACTCATCGATCCGCACCCGGAGAATATCGAGCGGCAGGCCGCCGCCGGTCAGCACCGCATCGTGAAACTCGCGAATATCGAAATCGGCGCCAAGCTCGCGCTCCGCCTTGCGCCGGAGCTCCCAGATCGTCAGCTCGCCCATCTTGTAGGCGAGCGCCTGTCCCGGCCAGGCGATGTAGCGGTCGACCTCGGTCTGAACATTGTGCAGCGAAAGCGCCGTATTCTCGGCGAGATAGTCCATCGCCTGCTCTCGCGTCCAGCCTTTCGCGTGAATGCCGGTGTCGATGACGAGACGGCAGGCGCGCCACATCTCCATGGAGAGCCGTCCGAAATCGTCATAGGGCGTTTCATAGACGCCCATCTCGACGCCGAGCTTTTCCGAATAAAGCCCCCAGCCCTCACCGAACGCATGCGGATAAAAATCCTTGCGGAATTCCGGCGCGTTTTCGATCTCGAGCGAGAGCGCGCTTTGCAGATGATGGCCGGGCACGGCTTCATGCAGGGTGAGCGCCGTCATTTCATAAAAAGGGCGTTTGTCGAGCGCGTAGGTGTTGACCCAATATTGTCCGCCACGCGTCCCGCCCAGCGGCGCGCCCACATAGCGCCCGGTGGTGTAATTCGGCGCGATTTCCGCCGGAACAGGCTCCACGGAATAGGGCTGGCGCGGCAGCTTGCCGAAATAAGCGGGCAGGCGCCCGTCAATATCCTTGGCGATCCAGGCCGCGCGTTCGAGAAGATCTTCCGGCGTTTCCGGATAGAATTGCTCGTCCGTGCGCAGAAATTCGATGAATGTCTTGAAATCGCCTTTAAAGCCGGTCTTCGCCATGACGCCGGCCATTTCCTTGCGGATGCGCGCGACTTCTTTCAGGCCCAGCGCATGAATGCTTTCCGGCGTCACCGTGTCGAGGGTCGTGTAATACTTGACCAGCGCGCGGTAATATTCCCGTCCGTTCGGCAAATCGTAAGCGCCGAGCGTGTCGCGCGCGCCGGGCATATATTCGTCTTTCATGAAGCCGGCGAGACGCGCGAAAGCGGGAATGACTTGCGTCTCCAGAACATCGCGCGCTTCCTGGCGCAGCGCCGCCTGCCGCCGCGCCGAGATTGACGCCGGCATTTGCACGAAAGGCCTGTAGTACGGATGCGCTGCGGCGTTGTCCTTCACCTGCGCCTCGAAGGACGGCAGGATATAGGGCAAGATCTCCTTCGGCTGGGTGAAGCCGTCGGCGAGGCCCTGGCGCATGTTCTCCACATGCTGATCGAGATAGCCAGGCAGACCTTTCAGGCGGGCGATGTAATTTTCATAATCCGCTTCCGTGCGGAAGCTTGTCGCGCCGACCACATAGCCAAAATTGGTGTGGAAGCCGGTATCGGCGAGAAATGGAATGCGCCAGCGGTCGAACTCCCCGAGCGCAAGGTCGTGCTCGAGAATGAACGCCAGAAGATCGGCGCTCAGCGCGTCTTCTTTTTCGAGCGCATCGCGGTCGATGGCCTGGAGACGGTCGTAAAACTCCTGAGCCTCCGCCTGGCGGCGCTCCTGATCTTCCGGCGTCACGCTTGGGACCTTGTCGTCATAGCCGGAAACGCCCGAGCTGGTGGCGCTGAACGGATTTTCCTCCATCTCATTCGCCCAGTAGTCGTCAAAGAGAGCGTGGAGATCATCAGCCGGCGCCGCGAGGCCCGCGCCCGCCAAAAACATGCTCCCCGCAAGGATCAATCCTGCTAAAGGCCCCTTCACCATATCCCGCTCCTTCGCCTGCCCTGCCCGGCGCGCCGCCAGTCCCTCGCCTTTCTTATCACGCATCGCTGCGGCGCCGAACCCCATCTGAAAAGCGGCGGAACAATTGGCCTTTGCGCCTGTTCGCTTAGCGAGCCATCCGCCATATCCCCGAATCAGCAAGGAAGACGCGTTGTCATGAACCCGTTCGCCAGCTTTTCCGCCCAAACGCCGCAAAATGGAGGCGCCGGAGAAAAAGCCAAGGAGGCGGCCGAAGACGCCGCCGGCGAAGTGGATAGTTTCATGGAGAATATCCGCCCGCGCCTTGAAGAAGGCTGGGCGTGGATACAGGCGAATGCGTCGGAATTCTCCATCGCCTTGGGCGCTTGGATTGCGGTCTTTCTCGTCCTCAGGATTGCGCGCGCCGTCATCGCCGGCTTCATCCGCCGGAAGAAAAAAGACTATTACGCCATCAACAATATCGCCGCGCGCCTCGTCAGCAAAACCTCCAGCTTCTTCCTGCTCGTTGTCTCCGCGGCGCTTGTTGCGCCGTTTTTTCCCGTTATCCCCGAAGGCTGGGGCGTTTACGCCCGCACCATCGCCATCATCATCGGCATTCTTCAGGCGGCAGCCTGGGCGAAAGAACTCCTGACCGCAGGCATCGTCGGCTATGCGCATTCGCGCGCAGAGCGCTCCGGCGTTCTCACCAACGCGGTTAACCTCATCAAAACGCTGGTCGCCATCGGCGTATGGACGATTGCGCTCCTGATGATCCTTTCCAATCTCGACATCGAGATCACGGCGTTGATCGCCGGCCTTGGCGTCGGCGGCATCGCCATCGGCCTTGCGGCGCAGAGCATCTTCAAGGACCTTTTCTCTTCTCTCGCCATCGTCTTCGACCAGCCGTTCCTGCGCGGCGATTTCATCACCTTCGATGATGGCGAATATCTCGGCGACGTGGAACGGATCGGCATGAAGACGACGCGCATCCGTTCTCTCAGCGGCGAGGAAATCATTGTCTCCAATTCGCAATTGCTCGACAAGGAAATCCGCAACTATCGGCGTATGGACGAAAGGCGCTCCCGGTTCACCGTCGGCGTTCTTTACCAGACGCCGCACGAGAAGCTTCGCCGCATCCCTGAGCTTATCAAAAAAGCGGTCGAGGATTCGGAGAACACACGCTTTGACCGTTCGCATCTGAAAGAATACGCCGACAGCTCCATCAACTTCGAAACTGTCTTCTGGGTGACAGACCGCGCCTATGGCGTCTTTATGGACGCCAATCACGAGGTTCTTCTCAACATCCATCAGGCGTTCGAGGAGGAAGGAATCGACTTCGCCTATCCGACCCGCACGCTTCATGTGGAAAGCTTTCCCGAAACCGACGGCAGCGAGAAGGCCGGCAAAAAGAACTGATCCGCTCCCGCCGCCGTGAGCGCATGTGATTTGCCGGGGGCGCGCCATGCGCGCTATGGGTGAGCGCCGCACAGATGGAGCCGCCCGATGTTTCAATCTTTCGCCCGCAACAGCCTCGCCGCCGTTGCTTTCCTTGTCGCAGCAATTGCGCCAGCCGCCGCCTTCGCCGAGGATCCGGTTTATACGGGACGGTTTTCCAATCTCGCTGTTGATGGCTATGACCCCGTCGCCTATTTCACCGAAGGCGAGCCGGTGAAAGGCGATAAAAACTTTGCGGCCGACTATAACGGCGCCCAGTGGCGCTTCGCCTCTGCCGATAATCTCGCTGCTTTCAAGGCGGATCCGGAAAAATACGCGCCGCAATATGGCGGCTATTGCGCCTGGGCGATCTCCCAGAACTACACCGCGCGCGGCAATCCGATGAACTGGACGATTGTCGAAGATAAACTCTACCTCAACTACAATAACGAGATTCAAAAACGCTGGGAGGCCGACATTCCCAGCTTCATCGCCAAGGCCGACGAAAACTGGCCGGGCGTTCTGAACTGACCTTCGCACCCTCGCCGCCAGTTTTGAGCCCCCCTATTTGCTGGGCTGCAGAGCGATGTGGCGCCATTTAACATTTTCTGCTCCGTTCATTCTTCTTCTTCGTCTCGCCTGAAATTTCACCGCCGCTTGCCCGCGCGCCTCTCAACGCGTTTGCCTTGAGACGGTGGCCGGGGTTGACGATTGCAGAGAGATTAAACCCGCTTCGAAGGTGGTGGATAACTATTCACCAACACTGGGAAATATTGAAGAATTCAACAGAAGTGATGTATTTTTCCCGCTGTGGGTGCGGGCGAAACTAGCGCCTTAGGCGCTTTCTTCCGCATCCGGCTCTTTCAGCGGGATCAGTTTGAATTCGCCCGCGGCGACAAGCTCGCGCACCGTCGTGGTCACTTCCCGCTGCGCGCCTTCGCCATCCTCTTCGGAGGGCGTTTCCATTTCCGCGAGCTCTTCCTTGTACTGTTCGACCATGCGTTTTGAGATGTTGCCGAACAGGAATTCGACCGTCTCGGGCGCATTGCCCTCGCCATATTTGATGGCTTTCAGCAAAACGTCGCGATCGAGATCGCGCAGCAGCGCCGTCGCGCCGGATGCAGGCATGCGCGTATAAAGCTCTTCAAAGGTCAGCACCGCGCGGCGCACTTCGGCGCCCACTTCCGGATCGATCTGCTTGAAATGCTCCAGCAGCGCATCGCGCTTGACGCCCGGAAGATAGTTGATGATCTCGCCGACCTTCGCCCCGGCGTTGCCTTTCGGCGCGGCGGCGGCGGGGGCGTCTTCATCGCCCTCTTCTTCCGCGCTGGCGCCGGGTGCAGGCTTCAGAAGCTCTTCTTCGAGCACATTGGCGATCGCTTCTATGGCGTCCGGCGAAGAGGGTTTCTTGCGCGCGACTTCGAGCAGGACTTTCTGGGAATATTCGGCGTCGGCGAGGTTCAGGACGGCCGCCGTTTTTTCATAAGAGAGTTTAGAAAGGATCGTCGCCGCGATGGGCATGCGCTGGGCCTGCACATATTGCGCAAGCACCTCGTCATCGACTTTTTCGACCCGCGTCCAGACGGCGGAATCCCCGCCCCCGCCCATATCGGCGAGAATACGCTCCGCCCGTTCCTCCTTGGCCATCATCGTCAACACGCGTCGCGCCTCGTCGGAGCCGCCGGAGAGATCGGTTTGTTCCGGACTGCTTGCCGCCGCGAGAAATTCCTCGGCGACTGCTTCCAGCAATTGCGGCGACACGGTCTTGAGTTCGGAAAAGGCTTTCGCGAAATTCCTGAGCTCGTCGTCGGACATTTCATCGACGATTTCAGCGGCGGCTTCCGCGCTTAAGGACGCAAGCACGATCGCGGCTTTATGGGCCCTGGTGAACCAGGTCTCCATGTGGATTTCGCTGCGCCCTTCCGTCTTGGGCGCACGCAGATCCATTTTCTGCAAGGCTTTCGACATTACGAATACCCTCGAACCAGCGCCCCGGAAACGGCGACCCAGCCATTGGTCAGAACGAAAAACGCCACCTTGAACGGCAGGGAGACAACCGCCGGCGGCACCATCATCATGCCCATGGCCATCAGGATCGACGCCACCAGCAAATCAATCACCAGAAACGGCAAAAGAACGATGAATCCGATTTCGAAAGCGCGCTGAATTTCCGAGAGTACGAAGGCGGGAACGAGAAGCGACAATGGCGTCATGCCGTCCGGGTCCGGCGCGGTCTCAAGCGGCCTTGCGTCTTCGAGAATATCGACAGCGCCGGGATCGACCCGCGCCTCCATGAAGATGCGGAAAGGCTGCATCATTTCAGTGAACGCGGCCTGTTCGGTGATTTCGCCATTCAGGAGCGGCGAGACGCCTGCGGCCCAGGCGTCCTTGAACACCGGCTCCATGACGAAATAGGTAAGAAACAGCGCGACGGAAACGATCAGCATGTTCGGCGGCGCCTGCTGCAAGCCGACGCCCTGGCGTAATATCGACAGAACGATCAGCATGAACGGCAGGCAGGTGACCATCATGGCGATGCCCGGCGCGAGGCTGAGCACCGTCACCAGGAGGAACATCTGGACGATGCGCCGCGTCAGCCCGCCATCGGCGACCGCGGCTTCCGCCGCCGCGCCAAGCGCGTCAGGCTGCGGCGCGATCTCCTGCGCAGCGGCTGGCGCGCCGGCGAAAACCGCCAGCGCGAGCAGCAATGCGATAATGACCCTCAAACGCCCCATGCCGGCCCGTTCGCCCTTTAACTGCCGATCCCAACGATCTCGAGAAGCTTCACGCCGATCCCGTTTTCGTTATTGGACGCCTCGACAAGTTCGCCTTTCGCGACCAGCCGGTCGCCGACAAAGATGTCGACAGGGTCGTCGACGAGCTGTTCGAGATCGATGACGGTGTCTTGCGTCATCTCAAGAAGTTTCTGCACGGTGATCTGCGCCGACCCGATGGAGACGACGATGCGCACCGGCAGTTCGAGAATATTGCGGTTGCCCGCGCCGCCGTCGCCGCCGGCGAGAACGTCCGCGACAATTTCGTCGTCGCTAGGCTCGGTTTCCGCAAGCTGGTTTCTGTCACTCATGACCGTCTCCCTGAGCGGCGCCGGTTTCTGCGCGCAGCGCCTTCAATACATTTTCGATGAGGCCGTCCGGATCGTGGTAGAGGCCGCCCTTTTTCCATTGCGCATCCACTGTCGCCGGGGCGCAGGATTCATCCGCCTTTAGGGTCACCAGCGGCGTTTCTTTCAGCGTCTTCTGATCGGCCGCGGATAAATGCGCGATCAGAGACGGATGCGCGCGCAGATCGAGTTCGGAATGTCCGTGCACGGCATGCTGTTCGACGATCTGCATGATGTCGGCGAGCGAGGATTTTACTGCAAGCGACGGCGCCACAGCGGAAAAGAGCCGCTCGATGAGGCTCAAAGCCTCCTGGCGGTAACGGGCGTCCATATCGGCGATCATGTCGCCGACGCTTTTGACGAATTCTTCGTGACGGTTTTCCTGCGCCGCGAGTTCGCTGCGGAAGTCTGCTGCGGCGGCGTTATAGCCGGCTTTATAGGCGTCACAGTTGGTGTCCACCTGCTGACCGCCGCCATGTTGCTGCCGGCCTGGCAGGGACGGGATGCGAACGGCCTTTGCGGCGCCGTTTTCGCTCGCCTGTAGCGCGCCGTTTCCCATTTACGCCGCCCGCTCGGTTTCGCCGAGCCACTCTTTGAGGAGTGTCGCGGTCTTTTCCTTGTCGGAGGTCGACAGGTCGCGCAGTTCCTCCAAGGGCGAGCGTGAGATCATGCCGGCCTCGACGCCAATGTCTTCGGGCATGCCGATTTCGGCAAGCGTGGTCGCGCCGTTGATATCCTGGGTCAGAACCGGTTTCAGAACGAACATGCCGAGAATGATGACGACCAGCGCCGGAATGACGATCTGCAGGATCGACATAACGTTCTGCTGCGCCCAGAGCATGATGCCGCCTGACTCTTCAGGCGTTTCGACCGGCGCATATTCGTGGAACGGCATAGACTTCACGGTCACGATGTCGCCGCGCGCTTCGTCGAAGCCGACGGCGGCGGTGATGAGGTCGCGGATCGATTCGAGTTCGGCGTCGGAGCGCGGCGTCGGCGCCGCGCCGTCTGCGCCCGGCGCGTCATTGATAAGCGCCGCCACATGGACGCGGGAAATGGCGCCGGGCAGTTTTTCGCGTTGCCGGTTGACCTCTGAAATGTCGAAGCGAGTGGTTTCGTTGGTTTCCGAGCGCGAGGAATTCGATTGCGAAGAAGCCCCGGCGTCGCCTTCGGGCAGGTTCGAGGCGACTGTGACGCCATTGTTGCCCGAACCGGACTCCGACTGCTGCATGTCCGTCGTCTCGCGGCCCATCATCACCCGGCTTTCAGGGTCGAGGATCCGCTCGGAGACGGTTTCGCGCTCGCGATCGATGTCGAGAGAGACCGTAACACGGGCGTTTCCGGGCCCGACGCGAGCCTCGAGAAGGCTCATAAGGTTCGATTCAAGCCTTGTTTCGCGGTCGAGGCTGTCGCCCTCGGCGTCGATGATCGGGTCCCCGGCCCCCGGTTTCAGGATCACGCCGTTGATGCTGTCGAAAATGCCGACCTGCTCGGCCTCCATATCCGGCACGGCGAGCGCGATCAGATAGCGCATGGCCATGGCCTGTTGCATATCGAGACGCCCGCGGCTCATGGTGATGGTCGCGGAGGCGGTCGGCGGGCGCCGGCGGCGGGCGAAAGACGATGATTTCGGAACCGCAATATGAACGCGGGCCGACTTCACCCCCGGCGTCGCCAGCAGGGTGCGGGCGAGTTCGCCTTCTTTGGCGCGCCAATAGGCGGCGTCAAACATTTCCGAAGTCGTTGCAAAGCCGTTTAATTCGTCAAGCAATTCGAACCCCGGCTGGCCCTGCTGCGGCAGGCCCTGACGGGCGAGCGCCATGCGCAAGGCGTCGCGGCGATGTTCGGGGACGTAGATCGCATCGCCTCTCACCTCCGGATCCACATCCATGGTTTCGAGCGCGCTCAGCACGTCGCCCGCCGCGGAAGCGTCGAGACCGCCGTAAAGAAAGGCCATTCTGGGCTTGGTCGCCATGGTCATGACCGAGGAGAAAACGATCAGCGTCCCCACGAGCACGCCCACAAGGATGACCTTGCGCGAGAGCGACATTTCATTCCAGACAGAGGCGAGTTTGAACATACGAAGGCCACCGGTGTTTGGAGATGCGCTGAAAACGCATTCCTGAAATTTCTTGGTTAATTTCCGGGGCTTTGATTAAATAACCGTTTACGTCTGGTTGTATATGGTGCGCCCTGCAATCTGAAGGTGCGCCGCTTTTGTCAGACGTCACGCCCATAGCGCTCGACCTCGATCTCAGCGATCTGGAAACAGATGCTGGAGAAGAGGACGCGCAGCCGAAAGGCAAGAAATTGGGGCTTATTCCCATGGCCATTGCGGCCGTGGCGGCCGCAGGCGTCGCCGGCGGTGCGGCTTTCGTCCTGACGCCTGGCGCCAAAAACGTCAATCCCGCTTGCATCGGCGCCGAAGACGGCGCGGAAAAACATGGTGAAGATCACGGCGAAGCAGAGTCTCATGGCGAGGACCATGCTGATGCTGCAAACGAACATGATGGCGAGCCTGTGATTGAGGAATGCGAAACCGAAGATCACGGCGGCGCAAAGGACGACAAGAAAAAGAAGAAAGCCGACAAGGGGCATGGCGGCGGTCATGGCGGCGACGACGCTGCGCAATCCAGCGTCAAACCCATCGGCGCCGTTCAACATTCAGAGCACGCAACGTTTCTCGTGCTCGATCCCATGGTGATTTCAATCCAGCCGATCGGGCGTTCGAAACATCTGCGCGTGTCGCTGGTGTTCGAAACCGACGAGGAAGGCGCCGCGAGCCTTCTTGAAAACGGTTTTTACGTTCAGGACGTCCTTAACACCTATCTGCGCTCCGTCGATCACACGGTGCTTGAAGATCCTTCTTCCATGTCGCGCTTGCGCGCGCAAATCCTCCGGCGCATTCGCGTCATCGTTCCGGACGCATCGGTGACGAACGTCCTCATCACAGAATTCGTACTAACCTAAGGGGCTCTCTAATGGAGATGATCATTGACTTTATGTTGCTCGCCGCATCAGGCGCCGCGACATTTTACTGTTTCATCCTCAGCCGCAAGCTGGAAGCCTTGAAGAGCACGGAGAAAGGCCTCGGCGCGACGATCGCCACCATGTCGCACACGGTCGATCAGGCCCGCGCCACGGTGACGCTCGCCAAGGAATCGAGCGCGGAAAGCATCAACGAGCTGACGCCGCTGATCGAGGAGACAAAAGATATCCTGCCGCAGCTGACCGAAATGATCGACGTCATTTCCGAGCTTGCGGAAATTGCGATCCGCGATGTCAGCGAAGCTTCCGGCAAGGCCGGCGCAGAACTCGAAGAGCGCCTTTCCAAGGCGAAAGCCCTGCAGGAGCGTCTCGACGAACAGATCGATTTCTTCCTGGTGGACAATCCCGATCCCGACGGGCCCGGCTCGCGCATGGTTCCCAACGGCAAGGACGATGACGACAACATTTCCTATCTCGATGACGACGAGGATGCACCCGTCTCGAGAACTGCAAGAGCCAAAGCCAAACCCGTCACCAAGGTAACGGCTGCGCTGATGCAGGCGCGCAACCAGCGCAAAATGAAAAAAATCGCCGGGTAAGCATGAAAACGAGAGCGCTCTTAGTCCTTGGGCTGATGTTTTTCGGCTCTTTCGCCGGCCGCATCGCCGTCATGGCGTCGGAAGCGACGGCGAAACCCGGCGGCATGCCTCAAGCGGGCGATCTCGCCGGGGTCGCGTCCTGTGTCGATGGCGACCTCGCCGCTGCGGTGAAAGACCGCATGTATTCGCTCGACACGCGAGAACTCGCCATCGCCGACCGCGAGGCGGAGTTAAAAACCTATGAAGCGCAAATCGACAAGCGCCTCGCCGAGCTTGAAGACGCGAATGAAAAGCTGCAAGAGAAAATCACGGTCGTCAAAGACGCCCGCAACGCCGACATTCAAAAACTTGCGGCGATCTATGAAGGGATGAAGCCCGCCCAGGCCGGCCAGATCATCAACGAGATGGACGCGAAATTCGCCGCCGGCCTGATTTCGTCAATGAATAGTGAACAGGCGGCCCTCGTTGTTGCAAATATGGACGCCCAGAAGGCGTATCTCGTTAGCGTCATTCTCGCGAACCGTAACCAGACGGATCAATAAACCCCGCCAATGAACTCGCCTAATTTCAGCGAAGATTAACTTCTTCGTGAAATGAATGGTTAAGCGGGCAGCTAAATTTGTTCACGTTTCAGGCGCGTAATTCATGGGTCCCATTCTAGGCATTGTTCTGACGCTCGGCATGGTCTTCGGCGGCTATATCATCGCCGGCGGCAAAATGGAGATCATTCTCCATTCTTTGCCTTACGAGCTGATGATCATCGGCGGCGCAGCCGTCGGCGCTTTCCTTGTCAGCAACGACTTTGGAACGATCAAACAGGCGGGCGGCGATGTCGTGAAAGCGCTGTCGGGTCCCAAATGGAAAAAGAAAGACTATCAGGATCTTTTGTGCCTGATGTACGAGCTCTTGCGCGTCGCAAAGGAAAGCCCGGTCCAGGCGGAATCGCATATCGAAAATCCGGCGGAATCGACGATTTTTCAGCGCTATCCCAAAATCGCCAAAGATCACGACGCAAGCGACATCATCTGCGACACAATCCGCTCCATCCTGATGAATTTCGACAATCCGCATCAGGTTGAGGATCTTCTCGAAAAACAGCTTGAGGCGATGCACCATGAAAGCCTGCATGGCGGTCACGCCTTGCAAAGCATCGCCGACGCTCTGCCCGCCCTCGGAATCGTCGCGGCGGTGCTCGGCGTCATCAAGACCATGGCGTCCATCGACAAGCCGCCGGAAGTTCTGGGCCAGATGATTGGCGGCGCACTGGTCGGGACGTTTCTCGGCGTGTTCCTCGCCTACAGTCTCGTCGGACCCCTGGCGACGCGCATCATGGCGGTCAACGAACATGAACAGCGCTTTTACAATCTCATCCGCGAATGCATTGTCGCGCACCTTCAGATGCACACGCCGCAAATGTGCATCGAGGTCGCCCGCCGCAATATTCCGGGCCATGACCGCCCCGGCTTCGCCGATATGGACGAGGCCTTGAAGCAATTGAAGAAGGAGGCCGCATGATCCGCGCGCTTCTTTCGCTTTTTCTTGTCGCCGTTCTCGCCGTCCCCGCCGCCGCGGAGGACGTTCTTACCGTGCGCGCGGGCGAGCATGGGGACTATTCCCGCCTTGTGATCCCGAAAGCGCCGGATGACTGGAAAATCGCCACTTCGGACCGGAAGATCGAGATCACCTTTCCGAGCAAGGATTACTCCTTCGAGCTTTCCGACATCCTCGACAAGCGCAAGGCGCATCGCGTCCTCAATGCGCGCATCATCGATAATGAAAAAACCCGCGCCCTGGTGTTGTCGCTCACCTGCGACTGTCCGGTGCGCACGTCGAAAAGCGCCGGAAACTCAATTGTCATCGATATTTTCAACAACGCCCCGGTCGCCCTGACGGAAGAGGAAGAAAGCCCCGAGCCGGTTTCCGAAGCGGCGCGCAACACCATTTCGGCGACGCCTGAATCCATGAAAGCCGCCCGCGACCGCATGATCGCGCTTCTCGCCGAGGCTCGCCATCAGGGCGTTGTGCAACTCAAGATCGACGATGAAAAAGAAGCCGGCGAAAAACACGCCGCCATCGAGGCGACGCCAGCCGCTCATACGCCGGCGCCGCCGGAAACAACGCCCTCCCCCGATCCTCACGCAGCGCCCCTGGCGGAACACGCAGCGGCGCCGACTGAAGATCATGAGGAGAATGAGCCGGAACGACCTTCGCTGGCGAATGGGCCGCCGGAATCGCTGATCCCCGCCGATCAACAGGTCAGCAAGCATTGCGTCGACCCGTCGCTCTTCCATGAACCGGAAGACGGCGTTCTTGATTTTTCGTCGATCTCCAATCTGCGCCAGAGATTCGACGCCAGCCTCCACGAAGACGACCGCCAGGACATCGCCGCCACGCTCGCCCTTGCTTACATTCATATCGGCTTTTTTGAGGAAGCCGCCGCCATCGCGTCCGCTCGCGGCGCCGGCGATCACAATATGAGCATGGCCGCCGGTCTTTCCGATCTTGGCGCCGGCGCGCGCCGCCAGGCGGCCGCGGAACTTGCGCCTTATCGCGCGTGCGGGCCGTTTGGCGAACTCGCTTACGCCGCCGCCGCGGCGGTGGACGACGACCGCGTCGCCCCCATGCAGGAAGCACATATTGCGGCGCTGAAGCCGATCACCAAAGAATTGCGCGCTGTGCTCGCAGAATGGCTCGGCCTCAACGCCATCGAGCGCAATCAGCTGACCATCGCCAGGGAATTCTATGCCATCGCTAAGGCCGCCCGCGGCCGCGACCGCAGCCCGGCGCTCGCCATCATGGAAAATGCGCTGGCCGGTCACGCGGACGACGAAACGGCTGAAGATGCAGGCGCCCGCGCCGCCGCGACCGGTGCGCAAGCGAGTGGCGCGCCCGCCGCCGCGCCGGTGATCACCGAAGAACTGAAACAGATCGCGCAAACGCCCGGGCCGTTGCAGGCGCGCGCCCTGGCGATCCTCGCCGAGGATTATGAAAAGCGCGCCAATATCGCCTATGAAGGCTTCCTCGACGATGTCGCCGCGCAGAGCGGGCGCCGGAACACATCCCTCGCCGAGGCGCGCGCCTCCTTCACCGGGGCGAAAGCGCTTGTCGCTGCGGGACGCATGCGCGAAGGCATCGCCGTTCTCGAAACCGCCGCCGGGGCCGCGCCCGGCGCAGAAAGCGCGAGCCGCGCCCTCGCCCAATCCTTCATCATGAACGGGCTGATGGCGGACGCCAAAACCCGCCTCGCCGCCGTCTCGGCTTTCTTCCACTACCGTGACTTTGTCGATACGCAGGACAATGGCGATCTCAATGTGGCCGTGGCGCGCGAACTCGCCGCTTATGGCGCCAATGATCTCGTTGACGAAGCGCTGCAGGGCGCGCCGGAAAAATGGCGCGCCGACGCGGACGCCGTGCGCGCGCTTTCCCGTCTCAACAGCGGCGATCCCCACGCCGCGCTGAAAATCGCCGATGAAGGCGCCATGAGCGCCGATCTCGGCGTCGTCGCCGCCAAAGCCCATGAACGCCTGAACGACCGTGCGGGAACCATCGCGCTTATCAAAGCATCGCTCCGCCGCGGCGACGGCGACAATGAATTCGCCAACACCGCCTGGCGCGCCGGCGACTGGTCGCTCGCCGCCGAGGCGTTCGACGCCGTGCCGAAAAAAGAACGCGAAAAGGCCGCCGCATCCCGCGCCGCGCTCGCGTCGCTCAATACCGGGGCCGCATCCTTGCCGCCTTCCGTACGCGAAGCGCTCGCCGATGACCCCGAAACCCTCGCCGCCCTTGCGCATATGTTCAAGACCGCGCCCGCCGTCAGCGTGCGCGCCATCGACATTCTCGCCGATTACGCCGCCGGGGTGAAAAAAGAAACAGACTTCATGGAGCGCGGCCTCGACCCCGCGACAGGAGACGCACGATGAGCAATTCGATCTACACGGCGCTATCGAAACAGGCCGGGCTCATGAAGGAGCTCAACTCCATCGCGAACAACATCGCGAATGCGTCGACCGCAGGCTATCAACGCGAAGGCTACCTTTTTTCGGAATATGTGCAGCGTCTGGAGCAAGAGGATCGCAGCCTCTCGCAGACAAATGTCGCCGGCCGGTTTTTCGATGCGACGCCAGGCTCCCTAACGCGCACCGGCGCGCCTTTCGACATCGCCATCGAAGGCGACGGCTATTTCCTGATCGAAACGTCCCGCGGCGAACGCCTGACCCGTCAGGGAAGCTTCCTGATGGATGCAGAAGGGCAGCTGGTGACGCAGGACGGCAACCGCGTTCTCGGCGACGGCGGATCGCCCGTCGCCCTTCCCGTGGGCGCAACGAACATCACCATCGCCCAGGACGGCACCATCGCCGCCGACGGCGCGCCCGTGGGCAAGCTCGGACTTGTCACGGCGCCGCAAACCTCGCTCGCGCGCGAGGGCGACAATCTCTTCCGCACGGATGAGGAATACCAGGCCGTTGAGTTTCCGAAACTCCGCCAGGGCTTCATCGAAGAATCGAACGTCAATGCAGTGATCGAGGTCTCGCGTCTGATCGAGGTGCAGCGCGCCTACGAACTCAACCAGCAGCTCATGCAGGATGAGAATGAACGGATCAAGAAAACTGTCGACGCCATGAGAAAGCTGTAAAGGCGCGAATGTAAGGAGGCTATGACATGCAAGCTTTGAGAATCGCCGCCACCGGCATGGACGCGCAACAGACCCGCGTCGAAGTCGTGTCGAACAACATCGCGAATATGAGCACCACCGCCTATGACGCGCGGCGCGCCGAATTCGCCGATCTCCACTATCAGCAATTGCGCGCGCCCGGCGCGATCTCGTCATCGACGGGCCTTGTGGCGCCGGCGGGCGTCGAGCTTGGCCTCGGCGTCAGGACCGCAGCAATTTCCGTCAACCACGCGCAAGGCTCCCTTCGCCAGACCGGCGGCGATCTCGATCTCGCGGTCGAAGGCGCCGGTTACTTTGAAGTGACCCTGCCCTCCGGCGATCCGGCCTACACCCGCGACGGCACCTTCAAGAAAACCGGCGAAGGCCTGATCGTTACGAATGAGGGCTATCCGCTCGCCGGCGACATCACCATCCCGCAGGATGCGCGCTCGATCACCATCAACAATTCAGGCGAGGTGTTCGCCTATTTCGACGGCCAGACGGACGGCCAGCAGATCGGCGAGATCGTCCTTACCCTCTTCGTCAATGAAAAGGGCCTCGAAGCCATGGGCGGCAATCTCTTCCGGGAAACGCAAGCCTCTGGCGCGCCTATACCGGGCGAGCCCGGCCTCGACGGCCGCGGCTCCATTCGCCAGGGTTTCCTCGAGGAGAGCTCCGTCGATGTCGTCGCGCAGATCGCCGACCTTATCGAGGCGCAACGCGGCTACGAACTAAACTCCAAAGTGATTTCCGCGGCCGACCAGATGCTCGGCTCCACAACGCAGATCCGGTAGACCCATGAAACGCATTATTTCAGCTTTGGCGTTGTTTGCGGCGTGCCTTGCGCCCGCAAGCGCGCAGGAACAGGTGGCGGCCGTATCACCGCAGGCGCCGCGCACGGAAAACGACCTGCTCATGACCTCGGTCATGCCGGTGGAGCAAAAGCCAGCCGCCGTCAGCGCCGCCGAGAACTTACGCGCCGGAACCGTGCTTCACGCCTCCGACTTGTCTCTCGACAGCGGAGATGCGTCGGCGCTCGACCTTTATGTGGGCGCGGAACTCAAACGCTCCGTCTACAAGGGGATGAAACTGTCGCCGAAAGATGTGGGTCCGCCGACCGTTGTCGAACGCAACGCCATCGTGCAACTGGAATTCGTGCGCGGGCCGCTGATGATTATGACCGAAGGCCGCGCGCTCGACGCTGGCGCTGTCGGCGACCGCGTGCGGATCATGAACCTCAATTCCAAGATCATTCTGACGGCCGTGATCACCGGCCCGAACAAGGCGGTTACCCAATGACCAGAAAACTGCTTCTTCTGACGGTTCCGATGCTCGCTTTAGGCGCTTGCGCCTCGCGTACGGATCATATGTTCAACCCGCCCTCCATGTCGCCCGTGGGCGACATGCGCAATCCCATGCCCATGCCCGATCCGCGGCGCTATGACGTACCGCCCAAAGCCGTCTCCCCAACGGAAGCGAAAGCGACCACCGCCTCGCTGTGGCGGCAAGGCCCCTCCTCGCTCTTTGGCGACCGCCGCGCGCGCTCGCAAGGCGACATCGTCACCGTGGTCATCGAGATCGATGAAGAGGCGGAAATCAGGAATTCGACGACGCGTTCTCGCTCATCCGACGACGACATGTCGGTGTCGAACTTTTTCGGACTGAACTCGCTCGCGGAAGATTTGCTGCCGAACGGCGCAACGCTCAATCCCGCCATCGGCACAAGCTCCACCACGAACTCCTCGGGCGACGGCCAGATCAGACGCGAGGAGAAGATCACGCTGCGCGTCGCGGCGACCGTCATCAACGAACTCCCGAACGGCCACCTCGCCATTTCAGGCAGTCAGGAGATCCGGGTGAATTATGAGCTGCGCGAGCTCCTCGTTGCGGGCATCGTCCGTCCTGAGGATATCGCGCGCAACAACACCATCACCTATGACAAGATCGCAGACGCGCGCATCTCCTATGGCGGCCGCGGCCAGATTTCCGACATGCAGCGCGCCCGCTACGGCCAGCAGATCATCGACATGATCTCGCCCTTCTAAAAGGACGCCTCGACATGCTTCAGAAGCTGCTTCCCATCATCATCATTGTCGTCGCCGGCCTTGTCGGCGGCGGCGGCGGCTTTTTCGCCAAATCCATGATGGCGAAAGGCAGCGGCGACAAGGAAGCGGCCCATGCTGAGGCGGATGACGGCCACAGCAAAGACAAAAAGAAGAAAGGCGGCGGCCACGGCGCCGACGAGGATGTCGGCGGCGTCACCTATATGAAATTCAGCCGCCAGTTCGTCATTCCCGTAATGCGCCGCGGCAAACCGAAATCCATGGTCATTCTCGACATCAATATCGAGGTGGACAATTCCCTGAACGAAAGCGCCTATTCTCTGGAGCCGCGCCTGCGCGACGCGCTGCTGACGCGTCTGCTTGCGCTCGCTGGCGAAGACATGCTGCCGCAGATGCTCGAAGACGTGGACAAAATGGAATATATGAAGTCCGCGCTTCTCGAAACGAGCCGCGAGATTATGGGCGATGCGGCGCTGAACGTCCTTATTCTCGATCTTGGCATCCAAAGCTACTAACGCTTTCGAGAAATCTCAAAGCCTGAAATCTTTTCCGCCACCGATTGAAAAAGGCCCCGCGATCAGATCACGGGGCCGGAAAATCGTTTTCTGGATTTTGTTCGCGCTTACTGGCCGAGGCCGGTCACCTGGTCCGGCGTCAGCTCGACGCCGCCATCGAGAACGAGATAAGGATTCTCGCCATCGAGACGCACCGCCTGCACGGTCCCGAAGGTGTTGGCGATCTCTTTGCCAATGCTGTTGTTCTTGCTGTCGTAGTAGACCGCGGTCACAGCGTAAACGCCGGGCGCAGCGGGGTCGCCATTATTCAATTTTCCGTCCCAGCTTTGCGCCATGGCGCCATTGAGCGACGTGAACCGCGCCACCTCATTGCCAGCGGAATTGGTGATGACCGTCTGAACGGAGACCGCTTGGCTATTGCCTGAAAGGCGGTAGCCCACCGGCGTCTCCCCGTCGAAATAAGTAGGCGAAGAAATGACCTCGGCCTGTTTTCCGATCCAGCCGGCGTATTTGTCGATGCCTTCGGCGACCAGCGCCGAAGCGAGCTTGTCGATCTTGTTGTTGACATTGACGAGCTGCTCGACGGAGCTGAATTGGGCGAGCTGCGCCACGAACTCGGTCGAATCCGCCGGGTTTAAGGGATCCTGATTGCGCAATTGCGCGGTCAGCAGCACCAGAAAATTCTGGAAATCGACCGACTCGAGCGCTTCATTGCCCTGGCTCTTGGCGGAGGCGCTTTGTGACGCTCCGGTTTGCTGCGTGTTCGGCGTAACGGTCTGTGCTGCCTGCATGAGAAGTTTCCTTGAAGTCCGGCCTAAAGCCGGCGGTCGAGACGGCCGTTCACGAGGCCCTGATGTTGCGATGACGCGGCGGCGGTGACAGCGCCATCCTCCGCCAGAGAGAACAAGCGAGGCGTTTCGCCTGCGGATTCTCCCGAATGTTCACGCGCGCCTTTGTCCGCGAAGTGAAGGTCGAGATTGGAAAAACCCTGCTGTTCGAGCGCGCGCTGGAAAACATCCGCATTGCGCCGCATGAGATCGAGCGTATCCGGCGAATCCGCCGTCACAACCGCCCTCACAATGTCCGTCCCGTCTTTTTCAAACCCGATCATGACCCGGCCGAGTTCCGGCGGGTCGAGACGGATTTCAAGACGGGAGTCGCCGGGCCGCGCCGCCACGGCGGCGATAATCTGGTCGCGCATGGGCGCAAGATGCGCATTGCGCTCGGCCGCATGGACCGCGGCTTCCGTGCGAGCTGTAACCACCCGTTCGATCTCCGTAGCGCCTGCCGCTTCGTCGCGCGTCACGGCCGAATGGGCCAGCGCATCGGGCGAGGCGTGTTCTGTAAGCGCGGCGACCGCATTGGCGCTGGCGTTTGCAGGGCCGCTGGTCGTTTTCCAAGACATGTTCTGGGGCGCGCGGCTGAAAAGATCGTCTGCGCGGGTTTCTCTATCCCCCATTCCCGGCTCGGGAAGCATGTCCGCTTCGACAATATCGACAGCGACGGTTTCGGCTTCGATAGGAGCGCCGGGATTCGCAGCGGGCTGCGCTTGGCCCGGTTTGGCGGCGACAACCGTCGCGGCTTGGTCCATGATTTCCGCGGGCGCCGCAGCGTGAGCGGGTTTGGCGGTCCGGACCAGCAAGCCTCGCTCGTCCCCTTCGTTATCGGGTAAACGCGCCTCTGCAGGAGCGTCTTCAGTAACGAGCGGCCGGTATGGAGAAGGCGCAGCCGGTGGTCCTTCCGCCGCCGGCGCGACGGTTGCTGGGCTAGGTGATGCAGATGCAATGGCCGCAGGCGCTGTTCCTTGAGGCGTATTCGCATCGCCGGCAAATGGAGCTGCTGCAGCGATGGGCAGGGCCGTTTCGGCGGTCGCGACTGGTGCAAGGACTTCCTTGGCCTTAGCGCCGGAGAGCGGCGTTTCGGCAAGGGCGCCGCCATCAGAAAGACGCGAGATAATGTCGGATGCGGCGGGCGCCTCGGCCGGCAATGCCGTCACCGGCAACGCTTCGAAGCGTGCAGCAGCGATTTCGAGATCGCCGGTCTCAGCGCCAGCCTCAGAAGCCGTATCTGCGAGCAGCGCCCGGAGCTTTTCGGCATTCAGTCCGTGAAAGGATTTTTTTGCCGCCGCGCCCTCTGGCGCATTAAGAGTTTGTTCATCAGCGTCTGGCGTTGCGGAAAGCAACCCCTGAAGAAACGAAAAGAAGCCTTGCGGGTTTGTCTGCGCCTCACCGTCATCATTAAGCGTTTTTTCCAGAACGAGCGCGTCGCCGGAAGGCTTGCCGCCAAAGAGCGCCGTTAACAGTGAAAGCTGCATATTTTCCATAGAGCTTTTCTACGTTTGATAACTTATTTTTTAGTTACGCGGCCTAGATTGAATAAAATTTTTCCGATCCCGGAGCGCGCCATGAACGCCGCAGCCTTAAGCCTTATCGTCAACGCAAAGACCTCCGGTCAGGTTCGTGAAGCGGTCGAGGCGACATCCGAGAAAGAACAGGCGCTGCGCGAAACCGCACGCGAGTTTGAAGCCGTTTTCATTAAAGAAATGCTGACTCATGCCGGTCTAGACAAGGCGATCGCCGGCGATAGCGGCTATGGCGGGGAAGCCTTCTCCTCCATGCTCGTCGAAACCTATGCGGAAAAGCTTGCTGAAAAAGGCGGCTTCGGCCTCGCCGATCAGATGTACCGCCAGCTTAAGGGTCAGTTGAAGTGAAACCCCTCGATAAAATCAAGTCGATCATCGCAAAGCTGAAGCAGGTTACCGAGTCTGAAAGCCTCGCCATTGGCAAGCGCGCCTTCGACCAGGTGGCGGCGCTGACGGCGCAGAAGGAATCTCTGCTCGCCGAATTTGAGGAAGTCGCCGCGGCGATGGAAGCTTCAGAATTGAGCGAACAACTTATTGCCGAGCTCGACGCGATCCGCCTTCAGGCCGAAGAAAACGCCGCCATTCTGAAAGCCACCGCGCAGGGCGTGCGCGAGGCGCGCGCGCGTTTGAAGAAAATACGCGAGGCCGAGCTTAACACCGGCGCCTATGCGCGCGGCGGCGCGGCCCTGCGCAATCCGGACGCATCGACTGTCGCCACGAAGGCGTAAATTTACGCTTCGATAACCATACTTCTTAAAAACTTATTATTTTCAGGGTTGTAATGATGACCCTACGCAACCGCGTGGTTGCCGCGGACACGCCTAGATGGCCTGCCGCGAGCCAAAACGGCTCCCAAAATCCTACAATTCAAACCTGTAGGGCTCCCGACAACTCCATTGCGAGGTCGGACCGTTGAAAATAACGATCCAACAGGAGTCTCATCATGACCAACAGCCTTCTCACCAACACGTCTGCAATGATCGCGCTTCAAAACCTTCGTCAGGTCAACAAAGGCCTGAACATGGTTCAGGAGCAGATTTCGACCGGTAAAAAAGTCTCGAACGCCAAGGACAACGCGGCGATCTTCGCGATTTCCACGGTCATGCAATCCGACGTGAAAGGCTTCGAAGCCATCAACCAGTCGCTCAACCTCGGCTCCGCTGCTGTCGGCGTGGCGCGCGGCGCGGCTGAAAAAGTCGCTGAACTGCTCACGGAGATGAAAGGTCTCATCGTGGCGGCTCAGGAAGACAACGTCGACCGCTCTAAAATCCAGACGGACGTCGCCAACCTCCGCGGCCAGATCGACTCGATCGTCGATGCGGCCCAGTTCAACGGCCTGAACTTCCTCAAAGGCGCCGCCGCTACGGACTTCCTGGCGTCGCTTGACCGCGATTCCGGCGGCAACGTGACGGCGAGCTCCATCACCGTCAACGCCTACAGCCTCGAAACGACGGCTGGCGCGGCCGTTGCCGGTCTCGCCAACTCTGGTACGGGCGTCAGCTCGGGCCTCAACTCCGCTGCGGCCCTCGTGGTCGACACGGGCGTTTTCTCCGTCGACCTTGAAGGCACGGCTTCGACCTTCGATCCGGGCGACGTCATCGAACTGCGCATTGACGGCCGCAAGATCTCCGTCACTGCCGAAACCGGCGATACGCAGGATACGCTTGGCCAGCGCCTGACCAACGCGATCAACGCCGCCGGCATCACCGGCATCTCGGTCGCCTTCACGGCTGGCGGCACAACCGTCGACTCTCAGATCGACATCACCAACGGCACCGGCAGCGCCGTGGCGTTCGAAGTGAACGTGACGGACGGCACCGGCGGCGGTCTCGCCAACCTCAACACCCTTGACGTTTCGACGGCTTCCGGCGCCGCCGCAGCGCTCGTCTCGATCGAGGGCCTGATTCAGGAAGCGGTCGACGCGTCGGCTGAATTCGGTTCCGCTCAGAAGCGGATCGAAATTCAGAACGACTTCGTCACCGGCCTGACGGACTCGCTGAAAACCGGTATCGGCGCTCTGACCGACGCTGACCTCGAAGCCGCATCTGCCCGCCTGCAGTCCCTGCAGGTTCAGCAGCAGCTCGGCATCCAGGCCCTGTCGATCGCGAACGCCGCGCCGAACTCGATCCTCGGCCTGTTCCGTTAATCGATCTTCCGTTTATCGGACTGACGACCCCGCGGAGGCTCCGGCCTCCGCGGGTTTTTTTATGAAAAAGCAGGAGCAATAAAATTCCGGGCCGTTAAGGGCTTATTATCCATAACGCGATATTTACTCCGATGATTAACCATCAGGTTTCGGACCGTTGAAATGACGTTCCAACTCGGAGTCTAAAAATGACAAACAGCCTTCTCACCAATACTTCCGCGATGATCGCCCTTCAGAACCTCCGTCAGGTCAACAAGGGCCTCTCCATGGTTCAGGAGCAGATCTCGACCGGCAAGAAGGTCGCAAACGCCAAGGACAACGCGGCGATCTTCGCGATCTCCACGGTTATGCAGTCGGACGTCAAAGGGTTCGAAGCCATCAACCAGTCGCTCAATCTCGGCGCCTCCTCTGTGGGCGTTGCGCGCGGCGCGGCTGAAAAAATCACCGAACTGCTTGTTGAGATGAAAGGTCTCATCGTGTCGGCGCAGGAAGACAACGTCGATCGTACGAAAATCCAGACGGATATCGAACAGCTTCGCGGCCAGATCGACTCGATCGTCGATGCGGCCCAGTTCAACGGCCTGAACTTCCTTAAAGGCGCCACATCAACGGACTTCCTGGCTTCGCTTGATCGCGATTCTCTGGGCACCGTGACAGCGAGCTTTATCACCGTCGACGCCTTCAGTCTCGAAACGACGGCTGGCGCGGCCGTTGCCGGTCTCGCTGCTTCAGGCACAGGCGTCAGCAGTGGCCTCAACTCCGCTGCCGGTCTCGTTGTCGACACGGGCGTCTTCTCGATCGACCTTGAAGGCACGGCTTCGACCTTCGATCCGGGCGACGTTATCGAAGTCCGAATCGACGGCCGCAAGATCTCCGTCACGGCGGAAACCGGCGACACGCAGGATACGCTTGGCCAGCGCCTGACCAATGCGATCAACGCCGCCGGCATCGCCGGCATCTCGGTCGCCTTCACGGCTGGCGGCACAACCGTCGACTCTCAGGTCGACATCACCAACGGCACCGGCGGCGCTGTAGCGTTTGAAGTTAACGTAACGGACGGCACAGGCGGCGGCCTCGCCAATCTGAACACGCTTGACGTTTCGACAGCAGCCGACGCCGCAAACGCGCTTGTTTCGATTGAAGGCCTCATTCAGGAAGCGGTCGATGCATCGGCTGAATTCGGCTCTGCGCAAAAGCGGATCGAAATTCAGAACGAATTCGTAACCAACTTGACGGACGCCTTGAAGACCGGCATCGGCGCCCTGACCGACGCTGACCTTGAAGCCGCATCTGCCCGCCTGCAGTCCTTGCAGGTTCAGCAGCAGCTCGGCATTCAGGCCCTGTCGATCGCCAACTCCTCGCCGAACGCAATCCTCGGCCTGTTCCAATAAGAGACAGGTCCCTCCCGTAAAGCCTAGCCAAATCTTTACGGGATTTTTAACACACTAAAATAAAACGTGGAAAAATCACGTTAGGGGCTTATAAGAAAATGACGGCATCGACGCTTGCGCGAAACGCCTATCATGAGTCTGCACGAACAACAGCGTCGCCGCGCGCCGTAGAACGCCAGCTTCTTTCCAAACTGACCACGGCAATTGTCGTCGCCCAGAAAAACCGTGAGGCGGACCCTGCATCTTTCGCGCGCGCGCTTGGCAAAAATCTCGAATTCTGGACCGTCGTCGCAACCGATGTGGCGAGCGATTCCAATCAGCTTCCGGCCGAGCTGCGCTCGCAGCTTTTCTACCTCTTCGAATTCACCCGGCACTATACGCGCAAACTGATGTCGGACGACGGGAAGGCGCTCGACGCCGAGCCGCTGATCGACATCAACCAGAATATCATTCGCGGCCTGCAGGGACCGGAGGGCATGTAACCCGCATGACCGGTCTCGTCATCAAGCTGAAGCCCAACGAGAAAGTCCTCGTCAACGGCGTTCTCCTCCAGAACGGCGACCGTGCGGCGAAACTTCGTGTGCGCTCCAGCGACGTGTCGATCCTGCGCGCTCGCGACGCCATTCCGAAAGACGAAGCCAATACGCCGCTCAAAAGGGTTTACTATATCGCGCAGCTGGCGCTCGCCGGCGAAGCGGACGCCGATCTGGCCGTCGGCGAATTGCTGCAGGGTCTCAGCGCGCTCAAAGGCGTCTTTCCGGGCGAGGCCGGCGACGATGTCATGCGCGCCATCGACGCTGCACAGGAAAAGAAATTTTTCGTCGTCATGCGCGCGGTCAAAAAGCATTTCGAGTTCGAACGCGCCCTTCTCGAACGCGCGCCCGGCATGGCGCAAGCCATGGCGTCCTGATGTTTACGCCAGCCATACCCATCACCGGTTATCTCGGCTGGCGCGTCTTCCAGAACAGCGCCGACCGTCAATTCGAGATTTTCCAGAAATCGCCGGAAATCATCCGCAACATGGAGAATTTCCGCGAAAACATCGCCGAGGCGACGACGGCGGAAAAGCTCGTCAATGACCGCCAGCTCTTGACTGTGGCGCTCGGCGCTTTCGGTCTCGAGGAAGAAATCAACAAGAAGGCCTTCATTCAGAAGATTCTCGAAGAGGGCACCGATTTCGGCGACTCTTTCGCCAACCGCCTCGCCGATCCGCGCTGGCGCCAGTTCGCCAAGGCCTTCGGCTATGGCAATTTCACCGGCGCCCAGGTCGGCATCGAATCGTTCCGGGAAAAAGTCGCCAATGACTATCTCGAACGCGCTTTCGAAGTGAGCGTCGGCGAAGTCGACCAGAATATGCGCCTCGCCATGAATTTCCGCCGCGAGATCGCCGCCATCGCTAATGGCGCGAATGTCGAAGAGAACGGCTGGTTCCAGATCATGGGCCAGGCTCCCTTACGCGCCGTCATGGAAGGCGCTCTCGGCCTTCCCGCCTCCATCGGCACAGCGGATATTGACCAGCAGAAAGAGCTTTTCGAGCGCAAGGCGCAACAGATTTTCGGCGGCAAATCGCCCGCAGTGTTCAAAGATCCGCTACAGGTCGAAGCCGCGCTGCGCCGTTTCTTTATCCAGTCTGAAATTCAGAACGGACCGACCGCGTCGACGCCGGGCTCCGGCGCGCTATCCTTGCTTACCGGTCAGTCCTCCGGAGCGCTGTCAGCCAACAGCATCGTCAATCTGTTTATCTCGAATACTTTATAGGCCCTAACCGAGCGCGCTTGCGGTCGCCGACATGCCATGCTTTTTGGCGCTTGGCTGAACGATCGCCTGCAGGCGTTTGAAACTGTCTTCAACGCCATTTTGGGTCTTGTCGGAAATGAACTGGTCGAGTTTCGGCCAGATTTCGAGTGCGCGGTCGATCTGCGCGTCGGCGCCGTGAGCATAGAGCCCTGCGCGGACGATGGTTTCCGAATCTTCATAAGCGCGGATGATCGCCCGCGCTTCGCGCAACAGCGCGTTCTCCTCTTCGCTGGCGGCGCCCGGGAGCGACCGCGAAACGCTGCGCGATACGTCGATAGCGGGAAAACGCCCGCGCTCGGCGATCTTGCGCTCCAGCACGATATGGCCGTCGAGAATGCCGCGGATCATGTCCGCCACGGGTTCGTTGTGATCGGAGCCCGCGACGAGAACGGAGAAAACGGCGGTGATATCGCCTTTGCCTTCTTCGCCTGGGCCCGAGCGCTCAACCAGTTGCGCAATGGTGCGAAAGGTCGAGGGCGGAAAGGCGTGAAGCGACGGCGCCTCGCCGGCGGACAGCGCCACCTCGCGATGCGCCTCCGCGAAGCGCGTTAACGAATCGAACAGAAGCAGCACCTGCTTGCCCTGATCGCGGAAATACTCCGCCGTCGCCATGGCGAGATGGGCGCCGCGTTTCTTCGCCAGCGGAGACTGGTCCGCTGTCGAGGCGATGACCACGGATTTCTTGCGGCCCTCTGGGCCAAGCGTGTCCTCAATAAAGGCGCGCACTTCCCGCCCCCGTTCGCCGATCATGCCGATGACGGCGACGTCGCAGTCAACGCCATTGGCGATGTCGCCGAGAAGGCTCGACTTGCCGACGCCCGAGCCGGCGAACAGCCCGATGCGCTGGCCGCGGCATATGGGCAAAAGCGTGTCCATGACGCAGAGCCCGGTTGAAAGACGCGCGCCCAATTTTTTTCGCTTGGCGGCGTTGGGTGCGGGATGCTCAAGAGCGATTGCCGTCTCACCAATCGCAAGCGGCCCGTCATCCATAGGAGCGCCGAAGGGATCGATGATGCGCCCGATCCAGGCGTCGCAGGGCGTTGCGTCGCCCGCAGCGCGGTCGAGCGTGGCGACATTGCCGACAGCCGCGCCGGTGAGCGACCCGTAAGCAAATCCTGTTGCGACATCGCCGTCCATGGCGACGATCTTGGCGCGCACGTCGCGGCCAGATGCTGTCGCCACCATCACCGTATCGCCGAGCGAGGCGTAACCTGCGAGGCCTGCTATCTTCAGCGATAACCCGTCTGTTGCCGTGACCACGCCATAGCGGCGCGGCCCTGCGGTTTTCAAAAGTTTCTCAATCTTTAACGGCGCCAAAGGCAAGGTCATGCGAGAACAACGTGGTTAACAGTTCATTCAGCTTATAGGTGCATTTATCCCTTACCGCTGGTTAAGGCGAGGTGTACATGTTTACCGACCTCAAGATTTTACATACGGCTTCCTTGCTCGCGCGCCATTCGGCGCAGCGTCATGGGCAAATTGCAGAGAACATCGCCAACGCTGACACGCCCGGCTATAAGGCGAAAGATCTCGAGCCTTTTGCAGAAGCTTTTGCAAAAAGCGAGCGCGCGCAGATGGACGCGCGGACATCGGGCTTTGCAGAGCAGGCGTTTCAGGCCCGGAAAATCGATATTGGCGGCGTCGCCTCTCCTGACGGCAACACTGTATCGCTGGAAGACCAGATGCCGCGGTCAACCGCCGCCGTGCGCGATCACGGCACCGCCCTTACCGTTTATTCCAAAGCGCTCGCCATGATGCGCGCAACCCTTGGCCAGCGCGGATAAGGAGTGACGCATGAATCCTTTTGAAAAGATCTCCGCCGCCGCAACGTCAGGCATGCGCGCCCAGGCTCAGCGCCTGCAGGTTGTCAGCGAAAACATCGCCAACGTCGACACGCACGGCTACAAGCGCAAACAGGTGACGTTCGAGAATGTCTATGACCGCTCGACAGACGTTACGCGCGTCGAAATCGGCCGGCAGTTTCTCGATACGAAAGAAGGCGAAAGAGTGTTTGACCCCAGCAATCCGCTGGCGGATCAAAACGGCTATGTTGTCATGTCGAATGTCAACATGATGACTGAATTCGCCGACGCGCGCGAGGCGACCCGTTCCTATGACGCCGGCCTCGAAGTCTTTCGCCAGGCGCGCGACATGTACACCGCACTCCTCGACATTCTGAAATCGTGAGGGATTGAACCATGAAAATGCCCGCATTCCAGGCCGCGCAGAGCTACAATCTCGCTAAGTCGGCGCTGAAATCCGACAATGCGCAATCGAAAACCGGCGCTGAAACCGCAAACGTCAAAGGGCTTGAAGAAAGCCCCGCCTTCAAAGCGGTGCATGAACTCGCCGGCACAGTGGCGAAAGGCGAAACCGCCGCGATGAATTACATGACCGGCTCCGCCGATCCGCATTCCGTGGTCGAGGCGCTGGCGCAAGCGGAACTCGCGGTCCAGACCGCGGTCACCGTACGCGACAAGGTCGTCGAGGCCTACCAGGAACTGATCCGGATGCCAATCTAGGGAGTGAAAGCGTGACGGAAACCGAAATCGCCGACATCTTCCGCCAGTTCATGTGGACCGCCGCATGGATGGGCGCGCCCATGATCGCGACGGCGCTCGTCGTCGGCATTGTCGTCGGCCTTTTTCAGGCGCTCACCTCCATTCAGGAGATGACGCTCACCTTCGCGCCGAAACTTCTCGCCATGCTGCTGGTTTTCTGGCTGACCGCAGGCCACATGGCGCGGCTTCTCGCCGATCTCTTCGACAGCATCATTCTGCCCGCCATTGCGGGCGCGTAACGCGTATTAGTATCGGGGCCTTTTGATGGAAAGCGCGCTAAAGCAGCTGAATCTGCCGGGACAGACCACGGTGCTTCTCGCTGTCGGCCTCATGGCGATTATCGTCATGATGGTGCTGCCGGTGCCGTCGGTGGTGCTCGATATCGGCCTGACGCTTTCCTTTGCTCTGGCGATCCTGATCTTTACGATGACGCTCTTCATCGAGCGTCCGCTTGATTTTTCGGCGTTCCCGACAGTGCTGCTCGGCTCCTTGATGCTGCGCCTGTCGCTCAACGTCTCCTCGACCAAACTTATCATCGGCGAAGGCCATACGGGTCCCGACGCCGCAGGTTCGGTCATTCACGGCTTCGCCATGTTCGTCATGGGCGGGAACATCTTTCTCGGGCTCGTCGTCTTCGGGGTCCTGCTGATTGTCAACTTCATGGTCATCACCAAAGGCGCGGGCCGCATGGCCGAAGTCGGCGCGCGTTTCGCCTTGGACGGCATGCCAGGCAAACAGCTCGCCATCGACTCAGACCTCGCCGCGGGCGCCATCACCCATGAAGAAGCGAAAGCCCGCCGGAAACTCGAACAGGACGAAACGACATTCTTCGGTTCGCTGGACGGCGCGTCGAAATTCGTCAAAGGCGACGCCATCGCCGGCCTGTTGATTACGCTGTTAAACCTTGTGGTCGGTCTCGGCATGGGCATCGGCTTTCACGGCATGTCCGCGGGCGACGCGGTGTCAACCTACTCGATCCTCACCGTCGGCGACGGCCTTGTCAGCCAAATCCCTGCGGTCATCATTTCCATCGCCGCAGCGCTCCTTCTCTCCAAGGGCGGCGTTGCGGGCGCCGCCGACAAGGCGATGCTCGCCCAGCTCGGCGCCAACCCTCTCGCCATGGGCACTGTCGCTGTCATCATGCTCGTTTTCGCGCTGATGCCGGGCCTTCCCTTCTTGCCGTTCTTTGCGGGCGCCGCGGGCTTTGCAGGCGCCGCCTATCTTATCTATCAGGACCAGGAAGAGAAAAAGAAGACCGCCGCGCAAATCCCTGCGCCAAAACCGAAAGAAACCAAGAAACAGCTCGGCGACGTTCTCGACGTCGATGAAATTCACGTCGAGTTTTCAGGCGACCTCATCCCGCTGGCGCTCGACAATGTGAATGGGCTTGAACCGCGGATCGTCAAAATCCGCCATTACATCGCAGCGGAATTCGGATTCATCATTCCGCCGATCCGGCTCACCGACAATCTCGATCTCGCGTCGAACGAGTATGTCATCAAGATTCAGGGCGTGCGCGCGGCCAAAGGCATTCTCTATCAGGAGCGCGTGCTCGTCATCGTCGACGATCTGGCGAACCTGCCGATCCCCGGCGAAGACTGCGAGGAGCCCGTTTACGGCGCCCCGGCTCGCTGGGTCATGCGCAGTGCGCGCGAAGACGCGATGTCGCTCGGCCATGCGGTCGTCGAGCCGGCGGAAGTCGTCTCGACACACCTCCTAGAGACCATCAAGCAGAATTTCTCGCGCCTCGTGACCCGCCGATCTGTGAAACGCATCTTCGAAGAGTTCGCCAAGAACTCCGATCCGGACCGCGCCGCATCGAACAAGCGCCTTATCGACGATTTCGTGCCGGACAAGGCGCCGCTGGAATTTGTGCAGTCAATCTTCCGCCTGCTCCTCGAAGAACGCGTGCCGATCCGGAACCTGCCGGTAATGCTCGAAACCATCGCCGAGGGCCGCGCCAATTTCAATGCGGCCGAAGACGTCGCGGAATTCGTACGCCAGCGCATTTCACGCAATTTCGTGACGCCCCTCCTCAATGAAGACGGCGCCCTGCCCCTCATCCAGATCGGGCTCGACTGGGAGCAGATTTTCTCGGAACACGAAACCCAGGGGCCGAACGGCCATGTGGACGTCGCTCTGCCGCCGGAAGAGTTCAACCGCCTCGCCCAGTCAGTCGTCGAACAGATCAACAATGCCTCGGCGCGCCAGCTTTATCCGGCGATTGTGACCTCGTCGAAGCGCCGGCGCTTCATCCGCGCGGTCCTGCACGCCAAGAAAATCCGCAATCCTGTGCTTTCCTATGAAGAGATCGACACCGGCGCGAAGCCGCTGTTGCTCGGGACGGCGTGAGGCCATGGACTATCTCGACGCGCTGGCGCCGATTGTGGATGCGGGCGCGCCGTTCATCATCCTGATCGGCGCGGTGTTCGCGCGCGTCTCGGCGGTCGTCTTTCTGGCGCCGGGTCTTGGCGAAAAAGCGATTCCCACGCGCGCGCGGCTGGCCGCGGCCATCGCCATCGCCATTGTGCTGACGCCCATGGTGCTCTCGCCCGACATGACGCCGCCCGACACGATGGCGGGAATTGTCGCGCTTTTCGCTGCGGAGTTCATGTGCGGCGTGATTGTCGGCTTCGCCCTGCGGCTGATGGTCTTCATCCTGCAGATCGCCGGGGCCATTATCGCACAGAGCGTCTCGCTGTCCCAGTTGTTCGGGCCGACCGTCGGTTTCGATTCGGAATCGCCTTTCGCGGCCCTCCTCGTCATGGGCGGCGTCGCCATGGCGGCTGCGGCGGGACTGCATATCCATCTCGTGGGCGCCATGGCCGATGTCTATCAGCTTCTTCCCTTCGGACAGTTTCCGGGCGCGGCGGAGACCGGCGAATGGTCCTCCACCCGCGTCGGCGCGGCGCTTTTCAAGTCGCTGGCGCTCGCCTCGCCCTTTGTCATTCTGGGCTTTCTTTACTCGCTGGCGCTGGCCGCCGCGAGCCGCGCCATGCCGCAATTGATGGCGGCCTTCGTCGGCGCGCCGGCGGTGACGCTTGCGGGTCTCGTTCTCTTCGCCGCGGCGGCTCCGATTATCCTTTTCGACTGGCTCGCCTCATTCCAGCGGGTTCTCTTTGACCTCTTCTCGGCGGCTCTATGAGCGACAAGCAGGAAGACAGCGGCCAGGAAAAAAGCCACGAACCGACCCCATCGCGCATCGACAAGGCGCGGCGGGAAGGCGATGTCGCGCAATCGAAGGAAGCCAATGCGGCGGCGGCCTATGTGGGCTTTTATCTCGCCCTCGCTGTCGCCTCCACCGGCGCCGCCGCAGCCTTGAGTTTCGCCCTGTCGCGCATGTTCGAGCGGCCGGAGCATTTCGCCGAGCAGGCCTTCGCCGCCGATCCGAGCGCTTTTATCCAGTCGCTTGCCGGGGTCGGCCTTGGCGGGCTTGTTCCGTTCATCGCACTGCCGGCGCTCGGCGTTCTGGCGTCGCTCTTCGCGCAGCAGGCGATCACCTTCGCCCCGACGAAGATCAAACCGAAAATGGACCGGCTGTCGATCGTCTCCAACGCCAAGAAAAAATTCGGGCCGGACGGCCTCGGCGAGTTCGCCAAGAGCGCGGTGAAGCTCATCGCCATCTGCATCATGTTCGCCGCCGTCTTCGCCGGAAGGTTTTCCTTTCTGCCGGTGGATGCGCGCATGCCGGCGCAGACACTGCCCGCTGCGCTCTTGCGCGAAGGCGTGATTTTCGCCGGGCTGATCGTGCTGTTTTCGGCCGCGCTCGCCATGGTGGACCTGCCCTGGTCGCGTCATCGCCATAATGAGAAGCTGAAGATGACGCTGGAAGAGCTCAAAAAGGAGATGAAGGAGCAGGAAGGCGATCCAATGATGAAACAGTCGCGGCGCGAGCGCGGCCAGGCGATCGCCCGCAACCGGATGATGAAGGACGTGCCGGACGCCGACGTCGTCATCGTCAACCCGACTCACTACGCCGTGGCCTTGAAATGGGACCGCAAGGCCGGCGGGGCGCCGGTCTGCGTCGCCAAAGGCGTCGACGAGATCGCCCTTAAAATCCGCGAAGTCGCGACCATGTCGGGCGTTCCCATCCGCTCCGACCCGCCAACGGCGCGGGCGATCCACGCCACGGTGGAGATCGGCGACGAAGTCCAGCGCGAACATTACGCGGCGGTCGCGGCGGCGATCCACTTCGCCGACGCCATGCGCAAGAAAGCGAAATCCTATGGCGACGCCAACTGAACAACTGAAAGAGCTCAAAAAGATCGCCCAGATCCGCTTCGACAAGGAGCGCCATCAACTGACGGCGATCAATGAGGAAATGGCGCGGCTTGAGGCGGAGAAAAAGGCCGTGCGCAAGCAGATTACGGACATTACCGGCGGCCAGGAGACGAGCCCCGCTTCGTTGATGAACGCCTACGCCTATCTCGATGCGCTGACCCGCAAGGCCGAAAGGCTCGACGCCGAACGCCGCGAAGCCCATGAACGCACCGAGGCCCAGCGGGAGAAGATCAAAACCGCCCTCGCCTCCAAAATCCGCGTGGACGGGATGGAGGAAGGTTAGGCGGCCACGAAGGCTTTCAACGCCTCAATCTCCTTGAAGCTCGTTTTGATGTCTTTCCGGTCCGCAGCGAGGCGCATGTCGCGCAAGACTTCGAGCGAACGCATCAGCACGTTGAGCGGCGGGCCGCTTGCCGTCACCTGCGCGAGCTTGTCGGCTTCGAGCGCCGATGACGGTTTTTCGATGAAGGATTTTACCAGCTGGTTGTGGTGCTGCGCCGCCGTCTCTCCATGCAGGCGGCAAACCTCAAGAAACGCCGCCGCATTGCGCTTGAACCACGGCTCCTTTGACGATTGCGGCGCGACGTCGAGAAACTGCGCCAAGAGGCTGCGCCGGCGCATGCAGTCGCGCAGGCTCGCCTGATCCTCCGGCGTCATGAACAGCATCTTGTCGACAAGAAGCTGCGCGTAATAAGGATCGTTCGCCTGACAAAGGCCCAGCAGCATGTCGATTTCGTTGATGCCGGAAAAGTCGCCCGCATTCGCGCCGCGATATTCATGGCGCCCCACGCGATAGGGCTTGTAATAGGGCCGCACCGAATAGAAGAAACGGTCCGTATCGAGTTCCTTGAAGAGCGCGTCGTTATACTTGATCACGTCGCGCAAGGCGCTCGCCGCATCTTGCAAAAGCGTTTCCGTCACCGGATGCGACACGCCGAGCGGCAGCGCCCGCATCAGCAAATCGGCGCAGCGCATGAAGGCGAAAATCCCGCGCGTATTGTAGTCGAGAAAAAGGAACTCGTCCTTGAGACTGGTGAAGCTTTTCTGGCGCCCGTTGACGGCGGCGTTGCGCGTGGCGAGATGCGCCGTCGCAAAACGCGGCGCCATGCCGATGGACGCGGCGATATGAAGTCCCAACGCCGAGGCCTCCGGGAAAGGCGATTTTTCTTCCTTCGCCGGGTTCGTCAGCTCGTGACGGCGCAAGGCTGCGAGGTAAAGCCCAAGATCGCCGAGGAGATCGAAGGCGTTGTCGAACCCTTCGTCCGTGTTTCCTTCAGCGCGCAGGCGATCGACGTAATCGTGACCCTCATCGCGGATTTGCGCCTTGATGGGGTCGCCGACGCCCTCGACATTCTCCCCGCGCTCCTGGGCGAAATAAAGCTCTTCGAGTTCAGTGTTCATCTCCACAAAGGCGGTGCGAATCCAGTGCTCGAAAGCCTCGGAATTGCTGTTCATGGCGTTCCTTCCGGCCCCTATGGGGCGCTGATCCCTTTTCCTTCCTCTTAGAGGGTTTGGCGCGCCATGAAAACGCCGGTCGGGCCGTCCATTTTGCGGGTCTGTCCGGCGCCCGTTGCGCCATAGGTCAAGCGAACGCCACGGGACGCGTTATGATCGGGCGAAATCGATCAAAAGACTGCAGCGCAACAAGCGCGCACACCCGGGAGGATGGAGCCATGAACAAATACGAAAAAGCGGTTGCTCAGTGTATGGCGCCGACGGCGGCGCTTTACGAGCGCACCACCAATCCCCTGCACAAGGCGATGCTTTTGAACTTCTGGCGCCATGTGCACCTCGAAGGCTCCGGCCAGTACGAAAAGATCGTCGCGCCTGACATGATGGTCGATCATCCCGTCTATCGCGTGAGTTGGGGCGCCAATCCCGTGGTCGTCGAAGGCAAGGACGCTGTCGTCGAGTTCTACAAAAGCGTCGGCGAAGTTGTTCTCTGGAATTCCGATGACGTCATCGCGGTGAGCGACTGGGGCATTTTCGACGAACTGACCTTTCATCAGCTCGCCAAGGGCTCGGATTTGATGGCGATGAATTACGGCATCGAAAACCCCGACGGGATTTATCACATTTCCAGCCGCCAGGCTTTCTTCTGGCCCTATGACGACAAAGCGCGCCTCGCCGGCGAACATCTGTATGAGGATAAAACCAGCCTCAAGATTGAGGAGATCGACCCCAAGGACGCTATCACCCCGGCGCGGGTGCGCGAGATCCAGCGCGAGCAACTCGCCAAACTTGAGGAGAAATTCGGTCCGGAATACTGGGTCTATAAAGGCTAACCGAGAGCAGAAAACTGCTCTTTCTATGCAGCATGGCGCCATTTTCCATCGCTGGTCATCCGGCGGAATCTCCTATAGTCTTTGCGCCAATTAAAAACGTCAGGGTCAGGAAACGCCGTGCCTCAACCGATGAGGGGTGTGAGATTGACGCCTGATTTTTGCTTTCCTCTTTCAGTGACGCGCTCTTTATGACGAGCCGCGCGAAGATTGAGCTCCTTGAAACCGCCTGCCTAGCAAACGGCCTTGGCGCAAGCGGGGCTCGTCCGCAAATCCGAATTTCATCCGGCCGCCGTTCCGGCGCCGCTCCGCAGCCTTTCGTTTTCGGGAGGGGCGCGTATCCGCCCCGTCATGCAACCAAACTACAATAGGAGACGCAACGCCATGACAGTACAGCTTTCAAGACGCCTTATTCTCACCGGAGCGGCGGGCGCGACGTTTGCCGGCGCCGCGAGGGCGGCCGCCCTCAAGACGGAAGAAGCATTCCCGCCGGAAGTGCTCGCCCATGAACACGCCCTTCTCGGCCCGGATGACGGCGTCGCGCTTCTGGCGCGTAACGAAAACCCATACGGTCCCTCAGAATCAGCGCTGCGCATGGTCGACTATGCCGGCAAGAAAGGCGCCTATTATCCGGGACAGGCCTATATGACGCTTGCCGAAATGATCGCCGAGCGTCATGGCGTCGACCCCAAACAGATCGTCATCACCACCGGCTCGGGCGAAGCGCTTTCCGCCATCGCGGTTCTCTACGGCCCTAAAGGCCCTATCGTCGCGCCGCGTCTCTTCTGGGACACGACGGCGCTTTACGCCGCGCGCCTTGGCATGGCGGAAATCACCCGCATTCCGCTGGCGGAGGATATGAGCGTCGACCTCGCGGCTATCGAAGCGGCCGTCAGCGAAGACACGGGTCTTGTTCAGCTCTGCAACCCCAACAACCCCACCGGCCTCGTCTCTGATTCGAAGACATTTAAAGCCGCGGTCAAACGCATGGCCAAGAAGACAACGGTCCTGGTCGACGAAGCCTATATGGAGCTCGCCGACAATCCGGAAGGCAACAGCTGCATCGATCTCGTCAAGAAAGGCGAAGACGTCATCGTCTCGCGCACTTTCTCGAAAATCTACGGCATGGCGGGGCTTCGCGTCGGCTACACGATCTCATCGGAAGAAACTGCCGAAAATATCCGGAATACGGCCATGTCCTGGATTGCAGGGACAGGTCTCGCCGCCGCCATCGGCGCTTACAACGATCAGAAATTTCTGGATTACTCCAAGGCCAAAATTCTCGAAGCGCGGGAAATGGTGCTCTCGAAGACAAAAGAGCTCGGGATGACGTCTCTGCCCTCCCAGACCAATTTCGTCTATTTCAAATCTGGCAAGCCGGCCAATGACATCCAGCAATTGATGGAAGCCAAGAACATTCTCGTGCGTGGCCAGTATATGGACTACACGGACTGGACCCGCGTTTCCATGGGCAAGATCGAGGACGTGGAGCGGTTTTGCGCCTATCTGCCGGAAGCGGCGGGCGCATAAATCAGCCGCCATCAAGACAACCATCGCCGGACGGCCAAAACCGTCCGGCGTTTTATTGGCCAGGACTGAGCCGAAACAATTAACCCGACGCTGATTTCGTCGGGCGAACTTCTGAAACACGATTGCTCGGTTCAATAATATTGAGATCGATGAATTCCGACAGAGCCCTTTTAAGCTCTGGAGCCTTTACGGGTTTCGACAGATAAGCCTCGAAACCATTATCCAGGTATTTTTGTCGATCGCCGAGCATCGCATCGGCCGTGACGGCTATGATAGGGGTTGATTTATTAGGACTGTCCCCTGCGCGCAATCTCGCCAGCGTCTCCTGCCCACACATTCCCGGCATGTGAATATCCATGAGAATAATGTCGAACCCGGTTGTTTTGCATAACTCAAGCGCCTCGGCGCCGCTAGAAGCCTCCAAGGCTTCAACGCCGAATGTGCGGACAAAAGTGCTGATGACCGTGCGATTGATCGCCTGATCGTCGACAATCAGTGCGACAGGTTTTTTGTCGGACATTCGTGCAGACGCCGCTGGCCATATGCCTTCCGGCGCATCGGGAGATTGATGTTCCTCGTCAACGAATTGCAGCGGAATGCGGAAAGAAAACAGCGAGCCGCGTCCCGGTTCGCTTTCCAGTGAAATCGTTCCGCCCATGGCGCGAACAAGTTCATTGCAAATCGCAAGGCCCAAGCCGACACCGTCATGGGTGCGGGTGCGCCCGTCTTCGACTTGTGCGAAACGTTCAAATATTTTTGCCTGAAACTCTTTCGGAATGCCGCAGCCCGTATCGGTGACAGAACAGCATAAAACCGCGGCGCCGTCGTTCACTTCTACTTTCGCCGCAACCCTGATTTCACCCCTGTCTGTAAACTTGATGGCGTTGTTGATGAGATTTGTGAGGATCTGACGAATGCGTTTTGGATCGCCTTTGTAATAGGTGTTCCGGAAACTCATCTCCAGAGTCAATTCCACCGCCTTTTCACCGGCGATTAGCCGTCTCGGCGCAATCACGCTGTCAAAAAGCTGGAGGATATCGAATTCTTCTTCGGCAATGCTCAACTTGCCTTCCTCAATCCTGCAGATGTCGAGGATGTCGTTGAGCAAGACCAAAAGATTCTCCCCGGAATCATTGATCATGTTGACCCATTCCAGGGCCGTCTCATCAAGATTTTGATTGCGCAGAATTTGCGCGGCGCCCAGCACGCCGTTTAAAGGCGTGCGCAATTCATGGCTCATCGTCGCGAGAAACGCGGATTTCGCTTCGCTTGCGGATTCGGCTCTCTTTCTGGCGTCTGTGAGGTCGGCTTCATGCCTCTTTTCCGCCGTAACATCGCGCAGGATCGTTGTAAAATATGTGCCGTCAGGCGTTATCAACTTGGAAAGAGAGGCTTTTGCTGGAAATTCTTCGCCGTTTTTACGCAAGCCCACGATCTCCTGGCGTTCGCCCATCTGTTTGCTGACCGTGCGAGAGGCGTCAAATTCTCCGATCAGGTCGCGATGGCGCATCCGGAAACGTTCCGGCATGAGCCATTCCACGCGCCGTCCAACCATCTCTTCCGATGCGTACCCAAAGATCGCTTCGGCGCCGGCGCTGAAAATCGTGATACGCCCTTCTTCATTGGTGACGATCATCGCTTCCGGCGAGATATTTAAAATGCCCGAGAGAGTAAGCTGGCTTCGCCGTAAAGCCTCTTCGGTCTGACAAAGCGCCGTAATGTCCTGTACGGCGCCAAGCATGCGGACGGGTTCGCCATGGTCATTGCATTCAATCTCACCTTGTTCATGTAAGATTTTAATCCGCCCGTCCGCCAGGACGATCCGGTGGTTGATGTCGTAAGGTGCGAAATTATCCAATGCATTCTTGATAGCAGTCTCAACAAGCTCACGGTCATCCTCATGAACATGCGCCATGAACATCGAGAATGTCGGAGAAACCGCCCCGACCGGATAGCCGAACATGCGGTAGATCTGGTCGGACCACGAAACTTCATTACTGACAATATTCCATTCCCAGCTTCCCATTTCGGCAATGCGCTGGGCGCGATCGAATGTCTTTTTCGCATGCCTTAAAGCCTGTTCGGCCTGATATCGGTCATTCGCATCTACCAAACAGGAGAGAATGCTTTTGCGGCCCAGAACGTCGATTGTCGTCGCATAAGCTTCCAGCCAATATTTCTCGCCCGCCAGCGTTTTAACGGCGACGGGACACGCCGAGAGTTTATTGGTTTTGCCGATCGCGGCCACATATTCCTTGCGATCTTCAGGGCTCCACCAGATATCCAGCGTTCTCCGCCCAGACAGCTCGAAGCCAAGCTTTTCCCGGCAGAGAAGCTCCGCCGCGGCGTTGTAAAATCTGAACTCGCCTGTCTCATAATCGGAAAAAATCACCGGAACCGGCGTTGTCTGCGTGATCTCGCTCAACAGTTTTTCGTTTTCTTCCCGCGCCTTTTCCGCCGCGACCTGACTTGTGATGTCGGTAGCGAACGCCAGAATTTTTGTGATTTCGCCATTGGTTTCCCGCAATGGCGTGATGGTCATATCGAGCGTGATATAGGCGCCGTTGGCGGCGCGATTATCGACTACATAACGAACATTCTCTCCGCGCCGCGCACGGTGGATCGAATCACGGAGCTCGTCTTGCACGTCTTTGGAATAGTCCCAGGCATGGTTTTTCCAGAAAGGCTTTCCCAGAATTTTTTTTTCTTCCAGTCCCAGCGCTTTGAGCGGCGCGCGGCTTGCGAAAATCAGATTTCCATCAAGATCGCAAATACCGACAAACCCGTAGAGCGAATCAAGAATCTGAATTGTCTGCCAGTTGTTTTCCGAAAGAGACTGTGGCTTTCCGGCAAGCCGGCGCCCCCGGCGCAGCCGGTTGACCATAGATCGCGAGAAAAAAACGCCCGCGCCCAGAACGACAAGCGTCATTCCGAAAGCCAGGTTTCTCGCATCAAAAATCCAATCAGCCGCCATGAAAATTCCATGCAGCCGGCGACAGCTGCGCCCCTAACAAAGCTCTCCCCGCCCGAGCCAGCGGATTTCCAAACGCTCTCGGTCAGAATTGAACATTACGAAATGCGTTCAAAAAATCGGTTAACCCGCCCCAAAGGCGTTTATGGTTTTGGAAACAACTCTTAAAAAACCATGAGCTGATACGCGTCGGCCTGCCGGCATGCCCCGGCCCGTCCGCCGGTTCATTCAGCGGGTTTTGCGAAACGGAGAAAGTAGTTTTCCTCAAGGCCTTCGACGGTTTTTTCCTCAACGAAGGCAAAACCGACATATTCGATTTCGGAGATGACGCCCGCCCGCCCGAAGCGAACATGGCCTTTGTCTTCGGGCCGCGGCTCACCAGGCTTCAGATCGTAATCGACAACAACAAGGGATCCGCCGGGTTTCAGCGCTTTTAAAACCGACTTCATCACCGTCTCCCGGTCCTCAAAATAGTGATAGGTGTCGGCGATAAAGACGAGGTCGACTGTGTTCTCCGGCAAAGTCACATCGTTTTCACGGCCCAGCACCGCGGTTATGTTGTCGAAGCCGGAATCTTCCGCCCGCTGGTTGATAAGGTCGAGAAACAAAGACTCGATATCTTCGGCGTAAACCCGTCCATGCGCGCCGACCGCTTCCGCAAACATCAGCGTATAAAGACCGGTGCCGGCGCCGATATCGGCGACGATGTCGCCATCCTCCAGTTCGAGCGCCGACAACACAGCTTCGCGCGCCGAATAAAGTTCACGGCTGCCAACTTCCATGCGCTCAAGCCAGACATCGAGATTGAGGCCGTCCTCTGGCGCTTCAACGGCCGGCGTCTCCGACGGCTCTTCCGGCGCCGGCGCGCGCGAACAGGCCGCCAGCGCCGCGAACGTCGCAACCACAAAATACTTCAAAAATGCGCCCCGCATGCGCCCCTTCCCTTCGTCCACACGCGCGCGCCAGATTTTCCAGGGCGCCCGCCAGCACATCATTAATCTATTAAGTCCGCCCCTTAAAGACCAGTCTTGCGGCTATTCGCCCAGCGCTTCGGAGCGCCCCCCCGGGGACAGAAGAATCGAATCTTCGTCTGCGGCCTGCCCTAAATCTTTACTTGCCGGAGAGTTTCTTTCGCAATAGCGCCAAACCACAATATTTGCATATTGTTAACGCGTCAGTTACTTGAGCCGAAGCATTCTGAGGCGACCCTTGCGACCCTTATCGAAACTAAGACAACCCGCCAGGCTAGGTTCGTTATCAAGGGCCCGCCAAGCTTCAAGGGCCCTTCAAGCGCAAAAGGAAACAAATAATGACGGGTACGGATGGCTTGCGGGCATGGCTAATTGAAGCTTATCGAAATGATTCGATAACAGGGCGGCGGCGAGGCGTCGCGTTTGCATGTCTGGCGGCTATTCTCATCGCCCTCCTGCTTTACCAGATTTATTTCAGCCTTTTTCATGCGGAGGTGAATTTCGATTTTTTCTTTTATGTCGGCTCCGCTTACCGTCTATTCGGAGATGGCGCGGTTACGCCGCTCGCGTATGTCCAAGATGTCTTGAGCTCCGAAATTCAGTGGTACGATATTTCCAAAGCCATCGAAGGATCGCCCTATGTGCAGGAGGTCATGACAAATGCGGAAGCATTTTCAAAGCAACTGCCCTATTACACGATAAAGCCTGTTTACCCTGCTCTGATGGAGATATTGCACGGCTTCGGTTTTGAATATCTTCAAGCCAGCATTATAATATCGGCGGGCGCATACGTCCTTATTATCCTCCTTGCGTGGCTTTGCCTCGCCCACGGCCTGCCGAGCTTCTCGATTGGCGCCGTTTTCGTGGCCATCCTGCTCGCCCTATACAACCCGCTTTACGAATTAAGCCGGTATTCCACGCCAGATACGCTGAATACTGCGTTGATCGTGCTTTCCGCTTATCTTGCTTTCCGTCGCGATCAGTGGATAGCCGCTGCTCTGGTTTCGCTCTTTGCAATCTACATACGACCTGACAGCATCTTGTGGATCGGCTCCTTATCGGTCTGTTATGTGCTTGCTAAGGGGCTTTCCTTACGCGCGGCGGGCAAAGCCGGAGCGGTGTGCGCCATCGCCGTGCTCGCCTATTTCAGTCTTCGACTGATCGATGAGCCCTATTCCATTCTTCTTCTGCAGAAGATCTTTTTTTCGCCAATGACCGCGGACTCGGCGCACCCGGACCGTATAACGGACTATCATAATCTCGCGGAAATCGCCGCGCGTTATTGGAACGCGACACTCGGCCTTTTCACGGGCAAGTTCTTTTCCGAGCTATACCTTTTTCAAACAATGCTTGCCGTTGCCGGTCTGGCGGTCTGCCGGCGGCATAGGTGGGACCAGGAAAGTCTTTGGTTCATAGCAGCGCTGATTTGCATGGTGGCGTTTCATCTGGTCATGCCTAAAGAGCATGACAGGGTGCTGATCTTCGCCCACGTCCTCATTCTTATCGGACTCGGCCGCCTGACGATTAATTTTTACGCCGCAAACACGCCGCCGCATGCGGGACATCTCGTCCGGGCCCCGTGAAAATTACATGCCGCCTATGAATGGCGGATGAATTAAGTATTGTTGAAGTTTCGGCCGCTAAGCCTTTGCAGCAAAACCCAGGAATCCGGTTATGTCATTAATGTCAGGGGAAGAAGCGCTGAGCCTGTCCGCCGTTGTTCCCTGTTATAACGAAGAACAGTCGATCGACGAGCTGCACCGCAGGCTTGGCGGCGCCTGCGCCGCGGCGGTCGGGGATGACTATGAAATCGTTTTGATCGATGACGGCTCAAAAGATCTCACATGGCAAAAAATGCAGGCGCTTGCGAAGCGAGATCCGCATATTGTGGCTGTGAAACTGAGTCGCAATCATGGCCATCAGCTCGCATTGAGCGCCGGGCTCGACGTTTGTCGCGGCGACCGCATTCTCATCATCGACGCCGATCTTCAAGACCCGCCGGAACTGTTGAAGGAGATGATGGCCAAAATGGACGCCGGCGCGCATGTCGTCTACGGGCGGCGTGTTGAAAGGCGCGGCGAAACCCGATTCAAACGCTTCACTGCGAGCGTCTTTTACAGAGTGCTTGACCGGCTTGTGGACATCGAAGTGCCGCTCGACACAGGCGATTTCCGACTCATGAGCCGTAAGGCGCTCGATATGCTGCTGCGCATGCCGGAGCAACATCGCTTCATTCGCGGCATGGTGTCCTGGATCGGCCTCGAGCAGGTCCCTCAGGATTACACCCGTGACGAACGCTTCGCCGGGGAGACCAAATATCCGCTGCACAAGATGATCGGACTCGCCTTCGACGCAATTACCGGTTTTTCCACCAAGCCGCTGAAAATCGCTTCCTATCTCGGATTTCTTTTTTCAATTCTGGCGGTGTTTGGCGTCATCTACACGTTTTACAGCCTCATCTTCCTGAACACCGTCGCCGGTTGGGCCAGCGTCATGACGGTCGTTCTCGTGCTTGGCGGCATTCAGCTTTTGGTGCTCGGCATCATGGGCGAGTATCTTGGCCGCATGTTTATGGAAGCCAAGCGCCGTCCCATTTTTCTCATCGCGGATATAGTAAAACACAACACAATCGAAAAAGCCGGATTAGACGGCGCCAGCGAGAAAGCAGATGCGCAACCTCTGGGCTGATGCATGCATTTTCTGAAGGCTATGCTCACCGGGACAAACGGGTTGCGAACGTTAGCCGGGCAATTGATTCGCTTCGGCGTCGTGGGCGCCATTAACACGGCGACGACATTTGTCGTTATTGTGTTGCTCATGCTGGCGCTGCATTGGTCGCCGCTTGCCGCAAACGCCGCCGGTTATTGCGTCGGACTTTGCGTATCGTATTTCCTCAACAAGCGTTTTACCTTCAAACAGCGCGCCGCAGTCCGGCGCAGCGCATGGCGATTCGTTGGCGCTTTCGTGATGGCGTATAGCGCCAACGCGCTCATTCTTATGGGCGCCATCAGATTGTTGTCGCTCAACGCGGTCATCGCCCAGGGCGCAGCGGCGGTCGCTTACACGTTGAGCTTCTTTGTATTATGCAAGTTCTGGGTATTTCGCGATGATGAAAACAAGCTGGAATAAACGCTGGAAAGAAAACCGATACGCCTAGAGCCTTAGAAAGCCGCGTTTCAAACATAAAAACGCCCGGGCTGGAAAGCCGCGGGCGTTTTTTTTGTTCATGTTCAGAAGGGTCTAAATCGTTTTGGCAGGCCTGGCGGCGACTTACTCTCCCACGCCTTAAGACGTAGTACCATCAGCGCTGGGGACTTTAACGACCGAGTTCGGGATGGGATCGGGTGGAGGCTCCCCGCCATAACCACCAGGCCGGCGAAAACGATTTCGATGCGAGAGCGCGAAGCGTCCCGGCGAAAGCCGGGATCCAAAATGTGCAAACCCTTGCGTTGAACAAGTCCGACTACGAACCGTTCGCCGCGCATGAGTTAAACCTATGCCCGTCATCTAAAAGATGACTGCATGAGGACAATCAAGTCAATCGAGCAATTAGTACCGGTAAGCTTCACACATTGCTGCGCTTCCACACCCGGCCTATCAACGTGGTGGTCTTCCACGGCTCTCAAGGGAATATTTGTTTCGAGGCCAGCTTCCCGCTTAGATGCCTTCAGCGGTTATCTGTTCAATACATAGCTACCCAGCTGCGCCATTGGCATGACGACTGGTCCACCAGAGGTATGTCCATCCCGGTCCTCTCGTACTAAGGACAGCTCCTCTCAATATTCCTACACCCACGGCAGATAGGGACCGAACTGTCTCACGACGTTCTGAACCCAGCTCACGTACCGCTTTAATTGGCGAACAGCCAAACCCTTGGGACCTGCTCCAGCCCCAGGATGCGATGAGCCGACATCGAGGTGCCAAACAATGCCGTCGATATGGACTCTTGGGCATCATCAGCCTGTTATCCCCGGCGTACCTTTTATCCGTTGAGCGATGGCCCTCACACGAAGAACCACCGGATCACTATGGCCGACTTTCGTCTCTGCTCGACTTGTCAGTCTCGCAGTCTAGCGGGCTTATGCCATTGCACTCGACGACCGATTTCCGACCGGTCTGAGCCCACCTATCGCGCGCCTCCGTTACCATTTGGGAGGCGACCGCCCCAGTCAAACTACCCGCCATGCAGGGTCCCGGATCCGGATAACGGACCGCGGTTAGATATCAGCGACAACAAGGGCGGTATTTCACCTGTGGCTCCACGACTGCTGGCGCAATCGCTTCAAAGCCTCCCGCCTATGCTACACATGTTGACGCTAATACCACTGCAAAGCTGTAGTAAAGGTGCACGGGGTCTTTCCGTCTGACCGCGGGAACTCCGCATCTTCACGGAGAATTCAGTTTCGCTGAGTCTGCATTGGAGACAGTGTGGAATTCGTTACGCCATTCGTGCAGGTCGGAACTTACCCGACAAGGAATTTCGCTACCTTAGGACCGTTATAGTTACGGCCGCCGTTTACCGGGGCTTCAATTCGGAGCTTGCACCCCTCCTTTTAACCTTCCGGCACCGGGCAGGCGTCAGACCCTATACGTCGTCTTGCGACTTCGCAGAGCCCTGTGTTTTTGATAAACAGTCGATACCACCTGGTTTGTGCCCCCGCCCCAGAGTTGCCTCCAAAGCGGGCTCCCTTCTCGCGAACTTACGGGAGTAATTTGCAGAGTTCCTTCAATGCAGTTCTCTCAAGCGCCTTGGTATGCTCTACCAGTCCACCTGTGTCGGTTTAGGGTACGGTCTTATGAGGAGGCTATTTCCAGGGACTTCCAGGCAGCCCCTCCCACAACCAACGGGGAAGAACTACTTTCGAAATCCGTCACACATCCTCTGGCACAGGAATATTCACCTGTTTCCCATCGACTACGCCTTTCGGCCTCGCCTTAGGGGCCGGCTAACCCTGCGCTGATTAGCATTGCGCAGGAACCCTTGGACTTTCGGCGAGAGGGTCTCTCACCCTCTTTATCGCTACTCGTGTCAGCATTCTCACTTCTCATACCTCCATCGGCCCTCGCGGGTCCGACTTCATCGGCTTAGAGAACGCTCCGCTACCGCGTGATAAATCACGCCCGAAGCTTCGGTGCATGGCTTTAGCCCCGTTACATTTTCGGCGCGGGGACCCTTATTTAGACCAGTGAGCTGTTACGCTTTCTTTAAATGATGGCTGCTTCTAAGCCAACATCCTGGTTGTTTTGGGATCCCTACATCCTTTCCCACTTAGCCATGACTTGGGGACCTTAGCTGTCGGTCAGGGCTGTTTCCCTTTTCACTACGGACCTTAGCACCCGCAGTGTGTCTGCCGCATAGTACTCCTCGGTATTCGGAGTTTGGTTAGGATCAGTAAGGCGGTAAGCCCCCATAGCCCATCCAGTGCTCTACCCCCGAGGGTATTCGTGCGACGCTCTACCTAAATAGATTTCGCGGAGAACCAGCTATCTCCCGGTTTGATTGGCCTTTCACCCCTAGACACAAGTCATCCCAACTTTTTTCAACAAGTACGGGTTCGGACCTCCAGTAAGTGTTACCTTACCTTCATCCTGCTCATATCTAGATCACCGGGTTTCGGGTCTAATCCCTCTAACTAAATCGCCCTATTCAGACTCGCTTTCGCTGCGCCTACGCCTATCGGCTTAAGCTTGCTAGAGAGACTAAGTCGCTGACCCATTATACAAAAGGTACGCCGTCAGGCCATAAAGGCCCTCCGACTGCTTGTAAGCGTTCAGTTTCAGGT